>NZ_JAEBEF010000012.1:0-427865 GCF_046548815.1 Amycolatopsis sp. cmx-4-83 | reverse complement strand
GGCGCCGCCGGTGGAGAACTGGATGATGCCGTCGCTCTCCGCCTCGGCGAACCCGCGGATGGCGGCGTTCACGGTCTCGGACGAGGTCACGTTGATGGCGGGGTAGGCGAACTCGTTCGCCTTCGCCCGGTCCAGCATCTCCGCGTAGACCTCGGGGGTCGCGATGGGCATCGGTATTCCTCCTTGGCAGGGATGGGTCCCGACCGCATCGTACGAGGTGTACCGCCGCCGCACACCGGTCCCCGCGCAGAAACTTTTCCGCACGTGGGATCGGTTCAGAAGGGTCTGCCCGGCCGCCGGGCGCCCCGGCGGCCGGACGGGGATCACAGCAGCTCGGCGGCCAGCGCGCGGTAGCCCGGCCACGGGTCCTCGTTCAGGACCTGGACCACGACCTGGTCCGCCCCCGCCTCGAGGTGGGCCGACAGGCCGCGCGCGATCGTCGCGGCGTCGCCGTGCAGCGCCAGCGCGTCGACCAGGGAGTCGCTGCCCTCACCCTCCAGATCGGCGTCCGTGAAGCCGAGTTTGCGCAGGTTGGCGACGTAGTTCGACAGCCCCAGGTAGTACTTCACCGTCTGCCGGCCGATCGCCCGCGCCTCGGTCGGGTCGGTCGACAAGACGACCTTGTGCTCCGGCGCCAGCAGCGGGCCCGCGCCGAGGATCTCGCGCGTCGAGCGGGTGTGCTCCGGCGTCGTCAGGTACGGGTGCGCGCCCGCGGTGCGCGCGCCCGACAACTCCACCACCTTCGGCCCCAGCGCCGCCAGCGCGCGCCCGGCCACCGGCACGCCCGCCGCGTCCAGGCCGTCCAGGTAGTCGACCAGCGCCGCGTACGGCTTCTTGTACTCCTTCGTCGCTTCGCGGTGGCCCGCGCCGACGCCGAGCAGGAAGCGGTCCGGGTACTTGCCCGCGATGCGCTCGTACACGCGGGCGATCGCCGCCGGTTCGTCCTGCCAGATGTTCACGATGCCGGTCGCGATGACCAGCGAGTCCGTCGCCGCGAGCAGGTCGTCCACCGACGCGAGGTCGGCGACGCCGGGCGAGCCGCCCAGCCAGATCGCCCCGTAGCCGAGCTTCTCCGCTTCCGCCGCGAACTTCGCGTCGACGTTTGCGTGGTACCGCCAGATCCCGAGCTTGCCCAGTTCGATAGCCATGGAACACTCCAACGCGTGGGACGGCGATTTTCCTCCCGGATCGGCGAACTACCGTCGAAGGCATGACCAAGCTGGGAAACACCGACCTCGACGTGTACGGGCTCAACCTCGGCGGCAACGTCTTCGGCTGGACGGCCGACGAGCCGCAGTCCTTCGCCGTGCTCGACGCCTACACCGCCGCGGGCGGCAACTTCGTGGACTCCGCCGACCTCTACGGCGGAGGCGGTGGCTCCGAGGAGATCTTCGGCAACTGGCTGGCCGCGCGCGGCCACCGGGACGACGTCGTCGTCGCGACCAAGGTCGGCATGTGGGAGGGCCGCCCCGGCCTGTCCGCGAAGAACATCCAGGCCGCGGCCGAGGACTCGCTGCGCCGCCTCCAGACCGACCACATCGACCTCTACTACGCCCACCGCGACGACCCCGACACCCCGCTCGAGGAGACCCTGGAGGCGTTCGACGCGCTGGTCCGCGCGGGCAAGGTGCGCTACCTCGGCGCGTCGAACTACACCGCCGAGCGGCTCGCCGAAGCACTGTCCATTTCGGACCGAAACGGGCTCGCGCGGTACGCCGTGCTGCAGCCGCACTACAACCTCCTCGAACGGGACTACGAGCGCGACCTGGCCCCGCTCGTCGCCCGCGAAGGCCTCGCCACGCTGCCGTACTTCTCGCTGGCGAAGGGCTTCCTCACCGGCAAGTACCGGACGAAGGGCGCCGTGACCGACAGCCCGCGCGCCGCCCGTGCGGAGTCCTATTTGGACGAACGCGGCGAGCGCGTGCTGGCGAAGCTCGACGAGGTCGCGAAGGCGCACGACGTCGCGGTCGCCTCGGTCGCGCTCGCCTGGCTGCGGCAGCAGCCGACGGTGGCCGCGCCGATCGCCAGCGCCCGGACCCCGGAGCAGCTCACCGACCTGATCGCGTCCGTCACCTTGACGCTGTCCCCCGACGAGCTGGCGTCACTTTCATAGGGAAAGTGACGCCTACTCTTGGGTAGCTTACTGCGGGTAAGTTGAGGTACGGTGCCCTCAAGTGACATCAAGGAGGGCACCGTGGCCAACCCGTTTTCGCTGCTGAGCGGCACCAAGAAGGTCGACGGGAAGGTCGTGCTGATCACCGGCGCCGCCCGCGGCATCGGCGCCGGGCTGGCCGAACGGCTCGCCGCCCGCGGCGCGAAGGTGGCCCTCGTCGGCCTCGAAGCCGAAGAGCAGAAGAAGGTCGCCGACCGGATCGGCCCGAACGCGCACGCGTGGGAAGCCGACGTCACCAGCTGGGACGCCCTCGAAAAGGCGACCGCGGGCGTCGTCGAGCACTTCGGCGGGATCGACATCGTCATCGCCAACGCCGGCATCGCGACCGCGGGCTTCGTCCGCTCGGTCGACAAGGCCGCGTTCGAGAAGGTGATCGAGGTCGACCTGCTCGGCGTCTGGCGGACGTTCCGCGTCACGCTCCCGCACGTCATCGAGCGCAAGGGCTACCTGCTGGCCATCTCCAGCCTCGCCGCGATCACGCACGCGCCGGGCATGGCCAACTACTCCGCCGCGAAGGCCGGCGTCGAAGCGTTCTCGAACAGCCTCCGCGCCGAGGTCGCCCACCTGGGCGTCAAGGTCGGCGTCGCGCACCCGACGTGGATCCGCACCGACCTGGTCGAGAGCGCCGACGCGCACCCGGTGTTCGGCAAGCTCCGCGCGTCGATGCCGGGCCTGATCGGCAAGACCTACCCGCTCGAAACCGCGCTGGACGACCTCGAAGCGGGCATCCTCAAGCGCGCCCGGACGATCCACGTGCCGCGCTGGGTCGGCGGGCTCAAGCTGCTTCGCGCGTTCCTGCCGCCGATCGTCGAAATCGGGTCCCGCAGCCGGGTACCTTCGGCGGACAAGGCCGCGCTGGCCGACATCGAGGCGCGCGGCGCGTTCGAGTCGGCGGTCACCGGCCACGGTGGACGAGCCGCCACCAAGGGGTGACCATGTCCCGTCGCGACCAGATCCGGATGACCGAGGACGAGGTGCGCGAGTACCTCGCCGGGCAGCAGGTCATCAACGTCGCCAGCGTCGGCCCGAACGGGCGGCCGCACCTCGCGCCGCTCTGGTACTTCCCGCACGGTGACGGCGTCGCGACCTGGACGTACGGCACCTCGCAGAAGGCCAAGAACTTCCGGCGGCTCGCGCAAGCGACCGTGCTCGTCGAGGACGGCGACAGCTACGAGAAGCTCCGCGGCGTTTCGTTCGAGGCCGACGTCGAGATCGTCGAGGACACCGCCGAGGTCACCCGGATGGGGATCGAGCTCATGCAGCGGTACGCGGGCGCCAAGCCGGGCGACCCCGTACCGGACGAGCTGAGGGCCTTCATCGCAGGTCAGGCCCCCAAGCGCGTCGGGTTGATCTTCCGGCCGACCAAGGTCGCCAGCTGGAACCACGGCAAGCTCGGCGGGACGTACTGATCAGTAGCCAGTACTTCCAAGTAACTGTTACTTGAGGTAACGTCATCTCCGCAGTTTCCTCGAAGCAGCGGAGGCCGACAGATGACCGAGCGGTTCAAGGTCGTGATCGTGGGCACCGGGTTTTCCGGGCTCGGCCAGGCGATCCAGCTCGAAAAGGCCGGCATCCGGGACTACGTGATCCTGGAGAAGGCCGGCGAGGTGGGTGGCACCTGGCGCGACAACTCCTACCCCGGGTGCGCGTGCGACGTGCAGTCGCACATGTACTCGTTCTCGTACGAGCAGAACCCGGACTGGTCGCGGTCGTTCTCGCCGCAGCCGGAAATCTTCGAGTACCTCAAGGGCGTCGCCGACAAGTACCGGCTGCGCGAGAAGATCCGGTTCGGCGTGGAGCTCACCGGCGCCCACTGGGACGAGCGGGAGCGCCGCTGGACGGCGACCACCAAGGACGGCCGCGAGTTCGTCGCGCAGTTCCTCGTCTCCGGCGTCGGCGGCCTGCACATCCCGCAGGTCCCCGAACTGCCCGGGATCGGGGAGTTCAAGGGCCAGACCTGGCACTCCGCGCAGTGGAACCACGAGTACGACCTGCGCGGCAAGAAGGTCGCCGTGGTCGGCACCGGCGCCAGCGCGGTCCAGTTCGTCCCGAAGATCGCCCCGGACGTCGCCGAGCTGACGCTCTTCCAGCGCACGCCGCCGTGGATCATGCCGAAGCCCGACCACGCGATGCCGTCGTGGGCGCAGACGCTGTTCAAGCGCGTCCCGGGCACCCAGCGCCTCTACCGCAACGCGCTCTACTGGCTGCTCGAAGCGCGGGCCATCGGCTTCAACGGCCACCCGGCGATCATGAAGGCCGGCGAGCTGATCGCGAAGCGCAACATCGCGAAGGGCATCAAGGACTCCGCGCTGCGCAAGAAGGTCACGCCCGACTACACGATGGGCTGCAAGCGCGTCCTGATCTCCAACGACTACTACCCGGCGCTCGCGCGGCCGAACGTCGACGTCAACACCTCGGGCGTCAAGGAGGTCAAGGCGCACTCGATCGTCGACTCCGCCGGGGTCGAGCACGAGGTCGACGCGATCATCTACGGCACCGGGTTCAAGGTGACCGACGCGCTGGAGTACCTCGACATCACCGGCGTCGACGGCCGCGACCTCGCCAAGGAGTGGGCGGCCGAGGGGATGCGGACGCACAAGGGCATCACCGTGTCCGGCTTCCCGAACCTGTTCTTCCTGCTCGGCCCGAACACCGCGCTGGGCCACAACTCGGTCGTGTTCATGATCGAGTCGCAGTCGAAGTACGTCGTCGACGCCATCAAGCTCGCCGACTCCCGTGACGCGGCCGCGCTCGACGTCCGGCCGGGTGTGCAGGAGAAGTTCCAGCGGGAGATCCAGGACAAGCTGGTCAAGGGCGTCTGGACCCAGGGCGGCTGCAAGAGCTGGTACCTCGACGCCAAGGGCGTCAACCGGACGATCTGGCCCGGCTTCACCTGGCGCTACTGGCTGGAGACGCGCAAGGTCGACCCGGCCGACTACGAGCTGTCCGGCCGCGCGTCGTGACCTCGCCGGAGGAGCAGCTCGTGCTGCACGCCCGGGACGTCGAGTTCGACTGGGCGGCGCTGCCGATGCACTGGATCCCCGGCGAACCGCAGGCCACGCACACCATCAACGTCCTGCACCTGGCGCTGCCCGAAGGCGAGCGCTGGTTCGTCGAGGTCTTCAAGCAGGCCGTCCCGCTGATCCGCGACGAGCGGCTCAAGGCGGACGTCCTCGGCTTCATCGGCCAGGAGGCGGTGCACGCCGAGGCCCACGACGGCGCGGCGGCGCACCTCGAAAGCGCGGGCGTGCGGGTGCGGCCGTTCATCGCCCAGATGGAGTGGCTGTTCCGGAAGCTGCTCGGCGACCGCGACCTGACCGGCAAGGCCGCCGAAGAGTGGCTGGTCGAGCGGCTGGGGATCGTCGCGGCGATCGAGCACTACACCGCGTTCCTCGGCCAGTGGGTGCTCGACGCGCCCCTGGAGGCCGCCGGCGCCGACCCGGTCATGCTCGACCTGCTGCGCTGGCACGGCGCCGAGGAGGTCGAGCACCGGTCGGTCGCGTTCGACCTGTTCATGCACCTCGACGGCCGGTACACGCGCCGGGTCCGCAGCATGGCGGCGGTGACGCCGGTGCTGGCGTGGGTCTTCACGCGCGGCACGCGGTACCTGATGCGCAACGACCCGACCCGCCCCGGCCGCGCGTCCCTGCGGGCCTACCGGCGGGCGGCGAAGCGGGGACTGCTGCCGAGCGGAGGTCAGCTGCTGCGCGAGATCCGGCCGTACTTCCGGAAGAGCTACCACCCGACGGAGACCGGCAGTACCGAGCAGGCCGTGGCGTACCTGGCGAGTTCACCGGCCGCCCGGGCCGCGGGGTGACCGAGGTGCCCCCCTCGAATCCCGCACTTTCACGTGAAAGTGCCCACCTGGGCCCCGCACTTTCACGTGAAAGTGCGGGGCTCGGGTGGCCGGGGCGGCTGGACGGGAGTGGCCGGACCGACCTGCTGCTGTCCACTTTGGTCGGCGTCGTGGGTGCCTACCGGCGGATGTCGGGGTTCAGCGGGAGACGGCGGCCGCCGGTGCGCGCGGTCGACCGGGACCTTTCGCTCGTGGTCGAAGCGGTTCGACCCGAAGCCGAAGACGTCGTCAGCCTGCGGCTCTCGAACGGCACGCCGTTGCCGGGCTGGCGGCCGGGGGCGCACCTGGACCTCGTGCTGCCGTCGGGCCTCGTCCGGCAGTACTCCCTGTGCGGCGATCCGTCCGAAAAGGATCATTACCGCATCGCCGTGCGGAAGATCGGCGTCGCGTCCGGCGAGGTCCACGCCCTGCGGCCCGGTGCGCGGGTGACCGTGCGCGGCCCGCGGACGGCGTTCCCGTTCGTCGGCGCGGGTCCGTTCCTCTTCATCGCGGGCGGCATCGGGATCACGCCGATCCTGCCGATGGTCCACGCGGCGAGTGCGGCCGGCGCGGACTGGCGGCTGGTCTACACCGGCCGCAGCCGCGAGTCGATGCCGTTCCTGGCCGAGTTGCCGGCCGACGACCGCGTCCGGATCCGGCCGGACACCGAGTACGGCGTCCCGGCCTCGGGCGCCGAACTGCTCGAAGGCATCCCCGAGAAAGCGGCGGTGTACTGCTGCGGCCCGGTGCCGATGATCGCCGGCGTCCGCCTCGATCTGGCGCTGACCAGCGCCGCCGTGCACTTCGAGCGGTTCGCGCCGCCGCCGATCGTCGCCGGGGAGCCGTTCCGGCTGACGCTGCGCCGGTCGGGGCAGGTCCTCGACGTCCCGGGCGACCGGACCGCGCTCGACGTCCTCCTCGAGACGCGGCCGGCGACGCCGTATTCGTGCCGCCAGGGCTTCTGCGGGACCTGCGCGGTGCCGACGGCCGACGGCGGGTCGATGCGGATCTGCGTCGACCGCCGCCCCGCGGTGCTCGACCTATGACCCCTGGGGCAGCCAGGCGCCGATCACCGGCTTGAACTCGCGGACGGTCCGCTCGGCGACGACGCCTTCCAGCGCGTACGGGTCCTTGTCGAGCGTCTCCTGCAGGTGGGCTTCGTCGTCGGCCTGGTAGAGCGTGAGGCCGCCGGTGCCGTCGCCGAGCGGGCCGGCGACCGCGACGCGGCCCTGCGCGGCCAGCTCGCTCAGGAACTCGCGGTGCCGCGGCCGCACCTCCTGGAGCTTCTCCTGGACGTAGGTGATTTCGACGAGGTACCAGGCCATGTGGATCTCCGGGGCTGGGCAGGGGCGGGACAGGACCGACGCTACCCGGGCCCTGATCGCGTCCCAGCATCCGATCTGTGGCGACAGGAGGCCAACCCGATAGGCTGGGCGTGCGTCAGTACCTGTGTGAGCGCTGTGAATACCGTGAACCTGCTGACGCGACACACCGTGCAAACCGGGGTCGGAGACAGGCAGGGGTTCATGCTCGAGGGCAATGCGGAACGCAGTGTCGAGGCAACCCTCGGCCAGCTGCGGGTCATGGACGGGCCGGCCCCGGCGCAGGCAGCTGCGCCGCTGACCCTCGAAGACCTCTACCGGCAGCACCGGATGCGGCTGGTCCGGCTGGCGATTCTGCTGGTGGACGAACCCGCGACGGCGGAAGACGTGGTCCAGGAGGCCTTCACCGGCCTGCACCGCAACTGGGGACGGCTCCGGGACGCCGCGGCCGCCGTCGGCTACCTGCGCACCGCCGTGGTCAACGGGTCGCGCAGCGTGCTGCGCCGCCGCAAGACCGCCCGCGAGTACGTGCCGCCGCACGCCGTCAACGCCCGGTCCGCCGAGAGCCTCGCGATGCTCTCCAGCGAGCACCAGGCCGTCGTGTCCGCATTGTCCAAACTGCCGCCCCGCCAGCGCGAAGTTCTGGTGCTCCGTTACTACGGAGGGCTGAGTGAAGCCGAAATCTCTGAGGCGGCGGGCATCTCCAAGGGTACCGTTAAATCGACCGCCAGCCGGGCGCTCGAGGCGCTCCAGAAGGCCATGCAAGCCCCACAGTGACCCGGGTGGACCATTCCGATCACTGAGTCGTATCACCATGCTTGGTCCAGACCAATATATGCTGGGGTGCGTGAGAGGCGCCGGAGATTTCGTGATCATGGGCGGCCGGGTCGCCGCCCCGGACCGTGTACTCGACGACGGCTGGGTAGCCGTCTCCGACGGGCGGATCGCCGGCGTGGGTTCCGGGACCCCGCCGTCCGGCGAGCACGTGGACGTCGGAGGGGCGCTCGTCGTCCCCGGGTTCATCGACACCCACTGCCACGGCGGGGGAGGTGCTTCGTTCACCTCCCTCGATCCCGAGGAACTCCTGACGGCGGTGCGAGCGCACCGCCGTCACGGCACCACGACCATGCTGGCCAGCCTGGTCTCCGATCCGGTCGACATCCTGCGTGAGCAGGTGGCCGCGCTGCGTGAGATCGTGCAGGACGGCGAGGTCGCGGGCATCCACCTGGAGGGGCCCTTCATCTCGAAGGCCCGCTGCGGGGCCCACGACCCGGAGACACTCCTCGAGCCGGACACCGGCACGGTCGAGAAGCTCCTGCGCGCTGGCCAGGGCGCGATCCGGATGGTCACCATCGCCCCCGAGCTGCACGGCGGCGTGAAGGCCGTCCGGCAGCTGGCCGAGTCCGGCGTCATCGCCGCCATCGGCCACACCGACGGCGTCGAGGAGCAGCTGCTGCCCGCCATCGACGCGGGCGCTTCGGTGGCGACGCACCTGTTCAACGGGATGCGCCCGCTCCACCACCGCGAACCCGGCCCGGTCGGGGCCCTGCTCGATGACGAGCGCATCACGATCGAGCTCATCTGCGACCTCGTCCACCTGCACCCGACGGTGGTGCGGCTGGCCGCGAAGCACGCGGGCCGCAACCGCACGGTCCTCATCACCGACGCGATGTCGGCGACCGACGCCGCCGACGGCCGCTACACGCTGGGCCGCCTCGAGGTCGACGTCCACGACGGCGTCGCGACGCTCGCGGACAACGGCTCGCTGGCCGGCAGCACCCTGACGATGGACACCGCCTTCCGCAATCTGGTCGGGGGTGCGAAACTCGGCATCCTCGACGCGGTGCACGCGACTTCGCAGCGGCCCGCGGAGCTGCTCGGCATCGCGGACCGCACCGGCATGCTGTGCACCGGCTACGAGGCCGACATCGTGGTCCTCGACGAGGGCCTGCGGCCGTCGAAGGTGCTGCGCCGGGGTGAATGGGTCGCCGAAGTGGGTACGGCTACCTTGAGCACTTAGGGTTTTCAGCACGAGGAGACGGGCGGAGATGAGCGAGCCGAAGGACCCCGAGCAACTGCTGGCGGACGCCCTTCGCGCGCAAGCCGTCTTCGCCCCTTCGGCGTCACCGGCGCCCGCCCGCGAGCCGGAGCCGGGCACCGACGCCGTCCCGACCAGCGCGATCAACGAGCTGCCCTCGGCGTACGGCCTGCTCTCGGGCGCCAGCGCGGACTCGCTGGAGCGCGAGCGCGCGGCGCTGGACGCGGCGTCCGAAGCACCCACGGCGTACGCACCGGCGCCGCCTCCGCCGCCGCGTTCGTCGGCGCAGCTGCCCGCGTACTGGATCTTGCTGCTGGCGGTGCTGCTGGGCCTCGCGGCGGGATCCGTCGTGGGCCTGCTGACGCTGGTCTGACGGGTCTCAGTAACGACTCAGGGTGACCCTGTACCGTTTTCCAGGTGATTCTCGCCCAGAGCACGGTCAACACGATGTCGCTGCTGCCGTCATGGCTGGACCCGCAGCACCTGCTGAGCGGCCTGACGACGCCGGTCATCGCGGTGCTGTGCCTGATCATCTTCATCGAGAGCAGCATCTTCCCGGTGCTGCCCGGTGACTCCCTGCTGTTCACGGCCGGCCTGTTCATCGCGAACGGCACCCTCGACGCGCCGTTGTGGCTGGTCTGCGTCCTGGTGACGGTCGCGGCCCTGCTCGGCAACGTGGTCGGCTACTACATCGGCTACTTCGCCGGGCCCAAGCTGTTCAACCGGCCGGATTCGAAGTTCTTCAAGCGGGAGTACGTCGACAAGACGCACGAATTCCTGGAGAAGCACGGCCCGAAGGCGGTCGTGCTGGCCCGGTTCGTGCCGTTCGTGCGGACGTTCATCACGTGGATCGCGGGCATCGGCCGCATGGACCCGAAGCGCTACTTCACGTACACGGTCATCGGCGGCATCCTCTGGGCGGCCGGCATCACGGTCCTCGGCTCGCTGCTGGGCAACATCGGCTTCATCCGCGACAACGTGGACGCGATCTTCGTGCTGATCGTGCTGGTGTCGGTGGTCCCGATCGGCCTGGAGATCCTGAAGTCCCGCCGCGAGAAGAAGGCGGCCCTGCAGTCGGCCGACCCGGACGTCACGCAGCGGATCCCGCGGATCAAGGACTGACAGCTTTCGAGATCTGGGCCCCACCGGTCGGCGGTGGGGCCCTTTTCGTCAGGTCATCGAGAACATCGACCCCGGGTTGAACAGGTTCTCCGGGTCCAGCGCCCGCTTGATCTGCCGGTGCACCCGCAGCCCCACCGGGCCGATCTCCCGGGCCAGCCACTCGCGCTTGATCTTGCCGACGCCGTGCTCGCCGGTCACCGTGCCGCCGAGGGACAGGCCCACCTCGAGGATCTCGTCGAACGCGCGCTGGGCCCGCGCGAACTCGTCCGGGTCGTCGGGCTGGTAGACGATCGTCGGGTGCATGTTGCCGTCGCCGGCGTGCCCGACCACCGCGATCCGCAGGCCGACCTCGGAGCTGATCTTCTCGCAGCCGCGGATCAGTTCGGCGATGCGCGTCCGCGGCACGCAGACGTCGTCGGTCAGCCACATGCCGTACGTCTCCAGCGCGGTGAGCACCACCCGGCGGGCCTGCAGCAGCATCCGGCCCTCTTCGAGGTCTTCGGTCGTGTACGCCAGGTCGGCGCCGCAATCGACGCAGATCTGCTCCAGCGCCGCCAGCTCCCGGCGGGCGACCTCGCCGCCGGCGTCGGACTGGCCCAGCAGCAGCGCCTGGCAGTCCGAGCCCGCGCCGAGGTCCGTCTTCAGGTACGTCTCGGACGCCTTGATCGACGACGCGTCCATGATCTCCAGCAACGACGGCACGAGCCCTTCGCGCACGACCCGCGCCACCGCTTCGCCGGCCGCCTCGGTCGTGCTGAAGCCCGCGACCAGCGTGGCCGGTGCCTGGGGCAGCGGCTTGAGCTGGACCGTCGCCTGCGTGATGACGCCGAGCGTCCCCTCGCTGCCGACGAACAGGCGGGCCAGGTCGTAACCGGCCACGCCCTTGACCGTCCGGCGGCCCGTCTTCAGCAGCGACCCGTCGGCCAGGACGACCTCGAGGCCGAGCACCGAGTCGGTGGTCACGCCGTACTTCACGCAGCAGAGCCCGCCCGCGTTCGTCGACAGGTTGCCGCCGATCGTGCACCAGTCGTAGCTGGACGGGTCCGGCGGGTAGAACAGCCCGTGCTTCTCGACGGCGGTGCGGAAGTCCAGGTTGACGACGCCCGGCTGGACGACCGCGAGCCGGTTGCCCGGGTCGATCTCGACGATCTCGTTCAGCTTGGTCAGCGAAAGCGTCACGCAGCCGTCGATCGCGTTCGCGGCGCCGGAGAGGCCGCTGCCGGCGCCGCGCGGCACGATCGGCACCCCGGCCTCGGCGCACGCCTTGACCACCGCCTGCACCTGCTCGGTGTTCGCCGGCAGCACCACCGCCAAGGGCTTGCCGGAGGGCGCCAGCGGCATCATGTCGCGCGCGTACGACGCCGTGACGTCGGAGTCGGTGAGCACGGCGCTCTTGCCGAGCAGGTCGCGGAGCTTGGTGACCAGGGCTTCGTTGCTCATGTCCTCATGGTAAGCCCGCAGAGTCCGCACTGCGGAACCAAAATTTCAAAACCAGCCGCGCGGAGCAGCCGTCACCGCACCAGGCCGAGCAGCTTGTCGACGTGGATCGTGAGCAGCACCCGCTGGTCGGTGACCATCGCCGCCCGGTACTCGTCCCAGTCCGGGTGCTCGCCCGCCGCGCGGCGGTAGTAGTCGACGAGCGCCTCGACCGTCGCGTCGTCGGGCGCGGCCGCCGGCGCCGTCAGCGAAGCGCTCCCCTCCGCGACCACGTAGCTCCAGCCGTCCTCGCTGCCGACGTGGTACGTCACCCGCGGATCCCGGCGCATGTTCTTCGTCTTCGCCCTGGTCTCGGTGATCGACGCGATGATCGTGGCCGATTCCCGGTCGTACAGGTGCGTGATGGTGGACAGCTGCGGCCGCCCGTCGCGGCGGATGGTAGCCAGGACGCCGTGGCGGTGGGCGGCGAGGAAGTCCTTCAAGGCTGTGTCGTCGGTCATACCTCCTGCAACCGCCGGAGACCGCAGTTGTTCCGAGAGCAGCCCGGAGGAAATCTGCTTGCATACGGCAACTAAAGTGTGTTCGGACACATCGAACGCGCGTCCGCTTGCATAACCGGTGGTGAAGGCACATCCTTGCCTGAGGCAACTAGTTGCAGCCGCCAACCAACGCCGTTGAAGGATCCCGCATGGCACCGAACAGCTCCGCCACCCGGCCCAACGCCGAACTCGACCTCGCCGACCAGCTCGGCCACGAGCTCGTGCGCCTGGTCCGCCTGATCAACAAGGCGAAGTCGCAGGTTTCGAAGCAGGGCCCGGACGGCATCGAGCGAGCGGCGTACGCGATCCTCTTCACACTCATCCACGAGGGCCCGCAGCGCACCAGCCGGCTCGCGGAGTCGCTCCACTCCGAGATCTCCACGATCAGCAGGCAGTCGAGCTCCCTCGTCCAGCACGGCCTGGTGGAACGCCAGGCCGACCCCGAGGACGGCCGGGCGTGCCTGCTCGCGCCGACCTCCGAGGGCATGCGGGTGTTCGAAGAGAACCGCAAGCAGCGCAACCGATGGCTGGCCGAAGTGCTCGGGGACTGGACCGACGGGGAGGTCCAGACCCTGAACAAGCTGTTCGGCCGACTCAACACAGGTATCGAGAACCACTCTCCACAACTGGCCGACGCGCACGCGTCCGCCGGTGCTCCGGCCAAGGGGGCCAACGCATGAGTTCCACCACCGAAGCAGTCGCGCAGCCCGAGGTGGGTCAACCACCCCGGCTGAGCCACCGCCAGATCGTCACCATCCTGAGCGGCCTGATGTGCGGCATGTTCCTCGCCGCGCTCGACCAGACGATCGTCGGTACGTCGATCGTCAAGATCGCCAACGACCTGCACGGCTTCGACCTGCAGGCGTGGGCCACCACGGCGTACCTGATCACCTCGACGATCGTCACGCCGATCTACGGCAAGCTCTCCGACATCTACGGCCGCAAGCCGTTCTACCTGGCCGCGATCGGCATCTTCGTCGCCGGTTCCGCCGCGTCGACCTTCTCGACGTCGATGTACGAACTGGCCGCGTTCCGCGCGGTGCAGGGTCTCGGCGCCGGCGGTCTGATGTCGCTGGCCATGACCATCCTCGGCGACATCGTGCCGCCGCGTGAGCGGGCGAAGTACCAGGGTTACATCCTGGCCGTGTTCGGCCTGTCGACCGTGCTCGGCCCGGTGCTCGGCGGTTTCTTCGCCGGCATCGACAGCCTGGCCGGCCTGCACGGCTGGCGCTGGGTCTTCCTGATCAACGTCCCGATCGGCATCATCGCGCTGTTCGTCGTGGCCAAGGTCCTGAACGTGCCGCACCAGCGCCACGAGCACAAGATCGACTGGTGGGGCGCGCTGACGCTGGTCGTCGCGGTCGTGCCGTTCCTGATCGTCGCCGAACAGGGCCAGAAGTGGGGCTGGGGCGACGGCAAGGCGATCCTCTGCTACGTCGTCGGCGGCGTCGGGGTGATCTCGTTCATCCTGGTCGAAAAGATCATGAAGGACGCCGCGCTGATCCCGTTGCGGCTGTTCAAGAACTCCACGTTCACCGTGGCGATCATCGGCGGCGTCATCGTCGGTGTCGCGATGTTCGGCGCGATCACGATGATCCCGCAGTTCATGCAGGTCGTGCAGGGCTACACCCCGACCGAGTCCGGGCTGCTGATGCTGCCGCTGATGGCGGGCATCATGACCAGCTCGATCGTTTCGGGCCGGCTCACCGGGAAGACCGGGCGCTACAAGATCTTCCCGATCGTCGGCACCATCCTGATCGCCGGTGGCGCGTTCTTCTTCGCGCAGGTCAAGTACGACTCGCCGCTGTGGCACCCGCTGGTCGCGGCCGCCATCATCGGCCTCGGCCTCGGCCAGTGCATGCAGACGCTGATCATCGCGGTGCAGAACGCGGGCCCGCGCAGCGACATGGGCGTCTCGACCGCGTCGGCGACGTTCTTCCGCCAGATCGGTGGTACCGCCGGTGTCGCGATCTTCCTGACGGTCCTGTTCAACACCCTGATGCCGAACATCACGAAGGCGTTCGGCGGCAAGCTGCCCGAAGGCGCGGGCGCGAACATCGGCAACCTGTCCGAGAACACCAGCGTGATCCAGTCCCTGCCGGACGCGATCAAGACGCCGATCCTGGTCGGCTTCACCGAGTCGATCACCACGGTCTTCTACATCGCCGGTGGCGTGGCCCTGCTGGCCACGATCGTGCTGCTGTTCATGAAGGAGATCCCGCTGACCAACGCGGCCCCGGCCGCGGCGGCCATGGAGGGCGGCGAGGCGCTGCTCGAGGCGGACGAGCACGACTTCGCCGACGAGCCCACCGAGATCGTCGAGCCGGTCCGGCCGGCCGACCGCGAGCCGGCGCTGGTCGGCGGCGGGAAGCACGCGCTGAGCACCAACGGGCACGGTGACTACCAGGCCGTGTCGGGCGCGCTGCCGATGCCGATCACCAGCTCGATCGCGGACTCCGAGGTCGACGTCCCCGTCGGCACGGGCGGCGTGCCGGTGATCGGGCACGTGCGGCGGCAGGACGGCAGCCACGTCTCGGGTGCCGCACTGACGCTGATCGACCAGCGCGGCCGCCAGGTCGCGCGGGCCACCGGTGCCGCGGACGGCAGCTACTCGGTGCCCAGCCAGGGTCCGGGCGCGTACGTCCTCATCGTGTCGGCCCACGGCCACCAGCCGCAGGCCTCCAGCGTCGTGATCAGCAACGGGCCGGCGACGGTCGACGTCACGCTCACCGGGTCCGGCGAGCTGACCGGCACCGTCCGGGCGGCCGCGACCGGCGCCCCGCTGGCGAACGTGACGGTGACGCTGACCGACGGCCGGGGCGAGGTGAACGGCGCGTTCATCACGACCGCGGACGGCACCTACGCCTTCGTCGGGGTCGGCGCCGGGGCCTACACCCTGGTCGCCAGCGGCTCGGGCTACCGGCCCGTCGCGCTCACGCTGACCGTGCCGGACAGCGGCGTGCTGCGCCACGACGTCGAGCTCGCCAGCTCGGTGCTGCTCGGCGGCACCGCGCGGACCGAGGGCGACCGGATCGTGCCGGACGCGCGGATCACCGTGCTCGACGCCGAAGGCAACGTGGCGGCCGTGGCCCGGACCGACGGCGAAGGCCGGTACGTGGTCAGCGACCTGCCCGCGGGCGCGTACACCGTGGTCGCGAGCGGCTACCCGCCGGCGACCAGCCAGGTGGAGCTCACCGGCGGCGAAGCCGACCACGACGTCCGGCTGAGCTACGACCAGGCCCTCGACGAGCTGGTCGACCGGTCATGACCGGTCTGCGCGCGACTTTCCGGACGGCCGAGGGCTGGGCGGTCGAGCACGCGGTGCTCACCGTCACGGACCCGGCCGGCCGGCAGGTCGCCCGGCAGGCGGCCGACGTCCGCGGGGAGGTCGTCACCGACGCCCTCCCGGCGGGCGCGTACACCGCCGTCGTCACAGCGGCCGGGTACACCCCGATCGCCCGGACGGCGCAGGTCGCCTCGGACGGCTCCGGCTCGCTCGGCGACGTCGTGCTGGCCCCGGTCGCCGAGGCGATCGACCTGCCGCCCGCCGGGCCGTGGGTGATCGACCCGATGCACTCGTCGGTCATGGCGACCGCGCGGCACCTGGGCATCGCGAGCATCAAGGCGCGGTTCCCGGACGTGTCCGGCCGGATCGAGATCGGCCGCCCGGCCGAGCGCTCGTCGGTGCACGCCGAGATCAAGGCGGCGAGCATCGAAACCGGCATCAAGATGCGCGACGACCACCTGCGGTCGCCGGACTTCCTCGACGTCGACGTGCACCCCGTCATCACGTTCACGAGCACCGGGCTGCGCCAGCGCGGCGTGGACTCGTGGACGCTGGTGGGCGAGCTGACGCTGCACGGCGAGCGCCGCGAGATCGAGCTCGAGCTGACCTACGGCGGCTGGGGCCCGGACCCGTGGGGCGGCGTGCGCGCGGCGTTCCACGCGGAGACGACGCTGCACCGGAACGACTTCGCGATCAACTACAGCGCGATGGTCCGGGCGGGCGTCGCGGCGGTCGGCACGACGGTGAAGATCGAGCTGGACGTCGAAGCGGTCCAGGGCGAGTCACTGCCGCAGTTCTGAGTTCCCCGGTTCGTTGAAGGCCCTCTCACCGCTGGTGAGGGGGCCTTCACCGTTCGTAGAACTGAATATTCCGGACAGCCGGATTCGACCGTTCGCCGCGGGGTGTTCACCTCGGCCACGTAGGCTTCCGGTGTGAACGTCGTGAGCATCGAGGCCGCGGGCGTCGGCGTGAGCTGGCTGGACACCGCCGGTCCGCTGCTCGTCTGGGTGATCGTGCTGAGCTTCGTGCTGGTCGAATGCGCGCTGATCATCGGGCTGTTCCTGCCCGGCGATTCGCTGCTGTTCGGGGCCGGCGTGGTGCTGGCCCAGCACGGTTCGGACGCGAACGCGTGGTTCCTCTCGGGGGCCGCGCTGATCGTCGCGGTGCTCGGGAACCAGATCGGCTACTACATCGGCCGCACCGGCGGCACGAAGCTGATCGCGCGCCGCGACGGCAAGGTGCTCAACCGCCAGGCCCTCGACCGCGCGCAGCGGTTCCTGGACAAGCGCGGCTTTTTCGCGATCGTGGCGGCCCGCTGGATCCCGTGGATCCGCACGCTGGCCCCGCTGATCGCGGGCGCCGCCCGGATGGACCCCCGCCGCTTCATGGCGGCGACCGCACTGGGCGGCCTGCTGTGGGTGCCGACGCTGGTGCTGCTCGGCTACTACGGCGCGGGCCTGCTGGACACGCTGCCGTGGCTGAAGACGGCGGCGCTGTGGATCAGCATCGCGTTCTTCGTGGTCGGCACGGGCTGGGGAGTGCTGCGCTACCGCCAGGAGATGCGCCGCCCGGTCGAAGAACGCGACGACGCCCGAGCCTGAGGCGTCAGAGTTCGGGATCGGCCCGCCTGCGGATGTCATGAACGACCCTTTCATGACGTCCGGCGAGCTGAACGAGTCGTTCACGACGTCCGGGCGGGAAACACTCAAGCCGCAAGCACCCCGGCCGCGAAGCGTCCCCCGGGAGCACCTCGGCGAGCAAGCCGGAGCTCAGAGTTCGGGATCGGCCCAGATCTCGAGCTGGATGCCGTCCGGATCGCGGAACACGACCACCTTCGAGCCCTCGAACGTGCGGGACGGTGCGATCGGCAGGTAAGAAACGCCGAACTCCGCCAGCCGGGTTTCCCACTCGGCCAGTTCCGCCGTCGAGCTGACCCGGAACGCCACGTGGTCGAGGCCCGCTCGGTGTTCGTCGAAGCCGCGTCTGCCGGTGTCCGCGTGCTGCACCAGCACCACGGAGAACTCGTCGCCGGCTGACCGGAGCACGACCTTCCGCAGACCCGTGTCCGGCTCTTCGCGCCGGAGGACCTCCTCGAGGTCGAGAACGCGGGCGTACCACGGCACGCTGCGGTCCACGTCGGTCACGGTGAGCGCGAGGTGGTGCACGGACATGAGTTTGGCCATGGCTTCCGAAGCCGTCCTTTCGAGTGGCGGCTTCCCAGAGTTGCACAGCGTTCGCTTGCCGAAACCGAGGTGACCAAGTCCGCGTCCGATCGTGATCTCGCCGTCTCCGGGCGTCTCAGCAGGCGGACGCCGGTGACCGAAGGTCATTCACGTCTTCCGGACAGTACTCAGCCGGTCACCGGCCGCCACCGACTTCCAGGACCGCTCCCGTCGTGAACGTCGATGCCGGGGACAGCAGGAACAGCACCGCTTCGGCGATCTCCGCCGGCTCGCCCGGGCGGCCCATCGGGATCTGCGGCGCCAGCCGGTCGAGGCGGTCCGGGAGGCCGGCCGCGTCGTGCAGGCCGGTGCGGATCATGCCCGGACGCACGGAATTGACCCGGACGCCCTCGCCGCCGACCTCCTGGGCCAGCCCGAACGTCAGCGTGTCCACCGCGGCCTTCGATGCCGCGTAGTGCACCCACTCCCCGGCCGAGCCCGTGCGCGCCGCCGTCGAGGAGATGTTGACGATCGCGCCGCCTTCGCCGCCGTAGCGGGTCGACATGCGGCGGACCGCCTCGCGGCAGCACAGGAACACCCCCGTCACGTTGACGTCGAGGGTGCGCCGGACGACGTCGGCCTCGTAGGAGTCGAGCCGGCCGGGGGTGTTGCCGGTGATCGCCGCGTTGTTGACCAGCCCGGTCACCGGGCCCAGTTCGGCGGCCGCGTCGAACAGCGCGACGACGTCGTCCTCCACGGAGACGTCGGCGCGCACCGACAGCGCCTGGCGGCCCGCCGCCCGCACCCCCGCGGCAACCTCCTCCGCGGGCACCGGATCACCCGAGTAGTTCACGACGACGTCGTGGCCGCGCGAGGCCGCCAGCGCGCAGACGGCCGCACCGATCCCCCGGCTGCCGCCGGTGACGATCAGGACGCTCAAATCGCGAAGTTCGCCAGCGGCAGGTTCTCCAGCACCAGGTCGGCGCGGTCCCGCGTCTGCGAGATCAGGTCGGCGTTGCGCTGGTCCGAGCCGAGCGCGCGGCGCCGGGCCTCGACCAGCGAACGGCCGTAACGGCGGTGGCGCGACACCAGGCGTTCGATCCGCTCGGGCTCGTCCGGCGCGAGGAACCACGCCTCGGTGAGCAGCGGCCGGATGGCGCTCCACGGGTCGTCCGGCAGCAGCAGGTAGTTGCCCTCGGTGATGACCAGCTGGACCTCGGGCGGCACGGCCACCGCGCCGGCGATCGGCTCCTCGATCTCGCGGCGGAACTCCGGCGCGTACACCGTCTCGCGGCCCTCGGCGAGACGGCGGATCAGGTGGTAGTAGCCGGCCGCGTCGAACGTGTCCGGCGCGCCCTTGCGCTCGGTGCGCTCCAGCCGGCGCAGCTCGACCTGCGCGAGGTGGAAGCCGTCCATGCCGACCACGGCGGCGCGCGAGCCGAGCGCGTTGGCCAGCGCCCACGCGAGCGTGGTCTTGCCCGACGCGGGCGCGCCGATGATGCCCAGCACGTTGCGCTGCCCGCGCACGGTCAGGCCCTCGGCCCGGGCCAAGAGGTCGTCGAACGCCGTCATTTCCTGTTCCTTCCTGCGATCGCGGCCGGCCACGACCGCGGTCCCACCTGCCGCACCCGTTCGGCGGCCACCTCGTTCGCGAAGCGGATCCGGTCCGCTACCGTCGGTTCGCGTGCCACGGCCACGGCGAGCGCGCCGTGCCAGACGTCGCCCGCACCTAGTGTGTCCCGAGCTTCGACGGCGGGTACAGGCACCTCACCCGAGCTGCCGTCCGCTGTGGACCACCGCACCGGGCCGGGCCCGGCGGTGGTGATGACGGTGGGGACGCCGCGCTGGTGGAGGCCGGGTTCCGGCGCGCTGAAGTGCGCGGAGCACGCGGCGACGTCGACCAGCGGCAGCAGTTCGTCGAGCACCGGCTTCCAGCTGCCGGCGTCGAGCACGACCGGCACCCCCGCTGCCTTGGCCGCTCCGGCGACCGCCAGCGCAACTTCCGGATAATGCCCGTCCACCAGCACCACATCAGCCCCACTCGCCCCAAAACTGGGAACTTTCCCTAGGAAAGTGCGGTCCCTGGCGTTGCGGGAGACGACTGTGCGCTCGCCGTCGCGGTCGCGGACGGCGACGGCGCTGACCGGCGGCGGGTCGGGCAGGCCGGGCGCCAGGTCGATCAGCCGGACCCCGTGCGCTTCGAGGTCGGCGCGGGCGAGCGCCGCCAGCGGGTGTGCACCGAGGACGGTCAGCAGGGTCGCCTCGGCCCCGAGCGCGGCGGCCGCCACCGCGGCGTTCGTCGCGGGCCCACCGGCCGCGACGTCCACCGACAGCGACTGCACCTTCTCGCCCGGCGCCGGGAGTTCGGTGACCCGCTGGACAACGTCCACGGTGCACAGTCCCGCCAGCAGCAGCTTCACTTCAACCCGGCCACGTGCGTCGCGGCGGCGGCTTCTTCGACTTCACCGTTCTCGTTGAGCCGCAACGCACCGGTGAGCAGGCCGACGACCTGGTTCATCGAGTGCGTCTTCGGCGACACGACCGCGACGCGCTTGCCGAGGCGGTGCACGTGGATGCGGTCGGCGATGTCGAACACGTGCGGCATGTTGTGGCTGATCAGCACCACCGGCAGGCCGCGGTCGCGGATCCGGCCGATGAGGTCGAGCACCTTGCCCGACTCGGCGACGCCGAGCGCGGCGGTGGGCTCGTCCATGATCACGGCCTTGGTGCCGAACGCGGCCGCGCGGGCCACGGCGACGCCTTGGCGCTGGCCACCGGACAGCGTTTCGACCGGCTGGGCGATCGACTTGATGTTGATGCCCAGCTCGTCGAGGATCCGCTGCGCCTCCGACCGCATGGTCGCGGTGTCGAGCTTCCGGAACAGCCCGAGCGGTCCCTTGAGCCGCTTTTCCCGGCCCAGGAACATGTTCGACGCGATGTCGAGCGCGGGCGCGACGGCGAGGTCCTGGTACACCGTCTCGATCCCGTAGTGGCGAGCGTCCAAAGGGGACTTGAAGTGGACGGTCTTGCCGTCCACCTGGATCTCGCCCGCGTCCGGGATCACCGCTCCGGAAAGGGATTTGATCAGCGAGGACTTGCCGGCGCCGTTGTCGCCGACCACGGCGAGCACCTCGCCGGGCAGCAGGTCGAAGTCGGCGCCGTCGATGGCGGTCACCCGGCCGTAGCGCTTCACCAGGCCACGGGCCCGCAGGATGGGTTCGGTCATGACTGCTGCTGCCTCCTCGCGATCCGGTCCACCACGACGGCGGCGATGAGCAGGGCGCCGGTGGCGAGGTCCTGGTAGTTGCCGTCGACGTTCATCTGCGTGAGGCCCGACCGCAGCACCGCCACGACCAGCGCGCCCATCAGGGTCCCGAGCACCGAGCCGCGGCCGCCGAAGAGGCTCGTCCCGCCGAGGACGACGGCGGTGATCGAGTCGAGGTTGCCGAGCTGGAACTGGTTCGGGTCGGCGTTCGGCGTGCGGCCGAGCGCCTGCCAGGCGGCGATGCCGAAGGTCAGCCCGGCCACGATGTACACCGAGAGCACCGTGCGGTTGACCTTGATCCCGGACAGCCGCGCGGACTCCGGCGCGTTGCCGACCGCGTAGACGTGCTTGCCCCACGCGGTTTTCGTCAGCGCGTACCAGACGCCGAGGTACATCAGCAGCGCCAGCGTCATGCCGTAGGTGATCGGGATGCCGCCGAAGAGGTAGCGCTTGGTGCCGAGCCACTGCAGCAGCCCGTCGGTCACCGGCACGGCCTGGCCGCCCGCGATCAGCTTCGACACCGCGGTCAGCATGGTGAACGTGCCGAGCGTGATGATGAACGCCGGCAGCTTGATCCGCGTGGCGAGACCGCCGATGAAGATGCCGACGATGATGGTCAGCACGACGCCGGCGAGCAGCGCGACGAAGCCGTTCGTGCCGGCCGCGGCGAGCTTCGCCATGATCAGCGTCGCGACGACCATCGAGGCCGCGTTGGACAGGTCGATGCCCGAGATGAGGATGACGAGCGTCTGCCCCAGCGCGAGCGTCCCGACGACCAGCGACTGCTGGACCACCGTTGACAGGTTGTCGAGGTCGAAGAACGTGTCCGTGGCCAGCGAAAACACCACGATGGCGACGATCAGCGCGAGGGCCGGGCCGACCGCGGGGGCGCGGAGAAGGAACTCGCCGAGGGACTCACGTTCCTTTGTGGACACTGCCGTGGCCGTGGTCACTTCTTGCCTCCCCAGCAGTTCTGCAGGCCCCACGCGGAATCGTGGCTTTCCACGCCCGGCATCGGCTTGTCGGTGATCACGGCGGACCCGGTGTTCACGAAACCGGACGGCTTCTTGCCGGTCTTGGCGTATTCGACGGCGGCGAGCACACCCTGCTCGGCCATCTTCTTCGGGAACTGCATGACGGTGGCGGCGAACTGGCCGTTCTTGACGTTCTGGACGCCTTCGCAGCCGCCGTCGATCGAGCCCATCACGATCTGGCCGGTGAGCCCGCGGGCGTTCAGCGCCGCGTACGCGCCGCGGCCCATCGGCTCGTTCATGGAGTAGACGGCGTTGATGTCGGTGCTGCGCTGGAGCAGGTTCTCCATGCCCTGCTGGGCGAGGCTCTGGTCGCCGTTGGCCGCGGTGTGGCCCTTGATCTCCGGCGAGGAGTCGGTGAGCCCGATGCCCTTGAGGAAACCGCCGTGGCGCTGGGTGTCGACCGTGCTGCCCGCGGTGCCGTCGACCATCAGCAGCTTGGCCGGGACGCCGTTGAGCGCGGCCTTGACGTAGGCGCCCTGCCCCTCGCCCGCGGCGAAGTTGTCGGTGGCGAAGGTGGCGTCGACGGCGTCGGCCGGCTCGGTGGCGGTGTCGAGGGCGATCACCAGGACACCGGCGTCGCGCGCGTCCTTGATCGCCTTGAGCACGCCGGTGGACGAGCTGGGCGTGATGAGGATGGTGTTCGCGCCCTGCTGGCGGAGGTTTTCGATGGCGCGGACCTGACCGTCGTTGTCGCCGTCGAACTGGCCGGCGAGCGCGCTGAAGTCGGCGCCGTTGGCCTGCGCGGTCGCTCTCGCGGCGTTGCGCAGCTCCACGAAGTACGGGTTGGTGTCGGTCTTGGTGACCAGGCCGACCTTGGCCTTGCCGCTCCCGCCGGTGTTGGTGTTGCCGCCCCAGTGCCGTTCGACCGTGCAGCCGGTCGTCGCGGCGAGGACGGCGGCCAGCGCCACCGCGGTGAGACTTCGCTGTCTCATGGGTTCCCACCCTTTGTCTGGGTTCGAGGCTTGCCGATGGACGGGAAGGTAGACAGACTGCTCCGTGGACGCAAGCGTTTGCGCAAACGCTTGCCGGAAAGGATTGGCATGCCCCAGCCGAGGTCGTCGCGGCCGACTCAGCGCGACATCGCCGAGCTCGCCGGCGTTTCGATCACCACGGTCTCCCACGTGGTGAACGGGACGCGGGCGGTCGCCGAGGACACCAAAGCGGCCGTGCTGCGGGCGATCGAGACCACCGGTTACACCGGCGACGCGATCGCGCGTTCCCTGGTCACCGGCGGCACGCGGTCGATCGGGATGGCGATCTCGCTGGTCGCCAACCCGTACTTCGCGACGCTGATGCAGGCGATCGAGCGGGAGGCGTCGGAGCACGGGTACACCGTCCTGCTGGCCGACACGCACGACACCGCGGACACGGAGCGTGACACCGTGCGAGCCCTGCGCTCCCGGCGCGTCGACGGCCTGCTGATCACCCCGGCGCCCGGCGACGGGCCGGTGATCGGCGAGCTCGTGTCGCTGGACGTGCCGACGGTGCTCATGGACCGGCTGGCCACCCGCACCGACGTCGACCAGGTGGGTTCGGAGAACATCCAGGCGACGTCGGCCCTGACCGCGCACCTGGCGACGCTCGGGCACCGGCGGATCGGGATGATCAGCGGCGCGCCCGGGTTGTCGACGAGCGAGGAGCGGGTGCTCGGCTACCGGCTGGGGCTGGGGCGATCCGGGCTCACCTGGTCGTCCGAGCTCGTGGCCTGCGGAAACTCGTCGCGAGAGGGCGGTGCGCTGGCGTTGAGCACGCTGCTGGCGCTGCCCGAGCCGCCGACCGCGCTGGTCGTCGGGAACGACAGCATGATGGTCGGTGTGCTGCACGCGGCCCGGCAGCGCGGGCTGCGGATCGGGCGCGACCTGCCGGTGGTGGTCTACGACGACGTCGAGTGGGCGGACCTGGTCGACCCGCCGCTGACGACGATGGCGCAGCCCATCGAGGAGATCGGCCGCCAGGCGGTCCGGCTGCTGCTGGCCCGCATCAACGACCCGGCCCGCAAGGCCGAGACGGTCCGGCTGGCACCCACTCTGCGTCACCGTGAGTCGTGCGGCTGCCCACCGGTTCACTCACATCAGTGATTCTGGAGTTTTGACGTCATCTCGCGGGCGTTCAGCGGATACCTTTCGGCTGAGTGTCTGAGAGGCCGTCACCAATCCGACCGGAAGTAGGCGGATACGGACCGCGACCGAGCTGCACCAGGCGCCGGTTTCCGCCGTGGCTGCGGCGGATTGGTGACGAAACGGCAGAGTATGACCGCACTTTCGCCAGACCTCCGGTTGTGGGACCCCCCGGTCACCTACCGGATCGGCGTCGCGATGGGTGTGCACGCGAACCCCTACTCAGGTGAGCTGCTGCGCTCGATCAGGGCAGCCGCCGCCCACGAGGGCTGCGACGTTGTGCTGGCGGACACCGACGACTCGGTCAGCGAAGAAGCCGCGCTGGTCCGCGCCCTGCGCGCGGACCTGGTCGACGGCGTGCTGCTGGTCCCCTCGGCCGGCGACGAAGCGGTGGTCAACGGGCTGGTCCGGATGGGCGTGCCGACGGTGCTGCTGGACCGGGTGGCCGCGCGCAACGACGTCGACCAGGTGGGCACGGAGAACGTGCACGCGGTGGCGTCGCTGGTCCGCCACCTGACCGAGCGGCGGCACCGCAAGATCGGCTTGATCTCGGGCGACGAGAGCCAGGAGGTCAACCGCGAACGCGTCCGCGGCTACCGCCTGGGCCTGGAGCAGTCGGGCCTGCGCTTCAACCGCGAGCTGGTGGAGAGCGGCTTTTCGAACTCCGGCGGCGCGGCCCGCGCGACAGCGAAGCTCCTGGACGGCTGGCCCTCCCCGACGGCACTGGTGGTGGCGGACGAGTCGATGCTGGTGGGCGTCCAGTACGAGGCCCACCGCCGCGGCATCCACATCGGCTCGGAACTGGCGGTGGTGGGGTACGGCGACATGGACTGGGCCCGCCGCGTGAGCCCGGCGGTGACGACGCTGGCGCAGCCGGTGTCGGACATGGCCCGCCGCGCGGTGCAGCTGCTGATGTCGAGGATGGCGGACCCGGACCGGCCCCCGGAGTCGGTGTGGCTGACCCCGAGGTTCCTGCACGGCGCTTCCTGCGGCTGCTGATTCACGGGCGCGGTCCGGCCGGCCGATCCGAGTCCGCCGAGGTGTCCAGCGCCGAGTCGCTGCGCCTCGGCGCCTTGACCACGACCCTGCCGATCTTGACCAGGATGGGCCGGTCGTACCGGTAACTGAGCCACACCAAGATGACCAGCCCCGGAGACAGAAGACTTTGTCGAACGCCGGCATACCCGGGCGGCGAGTCGACCTCCAGCGTTTAAACCGGTCAGAGCGTCGCCGCGGCCTCCAGCAGCATCCAGCCGCCCACCTGGACCGACATGTCGCGCTCGGGCGCGTCCTCAGGCAGGGGCCATAGCGTCGGGCGGTCCCAGTACGCGCTGAACACCCGACCCTCCGGTGCGTCGTAAGCCCCCGACCAGCACGCCTCCGCCGACGTCAGCACCAACGACCGTGCCGTCGCGGCCTCCGGGCCCGGCAACGACCGGGCCGCCAACGCCAGGTACCGCGCCAGGATCGCCGCGAACAACCCGCCGTCGCCGCCGCCCTGGCCGCGGATCACGCCGCCGGGGGCGCAGTGCTCGGCCACCGCCCGGACCGTCCGCGCCGCATTGTCCATTGAGGACAGCTCCAGGCAAGCCCCGAGGTAAACCCCTTGGCAGTACGTGAAGATGTGCTTGACCAGCTCACCCGTGTCCGCCCGGATCCCGTCCCACACCAAGCCCGTGGCCGGATCGACCAAAGTGGACGAAAGCCAGTCGAGCATCGCGCCGGCACGGGCAGGATTGCCCGACCGCGCGTGGAAGATCGCCGCTGGGCCGTTCGCGGGGGCGTTCTTGAAGTCGTCGCCGCGGCGCCACCAGATCCCGCCGCCGGCCGCCGCTGTCCAGCCCGACAGCAGCTGCGTGTCGATCGCCGCCAGGGCCGGGCCCACCTCGATGCCCAGCGGGGCCACCCGTTGCAGTGCGAGGCCGAGCCACGCGATGTCGTCGTAGTAGTCGTTGGTCCACCGGCCGAAGTTGCGCAGCCGCACCGAACGGACGAACGCGCGGATCCGGGCCAGCCGCTCCGGCGCAGGTGCCCGCAGCTGCGCGTCGACGAGGGTGTCCAGCAGGTGGGCCTGCCACCAGTAGTTCCAATGCCAGTGCAGCCGCTGGCCGAACGCGGGTGGCCAGCCGCTGCGGCCGAGGGCCGTGCCGGGCAGGCCCCACACCCGGCTCAGGTGGCGCGCTGTCACCGCGCGTTCGGCGGCCGAAACGTCCATGTCGCAATCGTGCCTTGCCACTCCACATACCGCTCGGTATGTTGAGTGGCCATGACGACCGCTCACGTCACCTGCCCGCTGTGCGAAGCCACCTGCGGCCTCGATGTCACGCTCGACGCGAACCGGCAGGTCACCCGCGTGCGGGGGGACGAGCTGGACGTCTTCTCGAAGGGCTACATCTGTCCCAAGGGCGCCTCACTCGGCGCGCTGCACCACGACCCCGACCGGCTGACCGCGCCGCTGCTCAAGCGCGACGGCGAATTCGTCGAAGTCAGCTGGCAGGAGGCCTACGACGAGATCGCCCGGCGGCTCCCGCCGATCCTCGAGGAGCACGGCCGGGACGCCGTCGCCGTGTACGCGGGCAACCCCGGCGTGCACAACATCGCGCTGACGCTCTACGGCCGCGTGCTCTACAAAGCGCTGGGCACCAAGAACTTCTACAGCGCGACGTCGGTCGACCAGATGCCGAAGCACTACTCCGCCGGCACCATGTTCGGCGATCCGCTCGCCATCCCCGTGCCCGACCTCGACCGCACGAAGCACCTGCTGATCCTCGGCGCCAACCCGCTGGTCTCGAACGGCAGCCTGATGACCGCGCCGGACGTCCGCGGGCGGCTGCGCGGGATCCGGGCGCGCGGCGGCAAGATCGTCGTCGTCGATCCGCGGCGCACGCGCACCGCCGCGTTCGCCGACGAGCACCACGCGATCCGCCCCGGCACCGACGCGTTGCTGCTGTTCGCGCTGGTCAACGTGCTCTTCGCGGAGAACCGGGTCCGGCCGCGAAAGCTCGAAGCACACCTCAACGGCCTTGACGACGTCCGCGAGCTGGCCCGGCCGTTCACCCCCGATGCCGTCGCCCCGCGCACCGGCATCGACGCCGACGAGATCCGCAGGCTCGCGCGAGAGCTGGCCGACGCCGAGAACGCCGTGGTCTACGGCCGGATCGGCACCACGACGCAGGCCTTCGGCACCGTCGCGAGCTGGCTGGTCGACGTCCTCAACGTCCTCACCGGCAACCTCGACGAGCCCGGCGGCGCGATGTTCCCGCTGGCCGCCTGCCAGCCGACCGGGAACCGGCGGCCGTTCGCCGTCGGGCGCTGGCGCAGCCGCGTGCGCGGGTACCCCGAGGTCGTCGGCGAACTGCCGGTCGCCACGCTCGCCGACGAGATCGAAACCCCCGGCGAGGGCCAGGTCCGCGCGCTGATCACGGTCAGCGGCAACCCGTGCCTGAGCACGCCGAACGCCGGGCGGCTCGCAAGCGCGCTCGAAAGCCTCGACTTCATGATCTCCGTCGACGTCTACCTCAACGAGACGTCACGCCAGGCCGACGTCATCCTGCCCGGCCCGTCCCCCCTCGAACGCCCGCACTTCGACCTGGCCTTCTACCAGCTGTCGGTGCGCAACGTCGCCAACTGGACGCCGGCGACGCTGCCCTCGGCGCTGCCCCAGGAGTGGGAGACGATGCTGCGGCTCACCGGCATCGTCACCGGTCAGGGCCCCGAGGCGGACGTCGCCGCGCTCGACGACTTCGTCGCCGCCGACGTCGCCCGCCGCGCCAAGCTCGAAGTCACCCACGACCGCACCGGCCCCGCCCGGCTGGTCGACCTGATGCTGCGCGCCGGCCCCTACGACGTCACGCTGGCCGACCTCGAAGCGGCGCCGCACGGCATGGACTTCGGACCGCTGGAGCCGCGGATCCCGGAGGTGCTGTGCACCGCGTCCGGCCGGATCGAGCTGGCGCCGGAACCGATCGTCGCCGACGTCCCGCGCCTGCGCGCCGAGCTGGCGAAGCCACTGGACGACGGCCTGGTGCTGATCGGACGGCGGCACCTGAGCTCGAACAACTCGTGGATGCACAACCTCGAACCGCTGGTCCGCGGCGGCAACCGCTGCACCGTGCAGGTCCACCCCGCCGATGCGGCCCGCCTCGGCCTCACCGACGGCGGCCTCGCGGCGGTGACGTCCCGCGCCGGCAAGCTCGAAGTGCCGGTCGAAATCACCGACGAGGTCCGCCCGGGCGTGATCAGCATCCCGCACGGCTGGGGCCACGACGTCGAGGGCGCGCGGACGCGGGTCGCGCGCGCGAATCCGGGCGTCAACTCCAACCTGGTCGCCGACGAAACGCTGCTCGACGTGCCGTCCGGGACGTCGGTGCTGAACGGCATCCCGGTGGAGGTCGCGCCGGCATGACCCGTCGTCTGCACGCCGTCATGATCGCGATCCTCGCCGCCGCCCTGCTCACGGTCCCCCAAGCGGCCGCTGCCACGAACGCCTTCCGCGGCGTGAACTGGGCGGACGCCGCGACAACTACGTCGACGGCTGGGTCATCCCGACCGGCCTCACCGCCGGCGACAGCTACGACACCGTCCGCACAAAGGCGGACGGCATCCTCACCGGCTTCCAGCAGCAGCTCGGCGCGAACACCGTGCGGCTGCCGATCAACCCGCAGAGCGTGAACTCGGACTGGTGGGCGCGCTACAAGGGAGCGGCCGATTCCGCGCTGGCGCACGGCATGAAGGTCGTCTTCGGCTACTGGGAAGCGAACAAGGACGGTTTCGTCGACGACGTGACCGCGTGGAACACCATGTGGGACCGCGTCACCGCCGACTACGGCGGCACCAGCGCCGTCTACTTCGAGCCGATGAACGAGCCGTTCGGCTACAGCCTCAGCGCCTGGGTTTCGCTCTGCTCGACGTGGCTTTCCCGGCACTCGGCCGTCCCCCGCGGCCGGGTCCTGATCAGCGGCACCGGCTACAACGACAACGTCACCGGGGTCGGCGCGGCGAGCGCGTTGAGCGGAACGCTGCTGTCGCTGCACTTCTACGGCTTCTGGGCCTCGGACACCACGCGCTCGGCGTGGACGGCGAACCTGAGCAACCGGCTCGGCGCGTACTCGTCCCGGACCGTGATCGACGAGGCGGGCGCGCCGATGACGACCAGGCTCGACTACTCGGCGGGCCACCAGGACGGCAACACCTTCACCGCGTACTTCGCCGCCACCACGGACTTGGCGCGGGCGCGGCAGCTGGGCGTCGTCTACTGGCCGGGCCTGCGCTCGGGCGACACCTATTCGATCACCCGGCAGAGCGGCGGTGGCCTCGCGACGAACAACGCGTCCGGCGTCGTGCAGCTGCGCTGGGGCTGGGGGCTGTAACTACCAGGCCGTGCTCAGGTCGGCGTGCCGGCGGACCCAGGCGTGCATGACGATCCCGGCCGCGACGCCCGCGTTGATCGACCGGGTGGTGCCGAACTGGGCGATCGACACGACCAGTGACGCGGCTTCCTGCGCCGGCTCGGACAGCCCGGGGCCTTCCTGACCGAAGAGCAGCACGCACTCGCGCGGGATGTCGGCCGTCTCGACGGGCTGCGACCCCGGCGTGTTGTCCACCGCGACGACGGCCAGGCCGTGCTCGGCGGCGTACGTCACGAGCCCGGTGACCTCGTCGTGGTGGCGGAGGTGCTGGTAGCGGTCGGTCACCATGGCGCCGCGCCGGTTCCAGCGCCGCCGTCCGACGATGTGCACCTCGGCCGCGGCGAAGGCGTTGGCCGTGCGGACGACGGTGCCGATGTTGTGGTCGTGCTGGAAGTTCTCGATGGCGACGTGGAAGGGGTGCCGCCGCCGGTCCACATCGGACACGATCGCCTCGCGGCGCCAGTACCGGTAGGCGTCGACGACGTTGCGGCGGTCGCCTTCACGCAGCAGTTCCGGGTCGTAGCGCTCGTCGGTGGGCCAGTCGCCGGACCACGGGCCGACGCCGACCTCTTCGCGGCTCACCCACTCGGTGGGTCCGGCGTCGGGGGAAGTGGTCACCCCGAGATTGTCGCTCAGCCCAGGTGGACCGGGCGCGCGTGGGTTTCCCCGGCGTGCTCGCGGTCGCGCCAGCGGTGGTAGACGCCGACGTAGGAGTAGACGACCACCGCGACCGCGACGATGCCGATCGCCGGCAGCCAGGCCCGCGGGAAGACGGTGTCGTACAGGTAGTACGCGTTGAACCCGCCGGGCAGGTCACCGAGGCCCTGCTGGTGGCGGAAGTAGTTCTCGAGCGCGGTGAACGGGCACGGCACCGGCGCGACGTTCACCAGGACGCCCCAGGTCACGCCGAGCAGGTGGACGAAGATGAGCTTCGGCCAGCGCCAGGCGACGAAGCCGCCGAAACCGATCAGCACCAAGGCCAGCAGGTGGACCGCGACCGTCACGTCGGCCAGGAACTTCGCCATCACCAGCCCCCTTCACCGAACCCCCTACCAGCGACTTTACTCCGCTGATCGAGTTCGGCCGCCCTGAAGAGTGCCCCGCTGTGTGATGTTTAACCCACCGGAGCAACCCGTTCACCTGGGCGGTGACGGAGGCGTTACGCCCGGTGGGAATTCCGGCGGGCGCTTCGCGGGGTACTTGGTCGGCTCCTCGCGCGGGTACTGGTTCGGCTTTTCCCGATCGGGCTTGGTCCAGTCCGGCTGCGGCGGCGGGTCGTCCTCCTCCATGCGTCCGACGGTACGCCCGGGTCAGCGCGCCCGCGCTCCGGATTTCGCCGTCAGCCGAATTTCCAGCCGCACGGGCAGGTCCTCGACTTCGAGGGCCTGCTTGAGCCGCGGGACGGCGTGGTCGGTGATGCGTTCCCGGATGGCGGTGGCGTCGGCGTCCCGGTCGGTGGTGACGACCAGGGCGAGCTCGGGAGCGTCGCGGGGCCCGGAGAGCCAGGCGGAGGCGGCCCGGACGCCGTCGTACTCCTCGACGTCGGCGGCGACGGGGCCGGCGGCGGTACCGGAGTCGAGCACGAGGGCGCCGGTGTCGGCTTCACTCCGCCACGCGACGCTCTTCGGCCGCCGGAACGCCTGCGCGGCCAGCCACCGGAGGCAGAGGAGGCCGAGCAGCACGGCAACGGCGATCGCGACCCAGAACACCCAGGTGGGCGGCGGTGCGGCGCCGGGCACGAGGGGCGCGGCGGGGTCGAGGAGGTGAAGGCGCCCGAAGTACGTGGCGACGGCGAACCCGCCGGCCGCGAGGAGGACGAGCCCGATGAGGGCGAGCAGAGTGCGGTTGAGGGCCGCGGGCCGGTTCATCGCTCGCCTCCCCGGACTCCCGAGCGGGTGGGCTGGTTCATCGCGCTCCTCCTCGCACCCGGACCCGGACCCTCGGCGGCTCCGCCAGGCCCACCTGCTCCAACCGCCGCGAGACCGCTGTCTCCACCGCGGCGGCCAGGCCTTCCGTGTTCGTCCGGTTCGTCCGCACCTTCGCCCTCACCTTCCGCCGCCCCAGCTTCAGCGCGGCCGTCGCCACCCCGTCCACGCCCGCGGCCGTCGCGCGCAGCGACGTCCGCAGGCCGTGGCGGGTCGTGCCCGCCTCCACCCCGGCGGCCGGCGAGAGCGCCAGGACCACCGGGCGCCCCCGCAGGACCGCCGCCGCCAGGAGCACGAACCCGACCAGAACCGCTGCCCCGCCCCCGACGAGCACGGGCAGTTCGTTCCACGTCGTTTCGTGCACCCGGCCGGCGATCGCCTCGAACGACAGCACCGGCCGCTCGCCGAGCAGGCGCTGCACCAGCGCCGTCACGACCAGCGCGCACGCCGCGAGCACGACCAGCGCCGTCAGCACTGCCGGCACGCTCCGCCGCGGGCGCCTCACCGGACCCGCCGCTTCGGCTGCTCGGGCCGGGCCGGCTCGGCCGTGATGTCCACGCGCCTCGTGGTCAGGCCGGTCAGTTCCGCCGTCCGGCCGAGCAGGTGCGCCCGGACCGCCTCGGCCGTAGCCGTGATCGGGGCCGGGTACGCCAGGGGCAGCCGGATGTCCAAAGTGGTCGATTCTGCGTCCACAGTGGCCTCGGCGGTCACGTCGCCGCCGACGCCGTCCACCTCGCGGGCGGCGTGCGCGGCGATGCGCCGCACCGCCCGCGGGGCCACGGTGGTCACTCCGCGTTCCACGAGCTACCTCCGATCGCGCGCGGCGCCCACGAGGGCGGACAGGTCGAGCTTGCCGTCGAGCCAGCGCCCGGCCAGCAGGCCGAGCCCGCCGAGGACGAACACCGCCACGAACGCGCCGAAGCCGCCGAACGCGGCGGCGAAACCCAGCGCCAGTCCGTACAACAGGCCGAGCAGTGTCGCGTTCATCGTCAGCGCACCCGGTCCGAGGCGACCGGCTCGTCGTCGTCACCGGGCAGGTGGACGTCGTTGACGTTGATGTTCACCTCGACGACCTCGAGCCCGGTCATCTGCTCGATCGCGGTGATCACGTTGCGGCGCACCGCCCGCGCGAGGTCGGCGATCGCGACGCCGTACTCGACCAGGAGCTGCAGGTCGACCGCCGCCTGCTTTTCGCCGACCTCGACCGTCACGCCTTGGCCGACACTCGCGGAGGCGCCCGGGATGCGGTCGCGGATGGCGCTCAGCGCGCGGGCCGCGCCGCCGCCGAGGTCGTACACGCCGGTGACCTCGCGGGCGGCGAGCCCGGCGATCTTCTGGACGACGGTGTCGGCGATGGTGGTGGTGCCCTGCTTGGTGACGAGGGCGCTCTCGGTGGTGGCGGTGGTGGCCACGGTGTTCTTCTCGGCCGTCGCGGTCATGGGGTCCTCCCTGGATGTCCTCTGCCTCAAGGCTTTTCGCCTGGTTCGTAGGTAAGGACCCAGCGGAGGGGAGATCGTCACTTACCCTTTCGTGTGACGTGGGTCTCCGGCGAACGCGGCGCCGTCGAGGTCGGTGACGACCAGCCGCAGACGCGCTCCCTCCCATTCCGTCCCCGCCAGCACCGGGCGCACGAGCTCCGCCGCGCGGTCCAGCAGCGGGGGGATCGGCAGCCGGGTCGCGATCAGGCGGATCTGGACGACGTCGGCCGAAAGGTCGACGGCCATGCCTTCCCAGTCGACCGGCAACCACGTCGTCCCCGGGGAAACCGGCGTCGCCGGGCGGAGGCCGTCGATCTCCTTCAGCGCGCCGACGATCTTCTCGACGGCTTCGTCCGCGGTCACCGGGACGCCGGCTCGATGTCCATGATGGACACCGACACCTCGTCGACGACCAAACCGGTCTGCTCGGCGACGAACCGGGTCACCGAGCGCTGGACCGCACGGCCGACCGCCGCCGCCTGGTCCGCCCCCGCGGTGACCAGGTCGACGTGGACCGTCACCCGGCCGTCCGCGGTGCGGACCCGGACGCCGTCCGCCGGCGCCGGGTCGAGCCCCTTCCAGCGCTGGCGCGCCGCGCGCGTCCACGCCGTCACCAGACCGCGCAGGCCCGGCTCGAGACGCACCACCCCCGGCGTGGCGATCGCCGCCCGTGCCGCCACGCTCGCGATCACCGGATCGGCGACCACGTAGTCAACGCTCATTCCCCTGGCTCCCCGACCGTGTCTTCCTCGACGGTGTCTTCCTCGAAGATGTCGTCCACGAGCAGGTCGAGCTTCGCCAGCGTCAGGCCCACCCGGGCCGCGGCCGCCGCGGTCACCCGCTCCCGCACCTTCGCCAACGCTTCACCGCCCGTGGCGTTCCGGAGACTCACCGCGAGGGTGAGGTCGACTTCGACCACCCCGTCGGCGCCGGTGCGCACGCGGCAGCGCCGCGCCCGGACGCCGTCGACCGTGTCGGCCGCGTACCGCAGCACCGCCGCCACCGCCTGCTCGCTGACCTCGACGAACCCGGGTTCCGGGGTCGGCAGCCGCACCATCCGGTCGCGCCGCACCTCGGCCCGCACGGCCGACATGATCCGGCCGAACAGGTCCGGCGACGGCACGTCGTCCTCGGCCACCAGTTCCGTGGTGGCTTCGCGCAGGGCCAGCAGGCTCTCGCGCGCGACCCGGCAGTGCGGGCAGGTCAGTTCGTGTTCGTCGGCCAGCCCGGCGCCGACCGCGTCGAGCCGGTTCCACACCTGCTCCACGTCGCGTTCGCAGGGCAGCTCGTAGTCCGTCATCGCCATGGCTTCATCACCTCCGCCAGCTGGGCCCTGGCCCGCGCGATCCGGCCGCGGACCGCAGTCGCGTTCGCGCCGACGACTTCGCCGATCTCTTCGTAGGACCGGCCGTGCACTTCGCGCAGCAGCCAGCATGCTCTCTGTTCGGGCGTCAGCTCCGCCAGTGCCGCGTTCAACGCCGCCAGCTGCCCGCTCACCTGGGCGGCCCGCTCCGGCTGCAGATCGGTCCGCGGCGACTCGGCGGCGTCCAGGTCGACGTCGGCCTGGGGCCGGCGCGCGCGGATCGCGTTGAGGCAGCGGTTCGTGGTGGCCCGGTAGAGCCAGCCGACGAACGCGGCGTCCTCGCCGAGCTGGCCGAGCTTGCGCCAGGCGTTGAGGAAGACCTCCTGCACGACGTCTTCGGCGTCCCCGCGGTGCGCGAGCATCTTCACGGCGAGCCGGAACATCGGGCCCTGGTAGCGCAGCACGAGCTGCTCGTACGCCCGCACGTCGCCATCTCGCGCGCGGCCGACGAGGGTCGCGTCGTCAAGCGGTGTGGCGGCGGTCGTCACGGCACCTCCTCTCGGGAGGAGGACACCGGCGAGCGGAAAACGTCACGCACTGATTGTCGGTGACGTGGGTCACCGGGGCGAATCCGTGACGATCACGCGCCCCGGTGGTCTTCACGGCACAGGGCGCCCCGCCGGGGTGCCACCGCAGGAGGAGGTGCCCGATGTCGTTGGGCGACAAGATCGGCAACAAGGCCGAGGAACTGGGCGGCAAGGCCAAGGAAGCGGCCGGTGACGCCACCGGGAACGAGCAGCTGCAGGCCGAGGGCCAGGCCGACCAGGCGAAGGCCGGGCTCAAGGGCGCCGTCGAGAACGTGAAGGACGCCGCCAAGGACCTGTTCAAGAAGTGAGCCGGGACCGGGGCCGCCGCGGCGGCCCCGGTCGGTCACTCGAGGCCGAGGTCGTCGAGCCCGAGGATGTACCGGTACTCGAGGCCTTCCTTCTCGATGGCCTCGCGCGCGCCGGTGTCGCGGTCGACCACCGTCACCACGCCGATCACGGTCGCGCCCGCTTCACGCAGGGCCGCGACGGCTTCGAGCACGCTACCGCCGGTCGTGGAGGTGTCCTCGACCGCCAGCACGCGCTGGCCGCGGACCTCCATGCCCTCGATGCGCCGCTGCATGCCGTGTTCCTTGACGGACTTCCGGACCACGAACGCGTCCAGCACGACGCCGTCGGTGGCCGCGGAGTGCAGCATCGCCAGCGCGACCGGGTCGGCGCCGAGGGTCAGGCCGCCGGCCGCCACGTAGTCCCAGTCCGCCGTCAGCTGGCGCAGGAGCTTGCCGATCAGCGGCGCGGCCGCGTGGTGCAGCGTCGCCCGCCGGAGATCGATGTAGTAGTCGGCTTCCTTGCCGGACGCCAGGGTCACTTTTCCGTGCACCACGGAAAGATCGGTGACCAGCCTGGCCAGTTCGAGTTTCGCCGCTTGATCCAACCCGGGGTTCGCCACGGCCGAGAGTCTTACACACGCCCGTTCTCACTCCCCGATCGATGTGGCGTCGACCGCACGCCCGCGCGTCGCCGCCCAGGCCGGGACGAGGATCGCGACGAGCGCGAGCACGACGGCGATCGCGAGCACCACCAGGTAGACCGCGAGCGGTCCGGCCGGCAGCACCGAGCCGGTCACGACGAGGCAGAACGGCACGATCGCGCCGGCCGCGGTGGCCGTGCCGAGCAGCACGGCGATGGTGGCGATCAGCCCGCCTTCGACGCCCGCCATCCGCAGCACCTGGCCGCGGGTGAACCCGCTCAGCCGCTGCAGCCCGAACTCGCGGCGCCGCTTGGCCGTGGCCATCACCAGCGTGTTCACCACCGAAATCACCGTGTACGCGATGATCATCCCGACGAGCAGGTAGTTGACCCAGGCGCCGACTTCGTTGCCCTTCGCGTGCGCCGCGATCAGCGCGTCCCGGTCCCCGACGGACACCGGCAACCCGGCCGTCGCCTCGCGAAGGCGTGAAGTCAGCGTCGCCGTGTCGACGCCGTCGGCGGCGCGGACCAGCAGCTGGGGCGCGAGCCCGAGCGTGGTGTGCGGCGCCAGCAGCCCGGCGGGCAGCACGAGCTTCTCGAACCCGGCGCGCTGGCTCACGACGGCGGCCACCCGCACGTCCACCCGGGCACCGTCGCCGAGGCGCAGCGACAGCGTGTCGCCGACCTGGCGGCCGAGCGTCGCGGGCACCTCGACGGCGTTCCCGGTCAGCTCGCTGACGCCGAGCGCGGGCCAGCCGTCGTCGTCCTGGTTCGACTCGAACGGCTTCTCGATGAACACCGCGCTCGTCACGTACTCCGACGCGCCCGCGACACCCGGGGTGGAGCGCACCCGCCCCAGCACCGCCGGGTCGAGCCCGCCCGGCGCGCCGACGACCGCGTCCGCGCGCAGATCCTCGGTGTACGCCTGGTTCGAGACGGCTTCCTGGGTGGTCTGCAGGTAGATGTTGGCGGTCGCGATGCCGACCGCGAGCATGATCGGGGTGACCGCGCCCGCCGCGCGCACCGCGCCGACCCGGGTGTTGAGCAGCGCGATCCTGCCGGTGACGCCGGTGACCGCCTGCACCGGCCAGCGCAGCAGCGACGCTGTCAGCTTCGTCACGCCGGGGCTGATCGCCGCGAGGCCGAACGCCCACAGCATCACCGCCGGGCCCGCCGTGCTGGCCGCGACCGGACCGGTCATCACGGCGACCGTGACGATGGCCAGCGCCGTCCCGCCGGCGAAGCAGAGGAGCGCGGTGATCAGCCGGATCGGCGTCAGCCAGCGGCGTTCGACGGCGGCTTCGGCGAGCGCCTCGGTCGGGCGCACCTTCGACGCCCGCCGTCCGGCCACGAAGGACGCGGCCACGACGGCCAGCAGCGACGCGCCCGCGGCGACCGTCGCCGGCAGCCAGCCCTGCTCGAACCGCAGCACGTCGGGGACGACGTGGTTGGCGGCGAGCTGGTCGAACAGCCACTGCCCGAGCACCGGGCCGAGCACGACCGCGGCGGCGACCGCGAGCAGGCCGACGACGAGCGCCTCGCCGAGCACCATCCGCCGCAGCTGGCGTGGGGTCGTGCCGATCGCCCGCAGCAACGCGAGTTCGCGCTGGCGCTGCTGGGTCGAGAGCGTGAGCGTGCCCGCGACGACGAACACCATGACCATCGCCGACAGCCCGCCCGAGACGGCGGCCAGCACGATCAGGTCCTCGCCGCTCTTGTTCACCTCGGGGAACTCCAGGGCACCGCGATCGGCGCCGGTCGCCACGACCCCCGCGTCCCCGACCACCGCCGTCACCGCGGCGACGTCGCCGCCGAAGACGCCGATGGTGTCGAAGGTCCCGGGGTGTCCCGAGAGCCTCGAAGCGTCCGAGGGCGAGAAGAACACCGCGGAGTCGCGCATGGTCTCCGGTGCCTGGGCGATCCCGGACACGCGGTACTGGCCGACGACCCCGTGCGCCGCGACGGGCAGCGTGTCCCCGACGGCGAGCCCGAGCCCGGCGTCGACGACGACTTCACCGGGCCGCGGCGGCTGACCGCTGAGCGCGTACGGCGTCAGCACGGCGGAATCCCAGGCGTGCCCGAACGCGCTCGCGCTGCCGATCTGCGCCGGGAAGCTGAGCTCGCCGACGACGTCCGTGACGCCGGGGACCGCGCGCAGGCGGCCGGCCAAGGAGGCGTCGAGGCGGACGCGCTCGGGCAGGGTCGCGTTCTCGAACTTGTGCTTGTCCTCCGGGTCGAGGGTCGCCGGGTCGTCCTCGGGCAGCTTCAGCGTCTGCTGCCCGCCGACGACGATCGGCGCCGCGGCCAGGCGCTGCACCGGCGTCTCGGACCGGATGCCCGACTCCATCAGGCCACCGCACGCCGAGACGATCAGCGCGCCGAAGAACACGGCGACGAACGTCGCCAGGAAGCCGCCCTTGCGCAGGCGCAGCGTCCGCATCGCGAGGGAGAACATCAGGCCCGCACCGCCAGCCGGTCCCAGGCACCCAGGTGGGTCATCCGCTCGGCGACGGCTTCCGCGGTCGGGCGTGCGAGCCGCCCGGCGATCGAGCCGTCGGCCAGGAACACGACCTCGTCGGCGTAGGACGCGGCGACGGGGTCGTGCGTCACCATGATCACCGTCTGGCCCGACGACCGGACGGACTCGCGCAGCAGGCCGAGCACGTCGGCGGCGGTGCGGGTGTCGAGCGCGCCGGTCGGTTCGTCGGCGAACAGCACGGCGGGGTCGGTGACCAGGGCGCGCGCGATCGCGACCCGCTGCGCCTGGCCGCCGGAGAGCTGGCCGGGCAGGTGCTTGCGGCGCCCGTCGAGGCCGACGTGCGTGAGGATCCGCGCCACCAGGCGCTTGTCCGGGCGCTTCCCGGCCAGCTGCAGCGGCAGCACGACGTTCTGCTCGACGGTCAGCGCCGGCAGCAGGTTGAACGCCTGGAAGACGAACCCGACGCGGTCGCGCCGCAGCTTCGTCAGGAAGGTCTCGCTCTTGCCGTCGAGGTCCTGGCCGTCGAGCACGACGCGGCCCGACGTCGGCCGGTCGAGGCCCGCCGCGCAGTGCAGGAACGTGCTCTTGCCCGAACCGGACGGGCCCATCACCGCCGTGAAACCGCCACGCGGGAAGGAGATCGAGACCCCGTCCAGCGCGACCACACCGCCGTACTCCTTGCGCACGGCCTCGAGCCGAACCGCCTCAGTCGTCATGGGAAAAACGCTAGTGAGGCAGCCCCCGGACCACCCTGGTGCGAACGTGCGTCTTCGAGGTGGGGGCAGCCCTACCGCGTCACTTTCCCCAGGAAAGCTCCGTCGGAGCTTTCCTGGGGAAAGTGACGTCTCAGGTGCGGCCGCGACCGCCGCTGATCCGTCGCAGCACCGCGCGGGGCAACAGGCCGCCGATCGCGACGACGGCCTTGTACTGCAGGCTCGGCACCGAGATCACCTTGCCGCGGCGCAGGTCCGCGAGCGCCTCGCCGACCACCTGTTCGACACCCAGCCAGGCGATTTTCGGGCCGGGTTTGCCGATCCCCGCCCGCTCGTGGAACTCCGTCGCCGTGAAGCCCGGGCAGAGCGCCATCATCCGGACGCCCTTGGGCAGCGACGCGGCGATGCCTTCGGTGAACGACGTGACCCAGTTCTTGCTGGCCGTGTAGGTCGAACCGCGGCCGCTGAAGAACCCGGCGACGCTGCTGACCTGGATGATTTCCCCGCGGCCGCGCTCGATCATGCCGGGCAGCACCGCCCGCGTCAGCCGCAGCACGGCGGTGACGTTGACGTCGAGCTGGCGCTGCAGCGCGTCCGGCGGGATGGTCCAGAAGTCGCCGTTCAGGCCGAACCCGGCGTTGTTCACCAGCAGGTCGACCGGCCCGGCGGCGAGCCGCTCCTCGACCGCGGCCCGTCCGTCCACTTCGGACAGATCGGCGGCGAGCACTTCGACGGCGACCCCGTGCTTTTCCCGCAGCTCAGCGGCGTACGCCTCCAGCCGCGCGGTGTCGCGGGCGACGAGCACCAGGTCGTACTTCTCGGCGGCGAGCGTGCGCGCGAACTGCGCGCCAATGCCCGCCGTGGCACCGGTTATGAGAGCGGTGGTGGTCATGTGGGTGAACATACCCGCTGGTCACGGGCAGACATGCGTTCGAGCCGACGGGGAAGTATGGTCCGGCGCATGGGTAAGCACAGCAAGCGGAAAAGCGGCTACCTGCCCAAAGTCGCCGCCGGTGCGGCGCCCGTCGCACTGCTCTTCGCGGCCCCCGCCGCCGCCTTGGCGAGCCCCACCGACGTCACCCTGCCGCTGAACGGCATCTCGTTGCCCGTCGACCACCAGCACGCCGGGCAGCTCGACGGCGACGGCCTCACCGCGGGCCGCCGCGACGTCTTCGGCAAGCGGGTCGGCGAAGCCCGGTTCCTCGCCGACGTCGGGGAGGCCGCGGGCGCCGGTTCGTCCGGTGCCTTCGCGAGCCGGGCCGGCCGCCAGGACGTCGGGATCGGCCAGGCCGTCGTGACCGCCGGCGACGAGCAGCGCCTGGCCGGCTCGCCCGCGCCCGCGCGGCTCGGCACGAGCGACAGCGCGCACCACGGCGTCCTGCTGGGCAACGGCGTCGACGTGCTGAGCGAGCACGCCGAGCAGGTCGACACCGGGCTGAGCCCCACCGGGCGGTTCGCCGGCGACCTCACCGGCGGGCTCGCCGTGCGCCGCTCGTCCGGGCAGGCCGTCGACCTCGGCCGGCTCGGCGCCGTCGGCACGTCGTCGGAGCAGCACGCGAGCGGGCAGTTCGCCGGCGACCTCGACCTCGGCCAGCAGCACGAGGTGGGCGGTCAGCTCGGCCCGGCCGGCGGCCTGGTGAAGGTGTCGCACGACCTTTCGGCCGGCTCGATCAGCGGCGACCTCGGCGTCGACCGCGTGGTCCACGTCCAGGGCGGGGCGGCCACCGTGCGGGGCACCCTCACCCCGTCGTTCTCGGGCAGCCTGTTCGACCGCCCGCTGAACCCCTAGTCCTGCTGCGTCGGCTCGGCGGGCGGCTGCTGGACCGGCGTCCCGGCGGCCGGGGTGGCGGGCGGGGTCGAGCCCGGGGTCGGGATGGGCGCACTCGCCTGGTGGCGGCCCGCGTCGTAGTCCTCGTCGAACGGGTCGACGATGTCCGCGATCTCGCCGAGGTCGCGCAACAGCCGCTCGAGCCGCGAGGGCCCGGCGGTCGGGACGACGCTCGCGAGCACCCACTCGGCCTCGAGCCAGGCCACGCCGACGTCGCCGCCGAGCTGGTCCGCGGCGTCGACGAGCTCCTGGGTGATCACCGCGCGGGCACCGTCGGCGTCGTCCGCGAAGGCGTAGCGTGAGCCGATCGGGCCGAGCATCTCGGGCATGTCGGCGCGCTGGAAGGGCACGCTGGACAGCCACATCTCGATCGGGATCCGGTGCTTCTTGTTGCAGCGCACGGCGACGACGACGGCCGGGATCTGCCCCTCGGACTCGATGTCGAAGATGAACACGGGCCGGCGGCCGTCGGAGGTGAAGGTCGACCCCGCGACGACGTTGACGGCGGCGTCCGCGCCGAAGTAGCCGATCGCGCCGTTGGACCACTGCTGCGGCAGCCGTTCGTCCTCCTCGACGAACTGCCAGCCGCGCAACTGAGCCCAGCGCATGCGCTCGCGGTTGCGCGAGCCCTCCTTCGCCCGGTCGGCCGCGAGCAGCCCGAGGCCGGCCACCAGGGCGACGGCCGCGATGACGAACCAGATCCACGCCGGAATACCCACGACGTGCAGGGTATCGCCTGCTAGGCCGAAGAGCTGATGGCCGGTACCCGTGTCGCCGGGCCCATTCGGATCAAATCCCCGCGCCGAGTCGACAAATCTCTACAGTGGACGCCCGTCCTCGTGAGTGGTCAGGGCGGTTGGAACCGCCCTGACCACTCACGAGGTTCAGACGCGCTCGACGGTCAGCGAGTCACCGGCTTCCAGCTCCGGGATGTCGACGCGCACCGTGTCGCCGTCGCGGATCTCTCCCGACAGCAGCTCCTTCGCCAGCTTGTCGCCGATCGCCGACTGGACCAGCCGCCGCAGCGGGCGGGCGCCGTAGATCGGGTCGAAGCCGTTGAGGGCGAGCCACTCGCGGGCGCCGTCCGTGACGTCGAGGTGGAGCCGGCGCTGCGCCAGCCGCGCGGCCAGCCGCGCCACCTGGATGTCCACAATGGACGTCAGCTGCTCGGTGCCGAGCGAGTGGAACACGACGATGTCGTCGAGCCGGTTGAGGAACTCCGGCTTGAACTGCCGCTGCACCACCGAGAGCACCGCGTCCCGCCGCTGCCGCTCGTCGAGGTTCGGGTCGGCGATGGCCTGCGAGCCGAGGTTGGACGTCAGGATCAGGATGGTGTTCCGAAAGTCCACCGTCCGGCCCTGGCCGTCGGTCAGCCGCCCGTCGTCGAGGACCTGCAGCAGCACGTCGAAGACGTCCGGGTGGGCCTTCTCGACCTCGTCGAGCAGCACCACCGAGTACGGCCGGCGCCGGACGGCCTCGGTCAGCTGGCCGCCCTGGTCGTACCCGACGTAGCCCGGCGGGGCACCGACCAGGCGCGCCACCGAGTGCTTCTCGGCGTACTCGCTCATGTCGATGCGCTGCATCGCGCGCTCGTCGTCGAACAGGAACTCCGCCAGTGCCTTGGCCAGCTCGGTCTTGCCGACGCCGGTCGGGCCGAGGAACAGGAACGAACCGGTCGGGCGGTCGGGGTCGGCGACGCCGGCCCGGCTGCGGCGCACCGCGTCCGAGACGACCTGCACGGCCTCGGCCTGCCCGATGACGCGCCGGCCGAGCTCCTCCTCCATCCGCAGCAGCTTGCCGGTCTCGCCCTCCAGCAGCCGTCCCGCCGGGATGCCGGTCCACGCGCTGACGACGTCCGCGACGTCGTCAGCGCCGACCTCTTCCTTGAGCATGACGTTCTGCCGGCTGGCCTCGTTCGCCTCGGTGGCCGCTTCGAACTCCTTCTCCAGCGCCGGGATCCGGCCGTAGCGCAGCTCGGCGGCCTTGCCGAGGTCGCCGTCGCGCTCGGCGCGTTCGGACTCGCCGCGCAGCTGCTCGAGCTGCTCCTTGAGCTCGCGGACGCGCTCGATGGAGCCCTTCTCGTTCTGCCAGCGGGCGGTCAGCGCCGTCAGCGACTCGCGCTTCTCGGCCAGCTCGGCGCGCAACGCGTTGAGCCGTTCCTTCGAGGCGGCGTCGCTCTCCTTGGCGAGCGCCATCTCCTCGATCTCCAGGCGCCGGACGGAGCGCTCGACCTCGTCGATCTCCACCGGCCGCGAGTCGATCTCCATGCGCAGCTTGGACGCGGCTTCGTCGACCAGGTCGATCGCCTTGTCCGGCAGGAAGCGCGCGGTGATGTAGCGGTCGGACAACGTCGAGGCGGCGACCAGCGCGGCGTCCGTGATCCGGACACCGTGGTGCACCTCGTAGCGCTCCTTCAGCCCGCGAAGGATCGCGATGGTGTCCTCGGGCGACGGCTCGCCGACGAGCACCTGCTGGAAGCGCCGCTCCAGGGCGGCGTCCTTCTCGATGTGCTGGCGGTACTCGTCGAGCGTGGTCGCGCCGACCATCCGCAGCTCGCCGCGGGCGAGCATCGGCTTGATCATGTTGCCCGCGTCCATCGCGCCCTCGCCGGTCGCGCCGGCGCCGACGATCGTGTGCAGCTCGTCGATGAACGTGACGACCTCGCCCGCGGAGTCGGTGATCTCCTTGAGCACGGCCTTCAGCCGCTCCTCGAACTCGCCGCGGAACTTCGCGCCGGCCACCATCGACCCCAGGTCGAGGGCGACGACGCGCTTGCCGCGCAGCGATTCGGGCACGTCCCCGGCGACGATGCGCTGGGCCAGCCCTTCGACGATGGCCGTCTTGCCGACGCCCGGCTCGCCGATCAGGACCGGGTTGTTCTTGGTGCGCCGCGACAGCACCTGCACGACGCGGCGGATCTCGGTGTCGCGGCCGATGACCGGGTCCAGCTCGCCGCGCCGGGCCCGCTCGGTGAGGTCGACGCCGTACTTCTCCAGCGCCTTGAACGTGCTCTCCGGGTCCTCGCTGGTGATCCGGGCGGAGCCGCGGACCTTGACGAACGCCTCCTGCAGCGCGTCCGGCGTCGCACCGTGGCGCTTGAGCAGGTCGGCGACCTGGCCGCCCTCGGTCGCGAGCCCGACGAGCAGGTGCTCGGTCGAGACGTACTCGTCGCCCAGTTCGGTGGCGAGCTTCTGGGCGCGCGTCAGCGACTTGACGGCGTGGGTGTCGAACTGCGGGCTCGACACGGTCGCGCCGGTCGCCGACGGCAGCGCCGCGATGAGCGGCTCCAGCTCCTTGTGCACCACCTCCGGGTCGGCCCCGACCGCGGTCAGCAGCGGTGCGGTCAGCCCCTCACCCTGCGCCAGCAGGGCGCCCAGCAGATGCGCGGCCGACACGTGGGGGTTGCCCGCCATCGTGGCCGCCTGCGCCGCCGACGAGATCGCCTGCTGGGTCTTCGTGGTCGGGTTGAAAGCGTCCATCCCTCACCTCATGCTCGATAACTCGAAAGTACTGGTGACAGGCCTGACCGAGGCCCGTCACTACCCTTAACGCACGAAAACTTGAGTCTGTTCCGCTCAACTCTGACCTGGTGCCACGGCACCTGCCGGCAGCCGTGATCCCAGTGTCCCGAGCCCGGCCACGGCGAGCCCGGCGCACGCCCCGACCAGCACCCAGGGTAACCAGTCGGCCACCGAAAACAACGCGACCACGACCGGCGCGATCACCTGCGCCACGGCGAACGCGTACTGGTACGCAGCGAGATAACGCCCGCGGGCGACCGGAGGTGCCGCGGCCTCGGCCAGCGCCCCCGACCGCGGCCCGAAGACCAGGTCGCCGGCGGCGAACACGAGCGTCGACGCCAGCAGGTAGACGACCTGCCAGCCGTCGGGGACCAGCAGCACGCCGAGGCTGACCAGGCACCACGCGGCGAACAACGCCGAACCCGCGCGCATCGCGGCGAGCCGCGTCAGCCGCGCGGTGAGCCGCAGCGCGATCGTGCCGCCGACGCTGGTCAGCACGGTCAGCAGGGCGAGGATCGCGCCGGGCAGCCAGACCGGGCCGTGCAGCCGGTCGAGCACGAACACCGGCATGCCGATCAGGAAGAAGTCGAGCGAAAGCCCGAAGAGGCCGCTGAACAGGATCAGCGCGAGGTAGGGCCGGTTCCGGAGCACCCGGACCGACTGCTCGGCGGGCCGCTTCACCGGGCGCGCCAGCCGGACGAAGAAGACCAGGATCAACGCCGCCGCGAAGAACGTCAGCGCGTCCAAGGCCAGCGCGATGCGGTACCCGGACGTGCCGGCCCACGTCAGGAGCGCGCCCGCGGTGAGCCCGCCGAGGCCGAAGCAGCCGGCCCGCACCATCCCCACCTCGGCGAACGGCCGATCCTTCTGGACGTCGCCCGCGACGTCGGCGATGAGCACGAACAGGGAGCTGTAGAACAACTGCTGGCCGGTCGCGAGCAGCACCGCCGCGACCACCACCGGGCCCGGGCCGCCGGCGATGAGGTAGGCGCCCGTCCCGGCGGCCTGCAGCAGCTGGGCCCCGACCACCACCGTCCGCGGCCCGATGCGGTCGACGAGCCGGCCGGCGAGCGGCGGCACGACGAGGCCGCCGACGGTGCCGAGGGTGACGGCCGTGCCCGCCACGGCGAGCGGCACCCCGACCACCTGAGTCACGTAGACCAGCGCCAACGGGAGGAACAGACCAGAGCCGAAGTTGTCGATCCCCAACGCGCACAGCAGTGCGACCCGGCTACGCGTCACCTACCGAAGTTAACCCGGCCGAACACCGCGAAGTCAGGCCCGAACGGAGACAGTACGGCTGGCAAAAGGCCACTGCGGGTGTCCCCGCGGCGGCCCTGCGTCACCTGGTCGAGCCGGCCCCGCAGGCCGCGCTGCCGAGCGCGCGGCGGAGGTCCTCGTTCATCCCCGCGAGCCGCTCGGTGAGCTCGGTGACGCGCTCGTCGTCCCAGCCGCCGAGCGCCTTTTCCATGAACTCGAGGTAGTTGGCGCGCCAGCGGACGAGCTCGGCCCGCCCCTTTTCCGACACGCTGACCAGCGACGCGCGGCCGTCCTCGGGCGCGGGACGGCGGTCGACCAGCCCGGCGGCGGAGAGCTGGGCGATCTGCCTGCTCACCACGGAGAGGTCGACGAAACGGCGTTTCGCCAGCTCGGACGGCCGGGCCTCGCCGTTCTTCGCCAGGTCGGAGAGCAGCATCGCGGCCGCCGGGTGCAGTCCCGGCTCGCTCTGCCAGGCCTGCATGATCCAGGCGTGCTGGAGCTGGGAAGCCGTCTTCAGCTCGCGCATGAGCTCGACCCGGACGTCGTCGTCGGTGTCGTCGAAGCCCATCGGAACCTCCCTTAGTTGTGCAATACAAGTTTATTGCCGGACGCTTGCTCAGGGCAACCATCCGATCGGTGAGGTCGCCCACGCTCCCACCGGCGGAAATACACCCGGTCGGAGCAACAATGCGGGCAAAAGGCCGCCCGGCGGCTACCCTGCGGACGGGCCGCGCGCGCGGCGCGTTCGAGTGACGAGGTGGCTGCAGTGGCGATGGACCCAGGAGGCGGTCCCCGACCCGTGAACACCCCCTCATGACCGCCGACTCGGTCAGCCCGCTCCCCAGGTCTTCGGCCCCGCGTGAAGCCCCCGCCGCCGTCGCCGCGATGGTCAAGCTCATCCGGGACAGCTGGGCGAAGTCCGAGCCGTACATCGCGGACATCTCCCAGTTCTTCTACGGGATGCTGTTCACCCTGGCCCCCACCACGCGCGACTTCTTCCCGATCAACATGGAGATCCAGCGCGGCCGGCTGGTCCGCGCGCTGGTGCACATCGTGCAGATGGTGGACCGGCCCGACGACCTGGCGCCGTTCCTGCGCCAGCTCGGGCGCGACCACCGCAAGTTCGGCGTGGTGCCGCGGCACTACGAAGCCGTCGGGACGGCCCTGCTCGCGTCGCTCAAGAACCACCTCGGCCGGGAGTGGACGCCGGAGGTCGAACGCGCGTGGGCCGAGGCCTTCACGATCGCCGCGCGGGCCATGCAGGACGCCGCCGCGGCCGACCAGAACCCGCCGTCGTGGCACGCCACCGTGGTCGAGCACCGGCGGCTGACCTGGGACCTCGCCCTCGTCCGGCTGCGGCCGGAGCAGCCGGTGCCCTACCACCCCGGCCAGTACATGAGCGTCGAAGTGCCGCAGCGGCCGCGGCTGTGGCGCTACCTTTCGCCGGCGAACGCGCCGCGCGAGGACGGCGGCATCGAGTTCCACGTCCGCGCGGTCGACGGCGGCTGGGTCTCCCGCGCCATCGTCAGCCACACCCAGCCCGGCGACGTCTGGCGGCTCGGCCCGCCACTCGGCCGGCTGACGGTCGACCGCGAAGCGTCACGAGGCGTGCTGATGATCGCCGGCGGCACCGGCGTGGCGCCGCTGCGCTCGATCCTCGACCACCTCGCGCTCTGGGGCGAGAACCCGAAGACGCACCTCTTCTACGGCGGACCGTCCCGTGAGGACCTCTACGACCTCGAAGAGCTGCGCGCGCTCGCGGCCATCAACCCGTGGCTCACCATCTCGCCGGTGGTGGAGCGCGGCGGCGACGTCCCCGGGTTCGAGCAGGGCACGCTGGCCGAGGCCGTCACGCGCTACGGCGCCTGGCCCGGCCACGACATCCTCGTGTCCGGCTCGCCGGCGATGATCCGCGCGACGGTCTCGCGCATGCTCGTGGCGGGCAGCGCACTGGACCAGATCCAATACGATCCGTTCACGATCGACTGATTCCCGTAACACCGGAAAGGCAATACTCCTGTCCGGTGAACATTTCACCGTGAACTGATCGTTTTTACGCAGTGCCAGATCGGGTTGACCCGGTGTGTCCAAATTGCTCCGATCGAGCGGGACCACGCGGAATCACGCGCATCTGCACGGGAATGCGCCTACAGTCGGGAACCCTCGGGGGCGGCACCGCGACAGCGACGCCGCATGGACGGCGCTTTTACCTGTGCACGACTGGAGATTACCGTTCCCGATGAATGCTGAATCCGTGAAGATCTCCACGCTGCCCGAGACACTTCCTGTTTCGGCCGTGGAAGGTCGCGAACTGGCGCGATTGATTCGTGAAAGTTTTGCGGCCGTCGAGCCGAGAGCCGACGAACTGGCGCAGTACTTCTACGGCGCGTTGTTCGTGATCGCCCCCGATTGCCGTGACCTGTTCCCGGTCACCATGTCGACCCAGCGGAGCAGGCTGCTGCGCGCGCTCGTGTACGTCGTGCAGATGGTCGACCGGCCCGACGAGCTGGTCACCTTCCTCGGCCAGCTGGGCCGCGACCACCGCAAGTTCGCCGTCGTCTCCCGCCACTACGACGCCGTCGGCGTGGCGCTGATCGCGGCGCTCAAGCGGTTCCTCAAGGAGAAGTGGACGCACGAGGTCGAATCGGCGTGGACCTCGGCGTACGGGCTCATCTCCAAGACCATGCGCGAGGCGGCGCAGGCGGAGACCGGGCCGGCGGCGTGGTCGGCGACCGTGCTGGAGCACCGGAAACTCGCCCGCGACGTCGCGCTGGTGAAGGTGCGCACCGAGGGGCTGCTGCCGTACCGCGCCGGCGGGTACGTCAGCGTCGAAGTGCCGCAGCGGCCCCGGTTCTGGCGGTACCTGTCCCCGGCGAACGCGCCGCGCGGCGACGGGCAGCTCACGTTCCACGTGCGCGCGGTGCCCGGCGGCTGGGTCAGCGGCAGCATCGTCAACCACACCCGGCCGGGTGACGTCTGGCGCCTCGGGCCGTCGATGGGCGCGCTCGACGTGCGGCCGACCACCACCAAGCGGCGTCTGCTGCTGATCGGCGGCGGCACCGGCATCACGCCGCTGATGGCGATCATCGACGACCTGGCGCGCTGGAAGCGTAATCCGCCGGTGCACCTGTTCTTCGGCGGCCGAAGACCGGAAGATTTGTACGCATTGGACGATTTGCGCCGGCTGGCCGCGACGTCCAAATGGCTGACGGTCACGCCGGTCACCGAGGAAGGCGCGGTGGCCGGCGGCGACCGCGGCACGCTCGCGCACGCCGTGACGCAGCGGGGTTCGTGGAAGAACCACGACGTCCTCGTTTCCGGCTCGCCGCCGATGATCCAATCCACCATCGCGAAGCTGCTCGCCAAGGGGATCGACCTGGAGCGGATTTCGTACGACCCGTTCACCTTGGATTGAACACGCTATCGTCGCCGATATGGAGATGACGATTCCGGTTTCGGACGGCACCATCGGCGGCTACCTGGCGGAACCCGCCGGCGAAGGGCCGCACCCCGGCGTGGTGCTCATCCACGACGCTTTCGGGCTGAGCCAGGACACGAAGAACATCACCGACCGCTTCGCCGCCGAGGGCTTCTTGGCGCTCAGCCCGGACCTGTACTCGCGCGGGGGCATGCGCCGCTGCGTGCGCCGGGTGTTTTCGGACATGTTCGCCAACCGGGGGCGCAGCTTCGACGACATCGAGGCGTCCCGCGCGCTGCTCGCCGCCCGCCCGGACTGCACGGGCCGGATCGGCATCGCCGGCTTCTGCATGGGCGGCGGCTTCGCCCTCGTCGCGGCGGCCCGCGGGTTCGAGGCGTCGGCGCCGTACTACGGGCAGCTGCCGAAGAACCTGTCGGTGCTCGACGACGCCTGCCCGGTCGTCGCCAGCTTCGGCAAGAAGGACTTCTCGCTGCGCGGCGCGGCGGCGAAGCTCGAGACGGCGCTCACCGAGCGCGAGATCCCGCACGACGTCAAGGAGTACCCGGGCGCGAGCCACGGGTTCGCGAACAAGATCGACGTCGCCCTGCCGCTGAACCTGCTGCTCAAGGTGGTCGGGTTCACCTACCACCACGAAGCGTCGGAAGACGCCTGGCGCCGAGTGACGTCTTTCTTCGGCGAACACCTGCAGCAGCCGTCCCGACCTTCGCACTGAGCCGAGCGGAGCAGCGAAATCGTCGAACGGCGGTAGTTCGTTGACCGTTGTGCCCGAATCGACTTATGGTCTAGACCACATCTTCCCCGGATGTGCTCGTTCGTCCTCCCCCCGGAACAGAGCTGTTCCCCCTCGAGGAGCCGAAATGACCTGGAAACGAAAGCTCTTCGCGGCCGCGGCCGGTGCCCTGCTGGCGCCGGTGCTGGTCGTCGTCCTCCCCGCGGCCACCGCGAGTGCCCACGGGTACATCTCCGACCCGCCCAGCCGGCAGGCCAACTGCGCGGCCGGGAAGGTCTCGAACTGCGGCGAGATCGTCTACGAACCGCAGAGCGTCGAAGGCCCGAAGGGGCTGCGCAGCTGCAACGGCGGGCTGTCCCAGTTCGCCCAGCTGAACGACGAATCGAAGGCGTGGCCCGCGAAGTCCGTCGGCAGCACGGTGACGTTCAACTGGGTGTTCACCGCCCGCCACTCGACGACGAACTACGAGTACTACGTCGGCAACACGCGTGTCGCGGTCTTCAACGGCAACAACCAGCAGCCGCCACCGACGCTGTCGCACACGGTGAACCTGGCCGGGTACTCGGGCCGGATCAAGGTGCTGGCCATCTGGAACATCTCGGACACGGCCAACGCGTTCTACAGCTGCGTCGACCTGCAGGTCGGCGGCGGGGGCACCACTCCGCCGCCCACCACCACGCCGCCCCCGACCACGACCCCGCCGCCCACCACGACCCCGCCCCCGACGACGACCCCGCCGTCGACCGGCACCTGGTCGGCGGGCACGGCGTACAAGGCGGGCGACGTCGTGACGTACAACGGCGCGAGCTACCGCTGCCTCCAGCCGCACACGGCGATCGCGGGCTGGGAGCCGCCGAACACCCCGGCCCTCTGGCAGCGCCAGTGAGGCTGGTCCTGGCCGTCGTCGCGCTGCTGCTGACCGGATGCAGCAGCGGCGCGACGCCGGCCGCCCCGTCCCACAACGCGGCCGACGTGATGTTCCTGCAGATGCTGATCCCCCAGAACGAGCAGGGGATCGAGATCGCCCACCTCGCCGCGGGCCGCGCGGTTCCGGCCCCGCTGAAGGAACTGGCGGCGGCGATCGAGGTGACGCAGCGGACCGAGGTCGACCAGGTGAAGAGCTGGCTCCGAGCCTGGAACGAGCCCGAGACGATGGACGCGAACCCCCAAGCCCACGCGGGCCACGGCGGCATGAAGATGACGGCCCCGGACCTGGTGGGAGCGCTGAAGTCGGCGCCGGACCAGGAGTTCACCCGCAAGTTCCTCGACGTGCTGACGGGCCAGCAGCAAGGCGCGGTGGAGCTGGCCCAGTCGGAGAACGGAACTTCCGGCGGCGTGAACGCCGAGGCCCGCGACCTGGCCCGCCGGGTGATCGAGTCGCGGACGGCAGAGGTGAAGCAACTGCTGAACTTCAAGGCTTGACCGCGACACGAAGCCGCGGGCACCCGGGAGGGGCTGCCCGCGGCTGCCGCGCGTCGGTCCCGCGCTCGCGCGGGCCGGCCCTCGCCGTCCGGTCGGTTATTCGCTTGGCCGCCCCCCTCCGCGCGGGTTAGCCTCGCGATCATGTACTCCTGTCCCGTCTTCATGAGGTTGCGGAACCGCCGCTGACGGCGGTGCACCCCCTTTTCTGCCCGCCGTTCCGGTCCTTGCCGGGCGGCCGCTTCCGTGCTGCCCGGCTCCCTCCTGAGCCGCGGAGCCACCCTTGTCTTCCCCTCTTTCCTCCCAGCCCGTCCACCTGCGCGCGGAAGGCGTCGGCGTCACGCTCGGCTCGCGCCGGGTGCTGCACGACGTCAGCGTCACCGTTTCCGCCCGGTCGCGGCTGGCCGTCGTCGGCGAGAACGGGCGTGGCAAAACCACGTTGCTGCACGTCCTCGCCGGCCTTCGCGCGCCCGATCACGGGGTCGTGCACCGGACCGGCACCGTCGGAGTCGCGCGGCAGGCGTTGCCGTTCCGGTCCGGCGAGACCGTCGGGACGCTGACCACCGCGGCGTTGCGGGACGTCCACGCCGCCCTGCGCGCCCTCGATACCGCCACCGAAGATCTCGCGAAGTCGGCCGAAGGCGCCGAAGATCGCTACGCCGTCGCGCTCGACGCGGCCACGCGCCTCGACGCGTGGGACGCCGAGCGCCGCGTCGACGTCGCGCTCGAAGCGCTCGACGCCTGTGCCGACCGCGGCCGGGCGCTGAGCACGCTTTCGGTGGGGCAGCGCTACCGCGTGCGGCTGGCCTGCCTGCTCGGCGCGCGGTACGACTTCCTGCTGCTCGACGAGCCCGGCAACCACCTCGACGCCGCCGGCCTCGCGTTCCTCACCGCCCGCCTGCGCGGGCACGACGGCGGGGTCGCGCTGGTCAGCCACGACCGGGCGCTGCTGGCCGACGTCGCGACCGAGTTCCTCGACCTCGACCCCAGCCAGGACGGCCGTCCGCGCCGGTACGCCGGGGGTTACGACGCCTGGCAGGACGGGCGCCGCCGCGACCGGGAGCGGTGGGTGCAGGACCACGAGGAGCAGCAGGACGCCCATCGGCAGCTCACCGCCGCGGTGGCGCAGGCCCGCGACCGGCTCAGCACCGGCTGGCGCCCGGACAAGGGCACCGGACGGCACCAGCGGCAGACCCGCGCGCCCGGCGTCGTCCAGGCCCTCAACCGGGAACGGGCCGCGCTCGAAGCGCACCGCGTCACCGTGCCCGAACCACCGTTGTCGTTGTGGTGGCCGGATCTCGGCTCCGGCGCTCAGGCGCTCGTCCGCCTGGACGACGTCGGCGTCGCCGGACGGCTCACCGGCCCGGTGACGCTGTCACTCGACCGCGGCGACCGGCTGCTGGTCACCGGCGAGAACGGTGCGGGCAAGTCGACGCTGCTGTCCGCGCTCGCCGGAAAGCTCACGCCGACAACGGGTTCGGTCCGGCACCTGGCCCGCGCGAAAGTGGCCCTGATCGGCCAGGAAGTCCCGGCGTGGCCTGAAGAGCTCACCGCTCGCGCGCTGTTCGAGCGAGCGGGCGTCCCGTTTTCGGCGATGGGACTGCTCGACGCCGAAGCGCTGCGCACCCCGGTCGGGCGGATGTCGCAGGGTCAGCAACGCCGGCTCGACCTCGCCCTGCGGCTGGCCGGACGGCCGGACGTGCTCGTCTTCGACGAGCCGACCAACCACCTGTCGGCGGTGCTCGTCGAGGAGCTGACCGAGGCCTTGCTGAAGACCCCGGCCGCGGTGATCGTCGCGACGCACGACCGCCGGATGCTGGCCGACCTCGCGGCCTGGCCGCGGCTGGAGCTCTGACGCACGAAGGCCTCCCCGGTCACCCGGGGAGGCCTTCGCGGTTCACGTGCTCAGCGGCGCTTGGGACGCCAGACCACCATGGCGGTCTGCTGGTTGAGCGGCACGAGGTCCCGGCGGTAGGACGCGTGCGCGGCCGCCGCGGCCTGTTCGCCGGCCACGTACGCCGCGGCCAGTTCCTCGGTCAGCTCGGTGATCCGGGCCCGCAGCGCGTCGACCTGGTTCTCCAGCTCGATGATGCGCTTGATGCCGGCCAGGTTGACGCCGTCCTCCTGCGACAGGCGCTGGACCTCGCGCAGCAGCGCGATGTCCCGCATCGAGTAGCGCCGCCCGCCACCGGAGGTGCGGCCCGGTGACACCAGGCCCTGCCGGTCGTAGGTGCGCAGCGTCTGCGCGTGCATCCCGGCGAGCTGGGCCGCCACCGAGATGACGAACACCGGGGTCTCTTCGTCGCCTTCCTGCGGGATCCCGCCGAACATCCCACTCACCTGCCTTCGAGCAGCTCAGTGATCTCGGGCCGGGGGTCGTGCCCGGCCATCGACTCGGCGTACGCCTGCAGTGCTTCGCGCGCCTTGTCGTCCAGTTTGGCGGGAATCGCCGCCTGGAGGGTGACGAGCAGGTCACCTTGCGCACCGTCGCGCTTGGCGATGCCCTTACCGCGCACGCGCAGCACCCGGCCGCTCGCGGTGCCCGGCGGCACCTTGAGCGAGACCTTGCCCTCGAGCGTCGGCACCGTGATCGTGGTGCCGAGCGCCAGTTCGGTGAAGTCGACCGGCACGGTGACCGTCAGGTCGAGCGCCTTGCGCCCGAACAGCTTGTGCGGAGCCACGTGCACCCGGACGTACAGGTCGCCCGCCTGCGCGCCGCCCCGGCCCGGCTCGCCCTGACCGGCCAGCCGGATCCGTTGGTCGTCGTCGACGCCCGGCGGGATCCGGACCGTCAGCGTGCGGGTCCGCGTGCTGACGCCTTCGCCGCCGCACTCGGGGCACGGGTCGTCGATGATCGTCCCGCGGCCGCGGCAGTCGCGGCACGGCTCCGAGAACGCGAAGGCACCCTGGCTGCGGCTGACCAGCCCCGAACCGGAACAGGTCGGGCAGGTCCGCGGCGACGTGCCCGGCTTCGCACCGTTGCCGCTGCACGTCGAACAGGTCGCCGGGCTCGACAGCCGCAGCGGCAGGGTCGCGCCCTTGACCGCCTCGGTGAAGTCGATCCGGACGTCCGTCTCGACGTCGGCACCGCGCTGCGGCCGGTTCGCCGTCGCGCCCGCCGGCCCGCGGCCGCGGCCGAACAGCCCGCCGAGGATGTCCCCGAGCCCGCCGAAGCCACCCTGCTGGTTGGCGCCGGCCTGGCCGAAGATGTCCCCGACGTCGAAGCTGCCGGTGCCGCCGCCACCGCCGGGGAAGTTGAACCCGCCCCCGCTGCCGAACAGCCGTCGCGCTTCGTCGTACTCCTTGCGCTTGCTCGCGTCGGAGAGCACGCCATACGCCTCGGAGACCGCCTTGAACTTCTGCTCCGCGTCGGCGTTGCCGGCGTTCGCGTCCGGGTGGTTCTCCTTGGCCAGCTTCCGGTAGGCCTTCTTGATCTCGTCCGAGGTGGCGTCGGAAGAGACGCCCAGTTCACGGTAGAAGTCCTTACCGATCCATTCCCGTGCACTCATCGGGCGTCTCCTCCTCCCACTTGAACCGGATACGTCTTACTGCTGCTGTTCATCGACTCCGCCGCCGAGTGGCAGCTCGCCACCGACGGGCGGGTCCACCGGGGCCGCGCCGGGCTCGTGGTCGGTCACGCCGACCAGCGCCGCCCGCAGTACGCGGTCCCCGAAGCGGTAACCGCGGCGCATGACCACGGTGACCGTCGGGCCCGCCACCTCCGGCGAGGTGTTGTGCTGCACGGCTTCGTGCACGCTCGGGTCGAAGGGCTCGCCCTCGTTGCCGAACGACTCGAGCCCCGCGCGCTGCAGGCCGCTGATCAGCTTGTCGCCGACCGCCTTGAACGCGCCGGTGAGGTCACCGTGCTGCTCGGCCCGCTCGAGGTCGTCGAGCAGCGGCAGCAGGTCGTTCACCACGGTCGCCTTCGCGCCGAGGACGACCGCCTCGCGGTCGCGCTCGACCCGCTTGCGGTAGTTGGCGTACTCCGCCTGCAGGCGCTGGAGGTCGGCGGTGCGCTCGGACAGCTCCTTCTCCACGTCGGAGACCACCGACACCGAGTCGTCCACAATGGACTCGCCGAGCGAGGGACCCGCGTGTTCCACGGGCGCCTCGTCCGGCTCCGGCGCGGCGTGGGCCGGACCGGGCGGGCGGACCTGCCCGGTCTGGGGGTCCACCCGACGCCGATCCCGCACGACCACCGGCTCCTCGGGGCCTCGGCCCTGGCTCTCGGATTCGTCGTAGCTGTGGGTCACTTCTTCTCGTCCTCTTCGACGATCTCGGCGTCCACCACGTCATCGGCCTTGGCCTGGCCGCCGGCCGCACCGGCGTCCCCGGCCGCGCCAGAGGCACCGGCCGCACCGGCCGCCGCGTCGGCGTTCGCGTTGGCGTACAGGGCGGTGCCCAGCTCCTGCGAAGCGGTGTTCAGCTTCTCGATCGCCTCGCGGATCTTGGTCGAGTCCGTGCCCTTCAGGGCTTCGTTGGCCTCGTCGATCGCGGACTTGACCTTGCCCTTGAGTTCCTCGGGCAGCTTGTCGTCGTTGTCCTTGAGGAACTTCTCGGTCTGGTAGACCAGCGTCTCGGCCTGGTTGCGGGTCTCGGCCTCTTCGCGGCGGGTCTTGTCTTCCTCGGCGTGCGCCTCGGCGTCCTTGACCATGCGCTCGATGTCGTCCTTCGGCAGCGCGGAGCCACCGGTGATCGTCATCGACTGCTCCTTGTTCGTGCCGAGGTCCTTGGCCAGGACGTGCACGATGCCGTTCGCGTCGATGTCGAAGGTGACCTCGATCTGCGGCACGCCACGCGGGGCGGGCGGGAGACCGGTCAGCTCGAACATGCCGAGCTTCTTGTTGTGCGCGGCGATCTCGCGCTCACCCTGGAACACCTGGATCTGCACCGACGGCTGGTTGTCGTCCGCGGTGGAGAAGATCTCCGAGCGCTTGGTCGGGATCGTCGTGTTGCGCTCGATGAGCTTGGTGAACACGCCACCCTTGGTCTCGATGCCCAGCGACAACGGGGTCACGTCCAGCAGCAGGACGTCCTTGACCTCGCCCTTGAGCACACCGGCCTGCAGCGCCGCGCCGACCGCGACGACCTCGTCCGGGTTCACGCCCTTGTTCGGCTCGCGGCCGCCGGTCAGCTCCTTGACCAGCTCGGACACGGCCGGCATGCGGGTGGAACCACCGACGAGCACGACGTGGTCGATGTCGCCGACGGCGATGCCCGCGTCCCGGATGACGTTGTTGAACGGGTTCCGGGTGCGCTCGAGCAGGTCCGAGGTGATCTTCTGGAACTCGGCGCGCGACAGCGTCTCGTCGAGGAACAGCGGGTTCTTGTCCGCGTCCACGGTGATGTAGGGCAGGTTGATGCTGGCCGAGTTCGAGCTGGACAGCTCGATCTTCGCCTTCTCCGACGCCTCGCGGATGCGCTGCAGCGCCATCTTGTCCTTGGTCAGGTCGATGCCGTTCGTGGCCTTGAACTTGTCGACCAGCCACTTGACGATGCGCTCGTCCCAGTCGTCGCCACCGAGGTGGTTGTCACCGGAGGTCGCGCGGACCTCGACGACGCCCTCGCCGATCTCCAGCAGCGAGACGTCGAACGTGCCACCACCGAGGTCGAAGACCAGGATGGTCTGTTCCTTCTCGCCCTTGTCCAGGCCGTACGCCAGCGCGGCGGCGGTCGGCTCGTTGACGATGCGGAGCACGTTCAGGCCGGCGATCTGCCCGGCTTCCTTGGTGGCCTGCCGCTGCGCGTCCTCGAAGTACGCCGGGACGGTGATCACCGCGTCGGTGATGGTCTCGCCCAGGTACGCCTCGGCGTCGCGCTTGAGCTTCATCAGCACCCGGGCGCTGATCTCCTGCGACGTGTAGTTCTTGCCGTCGATCTCGGTCTTCCAGTCGGTGCCGATGTGCCGCTTCACGGACCGGATCGTCCGGTCGACGTTCGTCACGGCCTGGTTCTTCGCCGGCTGACCGGTCAGCACTTCGCCGTTCTTGGCGAAGGCGACGATCGAGGGGGTGGTCCGGGAACCTTCAGAGTTGGCGATGACCGTCGGCTCGCCGCCCTCAAGGACGGCGACGACCGAGTTGGTCGTGCCGAGGTCGATGCCGACCGCTCGCGCCATGGTGCTTTCCTCCTGTGTAAGCCTGCTATGTTCGTGACCTGCACGTTCGTCCCCGCCTTGAGCGGGTACGTGGCAAGTTTAGTCTGGTCTTCGCGGGCCTCGTCAAGCCGGACTTGAGTCGACTGCGCTCAACCTTCGTACCCAGCCTAACGAGCCGGTACCGGTTCTTGTTCCCGGGTCCGGCCGCAGAGTCGGGGGAAACCGGGTGTGAGCCCGCTCACCAGGTACTCCACCTCGACCGCGCGGGCGCAGGCCGAGTTGAACAGGCCCGTGTGACCGTCGTCGGTGCGGGTGAGCAGGGCCGAGCCGTCGATGCTCGCCGCCAGGCCGCGGGCCCAGGACAGCGGCGTGGCCGGGTCGTGGGCGCCGCCGACCACCAGGATCGGCGGGGCGCCGTGGACCGGGTGGGGCTGCGGCGGGTTCTTCGCCGGGACCGGCCAGCCGGTGCAGCCGCTCGTGAAGTCCCAGTATTCGGAGTACCGCCAGCTGTGCGGCGCCACCGCGCGCAGCAGGCCGGCCATCGCGCCCATGTCCGCCGGGCCGGTGAACGGCGACGGGAAGTCGTGGCAGCCGATCGCCCGGTACGCCCCGTAGATCGGGGAGCGGAACTGGTTCCGCTCGGTCAGCCCCTCGGCGTCGGGGAACTCCCCGCCGGCGGCGGCCAGCGCCTTGCCCAGCGCCGGCCATTCGTCCCGGAGGTAGAGGTGGTTGTAGACACCGGCCGAGATCTCGTCGGCCGTCGCCGAGCGGCCCAGGTCGCTCGCCCACACCGCGCCGCGCGCCGCGCGGGCCACGACGTCGTCGTAGAAGCGGAGGACGTCACTCCCCCGCAAGGCGCAGCCGGCCGACCCGCGGCACCAGTCCGCGAACCGGACCAGCGCGTCTTCGGTCGCCGCGGCTTCCTCGAGGATCGCCTGGCGCAACGGCCGGGCGTGGTCGACGGCGCCGTCGAGCACCATCGTGCGCACCCGGCCGGGGTGCTTCGACGCGTAGACCGCGCCCAGTTCGGTGCCGTAGGACAGGCCCAGCCACGAGATCTTCGACTCGCCCAGTGCGGCGCGGATCGTCTCGATGTCCTCGGCCGCGCTCTGCGTGTCCGCGTTCGCGAGCAGCGGCCCGGTGCGGGCCAGGCAGTCTTCGCCCGCCTCGCGGTTGTGCGCCACCAGCGCGTCGAACGCCGGCCGGGACGCCGGGAACCGGTCGAGCGCCGGCTCCCACAACGTCGGCCCGCACGTGATGCGCGGTGTGCTGAACCAGTCTCCGCGCGGGTCGAAGCCCACGACGTCGAACCGCTGCCGCAGCCGGGCGAGCTCCGGCGAGGCGAGCCCGCCGAACTGCACGAACCCGACACCGGAACCGCCCGGCCCGCCCGGGTTCACCAGCAGCGAGCCGATCCGGTGGGCCGGGTCCAGCGCGGGCAGCCGGGCCAGCGCGAGCCGCGCCGTCCCCAGCTCCGGTCTCGCGCGGTCGATCGGGACGTCGACCGCCGCGCACTCCGCCGCCGGCTCCTGCTGGGTGGCGCACGGCCGCCAAGACAGGCCCGAAGCTTCGGCGACGGACGGCACCGCCGCCATGACCACGACCACCGCGGCGACCGCGGCGAACCGGCGCAGATCCATGCTGGAATCCCTCCCCCTGCACGCCGTCCTTCGGCGCACCCCATTCCTAACAGCGACCACCGACGGTTCAGGAGCGGCGGGTCGTCCAGGAGGAGAAGAAGAAATCGGGGTTTCCTTGCCGCACAACGACTTCCGCGGGCGTACCCACCCAGGAAGTCACTCGATAGTGGGAATCCGCGGTGACCGGCACCCCCTGCGCCGGAGTCACCGCGGATCCACCACGCGCGAAGCCGACGACCCCGAACATCGCCACCGCGCCCAGCAGCGCGGCAGCCAGCACGCGCCGTTCGATCTTGCCCATCGGAAAAAGTCCCCCGTAGTAAGGAAAAAGTCAGGCCGCGCGGACCGTGACGCTGCCGCTGTCGGTCGTGAGGTCGAGCGTGTGCGGCGCGGAGCCGTCGGTCGGCACGTCGATGTCGCGGTGCCCGCTGTCGCTGTCGCCGACGACGCGGTACGGCCCGCCCGGCACGGTGACGTCGACGCTCCCGCTGTCGGCCTTCACCTTCACGTTGTTCGCCTGGTCGAGCGAAAACTCGACGCTGCCGCTTTCGGACGTCACGTCGACCGGGCCGCGCACGCCCTTGCCCTCGATGCTGCCGGAACTGGCGTGCACCTGGACCTCACCGACGTGTTCCAGGTCGATCCCGCCGCTTTCCAGCCGCAGCTTCACCAGCCCCGGTACGTCTTCGACCTTGGCGTGCCCCGAATCGGCCTGAACGTCCACACTGGCCACCCCGCGGACGTCCAGCCCGCCGGAGTCCAGCTTTCCGCTGACCGGCACGCCTTCCGGCACGACGACCTCGAAGTCGACCGAGCAGTTGTTCCCGCAGTCGGTGAGCACGAGCTGGTCGCCGTCGACGCGGTAGAACGTGTCGCCCGGCTTGCCCCGCCAGTGGTAGTTGACCGACTGGTGCACGGTGGACGGCCCCGAACCGGTGCGGATCTTCACCGATCCCGAGTCGCCTTCCAGCTTCACGCTGCGGATCGTCTCCGAGAGCGTCCTGCTGTTCTCGAAATCCGATCCCCAGCCCCAGCCGAACGCGGTCGCCAGCCCCACGCCGATCAGGACGATGCCACCCAGAGCCAAGAGCGGGCGCGCCATGGTCGTGATCCCCTCAGTGTTGTTTCCCCTGCGTGAGGAACGTTATGGCCGGGGCGGGATCGAGTACATGGGGGTAACCCCCCGAATGACCCTGAGATCCGTCCCTGACACGCGGGGGCCGTCCCGGGGGCCAAACCTGGCGCAAGACTCCAGTTCCGTGATCAGGAGGATCCATGCCGCAAGCACCCGGCCCGTACGAATCCCTGCCCGACGTGCCGTCGTTCACCCTCACGAGCACCGACGTCGCCGACGGTGAAACCCTGGCCACGCCCCACTTGTCCGGCATCTTCGGCGCCGGCGGCGAGGACCGTTCGCCGCAGCTGGCGTGGGAGGGCTTCCCGGCCGAGACGAAGAGCTTCGCGATCACCTGCTACGACCCGGACGCCCCCACCGGCAGCGGTTTCTGGCACTGGGCCGTGTTCAACGTCCCGGCGTCGGTGACGGAGCTGGCCTCCGGCGCGGGCGACGGTTCGGGCCTGCCCGAAGGCGCGGTGACGCTGAAGGGCGACGGCGGGGTCAAGCAGTTCCTCGGCGCCGCGCCCCCGCCCGGGCACGGCCCGCACCGGTACTACTTCGCCGTGCACGCGCTGGACGTCGACAAACTCGAAGTGCCGGAGGACGCGACACCGGCATTCTTGGGCTTCAACATGTTCGGCCACACGCTGGCCCGCGCGGTGCTCACGCCGGTGTACGAGAACAAGGGCTGACTCCCGCACCCGGATCCGGCGCCGGCCCGGTGCCGGATCCGGACGCCGTCAGCGCAGGGCTTCCTGGTTGACGCCTTCGCGTTCCAGGTAACGGCCCTTGGTGTGCTCGCCGAAGCCGAACTGGCGGTACAGCCCGTGCGCGTCGGCGGTGTGCAGCATCCAGCGGAAGCCGGCGCCGGGCCCGTTGTCGATCATCTCCCGGACGAGCTCCTTGCCGAGCCCGGTGCCGCGCGCGGAGTCGACGACGAACACGTCGGCCAGGTACGCCGACCCGACGCCGTCGGAGAAGGCGCGCGCGAAGCCGACCTGCTCGCCGCCGCGGTAGGCGGCGACGATCCGCCACGAGCCGGCGACGGCGGCCTCGACCTGCGCGCGCGTGCGCCAGCGGCCCCAGTAGGCCTCGGTGGAGAGGAACTTCCACACCACGTCGAGGTCCAGCCGCGCCCGGTCGTCGTCCAGCTCGTACTCACCGAAGATCCGCATGATCCGAAACTAAGACCGGCGTCAACGCGGTTTCAGCAGGTAGTCCACGACGGGACGCAGCTCGTCCGCGGACGGCGGCTCGTCGTCGATGAGCCCCTGGATCAGCAGCCCGTCGATGCCCGCGAGGAACACCCGGAACGCCACTTCGTCGTCGTGGCGGACCATCGACGTCAGCACGTCGAGCCAGCGCCGGGCGGCCGGGCGCAGCTCCGGCTTCCGCGCGGCCAGCAGGTACAGCTCGTACTCGGCCATCGTGCGCCCGCGCCGCGGCCCCAGTGCCTCGGCCAGCAGGCCCGCGACCTCCTCGGCGCCCCGCGAGCCGCGTGACCGGGCCCGGTCGATCATCCAGTAGACCTCGGTCGCCATGTCGCGGGCGCACGAAATGAGGGTCGCGATCAGCAGGTCGTCGAGCGAGGTGAAGTGGTAGGTCGTGGACGTCGTCGGCACGCCGGCCTCGGCCGCGACGGTCCGGTGGGTCACGCCCGCGACGCCGTCGCGCTCGATGATCCGCAGCGTGGCCGCGATGATCTCCGCGCGCCGTTTGTCCCCCCGCGCCTTGCGGCCGTCGACTTGCAGTTTCACGTCGATGCGCTCCCGAGTTCGATCAGCACCACGCCGCCGATGACCAGCGCCAGCCCGGCGACCATGGTCGCGTTGACGGTCTCCTTGAGGAACACGACGCCGACGATCGCGACCAGCGCGACGCCCGCCGCGGCCCAGATCGCGTAGGCGACGCCGATCGGCAGCCCCAGCTTGAGGACGTACGACAGGGCGACGAACGCGATGGCGTACCCGATCACCACGACGATCGACGGCCCGAGCTTCGAGAAGCCCTCGGAGAGCTTCAGCGAGACCGTCGCGGAGACCTCGGCGGCGATCGCCAAAGCGAGGAGGAGGTACGCACCCATAGTGTGAAAACTACCTGAACGATCGTCCCAAAACAAAGAGCGACGTACACCACATCGGTGGGACTTAGGCCCACTCAACGGGTTACTCATCAGTAAGGAAGGTTAGTCTCCCGGCACCACCACAGTTTTGAACCGGACGAAAGGCACCCGAACGATGGGCGCTCTGCAACTGACGCTCGGCGGGATCTCGGTCCTGCTCGGCGTCGTCGCCTGGGGAATGTTCGCCGCGACGATCGCGCGCTTCGTGCGCATCATCCGTCTCGGGCAGCCCGACTCGACGCGCAACGGCCCCTTCGCGGGCCGCATGAAGACGCTGATCAAGGAGTTCGCCGCGCACACGCGGATGAACCGCAAGCGCAGCGTCGGGCCGGCGCACTGGCTCGTGATGTGGGGCTTCCTGCTCGGCTCACTGGCGCTGTTCGAGGCGTACGGCGAGGTCTTCGTGCCCACCTGGGGCTGGCCGATCCTCGACGACTTCCCGCCGTTCCAGCTGCTCATGGAGCTGCTCGGGGTCGGGACGATCGTCGGCATCCTGGTGCTGATGGCGATCCGCCAGCGCAACCACCCGCGCCGCGCCGACCGCCAGTCGCGCTTCCAGGGCTCCAACTTCAAGTGGGCCTACTTCATCGAGGCCGTCGTCCTGATCGAGGGCATCGGCATCATCGGCGTCCGCGCCGCGAAGTCCGCGCTGAACACGCACGAAGGACCGCTGTGGGCGTCCTTCGTCTCCAACCCGATCGGCCAGCTGCTGCCGGCCAGCCCGAACCTGGTCACGGTGTTCGCGTTCGTCAAGCTGATGAGCGCCACGGTCTGGCTGATCGTGGTCGCGCGGACGATGACCATGGGCATCGCCTGGCACCGCTTCAGCGCGTTCTTCAACATCTACTTCAAGCGCGAGGCCGACGGCGGCGTCGCCCTCGGCGCGCTCAAGCCGATGATGAGCGGCGGCAAGGTCCTCGACCTCGAGGAAGCCGACCCGGACGAGGACACCTTCGGCGTCGGCAAGGTCGAGGACTTCAGCTGGAAGGGCTGGCTGGACTTCTCGACGTGCACCGAGTGCGGCCGCTGCCAGGAGCAGTGCCCCGCGTGGAACACCGGCAAGCCGCTGTCGCCGAAGCTGCTGATCACCCAGCTGCGTGACCACGCCTACGCGAAGGCGCCGTACCTGATGGCCGGCGGCAAGCGCGACATGGCGGGCGACGAGGTCGGTTTGTCCGGTGACAACATGTACGCCGGGATCGACGTCCTCGCGATCGCCGAGTCGCAGAAGGCCCTGATCGGCGACGACGGCGGCGTCATCGACCCGGACGTCCTGTGGTCCTGCACCAGCTGCGGTGCCTGCGTCGAGCAGTGCCCGGTCGACATCGAGCACGTCGACCACATCGTCGACATGCGCCGCTACCAGGTGATGATCGAGTCGTCGTTCCCCAGCGAGCTGAACGGCATGTTCAAGAACCTGGAGAACAAGGGCAACCCGTGGGGCCAGAACGCCAAGGACCGGCTGGCCTGGACCGAGGACCTCGACTTCGAGGTGCCGGTGTTCGACGGCGACATGGGCGACGCGGAGTACCTGTTCTGGGTCGGCTGCGCCGGCGCGTTCGAGGACCGCGCGAAGAAGACGACGCGGGCGGTCGCCGAGCTGCTGCACATGGCCGACGTCAAGTACAAGGTGCTGGGCTCGGAGGAGTCCTGCACCGGTGACCCGGCCCGCCGCGCGGGCAACGAGTTCCTGTTCCAGATGCTGGCGCAGCAGAACGTCGAGGTCCTGAACTCGGTGTTCGAGGGACGTGAGCGCAAGGCGCGCAAGGTCGTCGTGACCTGCGCGCACTGCTTCAACACCCTCGCCAACGAGTACCCGGAGCTGGGCGGCCAGTTCGACGTTGTGCACCACACGCAGCTGCTGAACCGCCTGGTCCGCGAGAAGCAGCTGGTGCCGGTGGCGCCGGTCGCCGAGGACGTCACCTACCACGACCCGTGCTACCTCGGCCGCCACAACAAGGTGTACGAGGCGCCGCGCGAGCTCGTCGGCGCGACCGGCGCGCGGCTGCGCGAGATGCCGCGGCACGGCGACAAGTCGATGTGCTGCGGCGCGGGCGGCGCCCGGATGTGGATGGAAGAGAAGATCGGCAAGCGGATCAACGTCGAGCGCGTCGACGAGGCGCTCGGCACCGCGCCGTCGAAGATCGCGACCGGCTGCCCGTTCTGCAAGGTGATGCTGAACGACGGCCTGACCGCCCGCCAGAGCGACGGCAGCGCGAGCGAAAAGGTCGAGATCGTCGACGTCGCGCAGATGCTGCTGGAGTCGGTCAAGCGCACACCGGCGCCGAAGCCGTTACCGACTGGAGCGCCTTCGCTCGCAGAAGAGTGACGCGCTAATCGTTCACGGCCCCGGTCAGGAAGTTCCTGGCCGGGGCCGTTTTACATTGCGTTATTCGCATTGAAGTAGCCACCGCACTACGCGTTGTCACAAGTCCACTAGCTGGGATTTCGGGCGCAGCAATCGTTTTCTTGAAAGTTGTTCATGAAAATCACCGAAATGGCCCATCAGGTGGAAGACAAACGAAGGCCTGAACCCTGGACAGCGGGCGTATCCTGACGTTTCCTTCGCCGCCGCCGTTGCCAGCGAAGGCTTCCATTCGACGATCACGGAAACAGGGGGCGGCCAGGTATGAGCGAGGACCGGAGCACCACGACCGGGCGACACGCTCTCCGCACCTACATCGACGACATGGACGTCCGGTTCCCCGGCGCCGGCGCTCAAGATCCCGTGCCCGCCCAGCGGACCCTCGTGCGCCCGTACGTCCTGACCCGCGGCCGCACGCAGTCGCGCCGGCACCTGGCGATCGAAGCGCTCGTCTCGACGCGGGCCGGCGCCCACTGGAACGGCGCCCGGCTGACCGGCGAGTTCCGCTCGGTCCGCACCCTCTGCTCCCGCCCGCGTTCGGTCGCCGAGGTCGCGGCCACGCTGAGCGTGCCGCTCGGCGTCGTCCGCGTGCTGCTGGACGACATGGCCGAGCAGGGCCTGGTCACGATCCACGACAACCGGGTCAACGCCGAAGGCCGCCCGGCGGTGGCGCTGATGGAGCGCGTTCTGCACGGCTTGCGCAGCCTCTGAGCATTACGCTCACCGGGTGAGTGAGGAATCCGCGAGCCCTGGCGGCGAAAGCACCCTGACCGTCCTGCTCGCCGGCGGCGTGAACCTGGCGATCGCCGTGATGAAGCTGATCGCCGGCATCATCACCGGCTCGGGCGCGATGCTCTCCGAAGCAGCGCACTCGGTGGCTGACACGTTCACCGAGGTCCTGCTGCTGACCGCGTTGAAACGTTCCGACCGCCCGGCCGACCGCGTGCACCCCTTTGGCTACGGCAAGGAGCGCTACTTCTGGTCGCTGCTCGCGGCCGTGTCGATCTTCGCCTCGGGCTCGATGTTCGCGCTCTACGAGGGCGTGTCGACGCTGTTCGGCCACGGCGAGGCGCAGAGCACGTCGATCCTCAGCTACATCGTGCTGGCGGTGGCGTTCCTGCTCGAAGGCACGTCGTGGGTGCAGGCGGTGCGCCAGACCGTGCGGGAGTCCAAGGCCGAAAACCGGTCGTTCTGGGCGTACCTCCGCCTGATCGACGACCCGACCCCGAAGACCGTCCTGTTCGAGGACTCCGCCGCGCTGATCGGCCTGCTGGTCGCGTTCGCCGGCATCGGGCTGCACCAGCTCACCGGGTCGGAGGTCTGGGACGGCGTCGCGTCGATCGTCATCGGCGTGCTGCTCGCGTTCGTCGCCTACCTGCTCGGGCGGACGAACCGCGGCCTGCTCATCGGCCGCCAGGCCAACCCGGAGATCGTCCGCGGCGTCCGCGACCACCTCTCGGCCGCGCCGGAGATCGAGGCCGTGGTGGACCTGCAGACCATGCTGATGGGCACCGACCAGGTCCTGGTCTGCACCCGCGTCGACTTCGACGACTCCCTGAGCGCCGGCGACCTCGAACGCACCTGCGTCCGGCTGGCGGGCGAGCTGATCGAGGCGTTCAACGACGTGACCGAGGTGTTCATCGAGCCGGTGCCGCGGAGCGATCCCGACCTGCGTGCGACGGTGCTGGCGCGCTACGGCGACATCGCGGAGCGGTGGAACGCCCCGAACCAGTAGCTCAGTACCCGAAGTCCTGGACCCAGTAGTTGCCCGCCTTGGTGAACCCGACGCCGAGCTTCTTGAGGCTGCAGTTCAGGATGTTCGCGCGGTGGCCCTCGGAGTTCATCCAGGCGTCCATGACCTGCGCCGCGGACGTCTGCCCCTTCGCGATGTTCTCCGCGCCCGGCTTCGCGTAGCCGGCGACCTTGATGCGCTGGTCGAACGTCGTGCCGTCGGGGCTGGTGTGCGAGAAGAAGTCGCCCGACGACATCTGGTCGCTGTAGTCCTGTGCGGCCTTGGTCAGGTGTGATTCCTCGGTCAGCGGGTCGCAGCCCGTCTTCGCGCGCTCGTCGTTGACCAGCGCGAGGACCTGGCCGGCGACGGTCGACGCGACTTTGGCCGCGGCCTTGGTGGTCGGCGGCGGGGCCTCCGACGTCGTCGGCTGCGCGGGCGCGGACGTCTCGGTCGGCGTGGGCGCCGCGCTGGACGTCGCCGGCGCCGGAGCGGCGGACGTGGGCTCGGCGGGCTTGCTCGGCCGGGACTGGCCGCCGGCGAGATCGGTGCCGCTGCCGCCACCGGACCCGGCGGGCGCGTTCGGCAGCACCAGCGCCGCGGCGCCGAGCTCGGCGGTGTTTCCTTCCGCGGTCGCCATCCAAGTGCCGGTCGCGGCGGAAAAAACGCCGAGCAGCACACTGAGTGACACCATCACCACGCGAGCACGTTCACCAAGGGGGGACACGGCGCAGGAACGTATCACGGGACGATTACGGCGAGAACCTGCTAACGCACTGATCACATTTCTTCAGGCGCACTCGTCGCCGACGGGTCGGAATTTCACGGCAATCGGACGCTGCCGCGTTACTCCATTCAGCCGCCGCGCACGACGAAGGTCGCGTCGCCGGACGCCGACACCGGGCGTCCGGTCGGGTCCTGCCCGGTCGCGGTCGCCTTTCCGGTGAAGCCCTGCTTGCCCGCGAGCACCGTGCAGGTGTAGGTGATTTCGGCGTCCACGGCCAGCTCCGGCGCGGTGTGCGCACACGACGGCGTGCGGTCGTCGACGACGGTGACGGCCGTCAGCGGCACGTCACCGGTGTTCTTGACCAGGACGGAAAACGTGACGGTGTCGCCTTCCCGGACTTCGTACGGCGTCGCGTCCTTCATCACCGCGATTTCGGGGTGGACGACGTCGACTTTCGCTTCGGCCCTCGATTGCACGGAGCGACCGGTCGGATCTGTTCCGGTGACGTTCGCGGGGGCGGTGAAATCGTCGGCCGGTGCTTTCCGGGTGCAGGTGTACGTCTGCGTCGCGCCGGCCGGGAGGCTGTCGAACTCCCTGGCGCACGGCTGATCGTCCACAACGGACACGCTGGTCAGCGCGACGTCGCCGGTGTTGCGCACGACGACGGTGAACGTGACCTCGTCGCCGGCACGCACCTTCTCGGGCTTCGCGTCCTTCGTCAGCTTCAGGGCCGGGTGGATGACGTCGACCTCGTCGCTGTCCGCCGCGGTCACCGGCGGGCCGACGGGGGCGTTGGCGGTGGCCGTCGCGGTGGTGACGGCGTCGTCGGCCGGGGCGGTCGTCGTGCAGTCGAACTTCTGCGCGGCACCGGCTTCCAGCTTGTCGAATGTCTTCGCGCAGGACGCGTCGACCTTGACGGCGGTGAGCGGCCCGTCGCCGGTGTTGGTGACGGTGATCGTCGACGGCACGGGGTCGCCCGCGCGGAAGGGGCCGCCGTGGATGTCCTGGGTGAGCGCGAGCCCGGGGTGCAGCACGGTGTACGCCGCGTCGTCGGTGGCGCTGACCTGGCGGTTCGTCGGATCGGTGCCGGTCGCGGTGGCGGAGCTCACGAAATTGTCGGTGCCGGCGGCTACCTTGCAGGAGTGGCGCTGGGTGGCGCCGGGGAGGAGGGTGCCGATGGAGTGAGCGCACGCCGGAGTGCGACTGTCCACAACGGACACGTCGGCCAGTGGCACGTCACCGGTGTTCGCGACGACGAGGGTGAACGTCACGGTGTCGCCTTGCCGGACCTGCGCGGGCGCCGCGTCGTTCGTGATCGTGACCGCTGGGTGGATGACCTCGACCGGGACCCCGGCGGTGGCGGTCACCGGACGGTTCGTGGCGTCGGTGGCGGTCACCTTCGCGGTGGCGGCGAAATCGGCGTCGCCGGCGATCTCGGTGCAGCTGTAAGTCTGCTTCGCCTGTGGCTCCAGCCGTTCCCAGGACTTGGTGCAGTCCGGGGCGAGCTGGTCGGCCACCGAAACTTCCCGCAGCGGGCTGTCACCGATGTTCGTGAGGGTGATCGTCGACGTCACGGTGTCGCCGTGGCGGACCAGCGTCGGCTCGGCGGACCTCGTGATGGCGACGGCCGGGTGGATCACGTCCACGGCGGCGACGGCGGCGGCGGTGACGTCCGGGCCGGCCGGTGGGGTGGCGCTCACCCGCACGGTGCGGGTGCCGTCGTCGGCCGGAGCCGGGGCGGTGCAGCCGAACTCGCGGGTGGCGCCGGGCTCGAGCGCGCCGTCGATCGCATGGGTGCAGCCGGTGGTCCGCGCGGCCTGCGCGTCCGTGACGTGGAGGCCGGTCAGCGGCACGTCGCCGGTGTTGCGCACGGTGATCCGGAACGGCACGGTGTCGCCCTCGCGGAACGGGCCACCGGTGACGTCGGCGGTGATCGCGACGGCGGGGTGCTGCACGGTGAACGCGGCTTCGGCGGTGGCCGTGACCGGCCGGGCGGTCGGATCGGTGCCGGTCACCACCGGCTTGTTCGTGAAGCCGGTGGTGCCCGCGACGGTCGTGCACGCGTACGTCTGCGTCGCCTTCGGCTGCAGCGTGCCGAGCGGCTTCGCGCAGGCGGCGACCTGGTCGTCCGCGACCGCGACGCCGGTGAGCGGCACGTCGCCGGTGTTGGTGGCGGTGATCGTCCAGGTCACGGTGTCGCCTTCGCGGACCTGCGCGGGCGCGGCCCGCGCGGTGAGCGTGACGGCGGGGTGGATGACGTCGACGACGGCGTCGTCGGTGACCTTCACCGTGCCGCCGAGCTGGTCCTTGCCGGTCGCGGTGGCCGTGTTGGTGAAGTCGTCGGCCGGGGCGGGCGCGGTGCACGTGTACGTCTGCTCGCCCTGCGGTGGCAGCGCGCCGATCGCCTTGGCGCAGGCCGGGGTCCGGTCGTCGGTGACGGCGACGTCGGTCAGCGGCGCATCACCGGCGTTGGCCACGGTGATCGAGAAGGTCACCGGGTCACCGGCGCGGGCGACGGCCGGGGTGGCGTCCTTCGTGAGCGTCAGCGCGGGGGTGATCACCGTGACGGTGGCCGACGCGGTGGCGGTCACCGGCTGTCCACTGAGGTCGGTGCCGGTGGCGGTCGCGTGGGACGTCGTCGTGCGGGACGGGTTCGCCGTGCAGGTGTACGTCTGCGTCGCGCCTGCGGGCAGGCCGGCCAAGGTGCGCGAGCACGACGTCGTCGTGTCGTCGGTGACGGTGACCGGCGCCAGCGGGCTGTCGCCGGTGTTGTGCGCGGTGACCGTCCAGGTCACGGCGTCGCCGGCGTGGATCACCGGCGGGTTCGCGGTCTTGGTGAGCTCGACGGCGGGCGCGATCGTCGGCGCGGGTGCGTCGGCGGTGGCCGTGACCGGCTTGCCGAGCTCGTCGGTGGCCGTGGCGGTCGCGGTGGTGACACCGTCGGCGATCGGGGCCTTCGCCGTGCACTGCCACGTGCGGCTCTCGCCGGGCGCGAGCGAGCCGGGCGCGAGCGTGCCCAGCGGCGGCGCGCCCGCCGCCGGCTGCGCGCACGACGGCGTCTTCGGGTCGGTGACCTGGAGGCCGCTCAGCCCGGTGTCACCGGTGTTCACGGCCTTGACCGTGAACGTCGCGGTGTCGCCGGCGCGGTAGGCGGGCCGGTCGGCTGTCTTCGTGAGGCCGAGGGCCGGGTGCAGGACGTCGACGGGGGCGGCGGCGATGCCGTCGAGGGCGTCGCCGAGCGCGCTCGTGCCGGTCGCCTTGGCGGAGTTGGTGAAGTCGTCGGGCGGGGCGGTTCCGGTGCAGGCGTAGCTGACCGTCTGTCCCGGGGCGAGCGTGCCGAGCGGCTTCGCGCAGGCGGGAACGGCTTCGTCGGCCACCTGCACGCCGGTCGCCGGCACGCTGCCCGGGTTGGTCACGGCGACGGCGAACGTCACCGGCTCGCCGGCGTGCGCCTTGGGCTGGGTCGCGCGCAGGGCGAGCTGGAGTTCGGGCACCGGCACCGAGAACGCGAGGTTCTGCGCGAGGTAGGCGTCGCCGCTGGTGACGAAGCCGAGCTTCGTGCTGGTCGCGCCGGCGGGGATGCGGTCGACGTTGAACGCCTTCGCGTCCACGCTGAAGTTGTTCTTCGCGGCCGGGACGGCGGCGTTGTCGGCGTTGGAGATGAAGAAGTTGGACGTCCCGCCGGTCGCGGGCTCGGCGGCCGGGGTGCCGTCGACGAGGAACTGGTCGCCGGAGGCACCCCAGTCGCCGTCGTAGGCGGTGACGCCGAGGTGGGCGTCGGCGGCCGCGGCGCGGAAGCCGGTGATCGTCGTCTCCGTGGCCGGAGCGCCCGCGGTCTGCTGGACGTGCCCGTCGTAGACGACGACCTTGCGCTTGTTCGGCGCGTAGTCCGCGTTGCGCTCGGGGTAGGCGTAGACGAGGGCCACCGACCACCCGCCGACGCAGTCGAAACCCTTGGCGGCCCAGACGTTCCCGACCGTCAGGTCGAGTGCGGTCCCGGTCGGGGCGCTCGCGAACCGGTCGGTCACGTCGGCGTGGGCCGAGTAGTGGCCCGCGTCTTCGGCGTACCCCGAAGGCGCGAGGTCGACGGGTTTCGCGCTGCCGACGGAAAGGCGGACGTTCTGCTTCGCGGGCGTACCGGGCGGGGACACCGCGCTCTTGCACGTCGTGCTGCCCGCCCAGTTCAGGCGGGCGAAGGCGATCTTGGCGCCCGGCGGGATGCTCACCGACGCACTGGCCGAGTCGAAGGTGCCCGGGTCGGCGTCGACGTCGGCCCACTGCAGGAAGAAGTCGTCGTTGGGCAGGGTGTCCTTGCGGTCCGCGGTGTTCGCGCACGCCGCGGGGGTGGCGACCGGGCCGGACGTCGGCGCGTGGTCGGCGGCGACCGGGCAGCGCAGGACGCCGTTGCCCGCGTACAGGAAGTCGCCGTACACGAGGGCGTCGTAGCCCACCGCGAACGGCGGGGCGGTGGTCGCGCTCGCCGACGGCACGACGGCCGCGGCCAGGAAGACCAGTGCCAGCACCACAACCAGGCGAAGCGGTCGTTCGGGCAACGGCACTCCTCGCCACCTCCGGGGTCGAGACGACCTTGGGAGCCTGGCACGGACGCCGGGTTTACGCCTTCAAACTCACTCTTTCGTGGATTCCGTCAGCTTCGTCGTCGACTCGTGGGTGAGGGTCGTCGCCGCCTCGACGAAGCCGATGACGGTCCGAAGTTCGTCGTCGGTGTAGCGGTCGCAGAGCTCGTACATGCCCTTGACCAGGTGGTCCCACAGGTGCACGCCGCTCGCGATGGCCTGCTCGTCCAGCGCGATCAGCACCCGGCGGCGGTCGTCGGGGTGCGGGCGGCGGTCGACGATGCCCTTGCGCTCCAGCCGGTCGACCATCGCCGTCACGGACGCGGGCGCGAGCCCGGACAGGCGCGCGAGCTCCTTCGGCGTCTGCGGCCCGAACCGCGCGAGGTAGTCGAGGACCTTGCTCTCCACCGCCGACAGCCCACGGGTCTCGGAGATCGCCGTGTGGAACATGACCGTCTCGGTCGACAGCTCCCGCGACCTGAGCAGGACTTTCTCGACCAGGTGCGCACGCTCGCTTGACACGGCCGTCAGCCTAGCGCACTCTTTAGTTCGACAGAACGAATTAGTTTCTAAGAGATTCGAGGGGGCGAACGAGATGACAAGGGCACTGATCATCGGGGGCGGCATCGCGGGCACGATCACGGCCATCGCGCTGCACGAAGCCGGGCACGAGCCGCTGCTGTTCGAGGCGTACGACCGGGGCGCGGAGGGCGTCGGCGCGTTCCTGACCCTGGCGGTGAACGGCCTGGACGCGCTGCTCCCGCTCGGCTTGAAGGACGTCGTCCGGCGCACCGGCTTCGACTCGCCGCGGATGTCGATCGGGCTCGGCGACGGCACCCGGCTCGCCGAATTCCCGCTCGGCGGCACGCTTTCGGACGGCACGGTGAGCCAGACCGTCCTGCGTTCCGAGCTCTACGTCGCCCTGCGCGACGAGGCCGCGCGGCGCGGCATCCACGCCGAGTACGGCAAGCGGCTGATCGGCGCGAGCCAGGCGGAATCGCACGTCAGAGCCGACTTCTCCGACGGATCGCACGCGGACGGCGACCTCCTGATCGGCGCCGACGGCCTCCGCTCGCGGGTCCGCACGATCATCGACCCGGACGCGCCGTCGCCGCGGTACGTCCCGCTGCTCAACACCGGCGGGTTCACCGAAGGCCTGTCCCTGCCGGACGAGCCCGGGGTGCTGAACATGGTGTTCGGCAAGCGCGTGTTCTTCTGCCACGTCGTCAGCCCGGACGGCCGCGTCTGGTGGTTCGCCAACCCGGCCCGCAAGACCGAGCCGACCGCCTCCGAGCTGGCCGCGCTCGCCGGCGAGAAGCTGCGCGCCGAGCTCCTGCACCTGGTGTCCCGCGACCGGACGCCGGCCACCGGGATCATCCGCGCCACGCGGGAGATCTACCCGGCGTGGCCGACGTACGACTTCCCGTCGGTCCCGGTCTGGCACCGCGGCCGCATGGTGATCATCGGCGACGCGGCGCACGCGACCTCACCGGCGGCGGGCCAGGGCGCGTCGATGGCCATCGAAGACGCCGTCACGCTGGGCAAGTGCCTCCGGGACGTGCCGGACGTCTCGCAGGCCCTCGCCACCTACGAGGGCCTGCGGCGCGAGCGCGTCGAAGCGGTCGTCGCGGCCGGCAAGCGCAACGGCGACGAGAAGGTGATCGGCCCGGTCGGCCGCGTGGTGCGCGACTTCTTCATCAAGCGGGCGTTCTCGAAGCCGTTCGACGAGGACCCCAACGCCTTCATGTGGGACCACCGCATCGACTGGGCCGAGAAGATCGCGGTTTAGCGCCAGGTGTCGACGCGGTGGAAGTTCTTGTACGCCCGGCTCGGGGTCGGGCCGCGCTGCCCCTGGTAGCGGGACCCGGCTTCGGTGGAGCCGTACGGGTGCTCGGCCGCGCTGGACAGGCGGAAGATGCAGAGCTGGCCGATCTTCATGCCCGGCCAGAGCGTGATCGGCAGGTTCGCCACGTTCGACAGCTCGAGCGTGATGTGCCCGGAGAAGCCGGGGTCGATGAACCCCGCGGTCGAGTGCGTGAGCAGCCCGAGCCGGCCGAGCGAGGACTTGCCCTCGAGGCGGCCGGCCAGGTCGTCGGCCAGCGTGACGAGCTCGTAGGTCGAGCCGAGGACGAACTCGCCCGGGTGCAGCACGAAGGGCTCGTCGCCCTCCTTCTCCACCAGCGACGTCAGCTCGTCCTGCTGCAGCTGCGGGTCGATGTGGGTGTACTTGCTGTTGTCGAAGACGCGGAAGAACCGGTCGAGCCGGACGTCGATGCTCGACGGCTGGACCATGCCGGCGTCGAAGGGGTCGATGCCGAGCCGGCCGGCGTCGAGCTCTTTGCGGAGGTCACGGTCACTGAGCAGCACGCCCGGCAGCCTATCCGGTGGGTTCAGGCGACCCGCATGTGCTGCGCGTAGGACGTATCGGGCGCGAAGATCTTCTCGAGCCGCTTAACGTACCCGCGGCGCCCGGCGCGCCCGATCCGCTCCTGCAACGCGGTGGCACCCGGGATGAACCGCCGCACGGTCTCGGCGGCGAAGTTGACCCCGGCCACGGCGACGATCGCGGCCTGCGCGACGGGATCGTTCGGCAGCTCGAGGAAGTCCGCGTTCGTCTTCCCCAGCACGAGCCGGCTGATCGAGGAGTGCACGGCGACGGAGACGTGCGACAGGACCTTCCCGACGGCCCCGCGCCCCTCACCGACGGCGGCGTTGGCCTCGACGAGCGCCTTGGCGAGCCGCTTGGAGTCGTCGTCCGGGATGAACTCGGTGGCGGCGAGCAGCCACAACAGGCGCCAGGCGTCCTCTTCGGAGGTCGGCAGCAGCTCGTCGTCGACGCCCATGAGCCACCCGATGTACCGCCAGAGGTGCAGGATGTCACCGCGCTCGCGAGCGGAGTAGCGAAGACCGAGCAGCTGCGTGCCGAAGACGTAGACGAGCGAGAAGAGCAGCAGCGTCCCGGCGGTCTGCACCTGGTTGACGGGCCGATCCCAGGCGGCGTAGTCCCAGTCGTCCCGCCCGTTCATGGCGGCGCGCACGTGGGCGTGCACAACGCGGATCCGCAGCGCGGCGGCGTACCCCGGCTCGCCGTGCTTGAGCGCCCCGGGCGTGGTGACGTCGATCCACCAGGCCGCGGTCTCGACGAGCCGCCGCGTGGCCCGGTACTCGATTTCCCCGGTCCCGACCAGCGCTTTCGTCGCGCGAGAGGCGAGGTAACCGCCCATCAGCGACATGTCCCCGAGCGGGAAGAGCCCCAGCAACCCGGCCCGCGTGATGGCCCGCGCCCCCCGCTCGACCCGCTCGTCATCGACCCAGTACGGCTTGGCGTTCACCTGGTCGAAGAAGTCCTTCAGCGGCCCGGGCGCCTCGACCCCGTCGCGGAGCGCGTCCTCGAAGAGCCGCCGCCCCTGCCCCTTCGGCTGCCGAGCCATCCAGGCGACGACGTCGTCCGCGAGCCGGTCCTGCACCTGCGCGAACTCCCGCAGCCGCGCCACCTGCCGCTCGTCCCCGCGGATATCGCCACCGACGAACAGCCGCGACGCGAGCCGGAACCCACCCTGGCGGAACAGTTCGGGATCCTCCACGCCGCTCACCTCCGAGGTCGACAACAAGTGTTGTCACTTGCGGCGCCGACGTCAAGGAGGAGGGGTCTGGACAAGGGGATCACGCCGCCGTGTATGCTGGCGACGTACTGCGGATGTAGTTCAATGGTAGAACATCAGCTTCCCAAGCTGAATACGCGGGTTCGATTCCCGTCATCCGCTCTCACCGAAACCCCGGACGTTTTGTCCGGGGTTTTCGCTTTCTATCCGGCTTCGCAATTGAGCCGCGTGCGCCTCCGGCAATCCCGTTTCCACCGCACGCTCCAAAGCCGCACCAGCCGACGGCGAACCCATGCGGTGCAACAACTCCGCGCGCGAAGCGTGCCACCACGGGTAGTCCGCCAAATCCGGCAACCCGTCCACCAAAGCCAGCGCCACCGACGGTCCGTCCCGTTCCGCCACCGCCGCCGCGCGGTTCAACCTCACCACCGGGGTGTCCTGGATCGACAACAGGACGTCGTACCAGGAAATCACCGCGGTCCAGTTCGTCTCCGCGTACGAGCGGGACAGGTCGTGGCAGGCCGCGATCGCTGCCTGGACCACGTACGGGTTGGGCGCCGACGGCGTCCGGCGGAGGCCGGTGCCCACCAGCTCGACGCCCTCCTTGATCAGCTCGAAGTTCCACGTCGAACGGTCCTGGTCGGCTAGCAGCACCGGCGTCCCCGACGAAAACCGGGCCGGGCGGCGGGCGTCCTGCAGCAGCACCAGGGCCAGCAACCCCAGCGCCGTCGGCTCGTCCGGCATCAGCGAAGCCAGCAGGCGCGCCAGCCGGACGGCTTCGTCGAGCAGTGAAACGCGGCCCGTGTAGCCCTCGTTGAAGATCAAGTACACCGTCGCCGCGACGCCGGAAAGGCGCAGGGGCAACTCCGCGGGCGACGGCACCCGGTACGGGATCCGGGCGGTGGCGATCTTCTGCTTCGCGCGCGTCAGGCGCTTCGCCATCGTCGCTTCGGGGACCAGCAGCCCGCGCGCCACCTCCGCGGTCGACAGCCCGCCGAGGGTCCGCAGCGCCAGCGCCACCTGGGCGTCCAGCGACAACGCCGGGTGGCAGCACGTGAACACCAGCCGCAGCAGGTCGTCGCGGACCGAGAGCGGATCGGGGTACGGGTCGAAAGCGGGCATCGCGTCCGCCTCCTTCCCGAGGCGCTTCGCTTCGCGGCGGACGACGTCGACCGCGCGGCGGCGGGCCGCCACCAGGAGCCAGCCGCGGGGGTTGGCCGGGACGCCGTCGCGCGGCCACGTCTCGAGGGCGCGCACGACGGCGTCCTGCACCGCGTCTTCGGCCAGGTCGACGCTGCCGGTGACGCGGACCAGCGTGGCCAGTACCCGGGTGCCCTCGTCCCGGACCAGCCGCGCGACCGCGTCCCCGGCGCCGGTCACTGGCCGAAGTCGACGACCGGCCGGACTTCGATGGCGCCGTCCCAGGCGCCCGGGATCTGCGCCGCGCGCTTCACGGCCTCGTCGAGGTCGGCGCATTCGAGCAGGTAGAAGCCGGTCAGGGCTTCCTTCGTCTCCGCGTACGGGCCGTCGCTCGTGACGATGTCGCCGCCCTTGCCGCCGGTGACGCGGACCGTCGTCGCGGTGGCCGTCGGGTACAGCGCCGCGCCGCCGCGGATGACGGCTTGGGCGCCCTCGTGGAACTCGTTGTAGTCCTTCATCATGTCCGCGGCCTCGGGCTTGGTCGGGTCGACGTCGGAGGCGTAGATGATCGCGGCGTACTGGGGCATGACTGCTCCTCACAGAGTCCTGACCGGCGCCGATCGCCGGCTCTCACTGTAAGGACGAACGGCGCGGACGTCGCCTGGACAACCGCGCCGGACTTTTTCTCAGCCTTCGACGAGCTCCCACTCGCTGTCCGGCGTAGCGCGGTCGTAGACTTGGCCGGGCGCGGCCTTCAGCACCGTCCGGACGTCCGGGTACAGGTTCGCGACGTGCTCCAGCTCCAGGCCTTCGACCTCGAAGTCTTCCGCCTCCGGGACCTCGAAGCCGACGAACAGCCACGTGCCGTCCTGCTCGCGGACGACCTGGCGGACCGCGCGCACCGGCTGCTGCGGACCGGTCGGGATCTCGGTCAGGCCGCTGCTGATCTGGGCTTCGTCGTCCGGCGAGCCTTCGAACTTCCAGGCCGCGCGGCGCTCGGCCAGCAACCGGATGTCCTCGTCCTCGTCGTCGGAACCGGTCACCGACGACAGCAGCCACGTGCGGCGCTCGGGGTCCCAGTCGGCGGCCATGCCCATCGGCACCTCCGCGAGCGCGCCCAGCTGCGGCAGCAGTTCGACGGCTTCGCGCAGCGACATCTTGCCGAAGCTCTCGCGGTTGACGACGACGTCATCCGACAGCTCGGTGCCGTCGCTGATGAAGAAGTCGTCCTCGTCGTCCAGGACGACGAACCCCAGCGCGTCCGGGTCGTTGACCAGTGCCAGTGCGATGATCACCGGCGCTTCCGGGTCCTGGCGCAACGGCCATGCGGTCGACATGCGCCATATCCCACCATCGGGGTACCCGGCGCGCAGATCCGGGGTCACCCGAAAATCGCGCGAACCCCGCCGCCGGTTCCGGCACCATGAACGACATGCTCGAAGGTGACCTGGTCCGGCTGCGCGCGCTCGAGCCGGAAGACGCCGACCGGATCCACCCGTGGGGCAGCGACCCCGAGGTCGGCCGGTGGATGAACACCGGCTACCCGCGGTCGCTCGCGCAGCTCCGCAAGCACGCCGAAGAACGCCCGGTCAACAACTACGAACTCGTCGTCCTCGGCATCGAGGCCGACGGCAAGCTGATCGGCATCGTCGACCTCCGGGACGCCGTGCCCGAGGTCGGCAACGCCGAGCTGGACATCTACATCGGTGACGCCGAGTACCGCAACGGCGGCTACGGCACCGAGGCGCTGCGCCTGATGTGCCGCTACGGCTTCAACCACATGCGGCTGCACATGATCACGCTCTGGGTGGTCGCGGAGAACGAACGCGCGCGCCACGTCTACCGCAAGGTCGGCTTCAGCGAAGACGGCCGCCACCGCGAAGCGTTCGTCGCCGCCGACGGCACCCGGCACGACATGATCCTGATGAGCATGCTGCGCGGCGAACTCAAGTGAGCAGCCGGCGCGGTGCCTTCCGCCGCCACGCTTCTTCGAGCAGCTCACGCAGCTGATCGACGTCGACCCGCTCGAGGTCGACGATGATCGAACCGGAGCCGTCGTAGTGCGGGGTCGTGAAGAAGGCCGCGTCGCCGGAATCCAGCAACGCGGCCTTCTCGTCGAGTCCGCACAGCACGACCAGGCCGCCCTCGGCCTCGGTGCGCAGCCGCGCGAACCCCTTGCCCGCCACCTTCAGCGCGGGCGTGCGGTACCAGGTCGCCGCCTCGACCTCGGGCAGTGCCGAGGCCAGGCGGACGACGTCTTCCCAAGTCGTCATGGGTCCATTGTCGACCCGGCGTCTTGGAAGAACCGGACTACGGCAGCTGGGTGATCCGGTCCGCCGCGGGCGGGGCCAGGTTCGGGTGGGCGCCCAGGTACGCGATCAGCGCGTCCAGGTCCACCGGTCCGCCGGCCAGGTTCGTGCCCTTGGTGAACTCGGCGAACCCGTCCCCGCCGGCGGCGAGGAAGTTGTTCACCGACACGCGGAACGTCGCCGCCGGGTCGACCGGCGTGCCGTTCACGGTGATGTTCGAAACCCGCGAGCCCTGCGGCGCGGACGCCGAGTAGCTGTAGTGCAGCGAGCTCGAAATCTGCAGGATGCGCGTGGTCGTGCCCTGCCACTGCTGTTCCAGCACGTTCTTCAGGTTCGCGCCGGTCAGCGTGATCGTCTGCATGATGTTCGCGAACGGCTGGACGGTGAACGCCTCGCCGTAGGTCACCACGCCGTCGCCCTCGTTGTTCGGGGACGACTTGTAGGTCAGGTCGGCGCGGATGCCGCCCGGGTTGGTGATCGCGATGACGGCGTTGTTCGACTGCGTGCCCGCGAGCTGCGCGTCGGCGATGACGTCGCCGAGCGGGGACTCACCGGCCGCGTTGCCCGCCGCCGGCAGGTCCGCGGTGATGGTGCCGACCTGCTTGTTCGCGATCGGGCCCGACTTCGTCTTGGCGTCGGCGACCAGCGCCGCGACGGCCGGGTCCGGGGTGACCGTGCGGGTGACGATCTCGTTGAACGCCTTGGTCTGCGACCGCACGACGTCGCGGGTCTTGGTGCTGATCTTCAGGTCCACCACCGAAAGCAGGCGGCCGAAGGACGAGCCCTGGATGACCGGCCGCGGCTGGCCCGCCGGGTCGTTGATCACGCAGTTGTACTGCTGGTGGCTGTGCCCGGTGAAGAACGCGTCGACCTTCGGCGTCACCGCGGCCGCGATCGCGGCGGCCGGGCCGGGGCGCAGCTTGCAGTCGTTCGGGCCCTCGACCTCGGTGCCGTCACCCTGGTGCATGAGCACGACCTGGGCCTTGACGCCGAAGAAGTCGAGCAGGTTCGAGGTGCGGTTGATCGCCTCGACCTCGTCGCCGAACTTCAGGCCCTTGATCGCCTCCGGCGTGACGACGGACGGCAGGTCCTTCAGCGTGGCCCCGATGACGCCGACCGGCACGCCGCCCTCGAACTTGACGGTGAACGGCAACAGCGCGGGCAGGCCGTTGGTGAAGTACACATTGGACCCGAGGAACGGGAACTTCGCACCCTTGAAGGTCTTCTCGAACTGGCACCCATCGGTCGGGTGGCAGCCGCCGAACTGCATGCGCTGCAGTTCCTTGTAGCCTTCGTCGAACTCGTGGTTGCCGACGACGGACGCGTCGACGCCCAGCATGTTCAGGAAGTCGACGGTCGGCTCGTCGTGGAACAGCGCCGAGACCACCGGCGACGCGCCGATGTTGTCCCCGGCGGACACGACGAACGAGTTGCGCACCTGCGCGCGGAGCTGCTTCACGTGCGTGGCCAGGTAAGCGGCGCCACCGGCGTCCACTGTGGTCCCGTCCGACTGCACGACCCGGCCGCTGGAGCCGGACGGCGGCTCGAGGTTGCCGTGCAGGTCGTTGAACCCGATGATCCGGACGTCGGTGGTGGGGTCCGGGCGCTGGCCCGCGGACGCGGGTGCGGTGGTCACCGCCGTCGTCGCCAGCGCGGCCGCGGCGAACACCGCGAGCCGGGTTGAAAGCCTCATGAGTGTTCTTCCTCCGATTCGCGCCCAGGGTCCCCGAACGGGCGCACGGCGGAGGATTCTGCCTCGCGGAGGAGTCAGCTACCAGGGTCAAAAGACGGACGTAAAGCGAATGTCACCTAACGGCTTCCGTCGAGCAGCACCCTCGCGACGAGCGCCGGGTCGTCGTTCATCGGCACGTGCCCGCAGCCGGGCAGCAACCGGAACGTCCCGTTCGGAGCGACCTTCCGCAGGTCGGCGACCCGGGGGCGGGCGAGGATCCGGTCGTGCGCGGCCCACGCGATCGTCACCGGGACGCCGGTGACCGGGCCGGTGAAGCGGAAGTCCCCGCGGGACTCGGCGGCGGTGGGCTCGAAGCCGGGCGCGGACGCGAGCGCGTGGGCGTCCTCGACGACGGCGTCCGGGGTCAGCCGCGCCGGCTTCCCGACGATCATCCCGGTCAGCGCCTTGCGCCCGGCGGCCGTCGCGGCGATGCGGCGCACGACGTGCGGCGGGGTGCGCTGGGCGAGCGCGCGGTGCGCCTTGAGCGTGGCGATCGCGTACACCTTCTGACGCCGGTTCCACAGCCCGGCCGGCGACAACGCCGTGACGCTGCGGACGAGCCCGGCCTGGCCGAGCGCCAGCGACAGCAACCCGCCGAGCGAGTTGCCGGCGACGTGCGGCCGGTCGAGACCCAGCTCGGTGAAGAGCTCCTTGAACATGACCAGCGCGGGCTCGACGCCGTAACCGCCGGACGGCTCGGGCGATTCGCCGAAGCCGGGCAGGTCGACGGCGATGACGTCACGGTGCGGCGTGAGCAGCGGGACCACCGGCGCCCAGGCCTGACGGCGGTGGCCGATGCCGTGGATCAGGACCAGCGGCTCGCCCCGGCCCTCGCGGTCGTAGACAACGTCGTCCATTACCCGAGAGTAAGTTGAGCCCGGCGGAAAAGCTACAACCGCCGGTAACAGTTACTCTGCGTCCGGGTGAACCCGCGTCCCGGTGTCGGCCGACCGCTGGACGGCGTCGAGCACCCGGTGCACGCGCACGGCGTGCGCGAAGTCCGGCAGGTCGCCCTTGAGGTGGCGCGCGTAGGCGTGCGCGACGTTGTACGACGGCTCGGCGCTGCGCCCGGCCAGCTGCGGGAGCTCGTAGCGCGCCGGCACGGTCAGCTTCTCCAGCGTGCCGGTCCGGCTGCCCCGCAGCGTCAGCTTCGCGATCCAGAACAGCGGGTCGGCGGCCTCGACGACCAGCGTGCCCTCGGTGCCGTTGACCTCCCAGTGGAAGTCCGTCGCGGGCGACGACCCGCCGCGCAGGTGCACCGACGCGACCGCACCGCCGGCCAGCACCCCGGAGACGGCGATCTGGTCCGGCGCGGTCATCGGGACCGAATCGCCGGTGACCTCGTCGCGCACCCGCGACCGGACGGTCGCCATCGTCGCCGACAGCTCGGTGAACCCGCCGAGCACCATGTCGAGCGCGTCGACGGTGTGCGCGAACGGGATGGTCAGCATGGTGGCGCCGCCCTCGGGGTGCAGCTGGTAGTCCCGCCCGGCGCGGACGCTCGGCCCCCAGTTGCCACCCGAGCCGATCAGCGACGTCGAGAGCACGCGACCGACGTAGCCGTCCTTGATGAGGTCACGCAGGTAGCGCAACGCCGGCGCGGACCGCCCCTGCAGGCCGACGGCGGTCTGCCCGGTCTTCGCGGCTTCGGCGAGCGCCCGCGTTTCGGCCAGGCCGACGCCCAGCGGCCACTCGCTCAGCACCTGCTTGCCCGCGGCCAGCGCGGGCTCGATGAGCGCCCGGTGCTCGGACACCTTCACCGCGACGACGACCAGGTCGACCTCCGGGTGCCGGGCGAGTTCCCCGGCGTCGCCGAAGGTCAGCGGCACGCCGTACTTCTCCCCGGCCACCCGCGCCGACTCGGCGCTGCTCCCGCTGAGCGCGCGCAGCTCGTAGCCCTCCACCGCGGCCAGCGCGGGCACGTGCGCGGTCGCGGCCCAGCCGCCGTTCGCGCTGAGCCCGACGATGCCGACCCGGATCGGTGCCATGAGCGTTCCTTTCGTTGCCCGCACAACACTCCGACGTGCGAAGCGTCGTTGGCATTCCCGGGTCGGCGCAAGACGCATCCGGTTATCCCTGAATGACTTCGGCCACGTCCGGCACCCGGCCGATCGGCCCGTAGCGGGGTCGGCCAAGTGGCCGATGGCGGTCCGGGCCGTCCGGCTCTTCGACCGAAGCGAGGGCCGGGCCAAGATCCATAACGTCGATGGCATGACGAACGCACAGGTCACGGCCCTGCAGTACGGCTTCATCGGCTTTCTCGCGCTGTGGACCGTCGTCCTGGTGCCGCAGCTGCTCACCCAGCTCGCCCGGTACGGCGGCCTGCGCCCGCGCGGCATCGCCACCACCGCGGCGGTGCTGTTCTACGCGTGCATGACCCTGGCGGTCGTCTTCCTCCCCCTGCCCGGCCCCGGCACCCGCCGGCTGACGCAGACGGTGCAGCTGCACCCGTTCCAGTGGCTCACCGACATCCACTCCGAACTGCTCAAGCACGGCGAGCCGCTGTCGCTGTGGTTCGCGACGCAGACGTTCCAGCAGGCGTGCCTGAACGTGCTGCTGTTCGTCCCGCTGGGGGTGTTCGCCCGGATCCTGTGGCGCCGCGGCCTGGTCGGCACGACCCTGATCGGCTTCGCCGCGTCACTGCTCATCGAGATCACGCAGCTCACGGCGAACTTCGGCACCGCGCCGCACGTCTACCGCATCTTCGACGTCGACGACCTCATGAACAACGCGTTCGGCGCCGGCATCGGCTGGGTCTTCGGAGCGCTCTTGCTCACGCTGCTGCGCGGCAGGCGTTCAACGATCGGCGTGCAGCCGGCTCGGCGCGAGCGGATCCACCTCGCCCAGACGCGTTAACCGGGCTTTCCGCTGGAGCGCGGCTCGTTTGGCGGCTCGGCGATCCTCGAGGACGACGACGAGCGCGGCCACGGCCAGGACGAGCGCGACCAGTCCGAGGATGAGCGGAAGCTGCACGAAATCCTCCTCGGTACGACGCTGTGCGGGAGATCACACAGGGTACGCAGGTCTGTGCGTGATCCGCTACCCCCGGTGGCGAGCCCGGGCGGCGAACCAAGTCCGGTCAGCAGTGAGCCAGCTATCGAAGACGAGATCGGCCGAGGTCAAGGCCGCGTCGAGCGAAAACCGGCAGCAGGTGAACTCTTGCTCCCACCGTTGTCCCCGCGCCGAATACCGGACCGTCGCCGACAGAACATCGCCATCGCGGACCACGTCGGCCAACTCGACCGTCACCTCGCCGATCACCCCGCCCTGACCGGACGCGACGGTGTCGAACCACCCCGGCGGATGCCATTCGACGATCAGCCGCCCGGCGGGAGCGAGGTGCCGCCGGGCCGCGACGAGCATCGCGCGCCTGTCCGCCTCGCGCGGAGCGTTGATCAAATGACTGCCCAGCACCACCGCATCGAACGACCGCCCGAGGTCCAGGTCGCCGATCCGCGCGCACACCGTCTTGGTGCGGACGTGCCGGAGCATCGCCGGCGAGTCGTCCACGGCGACCACGGGATGGCCGAGTTCCAGCAGCGGGTGCGTGACCCGGCCCGGTCCGCTCCCCAGCTCGAGGATCGAGGCGCCGGGCGGGATCGCCGCGTGCACGATCTCCGCTTCGCCCTGAGGCGGCAGCACCAGGTAGAGATCGACGGAACACCCGTCCGCGGTGAGCCCCACAACCCAACCGTGCCCGAAACTGGCTACGTGAGCACCCGACCCACCAAGGACCAACTCGCCGCCGCCCAGGACACCACCATCCCCGACGTCATCGCCCCCGGCCTCGACGTCCTCTTCTGCGGCATCAACCCCGGCCTCTACTCCGGCGTGCTCAAGCAGCACTTCGCCCGCCCCGGCAACCGCTTCTGGCCCGCCCTCCACGCCGGAGGCTTCACCCCGCGCCTCTACAAACCCGCCGAACAGGAGCAGCTCCTCGACCTCCGCCTCGGCATCACCAACGTCGTCGCGAGGACCACCGCCCGCGCCGATGAACTCACCAACGACGAGCTGCGCGAAGGCGGCGAGCTCCTCGCAGCCAAGGTGCTGAAGTACCGGCCGGAGTGGCTCGCCGTCGTCGGGATCACCGCCTACCGGACCGCGTTCGGCTTCCCGAAGGCTCGCGTGGGACCGCAGGAACACCGGATCGACGATACCCACGTATGGGTGCTGCCCAACCCGAGCGGGCTCAACGCGCACTGGACGCCTACCGGGCTCGGGGAGGAGTTCGGGCGGCTGCGGACCGCATCCCGGGATCGTCGAAATCGTTGAACGACGTGCGGGCCACCCTCAGTAGCAACGACACCCCCATCAGGTCCTCCGGAGAACCACCGCACGAGCTCGGTCGCACCGTTTTCTACCGAGAGTTTGCTGTGACCTGCCGGTTGGGCCATGAGGGGGAATTGGCGTCATGAGCTGCGCAATCGCGACTCGTACCAAGCAGGAGGAGTCACTTTTGGCCCGGTCCCGGCAGGGGGGACCGGACGATGCCGGGAGGCGTCCCAGGAGCGACAGCGCAGGAGACGGAGGCCCGCGATGCACAGCATCGAGCCCACCCGCAGGCCCACGGGGCCGATCGGACCCGGCGGGCGCAGTCTCGGCGTGGCGGTCGTCGATCCCGTGCCGATCTACCGGGACGGTCTCGCCGCCCTCGTCCACCGCAGCCAGGGGCTGCACTGGGCCGGGCAGGCGGCCAGCCACCACGCCGCGTTGCAACTGTGCGAACAGGTCAAACCGGACGTCGTCGTGCTCGATTCGGCGCTCGACCCGAACTGCCACCTGACCAAGCTGCTCAACGCCGGCGACCCGGCGCTGATCCTCGTCACGCTCATCCGTGACGCGAATCGCACCCAGCAGTACCTGGCGGCCGCGATCGCCGCGGGGGCGCATGCGATCGTGCCCCGGTCGATCGATTCACGGCGGCTCGCCGAAGCGATCCGGAGGGCCCACACCGAACGCCGGTACATCGACCCGACGCTGGCCGCGCTGACCGCCCGGCCGAAGCGGGCGACCGTGCCGAAGGGCGACCTCGCCCACGACAGCCCGGCGGCCGGGCGCGGCGCGATGCCGCTGTCCAGGCGCGAATACCAGGTGCTCCAGCTGGTCGCCGAAGGTCTCGAGAACTCGGCGATCGCGAAGCTGCTGTTCCTCTCCGTGGAGACCGTGCGGACGCACGTGAAGAGCATCCTGCGCAAGCTGTCCGCACGGGACCGGACACACGCGGTGACCATCGCCTTCCGCGGCGGGATCCTCATCGCCCGGACCGAGGACGGCCACGTCCCGGTGACGGCCGACACAACGGCGATCCCGGGGCACCGCTGACGCCGTTCCCCAGGGACAACGCCACTTTTGTGGGGATTTCCGGTACTCGGTAGTGCGGATCTGCTTGCTCCAGTTACCCGCAGGTAATATCCTGAAGTTACCGGCGAGTAAGGCGAGTATGTGCCCGGCCGGGGAGCCGAACACATTGGAGTGACGACATGGGCCACTACAAGAGCAACGTCCGAGACCTGGAGTTCAACCTCTTCGAGGTACTCGGCGTGCAGGAGCGCCTGGGCAAGGGCGTGCTCGCCGAGTCCGACGAAGAGACCGCGCGCGGTGTGCTGGCCGAGCTGAACAAACTCGCCACCGGCCCGCTCGCCGAGTCGTTCGCCGACGCGGACCGCAACCCGCCGGTGTACGACCCGAAGACCTTCAGCGTGAAGATCCCGGAGTCGTTCAAGAAGAGCTACCAGCAGCTGATCGAGGGCGAGTGGTGGCGCCTCGGCCTGACCAACGACCTCGGCGGCTTCGGTCTGCCCCCGACGGTGCAGTGGGCCGCCTCCGAGCTGATCCTCGGCGCGAACGCCCCGCTGTTCATGTACATGGCGGGCCCGAACTTCGCGATGATCGTCGACAAGAACGGCACCGAAGAGCAGAAGCACTGGGCGCAGCTGATGATCGACCGCGCCTGGGGCGCGACGATGGTGCTGACCGAGCCGGACGCCGGCTCCGACGTCGGCGCGGGCCGCACCAAGGCCACCCAGCAGGAGGACGGCTCCTGGCACATCGACGGCGTGAAGCGGTTCATCACCTCCGCCGAGCACGACATGAGCGAAAACATCATGCACCTCGTGCTGGCGCGCCCCGAGGGTCCCGGCATCGAGACCAAGCCGGGCACCAAGGGCCTGTCGCTGTTCCTCGTGCCGAAGTTCCACTTCGACTCCAAGACCGGTGAGCTGGGCGAGCGCAACGGCGCCTACGTCACAGGAGTCGAGCACAAGATGGGCATCAAGGCCTCGACGACCTGCGAGCTGACCTTCGGCCAGCACGGCACCCCGGCCAAGGGCTGGCTGCTCGGCGAGGTCCACGACGGCATCGCGCAGATGTTCCAGGTCATCGAGTACGCCCGCATGATGGTCGGCACGAAGGCCATCGCGACGCTCTCGACCGGTTACCTCAACGCGCTCGAGTACGCCAAGGAGCGCGTCCAGGGCGCCGACCTGCCGAACATGCTGAACAAGGCCGCGCCGCGCGTCACCATCACGCACCACCCGGACGTCCGCCGCTCGCTGATGCTCCAGAAGGCGTACGCCGAGGGCCTGCGCGCGGTGTACCTGTACACGGCGTCGTTCCAGGACCAGCTGTGGACCGGCGAGGGTGACCAGAAGGTCGCGCACGGCGTGAACGACCTGCTGCTGCCGATCGTCAAGGGCGTCGGCTCCGAGCGCGCCACCGAGCAGCTCGTGCAGTCGCTGCAGACCCTGGGCGGGTCCGGCTTCCTGCAGGACTACCCGATCGAGCAGTACATCCGCGACGCCAAGATCGACTCGCTCTACGAGGGCACCACGGCGATCCAGTCGCTGGACTTCTTCTTCCGCAAGATCGTCCGCGACAAGGGCCAGTCGCTGGCCTTCGTCGCCGGCGAGATCACCAAGTTCATCGAGTCCGAGGCGGGTAACGGCCGGCTCAAGAACGAGCGCGGGCTGCTCAAGCAGGCCCTCGAGGACACCCAGGGCATGCTGGGCTCGCTGATCGGCTACCTGACGTCGTCGCAGGAAGACCCGCAGAACATCAACAAGGTCGGCCAGCACACGGTCCGCCTGCTGATGTCGGTCGGCGACCTGCTCATCGGCTGGCAGCTGCTGAAGCACGCCGAGGTCGCGATCGGCAAGCTCGACGCGGGCGCGTCCGCCAAGGACGTCCCGTTCTACGAGGGCAAGATCGCCGTGGCGTCGTTCTTCGCGAAGCAGGTGCTCCCCGAGCTGACCGCGCGCCGCGCGATCGTCGAGGCGGCCGACAACGCGCTGATGGAGCTGGACGAAGCCGCCTTCTGATGGTCACGAATAGGGCTCTCCTCGCGTGAGGGGAGCCCTGTTCGCGTTTCAGGGCCGGGCGGGGCGGGCATTCCGCTCACCGAGTCCGACGGACCCGAGTGGCCGGGTTCGCGGATCCTTGAGAGGAGCAAGTGATGACTGTTGCCGGCATCGTCAGCGCACTCATCGTCGGGCTGATCATCGGTGTTCTCGGCCGGTTGGTCGCGCCCGGCAAGCAGGGCATCCCGATCTGGCTGACCATCCTGATCGGCATCATCGCCGCCTTCATCGGCACCGCCATCGCGCGCGGTCTCGGGTACGCCGACACCAACGGCATCGACTGGTTGGAGATCCTGACCCAGGTCGTCCTCGCCGCCATCGGGGTGAGCATCGCCGCCGGCCTCTACGGACGCCGTGGCGTGACCAGGTAACCCCTTCCCAGGCCGATCCGGCCCGGTTCGCCGTCGGGGGCGAGCCGGGCCGGATCTTTTTCCGCTCACCCCATCGGGGGTCTGCGCGGGCGACCCGCCCGGATCGGTGCGACGGTGGCGCTTATTGCGCTACCCGAGGAGGAACCTGTGCTCGGCGGACTTTGGGGCATCATCTCGACGATCATCGTGGGCCTGATCCTGGGCGTGCTCGGCCGCTTGTTCGCGCCGGGCGACCAGAAGATCCCGATCTGGCTGACGATCGTCGTCGGCATCGTCGCCGCGTTCATCGGCAACTGGCTCGCCGGGGTGTTCGGCGTGCGCGACACCAACGGCATCGACTGGATCCGGCACATCTTCCAGATCGTGGCCGCCGTCGTCGGCGTCATCGCGGCTTCGGCGATCTACGCCAAGGTCAAGGGCGGCAGCCGCACTACCGCCTGAGCGCCAAGCCTGCGCCGCCGAGCAGCAGCACGGCGGCGCAGGTCATCGCCGTGGTGAGGGCGGTCGCGGACGACGTCGCCGCCAGCGTCAGGAACACGCTGCCGAACGTCGCCACGCCGACGACCTGGCCCAGCTGCAGCGTGGTGGTCAGCAGGCCGCTGACGTCCGCCGCGCGCTCGAGCGGGACGTGCGTCAGCGCGTTCACCATCAGGGAGCCGAACGCGGGCCCCATCGACAGGCCGAACAGCAGCAGGGCCGCGAAGAACAGCGTCCCGCCGTCCCGGCCCACCGCGAGCAGCGCGTACGCGATGGCGGATCCCACGTAACCGCACGGGGTCAGCCAGGCGTGCACGCGCTGGGGCAGCCGGTTCCAGAAGAACCCGCAGAGGCCGAAGACGATCCCGCCGGGCGCCATCGCCAGGCCGGCGGCCATCGCCGTCTTGCCGAGGCCCGACTGCAGGTGCAGCGATACGCAGAAGAGGAACCCGCCGTAGGAGGCGACGCCCGCCGCGAGCGTGGCCAGACCCGGCGCGACGCCGCGGATCTTGAGCACGGCGAGGTCGACGAGCGGGTCGCGCACCCGGCGTTCCACGACCACGAACAGCACGGCCAGCAGGAGACCCGCGGCGATCGAGGCGTACGTCCAGGCGGGCCAGCCGGTTTCGTGCCCGAGCACCAGCGGCAGCACGACGAGCACCACGGCGGGTACGGCGATCGCGAGGCCGGCGAGGTCGAGCCGCCGTCCCGTCTTCGCACCGCCGCCGGGCACCAGCTTGACCGCGAACACGGCCACGACCACGCCGATCGGGACGTTCACCAGGAAGATCGGCCGCCAGCCCGCACCGAACAGGTCCGCGCCGACGAGGACGCCGCCGAGCACCTGACCGGCCACGAAGGCGACCGAGATGACCGCCGTGTACGCGCTGAGCGCCTTGGCCCGGTCGGCGCCGGTGAACCGCGCCTGGATGAGGCTGATGACCTGCGGCATCATCAGCGCGGCGCCGGCGCCCTGCGCGATCCGCGCGACGATGAGGACCGCTTCGCCCGGCGCCAGGCCGCAGAGCGCGGAGCAAACCGTGAAGGCGATCGTGCCGGTGACGAAGAGGCGGCGCCTGCCGAACAGCTCGCCGAGCCGGGCGCCGGTGATCAGCAGCATCGCGTAGCCCACGGTGTAGCCGGAAACGACGAGCTGCAGGGCGGCGCCGGACGCGCCGAGGTCGGTGCGGATGTCGGTCATCGCGACGTTCACGACGGTGACGTCGAGCAGCGCCATGAACTGGCCGAGCAGCAGGACGGCCAGCATGAACCACGGCCGCCGGTCGGGCCGGGCTTCCCGGTCCACGGCCGGGGCAGGGGTGGTCAGAGTCATGGCTCCGAGCCTGCTTTTCGGCGGCTGACCCCGGAGAGAGCCTGCTGGTGCTGGTGCTGGGAGTACCTGCTTCGCGGCTGAGCCGGCCAAAACTGTCGTACCCCTCCGGCACCATGTCCGCATGACCCAGACCCAGGTCCACGCGAACCGCCGAGAGGAACTCGGTCAGTTCCTCAAGGCGTGCCGGGCGCGGATCGGCCCGGCGGAGGTCGGCCTCGCGCCCGGCCCGCGCCGCCGGCTCAGCGGGTTGCGCCGCGAGGAGGTGGCGCTGCTCGCCGGCGTCGGCGTCACCTGGTACACGTGGCTCGAACAGGGGCGGCCGATCAACGCGAGCTCGCAGGTGCTCGACGCGGTGGCGCGCACCCTGCGGATGGACCACCCCGAGCGGGAGCACCTGTACCGGCTGGCGGAGCTGACCCCGTCGCGGCTCCCGACGCCGGCCGAGGTGGTGCCGGAGGCGGTGCGCGAGGTGCTGCGCGCGCTGGATCCGTTGCCCGCCACGGTGGTCAACGGCCGGTTCGACGTCCTGGAGTCGAACGCCGCGCAGGAGGAGATGTTCTGGGAGTGGCACAGCATGCCGTGCCTGCACAAGAACCTGCTGTGGTGCTGCGTGACCGAGCCCAACGCGCGGCGGTTCCTGCTGAACTACGACGAGGAGGTGCCGCACATGGTCGCGCGGATGCGCGCCGAGTACGGCAGGCACGTCGGCGATCCGTCCTGGGAGGAGGACATCCGCCGGCTTTCGGCGCTGAGCCCGGAGTTCGTCGAGCTGTGGGCGCGCCACGAGGTGGCCGAGCCGCGGGCGCGGCTGCGGCGGATGGACCACCCGCGGGCCGGGCGGCTGAACCTGCGGCTGACCGAGCTGGCGGTGTCCGAGGCGCCGGGGCTGCGGATCCAGGTGTCCACTCCGGACGACGCGGCGACGTGGGCGCTGTTGCCGTCGACCAGGCGGTCGTCGTGACGGCACTCGATCTGAGCGGCCAGGAGCTGACGTCGGTGCCTTCGCTGCCGCCGGGGTTGACCCGGCTCGACCTGTACCGGAACGCGCTCACGGAGGTGCCCGCGTCGCTGTGGTCGCAGACCGGGCTGACGGTGCTCAACCTGGCGGCGAACCGGATTTCCTCGCTGCCACCGGGGATTTCGGCGTTGAAGTCGGTGCACACGCTCGATCTGGCGCACAACCGGTTCGACGCGTTGCCGGACGAACTGGGTGAGCTGGCCGGGCTCACCGAATACCTGTACGTCAGCGACAACCGGCTCACGGCGTTCCCCGCGGCGTGGTGCCGCCTGGGCCGCTTGCGGTACCTGGGGTGCACGGACAACCGGCTCACGTCGCTGCCCGCCGACCTCTCGGGGTTCACGTCCCTGCGCGAACTCCGGCTCTACCGCAACGAGTTGACGGCGTTGCCGGAGTCGATCGGCGCGCTCGGCGCGTTGCGGGAGCTGCACCTGCGGGGCAACCGGTTGACGTCGCTGCCGTCGTCGATCGGCTCGCTGGGCGAGCTGCGCCAGCTCGACCTGCGGGAGAACGCGCTGACGACGTTGCCCGCGTCGATGACTCAGCTGTCCAAATTGGACAAGCTGGATCTGCGGTGGAACAAGCACTTCCGGGAGCCGGCCTGGCTGCGCGACCTCGAGGAGGCGGGGTGCATGGTCCTTCGCTGACAACTCAACAGAGGATGGTCGGGCGCGGACCGTAGGTCGCCGTGTGCGACGTCCGGCGGACTTCGGCTCCGCTGGCGGCGTCGTAGAGCACGCGCGTGTCGGTGACGCTGAAGCCGGGCGTGCCGATCGACGGCTGGCACGGCGCCGTCCCGCCGGCGCCGAACTGGACGGGCGGCGGCGCGCCGGGCGTCTGGGCGCCAGTTTGGCCTTCGACGCGGTAGTGCCGGGTGCCCCAGATCCGGACGGTCACCGAGTCGCCGGAAACGACGGCCTGGATGGCGATGCCGGTGGGCGCGTCGTTGGTCAGCTTGAGCTCGACGGCGCTGCCGTCGGCGTTGACGGCCTTGGCGTCGCGGCCGGCGGGGTAGCGGTCGAGGTACTGGTCGTGCTCGAGGTGCCCGGCGTCGGTCAGGCCGGCGAGGTAGCCCGCGTTGTACAAAGTGGACGCCAGCTGCGAGACACCACCGCCGACGACGGTGGCGCCGGTGCCGTCCTCGTTGACCGGCGCGGGCACGTAGCCGGCGTCCGCGGTGCGCGGACCGGAGCGGCCGCCGAGGCTGAACGTCTCACCGGGCTTGACGATGGTGCCGGAGACGCGATCGGCGAGCGTCCGGTTGTTCGTCGCGGCCGGACCGGCGAGGCCGCCGGTGGTGAACTCGCCGATGACCTCCTTGATGCCGAGCGCACTGGCGGCGTCGGTGGTCACGCCGGGCTTCGACCCGCTGTAGACGACCGGGAGGTCCCGCCCGCCGGTCTTCTTGAGCACGTCGATGAGCGGCAGGAAGGTCTTCTCCCAGTTGATCTTCCGGGCGTCCTCGGAGGGTTCGACGGCGGGCTGGTCGCCGGTGAAGACGATCTGCGCGTCCTTGCCGTCGGTCTCGGTGCTCGCCAGGGGGTCCTTGAGCGCGCCCTGCAGCTTGCCCTGGTCGATGCGCACCTCGACGGCCCCGCCCTCGACCGCGGCGAACTGGAAGGACGCCGCGATGGCGTCGGGCTTGAGCGGCACGTCCTTGCCCTGGCCGTGCACGACGACGGGCTTCGCGACGGCGGGCACGACGATCTGCTGGTAGGCCGCCTGCACCCCGGCCGCGGTCGCCTTGACCGGCGTGATGGCCATGGCGAGCCGGACCCCGCCGGGGTCGAGCCAGTGGTCGGTGACGGTGTGCACGGCGCCGGCCAGGTCGAGCAGCTGCTGCCCCTGCCGCGGCAGGACGGGGTAGGGGTTGACGCCGCCGTCGCTGCCCGGGATCGCCAGGAACCCGACCGCCCCTTCGGTGGCCGGGTGGTCGAGCTTGCCCTGGGCGAGCTGCCGGACGGCGTCGGTGATCTGCCGTTCGTCGGTGCGCGTGGCGACGCCGACCTCGCGGCTGCTGAAGAAGGACATGATCCGCGTGATCGGGCTGAGCGGCTGGTGCCCGGCGAGCCCGAGGGTGTTGGGCCAGTCGAGCCCGAGCCCCGACCGCGACGGCACGAGTTCGGCCTGGACGTCGCCCCCGTGCACGACGACGGGCCGGATCAGCCGCGGCTCGAGTTCCCTGCGCAGCTTGGCTTCGGCGTCGGCGTGGCTCAAGCCCCCGACCTCGATCCCGGCGACGGTCACCCCGCGCGGAACGTCACCGGCGCTGAGGACCAGGTCGATCGCGTAGAGGATGACGAACAACCCGAGCGCGAGCCCGACGGCCATCATGGCCCGCGCGACCCCCTTGCGCAGCTTCCGCGCGGGCGTCTCGGGCGGCGGCGCGAGGACGGGGGTTTCGAGCAGCTCGCCGAGCAGGTCATCGGCGAAGAGATCGGTGGTGACGGCGGCATCGTCGCGCCCGGACCCGGCCGCGGCGGCCGCGGGTCCAGGCTCCGCGACGTCGGCCGGCGCGGTCTCGTGCTCAGCCGGCGGCGGCGCGGCGGCTTCGAGCGGCTTCGGCTCCAGCGCGGCCGGTCCGGGCTCAGCGACCTCGGTCGGCACCGGCTCGGCAGGCGGCGTCCCGCGCTCCGCGGCGGGCGTTTCCGCGCGCTCGGTCACCTCTTCGTCTGCCACGCCCTCGCCCTCCGCGGGACCCGACTCGCCTACCGATCTCGCCTACAGGTAGAGCCCCGTGCCCTGCTCGGTTCGCTCCGTCGCCACCGCGTGGATGTCGCGTTCGCGCATCACGAGGTGCCCTTCGCCCTGGATTTCGACCTCGAGCTGGTCCTCCGGGTTGAAGAGCACGCGGTCGCCCGTCTTCACGTTGCGCACACTGTTGCCCACGCCCAGTACATCACCCCACGCGAGCCGGCGGGCGACCTGCGCCGTCGCGGGGATCACGATGCCGCCGCTGCTGCGGCGCTCGCCTTCCTCCGGGGACAGCCGCACGAGGACGCGGTCGTGCAGCATCTGGATCTCGAGTTTCGCCCCGTCGGACACGGCGTGCATGTTACCCGTCGGTCCTCGGTGCACCGGCCATGACCAGGCTCAGTTCCCGCGCGCCGCCCGGCTCGAGCCGGACCGGGACGCCCCAGTCCTGCCGCGTGATCCGGCACGCCGGGTGCTCGCCGCCGTCGTCGCAGCTCGCGGCCTGGGCCACGACCTGTAGAACGCCCTCGGTGACGCCGTCGGCCAGGCGGATCTTGCGGGTCAGGTTCGTGCCGGTGCCGGTGCCGTCGGCCAGCAGCTCGGGCGGCGACGCGCTGACCTCCAGGCGCGTCGACGGGCCGAAGCGGTCGTCCAGCTTCTCGCCGGGCGGGGCCGTGAACACCACCGAAAAGTCGATCTCGCCCGGCGCGAGCACCGTCGGCGGGCGGCGCACGGCGTGCGCGTCGCCGGTGACGACCGTCGCCTCGCTCGCCGGCAGCGGGCCGACGCGATTGCCCGCGGACTCGACGACCAGCAGCTCACCCTCGTGCACCAGCAGCCCCTGCGGCTCGGCGAGGCCGGTCGCGATCGTCGTCACCTCGCGGGTGAAGACGTCGAAGGAGCGGACGGCGCCGTTGTAGGTGTCGGCGATCGCGATCTTGTCGCCGGCCAGCACGGCGAGGCCCAGCGGGTGCTGCAGCAGCGCCTGGTCGGCCGGGCCGTCGGTGTGGCCGAAGGAAAAGAGGTCGACGCCGATGGCCGTGTGGACGGTGAAGGACTCGCCGTCCGGCTCGATCCAGCGCAGCGCCGACGTCTCCGCGTCGACGAGCCACAGCTTGTCGCCCTCCACGGCCAGGCCGGACGTCTGCGCGAAGAACGCTTCGCCGACGTCGCCGTCTCGAAGGCCTTCGACGGTCGTCCCGGCGAAGCGGCGGATCGTGCCCGACACCGGGTCGAACACGCCCAGCGTGTGGTTGCCCGCCATCGCGACGACGACCCCGCCCGCCGGCCCCCACCAGGCGACGTCCCACGGACTCGTGAGGTCGACGTCGGCACCCTTGCCCGAGTCCGGCCCGGTGCGCCACTGGGCGCCGGTGCCGGCGACCGTCGTCACCTCGCCGGTGATGAGGTCGAGGCCGCGCAGCCGGTGACCGGCGGTGTCGGCGACGACGGCGTGGTAACCGACGCGCTCGGCGACGTCGTACGGCAGGAGCGCGACGCCCGACGGCTCGGCGAAGGTCGCGACGTCGAACGGACCGTCCTGCCCGCCGCGGGCCCCGCTGCCGAAGCGGCGGATGACGGTCTCGCCGTCCGAAGCGAACTCGACGATCGAGTGGTGCCCCGTGTCCGCGACGAGGACCCGGCCCTCGGCGGTGGCGACGGCCTTGCTCGGGAACCGCAGCTCGCCGGGCTGCTCCTCGACCGGGACGTACGGGCTGCCGCCGCGGCGGAGCGTGCCCTTGGCCTCGTGCTTCGCCACGAGGTCGGCGATCACCCGGCGAAGGGCCTCTTCGTGCCCCTCACCAGCGGCGACGTGCACGACGTAGCCCTCGGGGTCGACGACCGCGAGCGTCGGCCACGCGCGGACCGCGTACTGCGACCACAGCTCCATCTTCGGGTCGTTGACCACGGGGTGGTGCACGTCGTAGCGCCGCACGGCGGCTTCGATCGACGCGCGCTCGCCCTCGTGCAGGAACTTCGGCGAGTGGACCCCGATCGTGACCAGCACGTCCGCGAACTCGGCCTCGAGCGGGCGCAGCTCGTCGAGCACGTGGAGGCAGTTGATGCAGCCACTGGTCCAGAAGTCCAGCAGCACGATGCGCCCGCGCAGCTCGGCGAGGGTCAGCGCGCGGCCGCCGGTGTTCAGCCAGACGTCGCCGCGCAGCTCGGGGGCACGCACGCGGCTCTGCGGTCGTGGGGAAGTCACGGCATGAGTGAACTACACGCGCTCACGCTGTGTTCCGCGGTCCGGCCGATGAGAGAACAAACTCACCCCTTGTGGGTGCCCCTGGTGGGGTCGAAAAAGGACGCGCGTGCCGGTGAGCCGCCGCTTAGGCTCGCCCCATGACCCCAGTCCAGCCGGCCGGTGCCCTCACCCCCGAGGAGGCACGGCACCTGCAGGAGAACCTCCGGGAACCCGTGCGCCCGGGGCTGAGCGAAGCCGAACTCGACGACGTCGAGCACCGGTTCGGCTTCCGCTTCGCCGCGGACCACCGCACGTTCCTGTCCGCCGGCGTCCCCATCGGCGACCGCTGGCCCGACTGGCGCTGCGGCAACCCGGAGCAGCTGCGCAAACGTTTGGCGTGGCCGGTCGACGGCGTGCTGTACGACGTCGAACACAACGGCTTCTGGCTCCCCGACTGGGGCACCCGCCCGGTCGGCCCGGAGGACGCGGTCCGCGAAGCCCGGCGGCGCCTGACCGACGTGCCGCAGCTGGTGCCGGTGTGCGGCCACCGCTACCTGCCCGGCGTGGCGGGCACGGTGGGTTACCCGGTGCTGTCGGTGTACCAGACGGACATCATCGTCTACGGCAGCGACCTGCGCGATTACCTGCACCGCGAGTTCGCGACGGGCGGCATCTCGACCGCTCCGCCGGACGGCCCGCGGTACATCCCGTTCTGGTCCCGCTTCCTCGACTAGCCACGGCGGCCCGTCGGCACCAGCACCGGCTCAGCTCTCCCGGCGCAGCATCCGGCTCACGCCGGCCGCCACCGTGGTCGCCAGGATCCAGCCCGACGCCGTGAAGCCCGCCGCCACCCAGTTGTCGGGGCCGTGCATGTACCAGCGGCTCTTGTTGCCGAAGTCCACGATCGGCACCAGCAGGTCGGCCGTGTAGATCACCGGGTTCCACTGCAGGCCCGTGTCCTGCTGGTTCACCACGCACCGCGGGCCGTTCGCGATGATCTGGTGGGCCGGGTCCGAGGTCGCCCAGTGGATGCAGTCGTCCGTGCCCAGGCCGAACCACACGCTGCCCAGGACCAGCAGCGTGAACAGCCAGCCGAGGGCGCGGACCGGGCGGTAGCCGTAGCCGACCATCGATCGCTGCAGCCAGCTCCACAGGCGCACGCCCGGGCCGAAGAACTTGAAGCCCCTGGCCAGGGCCTCGTACCGGAACTGCTGTTTGCGCAGCGCCACCGTCGAGGCGTGCTCCTCGTTGCCCGCCGCGCGGAGCATGTGGGCCAGCTGGTCGTACGGGCCCGGCCGGTACCCGCGCATCGCTTTTCGCAGGAGCTCGATGCGGTGGTCGAGGGCCTTGTCGTCGTCGAGGGGGATGCCTCGGCCGAGGGCGTCGTAGCGGAAGTCCTCCAGCTCGATGCCGTCGGACGCGGCCCAGAACTCGTCGTTGTCGGTCAGCGTTCCGCAGTGCGCGCGGCGCAGGACGATGCGGCCTTCCGGGGGCAGGTTCGGGGTCAGCGTGAACTCGTCCGCCGCGACGTCGCCCGCGTCCAGGGCCACGTGGAACGGGGGCAGCGACCGCAGCTCCGAACCCCGCAGGTCGACGCGCCGCGCGACCTGGGCGCCGTCCAGGTTGACGCCGCCCTCGGCGGTGAACGGACGGCCGTTGTTGTCGCGGAGCGTCAAGTCGCGGCCGATCCGACCGGTACGCACATCCAGGGAAAAACTGCTGGTCGCGCGCAGGCCCGGCTCCGTCAGGCGGGTGCCCGCCAGGTTGATCGAACCGCCGACCTCGACGCCTTGCAGCCGCAGCGTGCCGTGGATGGTGGCGTCCGTCAGCTGGAAGTTGCCCGCGATCTTGGACCGGCGGGCCGAGAACACGTCACGGCCGGGGTGGCGGAACATCGAGTTCGACGCCAGGAAGTTGCCGCCGACCGTCACATCGGCCAGCCGGAGCTGACCGGCGGGCACGCGCAGGCTCGTCGCCTCGATGTCGCCGCCGATCTCGGTGCCGTCCAGGTGCAGCGCGCGGTCGTAGTACGGCTGCGACTTGCCGCGCTCGACCCTGATCTCGGCACCGGCCAGCCGCAGCGAGCCGCCGATGCGGGCGTTGACCATGCGCAACGTCCCCAGCGCCTGGAGGCCGTCCGAGAGCTCGACGTTGCCGTCGACGCGCAGGCGGTCGGCGACCAGCGCGGGCCGCGGGTCGAGGTACGGGTCGTTGGACTTCCACGCGTCGACGGCGATCGGCCCGTGCTGGGACACCGTCAGCTTCGCTTCGCGCAGCACGATGTCGCTGTCGACCGTCGCGCTCGGCAGGTAGACGATGCCGGTCGCGGAGAAGCGTTTCCGCTGACTGGCGGGCCCGTAGTTGTCGACTTCGCAGAGGAGGCTGCCGCCGATGTGCAGGCCGTTGCCGTTGAGCGCGAAGCCGTCCGGGTTGTTCAGCGTGGCGCCGGAGAAGTTGACGTTGCCGCCGGTCCGCAGGCCGGGGAGCCGGACTTCGCCGTTCGCGACCATCCGGTAGGCCAGCAGCGCCCCGGTCAGCACGAGCCGGTCGGCGTGGATCGCCTTGCCGTGCGGGTGCGAGATGACGGTGCGGGTGAGCACCATCGACCCCTCGATCACCGCGTCGGTGAAGTTGACGGCGGCGTTCGGCATCCCGCGTTCGCGGTCGTCGCCGCGCTGGACGGTCGTCTCCTCGATCTCGCGGTCGGCGCCGTCGACCTGCACGACGCTGCGGATCAGCCGGACGTCGTTGCGGCTGCGCATGTTGCGGGCCTTGAGCCCGGGCAGCCAGCACTTGCGGAACACGAGCCCGAGCAGGTTCGCCTCGCGCACGTCCGGCGGGTGCTCGAACCGGCAGCGCTCGAACCGGAACAGGAACTTGAGGTCCGCGGCACGCAGGTCGAGCGTGCCGGTGATGTAGGCGTCCTCGACGTAGACGGTCGGGGCGTTCGTCGCCTGCCGCCGCCAGCGCAGCAGCCCGGCGTTGCCGGGTTTCAGCAGGTCTTCGGCCCTGACCTCGTACCGGCGATCGGGGATGCCGGCGAAGGGGTCGAGAGGGGGCAGCGCGCTTTCGGTCGTCAAACGCCCAGCCCCCCTCGATCACCCGCTTTCAAAATAGCGAATCCGCACGCTTTCGTCAGGCGTTCGGGTTCAGCACCCGGGCGAGGAACGACTTGGTCCGCTCCTCGCGCGGGCTCCCGATGACCTGGTCGGGCGGGCCCTCTTCGACGACGACGCCGCCGTCCATGAACAGGACCTTGTCCGCCACCTCGCGCGCGAACTGCATCTCGTGCGTGACGACGACCATGGTCATGCCGTCCTTGGCGAGCTGCTTCATCACGCCCAGGACGTCGCCGACGAGCTCCGGGTCCAGCGCGGACGTCGGTTCGTCGAACAGCATCAGCTTCGGCTTCATCGCCAGCGCCCGGGCGATGGCGACGCGCTGCTGCTGCCCGCCGGACAGCTGCGCCGGGTAGTTCTTCGCCTTGTCGCCGAGGCCGACGCGGTCCAGCAGCTCCAGCGCGCGCTGCCGCACCTGGGACTTCGGCTCGCGCCGAACTTGGATCGGCGCCTCCATGACGTTTTCGAGCGCCGTCATGTGCGGGAAGAGGTTGAAGCGCTGGAACACCATGCCGATGTCCTTGCGCTGGAACGCGACCTCTTTCTCGCGCAGCTCGTGCAGCTTGTCGCCGCGCTGCCGGTAGCCGACCAGCACGCCGTCGACGTAGAGCCGGCCGGCGTCGATCTTCTCGAGGTGGTTGATGCAGCGCAGGAGGGTCGACTTGCCCGAGCCGGACGGCCCGATCAGGCAGAGCACCTCCCGCTCCTGCACCTCGAGGTCGATGCCCTTCAGGACGTCGACGCTGCCGAAGCTCTTGCAGATCCGCTGCGCGGACACCACGGGGGTCATGTGACGTTTCCTCCACCCCGGCTGAACAACCTCGACGCCCAGCCCTGGCGCTGGACCACGTCACGCGAAGTGCCGCGTGAGAACCGCTTCTCGATCTGGACCTGGACGACCGTCAGCACGGACGTCATGAACAGGTACCAGGCTCCGGCGGTGAGCAGCAGGGGCACGGTCTTGTAGTTCTGCGCGTAGATGGTCTGCACCGCGACCATCAGCTCGTAGTAGCCGATGACGACGACCAGCGCCGTCGTCTTCAACATGGAGATCGTCTCGTTGCCGGTCGGCGGGATGATCACCCGCATGGCCTGCGGGAGGATGATCCGCCGCAACGTCTTCGTCCGGCTCATGCCGAGCGCGCTCGCCGCCTCCAGCTGGCCGTCGTCGACCGACTGGATGCCACCGCGCACGATTTCCGCCATGTACGCGGCTTCGTTGAGGCCCAGGCCGAGCAGCGACGCCGTGAACTGCGTGATCAGCTGGTTGGTGTCCCAGCTGACGAACTCCGGCCCGAACGGCACCCCGAGTCCGAGCCGGGGGTAGGCCAGCGCCAGGAAGTTCCAGATGATCAGCTGCGTGATCAGCGGGGTCCCGCGGAACAGCCAGATGTAGATGGCCGCCGCGCCCGACGTCAGCGGGTTCGGCGAAAGGCGCATGACGGCCAGCAGGATGCCACCGACGATCCCGATGACCATCGAGATCACCGTGAGGATCAAGGTGTTCTGCAGGCCGCGCAGGATCCGGTCGTCGAAGAGGTAGTCCCCGACGACCGGCCACTGCAGGGCATCGTTCGTGATCACGCTGCGGACCACGATGAACGCGACGAAGAGGATGACCACCCCGGCCACCCAGCGCCCGTAGTGGCGCACCGGGACGGCCTTGATGGGCTCGGCGTCGATCGGCGCCTCGGCAGGAGGCGCTTCGGAGGAGCTCACGAACTCAGTCCTTAACTCAGGAGGCCGGGTTGATCTCCGACTTGGTGACCGCGCCGGTGGCGTTCAGGCCCCACTTGTCCAGGATCTTCTTGTACGCGCCGCTGTCGATCAGCTTCTGGATCGCGCCCTGCACGGCCTTGCCGTAGTCGCCGCTGCCCTTCGGCAGCACGATGCCGTAGGGCGCCGTGTCGTAGGGCGCGCCGACGGACTCGAGCAGGCCGTTGGTCTGCTTGACCGCGTAGTCGATGACCGGGGAGTCGGCCAGCTCGCCCTGGACGCGCTTGGCGGTGAGGGCCAGGTTGACGTCGGTCTGGGCCTGCAGCTGGGTGACCTCGATGGCCGGCTTGCCGCCGCCGGTGCAGGCGGCGTTCTTCTTGTCGAGGTCCTCGACCTGGGTGGTGCCCTTCTGGACGGCGATCTTCTTGCCGCAGAGGTCGTCGACCTTCAGGCCGTCGGGGTTGCCCTTCAGGACGGCCAGCGAGGTGCCCGCGCTGTAGTAGGAGATCATGTCGACCGACTGCAGCCGGTCGGCGTTGATGCTGAACGACGACATCCCCATCTCGTACTTCTTGGCGCTGATGCCGGGGATGATGCCGTCGAACGAGGAGTTCTGGAACTCCATCTGCACCCCGAGCACCTGGCCGATGGCGGTGCCGAGATCGACGTCGAAGCCGGTCGCCTTGCCGCCGTCCTGGAACTCGTTCGGCGGGTAGCTCTGGTCCTGGCCGACCACGATCTTGCCGTCGGTCTTCACGGCGGCGGGCACCAGGGCGGCGAGCGCGTCGTCCTTCGCGACGGCGCCGGTGTCACCCGACGAAGCACCGGGCGCCGCGCTGCTGGACGCGACGCCACCCGCACCGCTACCACCGGCACCGCAGGCCACGGTCAAGCCGACCAGGGCGAACGCAGGCAACAGGGCGAGCGCCTTGAGTTGGGTTCCTCGGGCCACGTCGTCACTCCTCGTAGTTCTCAGTTCGTGAGAGCACGCATATTGCCACTCATCCATACCAAAGCACAGCACTGTCGAGTTACAGCGACGTTTCGCACCGCGTCCACCCCGGCGCGAGTGTCGCGCACGAAGGGGCACGTGCGTCAGGATGTCGTTCATGAACGCCACCCCGCCCCGGCTGCCCCCGTCCGGTCGACGCGCGAGGAAGGCGACGACCAGCCGGATCACCCGGCCGGGGGCCCGGTTCGAGGGCTACCTCTCCCCGGAACGGCCGCACGCGGGCGCGTACGACGAGATGTTCGCCGTCGACGGCACGGTCCGCGGCCCGTACCGCGCGTTGTACGAGTCGATCGCGGCGCTCGACGCGCACGACCTGAACTCGCGCTCGGCCGCGCTGGACCGGGCGATGGTCGACCAGGGCATCACGTTTTCCCTCTCCGGGCAGGAGCGGCCGTTCCCGCTGGACCTGGTGCCGCGGGTGCTCCAGGCCGCCGAGTGGACGAAGCTCGAACGCGGCGTGGCCCAGCGTGTCCGCGCGCTCGAAGCGTTCCTCGCCGACGTCTACGGCGACCGGCAGATCCTGCGCGACGGCGTCCTGCCGCGGCGGCTGATCACGTCGTGCGAGCACTTCCACCGGGAGGCGTTCGGCATCACCCCGCCGAACGGCGTGCGCATCCACGTGTCCGGTGTGGACCTGGTGCGCGACGAGGAGGGCACGTTCCGGGTGCTGGAGGACAACCTCCGCAACCCGTCCGGGGTGTCGTACGTGATGGAGAACCGGCGCACGATGGCCCGGGTCTTCCCGGACCTCTTCGCCCAGCACCGCGTGCGCCCGGTGGGTGACTACGCGTCGCACCTGCTGCGGGCGCTGCGCGCGGCGTCCGCGGCGAACGTGGCCGACCCGATGGTCGTCGTGCTCACGCCGGGCGTGCACAACTCGGCGTACTTCGAACACTCGCTGCTGGCCCGGCTGATGGGCGTGGAACTGGTCGAAGGCCGCGACATGTTCTGCCGCGACAACGTCGTCTACCTGCGGACCACCGAGGGCGAGCGCCAGGTCGACGTCGTCTACCGGCGGATCGACGACGAGTTCCTCGATCCGGTGCACTACCGGCCGGACTCGGTGCTCGGCGTCGCCGGGATCCAGAACGCGGCGCGCGCGGGCAACGTCGTGGTCGCGAACGCCATCGGCAACGGCGTCGGCGACGACAAGCTCGTCTACACCTACGTGCCGGAAATGGTGAAGTACTACCTGAACGAGAAGCCGCTGCTGCCCAATGTGGACACGTTCCGGTGCTGGCTGCCGGACGAGTTCGACCACGTGGTGGCGCACCTCGACGAACTGGTGATCAAGCCGGTCGACGGCTCCGGCGGCTACGGGATCGTGTTCGGGCCGGACGCGTCGAAGAAGGAGCTGGACACGCTGCGGCGCAAGCTCCGCGCGCACCGGCGCGGCTGGATCGCGCAGCCGGTGGTCCAGCTCTCGACCGTGCCGGCCAAGGTCGACGACCGGCTCGCGCCGCGGCACGTCGACCTGCGGCCGTTCGCGGTCAACGACGGCAAGGACATCTTCGTGCTGCCCGGCGGCTTGACGCGGGTGGCGCTGCCGGAGGGCAGCCTGGTCGTCAACTCCTCGCAGGGCGGCGGCTCGAAGGACACGTGGGTGCTGGCGTCCCGCGCGTCGACGGCCGAGCGGGAACTGGAGCAGCCCGCGCTCGGCGCGATGTCCACTGTGGACGGCCTGGTCGCCGAGCAGGGGCCGGAGCTCTCCACGTCCCAGCAGCAGCAACAGCAACAGCAGAGCTAGGGAGGTTCGAATGCTGGCACGCAACGCGGAATCGCTGTACTGGATCGGCCGGTACGTCGAACGCGCCGACGACACCTCCCGCATCCTCAACGTCTCGGTCCACCAGCTGCTGGAGGACGCGACCGTCGATCCGGACCACGCGAGCCGGCAGCTACTGGCCGTGCTGGGCATCGACACCCCCGACGGCGAGCCCCTCGACGTCTGGAAGCTGACCGAGCTGGTGGCGTACGCGAAGGACAACCCCGCGTCGATCGTCGGCTCGATCAACTCGGCGCGGGAGAACACCCGCGGCGCGCGCGAAGTCGTCTCGACCGAGCTGTGGGAATGCCTGAACGCGACGTGGAACGCGGTGCCGGACCGGCAGCGGTACGCGCGGCGCGCCGGGCCGCACGCGTTCCTGTCGTTCGTGGAGGAGCGCGCGGCGATGTTCGCCGGCCTCGCCGACTCGACGATGAGCCGCGACGACGGCTGGCTGTTCATGGTGCTCGGCCGCTCGATCGAACGCGCCGACATGGTCGTGCGGCTGCTGCTGTCCCGGGTCGCGGACCGCGCGTCTTCGCCCGGCTGGATCACGGTGCTGCGCTCGGCCGGCGCGCAGGACACGTACCTGCGGACCTACCGGGGCGCGCTCGACGCCGGCCGCGTCGTGCAGTTCCTGTTGCGGGACACGCTGTTCCCGCGTTCGGTGTTCCACGCGCTGCGCCAGGCCGAGGACTGCCTCCAGCGGCTCGACCCGGGCGGCGGCGCGCGCAGCAACGAGAAGTCCGAGGCGCTGCGCGAGCTCGGCCGGGCCCGCAGCGAGCTGGAGTTCCTCCGCCCGTCGGACCTGCTGACCGACCTGCCGCGGCGGCTCGGCGCGTTGCAGACGTCGATCCGGGAGATCGGCGAATCGGTGTCGTTGCAGTACTTCAGCACGTCGCCGTGGGTGGCGTGGAGCGGTGCGGAGGTTTCGCTGTGACGTGGCAGCTGCGCGTGGCGCACCGGACCGGCTACCGGTACGCGACCCCGGCGACGCAGTCCTACAACGAAGCCCGGCTGACCCCGCGCTCGGACCGCCGCCAGACGACGGTGGCGACGCGCATCGAGACGACACCCGCGACGCGTGCGTACCGGTACACGGACTACTGGGGCACGGTCGTGACGTCGTTCGACCTCCACGCGCCGCACACCGAGTTCACGGTGCTGGCGACGTCGGTGGTCGAGACGGCGGACGAGGCCGAGCCGATCCACACGGCGTCGTGGCGCGACCTGCGTTCCGACACGGTCGTCGACCACCGCACCGAATACCTGACCCCGACCGACTACACCCCGCGCGACGTGACGTTGGCCCGCGAGGCTCGTTCGCTGCGGACCGGCCTGGACCCCGCCGAGTCGGTGCTGGCGGTGTGCGAGTGGGTGAACAAGCAGCTCAAGTACCAACCGGGCACGACGGGCGTCCACTCGACGGCCACCGACGCCTGGCAGGCGCGCGAAGGCGTGTGCCAGGACTTCGCGCACGTGACGCTGGTGATGCTGCGCGCGATCGGCATCCCGGCCCGGTACGTCTCCGGTTACCTGCACACGAAACCGGACGCGAAGCTCGGCGAGGTGGTCGAAGGCGAGTCCCACGCGTGGGTCGACGTCTGGACCGGCGGCTGGTGGGCGTACGACCCGACGAACGCGATCCCGGTCGGCCCGCGCCACGTGTGGGTGGCGATGGGCCGGGACTACGCGGACGTGGCGCCGTTGAAGGGCATCTTCACGGGCGGCGGTCAGTCCACTTTGGACGTCTCGGTCCAGCTGACCCGGCTCGCCTAGAGCAGGAAGGTCCCGCCCGCGGCTTCGGCCACCTCCGCGCCCAGCGCCGACGTCGGTGTGTGCGCGCCCGGCTTGCCCTCGCCGCGGGCCAGGCGGGCCGCGACCTCGGCCACCACCGACGTCGTGAAGTCCATGCCCTCGCCCGCGCGGAGCCAGCCTTCGCGCGTCGTGCCGTCGGGCCAGGTGACGACCGCGTGGCCCCACGAGTGCGCACGTGGGCGCGGGGCCGCCTTCGCCTGGATCCCGGCGAGCCGCCCGATCGCGAACCGGCGCAGCGCCGCGATGGACAGCACCCGGCCGAGCAGGGGCAACACCGCCCGGACCGCGGGGGAGGTGGGCGCGAGGCCGGACGTGATGGTCACCGACGGCGCGCCGCTCGCGCGCTGGGCGGCCACCAGCTCACCCGACGGCACACTCGCGGACTTCGCCGTCTCGCCGTCCGGGAACTCCAGCGTCCGCGCGTCCGCGCCGAGCCGCGCGGGGACCAGGCGGCCGTTCCGGTATTCGCGGCCGCCGGTGGTCAGGGCGTCGACGATGCTGGCGGCCAGCGCGACACCCAGTGCTCCCGCTTCGATGGCGACCGACGCCACCGCGTCGACGTGCACCGCACTCGGCGTCGCGCGCCCTTCGCACAGCTTCGCGACGACGGCTTCCGTGGCCAGGACGCCGAAGCCGGCGCCGGTCACGAACGTGCTGCCGCCGGCGAGGGCCGCCTCGTGCAGGTCCAGCAGCCGCGGGACGGCGACCAGGTCCGCGGCGAGGTCGACGTAGTGGCCGCCGGGCAGGCAGGCGCGCGCGATCGTCCCGGCCGTCGCGGCGTACTCGCCGATCGTGTTGACGACGACCGCCGGCCGCTGCCGCCGGATCTCCGCCGCGATGGCCTCGGCGCCGTCGGCGACGACGAACTTCGAGCCGGTCGCCGCCAGCCGTTCCCGGTTCCGCCCGACCAGCACCGCCGGCACCCCGCGCGCCGCCAGCTCGGCGGTGATGCCGCGACCGGTCCGGCCCAAGGCCCCGAGTACCCAGATCTCCATGTCGACCTCCAGTGACGTCTCAGTGTGTCATCACTGACGCTAGCACGTGACGACACACTGAGACATCGCTTGTAGGCTGGGGCCGTGGCCAGATGGGATCCCGGGACCGCGGACCGGCTGCGGAAAGCCGCGCTGGAGCTCTACGCCGAGCACGGGTACGACGCCGTGACCGTGACGCAGATCGCCGAGCGCGCCGGGATCACCCGCCGCTCGTACTTCCGCTACTTCCCCGACAAGCGCGAAGTCCTCTTCGCAGGCTCCGAGCAGTTGCCGCCCGCGATCGCCGAAGCCGTCCTCGCCGCCGACGACGCCGGGTCACCGCTGCGCACGGCACTCACGGCGCTCGCCGACGTCGGCACGCAGGTCACGCGGCTGGTCGACCCGTCACCCGAGCGCCGGGCCGTCATCGCGGCCACCGCGGAGCTCCAGGAGCGCGAGCGGACCAAGGGCGCCGCGATCACCGCCGCGCTCCGCGAAGCCCTCGAACGCCGGGGCACCCCGCCCAACCAGGCGAAAGCGGCCGCGCAGGTCGCGACGATCGTCTTCGGCGACGCGTTCGACCGGTGGATCGACGCGGCCGGGAAGCAGGACTTCCCGGACTACCTGGAGACGGCCGCCGCAACCTTGCGCGAAGCCTGCCGCTAACGCCGCACTTTCACGTGAAAGTGATCTGGAGGGACGACCTCCGGATCACTTTCGTAGGGAAAGTGGCGCGCTTCAGCCGCGGGCGTGGGCGTCCAGGATGTGCGCGACGGCCTCGGTGACCTGCTGCGCGTAGCCCAGGTGCAGCCACTCGTCCGGCACGTGGATGTTCGAGTCCGACCCGCACGCGCCGGTGACCAGGAACTGCGCCTCCGGGTACTTCCGCGAGAGCAGGCCCATGAACGGGATCGACCCGCCCATGCCGGTCGCGCGGTGCGGCTGGCCGAAGACCTCGTCGCTGACCGTGCGCAGGGCCGACGTCAGCCACGGCGCTTCGGTCGGCGCGTTCCAGCCGTCCTCCGCCTGCGGGTTGTCGCCGAAGGAGACCTTCGCGCCGTACGGGACGTCGGTGGTCAGGGCTTTCTTCACGGCTTCGAGCGCCTTCTCGGCGTCGGCCGTCGGCGGCAGCCGGAAGCTCAGGGTGAGCGTGGTGCTCTCGCGCAGGACGTTGCCCGCGTCGGCCGGCTTCGGGAAGCCGTCGGCGCCGATCACCGACAGCGTCGGGCGCCACGCGTTGTTGAGCATCAGCTCCAGCGCGTCTTCCGTGATCACGCGCCCGCCTTCGACCAGCGGGAACGCCTTCGCCAGCGCGTCGGGGAAGTCCTTCGACACGGCTTCGAGCTCGGCCAGCCGGTCCGCCGGGACGTCGACCTTGAGCTCGTCGAGCAGCAGCTCGCCGGTCTCGCTGTCCTCGAGCCGCTCGATCAGGCGCCGCAGCACGCGGAACGAGCTGGCGACCACGCCCGAAGCGACGCCGGAGTGCTGCGCCGAAGCCAGCAGCTGCACGGTGACGTCGAGGTGCAGCATCCCGCGCAGGCTCGTGACCAGCCACAACCGCTCGTAGTCGCTGCCGCCGGCGTCCAGGCAGACGACCAGCGAGACGTCGCCGATCCGCTCCGCCAGGTGCTCGACGTAGGCGGGCAGGTCCGGGCTGCCGGACTCCTCGCCGGTCTCCAGCAGCACGACCGTGCGGGCGTGCTCGCCGCCGGCCGCGTGCACGGCCTCCAGGGCCGACGTCGCCGCGTAGCCGGAGTAGCCGTCGTCGACGGACCCGCGGCCGTACAGGCGGCCGTCGCGGATCACCGGCGTCCACGGGCCGAGGCCCTCGGACCAGCCGCCGACCGGGGGCTGCTTGTCGAGGTGGCCGTACATCAGGACGGTGCCCTTGTCCGCCGCGCCCGGGGTCGCCGGGACGTCGACGAGCAGCAGGGGCGTGCGGTCTTCGAGCTGCACGACCTCGATGGTGGCGCCGGGCAGGTCGCGCCCGGCGATCCAGGCGCGGACGTGCTCGACGGCGGCGGCGAGGTGGCCGGTCTTGGCCCACTCGGCGTCGAAGGCCGGCGACAGGGCGGGGATCGCCACGAGCCCGGACAAACTGGGGGTGACCTCGTCGGTCCAGGCGGTGACAACGGACTCACGAACGGATTTCTGCTCCACGCCGCCATCGTGCCACGGGGGTCCCGGCGTGCGGCACGTCACAACGTCGCCACCGGTGGTGCGGAAGCGCTCACGCACGGCTGAGTGATCACCCCGCCGTACCAGGTGAACGCCCGGACCGGCGCCCGACCCTCGCAGGTCCGATGCTCGGGCGTCCTAACGTTTGCCCTGTTCAGCGCCTGTTTCTCAGCAACAAATAAGTATCCGTGACTCACCAAAGGGCGGACCATCGTGCCAGGATGTCCGCGTGAACCGTCAACGCCGACGGCGACCGAGCGCTTCGGACCCGATGCGCTGGTCCCCGCCGGTGCAGTCGCTGTGGTCGCCACAAGCGGCCGCCAGAGGCACCGACACGAGGAGTACTGCGCATGCCGTCCGAACAGTGGACGCACCCGGAACCCGGGGACGGGCCCGCCGCCGTGGCGGCCCAGCCCTCCCCGGAGCAGGTCATCGCCGGATTGCGAGCAACCAGCGAAGGTGGCGCTGAGCTGACTCAGCTGCTCACCCCCGAAGGCGAACGGGTGCCGTCGCCCCAGTTCGACAAGTACGTCGACGACATCGACGCCGAAGCCCTGCGCGGCCTGTACCGCGACATGGTGCTGGTGCGGCGGGCCGACCGCGAAGCCAACGCCATGCAGCGCCAGGGCCAGCTCGGCATCTGGGTCCCGCTGCTCGGCCAGGAAGCCGCGCAGATCGGCTCGGGCCGCGCCCTGCGGGCGAACGACATGGCCTTCCCCAGCTACCGCGAACACGGCGTCGCGTTCGCGCGCGGGGTCGACATGAAGGACCTGCTCGGCATCTTCCGGTGCACCGACCACAGTGGCTGGGACTACCAGCGCCACGGCTTCCACCCGTACACGATCGTGATCGGCAACCAGGTGCTCAACGCCGCCGGTTACGCGATGGGGCAGAAGTTCGAGGGCAAGGTCGGCGACGACGACGGCGAAGCGACGATCGTCTACTTCGGAGACGGCGCCACCTCGCAGGGCGACGTCCACGAAGGATTCGTCTGGGCCGCGGTCTACGACGCGCCGCTGGTGTTCTTCTGCCAGAACAACCAGTGGGCGATCTCGGAGCCGACCGAGCGCCAGTCGCGCCTGCCGCTCTACCAGCGCGCCCGCGGCTACGGCTTCCCCGGCATCCGCGTCGACGGCAACGACGTCCTGGCCTGCCTCGCGGTGTCCCGCTGGGCGCTCGACGAGTGCCGCCACGGCAACGGACCCGTCTTGATCGAGGCGTTCACCTACCGCATGGACGCGCACACGACGACCGACGACCCCACCCGCTACCGGCTCTCCGACGAGCTGGAGGAGTGGAAGCTGAAGGACCCGATCGAGCGCGTCCGGGCGTTCCTCGCCCGCGGTGGCGGCGCCGACCAGGCGTTCTTCGACAGCGTCCAGGAAGAGGCCGACGCGTTCGCGGCCGACCTGCGCGAGTACACGTTCAACATGCCGGAACCGCCGCCGGACCGGATCTTCAGCAACGTCTACGCCGAGGGCAACCCGGTGCTGGAGTCGCAGCGCGAAGAGTTCCTGTCCTACCTCGACGGTTTCGCCTCGGCGGGTGAGCACTGATGACCGACCTCCAGAAACTCACCATCGGCAAGGCGCTCAACCTCGGCCTGCGCCGCGCGATGGAAGAAGACCCCAAGGTCCTGATCATGGGCGAGGACGTCGGCAAGCTCGGCGGCGTCTTCCGGATCACCGACGGCCTGCAGAAGGACTTCGGCGAGCAGCGCGTGCTGGACACGCCGCTCGCGGAGTCCGGCATCATCGGCACCGCGGTCGGCCTGGCCGTGCGCGGCTTCCGGCCGGTCTGCGAGATCCAGTTCGAGGGCTTCATCTTCCCGGGCTTCGACCAGATCTCCTCGCAGCTGGCGAAGCTGCACTACCGGACGCAGGGCAAGATCAAGATGCCCGTCGTGATCCGGGTGCCGTTCGGCGGCGGGATCGGCGCGGTCGAGCACCACTCGGAGTCCCCGGAGTCGCTGTTCGCGCACATCCCGGGCCTCAAGGTCGTGTCCATTTCGAACGCCGTGGACGCCTACTGGGGCATCCAAGAAGCGATCAAGTCGGACGACCCGATCCTGTTCTTCGAGCCCAAGCGGCTCTACCACTCGGGTGCGCTGCGCGCGGAGATCGACGTCGCGGGCACGCCGCAGCGGATGTTCTCGTCGCAGGTCGTGCGCGAGGGCACGACCGCGACGGTCGTCGCGTACGGCCCGTCGGTGAAGGTCGCGCTCGACGCGGCCGCCGCGGCGGAGGACGAGGGCAAGTCGCTGGAGGTCATCGACCTGCGCACGCTCTCGCCGCTGGACCTCGGCCCGGTGTTCGAGTCGGTGCGCAAGACCGGACGGCTGATCGCGCTGTCGGAGGCGCCGTCCGAGTCGTCGCTGACGTCGGAGATCGCCGCGCGGGTGCAGCAGGAGTGCTTCTACTCGCTGGAAGCGCCGGTGCTGCGGGTGACCGGGTTCGACACGCCGTACCCGCCGGCCAAGCTCGAGGAGCACTACCTCCCCGACCTGGACCGGGTGCTGCACGCCGTCGACCGTTCACTGGCCTGGTAGGGGGGATCCCGCGCAATGCCGACGTACAAAGAGTTCCCCCTGGCCGACACCGCCGAGGGGCTGACCGAAGCCGACATCCTGAACTGGCACGTCAAGCCGGGCGACACGGTCACGGTCAACCAGATCGTGGTCGAGATCGAGACGGCGAAGGCGGCCGTCGAGCTGCCGATCCCGTGGGCCGGCGTGGTCACGGAGCTGCACGTGGAGCCGGGGCAGACGGTGGAGGTCGGCGCGCCGATCCTCACCATCGACGTCGACCCCGGTGGCGCGGCGGCGCCCGCGCCTGCTGCCGCCGTTCCGGCTCCGGTCGAAGAAGAAGAGATGAAGCCGCTGGTCGGCTACGGCTCCAAAGCCGTGGTCACGCAGCGGCGGGCCCGGAAGGGTGCCGCTCCGGCTCCCGCACCGGCCGCGGTGGCCGTCGCCGCTCCGCCCGCTCCGGCTCCCGTGGCCCCGGCTGCTCCTCGCGGCGGGTACGTTCCGCTCGCGAAGCCGCCGGTGCGGAAGCTCGCGAAGGATCTCGGCGTCGACCTGCACGCGCTCACCGGCACCGCCGATGGCGGCGTCATCACGCGTGAAGACGTCGAGCGCGCCGCGAACGGGACTGCAGTCGTGCCTCCCGTCGCGGTTGCCGGCAACGGATCGCGCGAGCGGCGGGTGCCGATCAAGGGCGTCCGCAAGATGACCGCCGCGGCGATGGTGCAGAGCGCGTACACCGCTCCGCACGTCACGGAGTTCCTGACCATCGACGTCACGCCGATGATGGAGTTCCGCGAGAAGCTGAAGAAGTCGCGGGAGTTCGCCGGGGTCAAGGTCACGCCGCTGACGTTCGCCGCGAAGGCCGTGTGCCTGGCGGCGAAGCGCACGCCGGACATCAACGCGGTGTGGGACGAAGCGGCGCAGGAGATCGTCTACAAGGACTACGTGCACCTGGGCATCGCGGCCGCCACGCCGCGCGGCCTGATCGTGCCGAAGGTCCGCGACGCCGACTCGCTGTCGCTCAAGGAGCTGGCGCAGGCGCTGACGAAGCTGACCGACGTCGCCCGCGAGGGCAAGACGTCGCCGGCGGACATGGCGAACGGCACGATCACGATCACCAACGTGGGCGTGTTCGGCGTCGACACGGGCACGCCGATCATCAACCCGGGCGAGTCCGCGATCCTGTGCCTCGGCGCGATCAAGGACCAGCCGTGGGTGGTGGACGGTGAGATCAAGGTCCGCAAGGTGCTCCAGCTGTCCCTGAGCTTCGACCACCGAGTGGTCGACGGCCAGCAGGGTTCGGAGTTCCTGGCCGACGTCGGCGCCCTCCTGGCCGACCCGGCGATGGCGATGACGTACTGAGTTTTCGCAGGTGGAGGGCCGTCCCGGAAGTTCCGGGGCGGCCTTCCGCGGTCACGGCCCCCTGAGGACGATCTTCCCGGCGTCGAGGTCGACGCGAGTGCCGCCAGCGGCTTGGTGATCGTCGACCAGCATCAGCTGGACCTGGCGCTGCTCCAGTTCGTGCTGCTTGGTGCCGCCGAGGATCGCCTCGACCTCTTCGGTCGCGACCGCGCTGGCCATCCGCGGGCCGTCGCCACGGCGGTGCCACGGCAGGAACCGGCGACCCCAGAGCACGCCCATGGCGTCAACCTATACTCACTTGACGGAGTGAGTACTCACTCCGCACACTGGTGGCATGACACCAGCACCCGAAACCCGGCGGAGAGCGCCTGGCATGAGCGCCGAAGCGCGGCGCGCCATGATCGTGCACGCGGTGCTGCCGCTCCTCATCGAGCACGGCGCGAACGTGACGACCAGCCAGATCGCCCGCGCCGCCGGCATCGGCGAGGGCACCATCTTCCGCGCGTTCAAGGACAAGGACGAGCTGTTCGACGCCTGCACCGCCGAAGCGCTGCGGCCCGACCACGTGCTCGACGCGATCGCCGAGATCCCGGTCGACCAGCCCCTCGCGGACCGGCTCGTCGAGGCCGCCGAAGCGCTCGGCGCGCACCTCGAGCGGATGGGCGCGCTGATGGGCGCCCTGCACGCGTCCGGCCGCGTCCGGCACCGCGACCCCGAGCAGCGCCTCAAGGACCAGCGCAAGACGTGGAAGGGCGGCCGCCGCGAGTCGATGGCCGCCATGCGCGGCGCGATGGTCGAGCTGTTCACGCCGGAGAAGGACCGCCTGCGCCTGCCGCCCGAGCAGCTGGCCGGCCTCTTCCTGACCTTGCTGTTCGGCGGCCGGATGGCCCCGGACGGCGACGTACCCACCCCGCGCCAGGTGGTCGACGTCTTCCTGCACGGCGCCGTGGAGGCCCCGTGATCCCGGGTGGTGGGGGCGGGATGGAGTTCATGATGGCCCGCCGCGGCCGTCGCCGGCACGCGTCGACCGTGCCGGAGAGCGGGCTCACGGGCCCGGTCGACATCCCGGAGCCGAAACCGGAAGACCAGCCGAAGGACCTGCGCTCGCGGCTGAAGCGCGCGAAGACGTCCGTGGCGGGTACGGTCCGCGGCCTGCCGAAGGTCGCGAAGCTGACGTGGCAGGCGAGCCCGCCCCTGACGATCGTGCTCGCGCTGATCACGTTGTTGTCGGGCCTCCTCCCGACGGTGACGGCGTACATCGCGAAGCTGCTGCTCGACTCGGTCGTCGCGGCGATCCAGGGCAAGGGAACCAACGGCGACATCGTGAACGTGGCGCTGTTCCAGTTCGCCGTGCTCGCCGCGACGGCGATCAGCAGCGCGCTGACGTCGATCGCGCAGGCCCTGCTGCAGGAGCGCATGACGCTGACCATCCGCCACCGCGTGATGGCCCACGCGAGCGAGCTGCACCTGGCGTACTTCGAGGGTTCGACGTCCTACGACATGCTGCGCCAGGCGGCGCAGGAAGCCCCGACCCGTCCGCTGTCGATGATGAACTCGGCGCTCGGCCTGGTCCGGACGCTGATCACGTTCGGCAGCATGATCGCGCTGCTCGTTTCGATCAGCCCGCTGCTGGCGCTGGTCGCGCTGCTGGCGCCGATCCCGGCGTTCATTTCGCAGTCCAAGTACGGCTCGCGCGCGTTCTGGCTGACGTTCCTGATGTCGCCGATCAAGCGGCGGATGGATTACCTGTCTTCGCTGGTCACGACGGACACGTACGCCAAGGAAACGAAGCTGTTCGGCCTCGGCCCGTACTTCGTCGACCGCTTCCGCCGCCTCGGCCTGGTGTCGTACGAGCGGCAGCGGAAGCTGACGATCAACCGCAACATCAGCTCGACGTCCTGGGGTCTGCTGAGCACGTTCGCGGGCTCGGCGATCGCGCTGTACATCGCACTGGAGGCGGTCGGCGGCCGGCTGACCCTGGGCGACCTGGCCCTCTACACGGCGGCGGCAACGTCCGTGCAGGCGTCGGTGTCCGGGCTGTTCACGGCGTTTTCGGGGATGTACGAGAACAATCTGTACCTGGACACGCTCTACCGCTTCCTGGACACGAAACCCGAGATCACCGCGCCGCCGTCACCGCGGAAGTTCCCGTCCGTTGTGGACGGTCACATCGAGTTCGATTCGGTGACGTTCGCCTACCCGGGCGCCGAGGAGCCGGCACTGGAGGACGTCAGCTTCGAGATCCGCCCGGGCGAGACGGTGGCGGTGGTGGGCCGCAACGGCGCGGGCAAGTCGACACTGTTCAAGCTGCTCTGCCGTTTGTACGACCCGACCGCCGGCCGCATCCTGTTGGACGGCGTGGACATCCGCGAGTACGACCCGGTCGAGCTGCGCGAGCGGATCAGCGCGATGTTCCAGGACTACGTGACGTACCAAGGAACGGCGGCGGAGAACATCGGGCTGGGAGACCTTTCACGGTTGGAGGATCGCCCGCACATCGAGGATTCGGCCCGCCGAGCGGGCGCGGACGAGCGCATCGAGCGCCTGCCGTCCGGCTACGACAGCCCGCTGGGCCGGTGGTTCGACCAGGGCGTCTCACTGTCCGGTGGCGAGTGGCAGAAGATCGCGCTGGCACGGGCTTTCCAGCGGGAGGCACCGTTGTTGATCCTCGACGAGCCGACGTCGGCGTTGGACGCGCAGGCTGAGCACGACTTGTTCGCGCGGCTGCGCCAGCTGTCGGAGGGGCGGACGACGCTGTACATCTCGCACCGGTTCTCGACGGTTCGGCAGGCGGAGCGGATTTTGCTGCTGGACCGGGGGAAGGTGGCTGAGTACGGAACTCATGAGGAGCTGATGGCGGCGAAGGCCGGGTACGCGGAGCTGTTCACGCTCCAGGCACGGGCGTACTTGGACGAGGTGCCGAGCTAGGGGTCCGGACGAACTCCGCGGGGATCTCGGTGCCCCCGCGGAGTTCGACGTTCCGCAGGTTCAACCAGGCTTTGGCGCCCTCGTCCGCGCGAAGCTGGACGGCCACGGTGTCGAGCACGCAGTCCCGCAGCCAGACCATCCGCTCGCGATCGCTCCACAGCTCCAGCCGCAGTCGGGAGCGCAGGAACCGCACGTCCTCGAAGGTCAGCCGCGGAAAGCCGCCCTCGTCATCGCGCCATCCGGCGTAGAGGCCTTCGAAGTCCACATCGGTGTCGGCCAGCTCCAGCTGCTCGAAACGGAGTTCCCCGGCTTCGATGCTGAGCTGCGTGAAGTCCAGACGTGTGCACGCGACCCGGCACCGGTAGAAGTCGGCCGTCTTCCCTTCGACGGTCGCACCGGCCCAGCTGAGTTCCCGCCCGATGAACTCGGTTCCGACGAACTCGACCGCGCCGTCGAAAGTCGCCTTCGCGAAGGTTGTGCGCTCGGCGGCGAAGCGCGTGCCGTGGCAGCTGAGGCCGCCGCTGAAGCGCGCGCGGTGGAACGAGGCCGACTCCCCGGTGAACTCCGCCCGGTCGAGGATCAGCCGCCCGCGGAACCGGAGCCCGGAGAAATCGGCGTTCTCGAACACGACTTCGGTGAAGTCGAAGTCGATCGGCTGCCGCCACCACCGGAGGCCGGTGAGCCGATCGCGGAACATCCGGAGGATCGCTTCCCGCACCACGGACTCGCCAGGCGCCATGGCCGGCGGCTGAAGCCGCAGGTATCCGCAGAGGACGTCGACGCAGACCTGGCGCTTGTCCTCCCAGTCGTCAGCGAGCCCGGCAAGGGCGTAGACGCCGGTCAACCGGACCGCGGGACTGTCGTGGGCGAGCTGCTCGGCGGCGGCGCCCAGGCGTTCGTTGAACCCTTGAACGGTCTCCCGCTCGGCCTTCTCGACGGCGAGGGCGTGCTCGTTCTCGGTGACCCGCTGCTTCCGGTAGTTGACGGCGAGCAGCACCACCCCACCCAGCCCGGCGACCACGGAGAGAGCGATCTTGAGCAGGTCGAGCAACTGGGCGACGTCGAACGCGGCCGTGGTGGGCAGCCGCGGCCAGCCGAGGAACCAGAGCAGCCCGCCCCCGGCACCGCCCGCAACGACGACGGCGATCGCCAGCCAGACGAGCACGGAGACGGCAATACCGGCTCTCACCTGGGGGAACGCGGGAAGCCTCAGCCGTTGACGCCCGGTCAGTGCGACGACGCCGAGCACCGCGAGCGCGATCAGGAGCCAGCGGAACCAGTCGGGCACGAGGTGTGACCCTAGCCGGTGAATTTCGGCCGCGGGAGCAAATCGGACAGGTCGTTCGTTGTCCCGGTATGGCTGTCGCGTTCCTGCTCTACGTCATCGCCGAGATCGCCGCGATCTGGGCGGTGGGCTCGGCTGTCGGCATCCTCGGCACACTCGGCCTGCTGCTCGGTGGCGCATTCCTGGGCTCGTGGCTGGCCCGCCGCGAGGGCGGCAAGGCGATGCGCGCGTTCGTGGAGTCGGCCCGGCTGGGACGCCCCTCGGAGAAGGAGCTGACCGACGGCATGCTCGTCGGGCTCGGCGGGGTGCTGATCCTGGTGCCGGGGTTCGTGAGCGACGTGCTCGGTTTGCTGTTGATCCTCCCGCCGTCCCGCGCGGTGGCTCGGCGGTTGTGGCTGAAGCGGATGGAGAAGCGAGCGGTCCGGTTCGCGAACCAGCGCCGAGGTCCGGTGATGGTGGTGGACAGCGAGGTTGTGCCTCCGCAGGAGCCCCGGGGTGACCGCGACCAGCCGACGGTGATCGAAGGTCGCGTCATCGAGGGGTAGCGAACCGGTCGTCGACCGATCACCCAGCCCGAAAGGATGTTTCGGGCCGACACGCTCCCCAATCGTAAGTTTCTGTCAGACGTCGCACATATGATCGAGTCGTGGTCAGCTTAGTCAAACCGGTTCGTCACCGCGGCAACCGCTTCCGGCAGGGCAACGTGCTCCCATATGCGCACGACGTCCCAGCCTTCGGCGGCCAACGCGGTGGTGACCAGCTGATCTCGCTCCATGTTCCGGCGGAGCTTGGGAGTCCAGTACCACTCGTTGCTCGTCGGCATCCGGCCGTGCTCAGGGCACACGTGCCAGAAGCAGCCGTCAACGAACACCGCGACCTTCCGCCGGGGGAAAACGATATCCGGCCGGACGCGAAGGCCGTCGCCGACCACGAGCGGCAGGTCCTTGCGGTACCGGTACCCAAGACGGTGCAGCTCCTTGCGGAGGGTGACCTCAGGTTTGGTGTCCTTCCGGCAGTTGGCTTGCATGTTGCGCGAGCGTCCCTCCGTAGCGGGCTTGGGGTAGGTACCCCTTGCGTGAGCGAGTTCACGCAAGTCGCGCTTGTCCGGACCCGGAGTAGTCATCAAGCAGGCAGTCTACGCTCGGCCGCTCCAGCCGTAAGGGATGATGGCCGTCGGTACACGCCGGCGAGCTCGCCTTGGAAGGGAAGATCATGAGCCAGGCCTTCGAGGCAATCGAAATCTGCGCCGGCATGGGCGGCCAAGCGCTCGGCCTGGAGAAGGCTGGCTTCACCCACCGGCTGGCGATCGAATTGGACGCAAACGCTAGCCACACCTTGAGGCAGAACTTGCCCGAGGAGGTCGTGCTCGAAGGAGATGTCGCTGACCCCAGCGTATGGAATCCGCACGAGCACGGTCCTGGCGGCGAGGTCTACGAGAAGCGCGGACAGCTTGCCCTGCTCGCAGGCGGCGTGCCATGCCCGCCTTTTACCGTTGCGGGGAAGCAACTCGGCGCCAACGACGAGCGTGACCTGTTCGCCTGGGCGGTCGAACAGGTCAACATCATCAAGCCCCGTGCGGTGCTTCTTGAGAATGTGCGTGGTCTGAGCATGCCTCGCTTCGCGGGCTATCGGCAGCACGTGCTGGACAGGCTTGCCGAGTTCGGGTACGTGGCTGAATGGCGCCTGCTTCACGCATCCGGCTTCGGCGTCCCCCAGCTACGACCGCGTTTCGTACTCATCGCCCTCGAAGAGGAAGACGCCAAGTACTTCAGCTGGCCGCAGGAATCCGAGGCTGAGCTCACAGTCGGCGAGGCGCTCAAGGACCTCATGGGGGCCCGGGGCTGGAAAGGCGTCGACGACTGGGCCAGGAAAGCCGACAAGATCGCACCTACGATCGTTGGCGGCTCCAAGAAGCACGGTGGCGCAGACCTGGGACCGACCCGCGCGAAGCGCGCGTGGGCTGAGCTCGGGGTCGACGCCATGGGCGTGGCAGACTTAGCCCCCGGCCCCGACGACGAGTTCAAAGTCGGCCCCAAACTCACCTGCGAAATGGTTGCCAGGATTCAGGGCTGGTCGGGTGAGTACCAGTGGGAGTTCACCGGCCGGAAGACCAGCCGTTACCGCCAGATTGGCAATGCCTTCCCGCCGCCTGTGGCACGAGCACTGGGCGAGGCCATCATCCTTGCATTCAAGCAGGAGAAGCTTGCTGAGGAGCGCACGGCAGCCAATCATGACGCCGTGTACCGAGCGCTTCGCAACGCGGACGACTTCATCGAAGCTGAAGAAATCATCAAGTCGGCGGATCTACGGATTGACGTCGTCGAGCTCGAGCGCAGGATTGAGCTCTTGCGCCGAGACTTCGACATCGACATCAAGACGAGCAATGGAACGAAGATCTACCGGCTCGGAAATTTCAAGGCCTTCATCGGCCAGGAAGACCACGAACGGCACGCGAACTTCCTGAAGAACCGCGCGCGGATCAGCTAACCTGGGGTGCCACCTGAGCTGCCCGGCGTTCTATTCAGATGGTGGGCAGCTTAGGAACCAGCTCCTCGGCATCCTCCTCGCGCGCCAACGTCCAACGCTCGCCCTCTAGCGAGACGTATGGAACTACTGGGCGATCGGGATTCAACCGAACCAGTCTGGCACTGACAAACTCACCCGGTCCAGGCACTGGGAGGCCCAGCTGACGCGCCAGCGCACCATGACTCGTGTAATCGCCAAGGATTACGATTCCACGAGGCTGAAGGTTCGACCTGGCACCTCCATTGGATCGAACACGCTTCATGTAGTCGTCTTGCATCGCAACGGTGGCGACGACATTGCGGCTCACCCGGCGTTTTTGAGCCCTCAAGAAGAGTTCATTCACACGTTTCTGGCCAGAGCGAGGCGCGAAGATGGCGTCGATGTCCGCCCTGGGCAGCTTCAAGAGCAGGTTCTCCTGAAGCGGCGCCTCCCAGAAGAGTCGCTTAACAGCACTTCTGCCGACCGCATTCAGAGTTCTCTTTGCATCCCGGTTCCCGCCAGTGTTCAGGTACTCAGATCTCGCTCGAACAAGTCCGGCACACCATATAGAGTCCGTATCACTCGCCCATACGCCGAGTATTATCTCATTGTGCGCTTCCGGTGGAATCATCCAAGCAAAACGAGTTTGCGAAAACTTGCAGTCAACCTCGAACCCGGCGATTTCATAGTCCATGCGCTTGCCGTCAGTGAATTTAAACTCACGCTGAAGATTGATCTCGATGAGAGTACCAGCGTGCGCCTTTTCTGTTTTGAACAGCTGATCCCAGCGGTACCGCCCAGTGTGCTGGCCATCTAGCAACATGTCGATGCTACGCCGGATAGCCCCAGCGAACCTCGAGCCATCCGGGTCATCTCTCAGGATGCTTTCCGCGACAGCGTTCAAAGCCGGATCATCGGCAGGTTCAATTCCCGGAAGGAGGGTCTGCTGCGGATCAAGCTCGTCATGAGACACTCCGAGGATCTTACATAGCTGAACCAGCCAGCACACTGCGTTCGCGACCAGCAAGCCAGCGACGGCTAGTCCACCGTCGGCTTGGGGATGTCGAAGTAGCTCGAGAAGCGCACCGCCGGTGCGTACTCGCCCTTCACCTTCACCCGGCCGGTCACGAACATCGCTGCCACCGCCGCGTTGCCCGTTGCCATCCTGATGAAGTCGTCCACCGAAAGCGTGATCGTCGTGTCCGGGGATCGCGACAGGTCCGCCGAAGAAACGCACACCCCGTCCTCGATCACCGTCTGGAAGCGGTCGTACCCGTCTTCTCCGGAGCCCTCCGAAAAGCGCCACGAAACCACGAAATCCACGTGGCGCGCCTTCTCCGGCAAGAAATGCTCCGACATCCTGCGGAAAATCTCGTCCAGGAACACCGGGCGCAACTCGGGATGCTCCGCGATCGCCTTCAGCTGCTCGCGAGACGCCCGGCGGACCACGTCGACCAGGACGTCCGTCGACAGCGAGCTCAACTCGATGCCCGCTCCCGCGGAGCCCAGCATGTGCAAGGTTTCCAGGACCTGAATGAACTGCGAAGCCGTCAGGTTGCCGATGACCAGCTTCTCCGCGAACGCGTTCACCACGTGGCTGCTGCGGATCGCACGGGGCCGGGAAAGGCGCCACTTCGCTTTTCGGGGCACGGATACTGACTATACGGGGTGGGGGAGGTCGAAGAATCCGATCAGGCCCGCCGCGAAGGCCAAGTCGCCCTTGACCTTGATCTTTCCCGTGACGAACAGCACCGCCGGGGTTGCCTGGTGCGTGATCAGCCGGAAGAAGTCGGCCGGCGCTATCGTGATCGTGACTCGGGGGGTGGCGCGCGTCTCCCGGCTGACCGTGCACGAGCCGTGGGAAATCACCGTCTCGTAGCGGTCGTAGCCGCCTTCGCCCGCTCCGCCCGACAGGCGCCAGTGGACCACCGCGTGCAGGTCGCGGGCGCGGTCCGGCCTGATGTGGGCGCCCATGCGGGCGAAGATCTCGTCCAGTACGCGCTCGCGCAGGGGGCGCTCCGCGACGACGCTCTCCAGCTGCGCGCGCGACGCCGAGGACACCAGGGACGCGAAGCGGGCCGGCTCGACCTTGCTCAGGTCGAACGCCGGGGCGCGGGCGGCCAGCCTGAGCAGAGCGTTCAAGAGTCTTCGGAAGTCGTCCTTGCCGAGATCGCGCGGGTTGAGCGCGTCGGCGAGGGCGTTCACGTCGAGGGCGTGCGCCTCGGGGCTCAGCGGGTCGAGGCGCTCCAGCGCGTCCAGCAGCGCCGCCCCGCGGAGGGTCGCGACGCGATCGGCGCTGGTCATCCCGGCGTTGTCGGCCATGGTCACTCCCTCTCCGGTTACCCACGCGTAAGGCTACCCGCCAGTAGGTAGGCGGGCAAGCGTGCCGAAATCACCCTGCCGTGGTCGCGCCCGGTACCGTCTCCGGGCAGCAACGAGGAGGTCCAGCGTGTCAGAGGATGATCAGCGTCCGCCCGAACGGGCAAGGCGGCTGCCCCGTGCCGTGCGCGAGCGGCAGATCTTGGACGCGGCCGTCCAGGTCTTCTCGCGCCACGGCTACCACGCGGCGTCGATGGACGAGATCTCCGACGTCGCCGGTGTCTCGAAGCCGATGATCTACACCTACCTCGGCTCCAAAGAGGACCTCTTCGGCGCCTGCATCCGCCGCGAGGCGACGCGGCTGCTCGAGGCCATCCAGGCCGGTGTGCAGCCCGACCTGCCACCGGACATGCAGCTCTGGCACGGTCTGCGGTCCTTCTACCGCTTCGTCGCCGAGTACCGCGAGTCGTGGACGGTCCTGCACCGCCAGGCCCTGACCGTCGGCGGGACCTTCGCCGCGGAGATCACCGACATGCGGGCGCGCGCGATCCAGCTGGTCGCCGCGCTCGTCGTGTCCGCCGGCACCCGCAAGGGCGTCGGCGAGCAGGCCGAGTTCTCCGGCGAGGGCCTCTCCGCGGCCTTGGTCGGGGCGGCCGAATCCCTGGCCGACTGGGCCCTCGACCACCCCGACATCTCCGACGGCGTCCTGGCGTCGTGGCTGATGAACCTCGTCTGGCTCGGCTTCAACGACCTCATCGAGGGCGAGGTCTGGAAGCCTTCGGAATAACGCATGACCACGCTCACGGTGAAAATAACCCTGACCGACAGCGAGCCGGCGATCTGGCGGCGGGTGGCCGTTCCCGACGACTTCTCGCTGGCCGACGTGCACGAGCTGATCCAGGACGCCTTCGGTTGGGAGCGCAGTCACCTGTGGGTGTTCGAGACGGCGGACGGCGTGTACGGGCTTCCGGATCCCGAACTCGGCCACGCCGATGCCCGGTCCAAGCGGATCGGCGAAGTGCTCCGAGCTCCCGCCGACGCACTGAGCTACCAGTACGACTTCGGCGACGACTGGTTTCACGAAGTGACGCTCGAAGCCCGTGAACCAGTACGCGGCCGCCCCCGCTGCCTCGACGGACGCCGGGCCGGACCGCCGGAGGACTGCGGCGGCATCGGCGGCTACGAAGAGCTGCTCGACGTGCTCGCCGACCCCAGCCACGAGGATCACGACGAAACCCTGGAATGGCTTGGCCTGACGGCGGCCGGCGAGTTCGACCCGGCGGCGTTCGACCTCGCCGCGGTCAACCGGACGCTCGCCGGCCGATTCCCGTCAGAGTGAGGTGATCGTGCCGTCCAGGTGGGGTTTCGTCTTGCTCCACAGCTCGAACGCCCAGCCCTCCGGAGTGGACCACGACGTGAAGCCCGCCTTGCCCGGCAGGAACACCGGCTGCTTGAAGCGGACGTCCACCGTGAACGCCTCCGGCAGGCGGCCTTCGAACGAGGCCAGTGCGTGGGCCTTCGTCCACATGCCGTGGGCGATCGCCTTCGGGAAGCCGAACAGGCGGGCCGTCAGCGGGTGCAGGTGGATCGGGTTGCGGTCGCCCGAAACCTCCGCGTAGCGACGGCCGATGTCGCCCGGGATCCGCCAGATCGCATCCGGGGTCGGCGGGGCCAGCTGGTCACGCCGCGAGGAAGATCCCGACGACGAACCCCGCCGCAGGTACGTGCTCACGTCGACCCACACCAGGTCGTCGCCGGCCCAGGCCTCGCTGACGACGTCGAACTGACGCCCGCGCTCGTGCGGGCGCAGGTTCTCCGCGCGCACGCGGATCGTGAGCGGCTCGCTCAGCCGCAGCGCGCGGTGCTGGGTGATCCGGTTCGCCACGTGGACCATGCCGAGCAGCGGGAACGGGAAGCCCGGCTCGGTCATCAGCGCCATCTGCAGCGGGAACGCCAGTATGTGCGGGTACGTCACCGGCAGCTCGTCGCTCAGCCGGAAGCCGCACACCGTGTTGTACGCCGCCAGGTGCGCCGGGTCGACGGTGACGCCGGTGCGGACCAGCTCGGTGTCCGGCAGCGACGAGCCCGTTTTGCGAAAACCGAGCAGGGCCTTCGGGTACAGCGTCGCCAGGCTCGGCGTGCTGTCGAGTTCGCGGATCACCACGTCAGGCCCCCAGCAGCGCCTGGCCGCAGACGCGGACCACGTTGCCGTTCACCGCGGCCGACGCCGGGTTCGCGTACCAGGCGATCGTCTCGGCGACGTCGACCGGGAGGCCGCCTTGGCCGAGGCTGGAGAGCCGGCGGCCGGCCTCGCGGATGAACAGCGGGACCGCCGCCGTCATCTTGGTCTCGATGAAGCCGGGCGCGACCGCGTTGATCGTGCCGCCGTACGCCGCGAGCTGCGGGGCGCCGACGTTCACCATGCCGATCACGCCCGCCTTCGAAGTCGCGTAGTTCGTCTGGCCGACGTTGCCGGCGATGCCCGCGATCGACGAAACACCGATGACGCGGCCGTTCTCGCGCAGCACCTTGTCGGCGAGCAGTTTGTCGTTCACCGCCAGCTGCGAGGCCAGGTTCACCGCGATCACCGAGTCCCACGCGCTCTCGCTCATGTTGCCGAGCGTCTTGTCGCGCGTGATGCCCGCGTTGTGCACGACGATGTCGACGCCGCCGTGACGCTCCTTCAGGTACTCCGCGAGCTTCGCGGGCGCGCTCGGCGAAGTGATGTCGAGCTGCAGCGCCGATCCGCCGACCTTGTTCGCGACCTTCGACAGGTCGCCGCCCTGCGCGGGGATGTCGAGCGCGACGACGTGGGCGCCGTCGCGGGCCAGCACCTCGGCGATCGCCGCGCCGATGCCGCGGGACGCGCCGGTGACCAGGGCGACCTTGCCGTCGAGGGGCTTCTCCCAGTTCGCGGGCGCCGAAGCCGTCTTGCCCTCGGCGCCGATGCGGATGACCTGCGCGTCGACGAACGCGGACTTCGCGGAAAGCAGGAAGCGCAAGGTCGACTCGGTCGCCTCTTCGGCGCCTTCGGCGACGTACACGAGCTGGGCGGTCGCGCCGCGCTTCAGCTCCTTGCCGACCGAGCGCACGAAGCCCTCGAGCGCGCGCTGCGCGATCCGCTCGCGGCCGTCGACCTGCTCCGGCGGCGTACCCAGGACGACGACGCGGCCGGACGGCCCGACGCTGCGAATCACCGGGTGGAAGAAGTCGTAGACCTCGCGCAGGCGGGCGGGCTCGGTGATGCCGGTGGCGTCGAAGACGAGCGCGGCGTGCCGGTCGGTGGCCGAAGTGACGACCTCGATGCCCGCGTCGGCGAGCTGGTCACGAAGGGTCTTTTCCAGCCGTCCACCGGGCGCGGCGCCGAGAAGTGCGGGACCCTCGAGGGCGGGTTGCCCGGGCTGGTACCGGCGCAGCGTCGCGGGACTGGGCAGGCCGAGCTTCGGCACCACGAACTTCCCCACCGGGGTTTTCGTGAACTGCTGGTACCTGTCAGCCATCGGTTGCCTCCCGTGCAGTCTGCGTCACGTCGCAGTCTAACCTACTCCCCAGTAGGTTACAGTGTGAGAGACACGACCAGAGAGGTGAGTTCATGCCGCCGAAGCCGAAGCAACCAAAGCAGGCGCCTGCCGTGCGCAAGGTCGCGATCATCGGGGGCAACCGGATCCCCTTCGCGAGGTCGAACGGCCCGTACGCGAAGGCGTCGAACCAGGACATGCTCACCGCCGCGATCGACGGTCTGGTCAGCCGGTTCTCCCTGCAGGGCGAGGTGATCGGCGAGGTCGCGGCCGGTGCCGTGCTCAAGCACTCGAAGGACTTCAACCTGGCCCGCGAGAGCGTGCTGGGCAGCAAGCTTTCGCCCGCGACACCCGCCGCCGACGTCCAGATGGCGTGCGGCACGGGTCTGCAGGCGATCGTCAACGTCGCCAACAAGATCGCGCTCGGCCAGATCGACTCGGCCATCGCCGGTGGCGTCGACACCACGAGCGACGCGCCGCTGGCCGTCAACGAGGACCTCCGGCAGATCCTCATCCAGCTCAACAGCGCGAAGACGCTCGGCGACCGCCTCAAGCTCGTCGCGAAGATCCGCCCGGGCCACATCGTCCCGGCGATCCCGCGCAACTCCGAGCCGCGCACGGGGCTGTCGATGGGCGAGCACGCGGCCCTGACCGCGAAGATCTGGGAGATCACCCGCGAGGCGCAGGACGAACTGGCCGCGGCCAGCCACCAGCACCTCGCCGCGGCCTACGACCGCGGGTTCTTCGACGACCTCGTGACGCCGTTCCTCAAGCTCGCGCGCGACCAGAACCTGCGCGCGGACTCGACCGCGGAGAAGCTGGCCAAGCTCAAGCCGGCCTTCGGCGGCCCGGACGGCACCATGACGGCGGGCAACTCGACGCCGCTGACCGACGGCGCGTCGACGGTCCTGCTCGCCACCGACGAGTGGGCGAAGGCGCACAACCTGCCGGTGCAGGCGTACCTGACGTTCTCGCAGACCGCGGCCGTCGACTACGTCCACGGCGAAGAGGGCCTGCTGATGGCGCCCGCGTACGCCGTGCCGCGGATGCTCGCGAAGGCCGGGCTGACGCTGCAGGACTTCGACTTCTACGAGATCCACGAGGCGTTCGCTTCGCAGGTGCTGGCCACGCTGAAGGCGTGGGAGGACCCGGCGTTCGCCAAGGAGAAGCTGGACCTGGACGCGCCGCTGGGCTCGATCGACCGGGCGAAGCTGAACGTCAACGGCTCGTCGCTGGCGGCCGGGCACCCGTTCGCCGCGACCGGGGGCCGGATCGTCGCCACGCTGGCGAAGCTGCTGCACGAGAAGGGGTCCGGCCGCGGCCTGATCTCGATCTGCGCGGCCGGCGGGCAGGGCGTCACCGCGATTCTGGAGAAGTAGCTTTCATAGGGAAAGTGCCGCCTCCGGGGGTTCCGGGGGCGGCACTTTCCCTATGAAAGTGTCAGCTGGGGAGTTTCTTCTGGGCGCGCTTCGCGAGCTTGTTCGCCCGCTTCTGGCCCCGGCGGGTCAGCCGCTCGGCGCTGCGCCCGACGTCCTTCGCGGCGTTGCGCGCGCGCCAGGCCGCCGAGGGCTTGCCGTGCGTGTCGCTGACCGCGAGCAGCAGGCCGCCGGCCAGGCTCGCGTTCTTGAAGAACTGGATCTGCTGCTGCTGGCGCTCGCTCGGGTCCTTGATGGTCCAGAAGCTGTGCGTCGCGAACGTCGTGGGCACCAGGCTGCCGAGGAGCAGCCCCGCCGCGAGCCGCGGCGCCTTACCGGCGGCGAACGCGAGGCCGGCGCCGATCTTCACCGCGGCGTCGATCCGAACGAGCGTCACCGGGTCGCGCGGGACCTGCTCCGGGATGACGTCGCCGAACTTGTCCAACGCGTTGTTGAGGAACGGTTCCGCCGCCTTGGCGTGGCCCTCGGCCTGCCTCAGCGCGCTGATTCCGCCCGTCACGAAGATCGTGGCGAGCAGGGGACGTGCCACTCGACGGAGTATCACGGTCGTTGCCTTCCTCGTACGGGCCGCTGCCTGGTCGAACCTACTCGCTGAGTGCCCGCTCGGCCTGGGCTCGAACCCTCATCGGGCTTTCTGCGTGAATATCGCCTTGGTGCTATAGAAAGCTATAAAGCGTTAGCGGTTGACCTTGACGCTGCGTCAACTTCTATCGTCGACGCCATGGAGTGGTCGATCCAGGACATCGCCCGCTCGGCGGGGACCACGAGCCGGACCCTGCGCCACTACGGCGCGGTCGGCCTGCTCGAGCCCAGCCGGATCGGCGGCAACGGCTACCGCTACTACGACGAGCACGCGCTCGTCCGGCTGCAGCGGATCCTGTTGCTGCGCGAGCTCGGCCTCGGGCTGCCGGCCATCGCCGAGGTGCTCGACGGGCAACGCGACAACGAGGTCGCCCTCGAGACGCACCTGGAGCTGCTCGAACAGGAGCGGCGGCGGATCGGACGGCAGATCGATTCGGTCCGCACCACGCTACGGAAACTGAAGGGAGGTGAACGACTGATGGCAGAAGAAGTCTTCGACGGCTTCGACCACACCCGCTACGAAAAGGAGGTCACCGAGCGCTGGGGCGAATCGGCGTACCGGACGGGCGACGAATGGTGGCGCTCGCTGTCGGCGGACGAGAAGCAGGCCCACCAGCAGGAGCAGCGGGACATCGCCGCCGCGTTCGGGTCGGCCCACGCGGCCGGGCTCACGGTGGACTCCGACGAGGTCCAGGCGATCACACGCCGGCTGCACGCATGGCTGAAGCCGGCGGTGTCGTCGGTGTCCGCGGGGTACTTCGCGGGCTTGGGTCAGCTGTACGTCGACGATCCGCGTTACGGGTTCGAAGGTGCGGGCGCGGAATTCGTCCGCGACGCGATGAAGATCTACGCGGAACGGAACCTGAGCGACTAGCGCGACGTCGTAGTGCGCGCTGGGGGTAGGGACGAGCAGGGCTGCAGACCTGTTCGTCTCTATGTACGGCCATCCGGTCGAACCTCGGCGACACGCCTAGCCGTCTATGGCGGAATATCGGGCTCGCGCTAGATACGCCGATAACTTGGCAGAGTGGACCCCATCCGCAACCCCTTCGCGCCGGGCGCCGGGCAACGGCCGCCCGAGCTGGCCGGTCGTGAGCGTGAGCTCAAGGCCTTCGAAGTGGTGCTGGAGCGCGTCGCGCGGGGGAGACCCGAACGCAGTCTCGTTCTCACCGGGCTTCGCGGGGTCGGGAAGACCGTACTGCTCGGGGAGCTGCGCGCGATGGCCGTGCGGCACAAGTGGGGGGCCGGGAAGATCGAGGCGCGGCCGGACGCCGAGCTGCGGCGGCCGCTTTCCGCCGCCTTGCACCGGGCCATCCGGGACCTCGCCGTGCGGCACCGGGCGCCGGACCGGGTCGAAGAGGTGCTCGGTGTCCTGAAGGCGTTCGCGCTTCGAGCCAACAAGGCCGACGCGAAGCTGCGTGACCGCTGGCAGCCGGGCATCGACGTGCCCGCCGCGCAGGGGCGGGCCGACTCCGGGGACATCGAGATCGACCTCGTCGAGCTGTTCACCGACGTCGCCGAGCTGGCCGCGGACGTCGGGACCGGCGTCGCGGTGTTCATCGACGAGATCCAGGACCTCCAGCCCGACGACGTCTCCGCGCTCTGCGCGGCCTGCCACGAGCTGTCGCAGTCCGGGGCGCCGCTGGTCGTCGTCGGCGCCGGGCTGCCGCACGTGCCCGCCGTGCTCTCGGCGTCCAAGTCGTATTCCGAGCGGCTCTTCCGCTACGCGCGCATCGACCGGCTCGAGCGCGAGGACGCCGACTTCGCCGTGATGGCGCCGATCGAACGCGAGGACGCCGGCATCGAGCCGGAAGCCCTCGACGCGCTCTTCGACGCCTCCGGCGGCTACCCCTACTTCATCCAGGCCTACGGCAAGGCGGCCTGGGACGCGGCGCCGTCCGACCCGATCACGGTCAAGGACGTCCAGGTCGCGGCGCCCGAGGCGGAGTCGGAGCTGGCGGTCGGCTTCTTCGGTTCGCGCTACGAGCGCGCGACGCCGGCCGAGCGCGAGTACCTGCAGGCGATGGCCGAGCTGACGCAGGGGCGCGACGAACCCGCCGGCACCGCCGACGTCGCCGTCTTCCTCGGGCGGAAGCCGTCTTCGCTGTCGCCGGCCCGCGACAGCCTCATGAAGAAGGGCCTCGTCTACTCCGCCGAGCGGGGGCAGATCGCCTTCACTGTGCCGCACTTCGGCCACTACCTGCTCAGCCGCGACTGACCTGGGCTTTCTCCGGCGTCTCGCGCTCTATGAGCGTCCCTAAGGCTTTATTGCCCATTTGCTAGACATGGCTAGATCTCGGTAGCGGGTTGCCTGCGCGTGACCGCGGCCACCCCCAATCTCTCCGGCACATACCCACGTTTGCCGATGATTCATCGGCGAGTGCGCCACATCACCGGACATTCGTTGGATTCCTTGTGAAAAAAGGTGCATACTAGAGGCACAACCACCGAGACCCTCCGAAGGGGATGCAGAAACCGATGAACAACATCGCCGCCAAGCTCCGTGCCCGTCGCGCCGAGGTTCGCACTCGCCGGGCGCTGAACCGGGCGATCGACACCGCCGCGACCGCGACGGTCCGTCAGGAACTCATCGCGATCGCGCAGGCTCGCTCGGGCTACATGCGCTGATCTCTCACCCCGTGGCGGTCGCCCATTCGAGTGACCTATGCCACATAGTGCTCAACGTGTAACGACGTGCGAAGTGCCGTCGATACCCAGTACGACCCCGTGATGCTGGCGGACCCCCGACCTGGCAGCATCGCGGGGTTTCCCATTTCCCCGGTAAGTCACTTGCCGCCGCGGGCCTGTCGAGTAATCTTTGACTTCGTCAACGAACTTGTTGAGGTGGTCAATGAACAACGACCGGGTGGCCGCGGTCCGCGCTTTCAACCGGCTCTACACCGGCGTCATCGGGGTGCTCGACGAAGGCCCGGCGGACGCCGAGTACTCGCTGCCGGAAGCCCGGGTGCTCTTCGAACTCACCCACCAGGACCCACTGCCGGTCACTGACCTGCGCAAACGCCTCGACCTGGACGCCGGCTACGCGAGCAGGCTGCTCGCCCGCCTCGAGTCGCGAGGGCTGATCGCGCGGGAACGCTCCGAGGAGGACGCCCGCCGCCAGCTCGTGCGCCCGACGGAAGCCGGCCGGGCCGCGTTCGCCGTGCTCAACCAGCGCTCGACCGACCGGATCGGCGGGCTGCTGGGCCGGTTCGCCGACGAAGACCAGCAGCGCCTCCTGGCCGCGATGCGCACGATCGGCGACCTCGTCGGCGAGCGCCGCCGGGACCCGGTGCTCGTCCTGCGTCCGCCACGACCGGGGGACCTCGGCTGGGTGGTGGAACGGCACGGCTCGCTCTACGGCCGGGAGTACGGCTTCGACGACCGGTTCGAGGGGCTCGTCGCGCGCATCGTCGCCGACTTCGTCGAGACCCGCGACGACCCGCGGCAGGCGTTCTGGATCGCCGAGCTCGACGGCGAGCGCGTCGGCGGCATCGCGTGCACCCGCGGGCCGGACGCGGACACGGCGAGGCTGCGGTTGCTGCTGCTCGAGCCGTCGGCCCGCGGCCACGGCGTCGGCAAGCGCCTGGTCACCGAGTGCGTCGAGTTCGCGCGGGCGCACGGCTACCGCGGGATGGAGCTCTCGACGGTCTCCATCCTCACGGCGGCGCGCTCGATCTACCGCGCGGCCGGGTTCGAGCTCGTCCGCGAGGAGGATTTCGCCGACTGGGGCCCGAAGCTGATCGACGAGACCTGGCGCCTGACGTTCTAGCGCGGCACGCGGCCGAGCAGGAAGAACTCCGGGTTGGGGCGCAGCGCCGTCAGGTGGGCGAGGCGGTTCGACATCGCGAACAACGCCGTGATCGCGCCGACGTCCCAGATCTCGTCGTCGGTCAGGCCCGCGTTGCGCGCGGCTTCGAGGTCGCCCTCGCCGAACAGCGCGGAGTCCTGGGCGAGCGCCAGGGCGAGGTCGACGATCGCGCGGCCGCGTTCGTCCAGCTCCACCTGCCACGGGTTGCTCGACACGCGGTCGGCCAGCTCGGGGTCCTTGGCGCGGATGCGCAGGATGGCGCCGTGCGCGACCACGCAGTAGGTGCAGTGGTTGGCGCCGGAGGTGGCGACGACGACCAGCTCGCGCTCGGCCTTGGTGAGTCCGTCGGAGCGTTCCATCAGGGCGTCGTGGTAGTCGAGGAACGCGCGCAGCTCGGCGGGGCGGTGGCCGAGGGCGCGGAAGATGTTGGGCACGAAGCCCGACTTCTCCGCGATGGCGCCGACGCGCGCACGGAGGTCGTCGGGCAGGTCTTCGAGTTCCACGACCGGGAACCGGCTCACTTCGCTCATGGCTTCACGCTAACTTCCGCTGCTCACCGGGGAAACTCCGGAAGCGGACGACGGCGGGCCCGCACCGGGCCCGCGCTGTCGGCGTTCCACGTCGAGGCCGCCATCGCGTGGTGCCACACCGCGCCGGTGCCGGACCGCGACGACGATTTCTCGCGCAGCGGCTGGCTGCGTGCGGCTGATTCCTGGTTGGCTGGACCCGTGACGGACTACGTCGACGGGTACTGCGAACGCGTCGGGCCCGGGCTCTGGGGAGAACCGCTCAACAGTCTCAGCAACCTCGCGTTCCTCGTCGCCGCCGTGCTCGTGTGGCGGCTGGCCGAGGGGGACCGGACCGGGCGGGTGCTCGCCGCGTTGATCGGGCTCGTCTTCGTCGCGAGCAGCGGCTTACACCTGCTCGCGACGCGGTGGGCGGCCGTCGCGGACTCGGGGGCGATCCTCGTGTTCCTGCTGGTGTACGTCGTGGTGTTCGCCCGCCGCCGGTGGAGCCGGCGGTGGGGGTGGGTGGCCGCGCCGGCGTTCCTCGCGCTGACCGCCGGTACGGCGTTGCTCGGCGGCGGGCTCTACCTCTCCGCCCTCATCGCACTCGGCGTCTTCGCCGCCGTGCTCGCCTTCGCGCGTGACGCGTACTGGACGCACTACGTCGTGGCGGGGGCGGTGTTCGCGCTCTCGCTGAGCTTGCGCACGCTCGACCGGGACGTCTGCGACTACGTCCCGGCCGGCACGCACTTCCTCTGGCACCTGCTCAACGGCGTGGTGCTCTACCTCGTTTCCCGGGTGCTCATCCGTCCACAGAGGACACAGCGGACTCAGTGAGCGCCGATCGGGCGCAGGTCCTTGTCGTTCTCGTCGGCCAGGTAGTCCGCCGGGTTGGTGTCGTCCGTGCCGTTGAACACCTTCAGCTGCCGGGCGATCACCGTGACGATCGCCGCGACCACCAGGTTGGCGATCAGGGCCACGAAGCCGACGTAGATCTGGACCAGGGAGCCCGAGAACGGGTGCCAGCCGAAGATCGACATGTTGCCCAGTGCCAGCGCCGAGCCGCCGAAGTGGAGCTTTCCGTTGGCCGGGTTGGGGATGCCGTACAGCATGATCAGGCCCCAGCCGATGCCGACGACCCAGCCCGCGATCAGGCCCCAGCGGTGGAACCAGCGCGTGTACAGCGCGAGCGCCACGGCCGGGAGCGTCTGCAGGATCAGCACGCCGCCGATGAGCTGGAGGTCGATCGAGAACTGCGGGTCGATCAGGATGATCACGGCCACCGCGCCGAGCTTCACGACCAGCGAAGCGAGCTTCGCCTGCTTGGCCTCGTCGGCCGGGGTCGCGTTCTTGCGGATGTACTCCTTGTAGATGTTGCGGGTCCACAGGTTCGCCGCGGCGATCGACATGATCGCGGCGGGCACCAGCGCGCCGATGCCGATCGCGGCGAACGCGATGCCGGCGAACCAGGACGAGAACTGGTTGTCGAACAGCACCGGGACGATCGTGTTGCCGTCCGGCTTGCCGGTGGCCGCGTTCGTCAGCGGCTTGACGCCGGCCGTGATGGCCACGTAGCCGAGCAGCGCCAGCAGGCCGAGCACCAGCGAGTACGCCGGGAGCGCGACCATGTTCCGCTTGATGACGGTGCGGCCGCGGGAGGCGAGGACGCTGGTCAGCGAGTGCGGGTAGAGGAACAGCGCGAGCGCCGAACCCAGCGCCAGCGTGGCGTACTGCAGCTGGTTGTTGGCGGTCAGCAGGATCGAGCCGGCCGGCTTGCCGGTGGTCGGGTTCGGCGTGCCGAGCTTCTTCGCCGCCGTGTCGAAGATGTGCGACCAGCCGCCCAGCTTCGAGGGCAGGTAGATGATCGCCACGAGGATGACGATGTAGATCAGGATGTCCTTGACGAACGCGATCAGCGCGGGCGCCCGGAGGCCGGACTGGTAGGTGTAGACCGCCAGGATGACGAAGGCGATCAGCAGCGGCAGGTGCCCGACGATGCCGGAGCCGTTGATGCCCATCGTCCGCAGCACGGCTTCGAGGCCGACCAGCTGCAGCGCGATGTACGGCATGGTCGCGACGATGCCGGTGATCGCCACCAGCAGCGCGAGGATCGGCGAACCGAAGCGGCCGCGCACGAAGTCGGCCGGGGTCACGTAGCCGCGGACCCGCGAAACCGACCACATCCGCAGCGCCGGCAGCAGGACGATCGGGTAGACGACGATCGTGTACGGCAGCGCGTAGAGGCCGAGCGCGCCGGCGCTGAACACCAGCGCGGGCACCGCGACGAAGGTGTACGCCGTGTAGAGGTCACCGCCGAGCAGGAACCACGTGATCCACGAACCGAACTTGCGGCCGCCGAGGCCCCATTCGTCGAGGTGGTCCAGCCCGCCGCCGCGCTGCCAGCGCGCCGCCATGAAGCCGAGGACGGTGACCAGCGCGAACAGGATCGTGAAGATGATCAGTTCGGGCCACTGCAGGTTGCTCATCGAGCGTCCCCTTCGTCCAGGTCGTCGACGCTCAGCCGGTCGGGGGCGTCCGTGGTGGGCTTGTCCCGCGTCATCAGGTAGACGATCCAGGTGCTCAGCACCCCGACCGCGACCATGAGGAACTGGAACCAGTAGAAGAACGGCATCCCGAACAGCCGCGGACCGTCCACGTTGAACAGTGGCGTGACCAGGACCAGCAGCGGGACGATCAGGAGCAGGTTCCACGGGTTGAACCGCGACCCGCGCACCTTTCCGTCGTGCTTCACAGTCGACATCGACCTCACCTAACACTCCCGTAACCGACCGCCTGACCTTAGAACCTGGGTGACAGGGAGTCACGTCTGTCCGATATCGATTTGATCGCCGCGGCCGCCGTTGCCGACCAACGTCGGTTGCCCCGCCTCCGCGAGCCCTATATCAATAGCCGGACTCCGCACGTGAAAAGCCAAAAAGGGGCAACCGTATGACACGACTCCGCTACGCGGTGGTGATCCCGGCGATCGCCGGCACCCTGCTGGCCGGGTTCACGCCGGCCTTCGCGGGCCAGGGGGCCGCGGCCGGCAAGCAGCCGCTGAACTCCTCGAACATCCCGCAGCAGTACGCGAACCAGAAGCTCGACTGGCACAAGTGCGCCGTCCCCGCCGAGCTGCCGACGGCCCCGCCCGCCGGCGCCGAGGACATGGAGTGCGCGACCTACAAGACGCCGCGCAACTGGTACCAGGCGAACGCCCAGATCGACCTGACCATCGCCGTCAGCCGCCTGAAGGCGACCAAGGACGCGACCGCCAGCGTCGTCACCAACCCCGGCGGCCCGGGCGCGCCCGGGCGGAACTTCCCGGCCCGCCTGCGCAACCAGCCGAAGCTGCGGGAGCACCAGGAGATCGTCGGGTTCGACCCGCGCGGCACCGGCAAGAGCACGAACATCACGTGCGGTGGCGCCATCGGCACCGGCTCGGACCTCGACCCGCGTGACCGCGACCGGCAGAACCTGAACCTGATCGTCGCGGCGACGAAGTACGCGGCCCTGTCCTGCCAGCAGAAGTCCGGCGAGCTGGGCCCGCTGATCAACACCGACCAGACGGTCAAGGACATCGACCTGCTGCGCGTGCTGCTCGGCCGCGACAAGATCAACTGGGTCGGCTACTCGGCGGGCACCTGGATGGGCGCGCACTACGCGCAGGCCTACCCGACGCGCACCGGCCGGTTCGTGCTCGACTCCTCGACGGAGTTCACGACCACGTGGCAGAAGTCGTTCGACTGGCAGCCGCTCGGCTTCGAGCGCCGCTTCCGCTCCGACTTCCTCCCGTGGGTGGCGAAGTACGACAAGCTCTACCACTTCGGCACGACCGGTGAAGCGGCCCGCCAGACCTACGAGCAGGTCCGCTACGCCCTGACCCAGGGCGCGGTCACCCTGCCCGACGGCTCGACCGTGTCGGCCAACGGGCTGGACGCCTTCATCGCCTCGAGCATCTACTCGAAGCGCTCCTTCCCGGGTCTCGCCGACTACCTGGTCAGCGTCCGCACGCTGACCCAGGGCACGGCGTCGGCGCAGGCGAAGTCGTCGGCCGCGCAGAAGGTCAAGGCCGCCGACAAGAGCACCGAGACCTCCGGCGCGCAGCCGCTGATGGTCCCGACCGACGGTGACTCCTACGACGCCAGCTTCTGGACCATCCCGTGCAACGAGGGTCCGTGGACCGGCACCGTGAACAGCGCCATCAAGGACTCGCAGAAGCTGATCGACAAGCAGCTGCCGCTCCTGGGTGCCGGCTGGTTCATCCAGCCGTGCCTGTTCTGGAAGAAGCAGCCGGCGCCGCTCCCGGTGCTGGACGGCAAGGGTGTCCCCCCGGTGCTGATCGTCGAGTCGGAGCACGACCCGGCGACGCCGATCGAGGGTGCGCGGCGCGCGCACAAGGCGTTCGCGGGTTCGCGGATGCTGACGATCACCGGCGAGGGTGACCACGGCATCTACGCCGGCGGCAACGCGGGTGTGGACAAGGTCGTGGAGGCCTACCTGGTCGACGGCGTCGTGCCGAACGACCAGAGCCTGCCCGGCATGCCACTTCCGGTGCCCGCGGGCGCCTGACACCACAAGGTGTAGTGGAAGCCCCGCCGAACGGACGTTCGGCGGGGCTTTTCCACACCTGTGCACAGAGTTGTCCACAGGCAGTGGACAACTCAGGTGGTATTAGTATTGGGTTCATGGTGCGAGTACCGCTGACAGACGACGAGCGCGAGCGCGGCGAACGCCTCGGCCAGGCGCTGCGGACGGCGCGGGCCGGCCGGAGCATGGTCGACGTCGCCGCGGAGGCCGGGATCTCGGTCGAAACGCTCCGGAAGATCGAAACCGGGCGCATCCCGACGCCGGCGTTCTTCACGGTCACGGCCATCGCCGACGCCGTGGGCCTGCCGCTCGACGAGCTGCGCGCGGCGGTCGAGCCCGTCGGGTCGCCGACGCTCAGCCAGGCGAGTTAGACCGGGCGCAGCTGGTTCAGGATGTGCTCGCGGTCGTTGAGGAACGCGCAGCCCGCCACCGGCAGGTCGTAGCTGTTGAGCAGCTTCTCGAAGTCGGAGTACTCGTCCGCCGAGAAGCCGAAGCCCAGCTTGACCGAGTGCGCGGCCAGCACGTCCGCCAGTTCCTCCCACTCGCCGGACCACAGCAGCGTCCGGTAGTGCGTGTAGTCCTCGGGGGACAGCCGGTCGGCGACGCCGGTCAGGATGCTGTCGGCGAAGAAGCTGATGCGGTTGCTCTGGAGGTCGGCGACCGTCGGGTTCGCCGGGTCGCGGGCGGTGTCCGGGTTGCGGACGACGCCGGGGCCCGCCACCGGGTACGCGGTGTGCACGTGCCCGTTCTCCTCGACCAGGACGATCAGGTGCACGTTGTACCGTTCGCCGGCGCAGCGCCAGCGGCCGTTCGGCTGCCGCCGCCGGGCCTCGCTGGGGTCGTTCGCGACGTCCTTGACGACCGAGATGATGTGCTCGTCGGTCCAGCCGGCCGGGAACTCGCTGGTCGCCCGCCGCCCGACGCCCGGTGCGTGTCCACCGCCCACTGGTTGCTCCCTTCGTCGGAGCGAGCGTAGGTCAAACGGCGGCGGAGAGCAGCACGATCCCGATGAGCTGGAGGTCGAGCCCGCGGAAGAGCTGGCGCACGAGGTTGGCGGGCATCGGGCCCATCGGGGTGTCCACGAACGCCGGATTGCCGTAGTCGACGGCGGTCCGGGTGACCGTGCGCAGGATCGAGAGCACCGACAGCGGCACCGCGAGCCACGCGCCCGGCCCGAACGAGGTCCCACCCGCGAGGGTGACCACGGCGAGCAGCGCCGCCCAGCCGATCCCGACGCCCGCCAGCGCCAGGCCGTGGGTCAGCACCAGCTCGCGGTTGCCCGTCCCGAGCCACCGGCGGCGGCCCGGGTTGCGCCAGAGCTCGCCGAGCCCGCCGGCGAACGGCGTCAGCGCGACGTACGCGCCGATGCCGACGAGGACCGCGCCCGGCACGGTCGGCAGGGCGATGTGGGCGACGACGACCGCGAAGCCGACCAGGGCCGCCGCGCCCGCGTACCGGGAGCGGCCGAGCGTGCCCGCGAAGGCCAGCCGGAGCGCGGTCGGGCGGCGCAGCGGGAAGCGCCCGACCGGGGCCGACGGCGGGAGCAGCATCATCGGGTCGAGGAACGTGACGGCGACCGAGCGCAGCACCCGCCCGTCCCACCCGGCGAGCAGCGGCGCCCGGCCCGCGCGGTGCACCGGCTCGCCGCCGAACGCCAGCGGCAGCGCCGCGACCAGCACCCCCGCGGCGACGAACTGCACGACCACCGGGCCGAGGTGCAGCGAGGCGATGAGCAGCCCGGCGACGGCGAGCGCGAGCGGGCCCAGCGCGTCCAGCCGCAGCGCGGTCCGCCGGGCGGCGGCGACCGCGGCGACGGCGGTCGCGACGACCATCGCGACCGCCGCACGCCACTGGTCGAGCCCGGCCCCGCCGACGGCGAGCAGCAGCGCGGCCAGGTAGCCGGTGACCACCAGGACGCCGGTCCACGCGCCGAGCAGCCGCAGCGTGACGACGCGGCCGCGGTCCACCGGGGCGAAGTCGAGCCAGGTCAGCTCGGCCGGCTCGACCCAGGCGAAGCCGCGGCGCAGGAGGCCGCGCCAGCCGACCGCGCAGCAGAGCGTGAGCAGGCCGAGGACGGCCGGGAAGTCCACGTGCGACGATCCGTAGAGCGCCGGACGCCAGCCGTCGACGTGGAAGAACGCGGTGAACAGGAACCCGAAGCCGAACAGGAAGACGAAGCTCGCGGTGTCGCCGCTGAAGATCCCGCCGAACCGCTTGCGGCCCGGGATCCGCATCCGGCGGGGTGCCAGCGTCACCACAGTTCTAGGACGCTGTCCGCGGCTTCGAGCAGCGGCGGGTGGTGCGTGGCCACCACGACCGCCGCGCCGGCCGCCGTCGACCGGGCGATCACCTCGACGAGCCAGTCCTTGCCCGCCGCGTCGAGCGCGCGTTCCGGTTCGTCGAGCAGCAGCACGCGGTGCGGGCGCGCGGTGACGCCGAGCAGGAGCAGGCGGCGGCGCTGGCCCGCGGAGAAGTGCCCGGACGTGACGCGCATGCGCTCGCCGAGCCCCGCGTCGCGCAGCAGCTCCTCGTGGTCGCCGAGGTCGGCGCCGAACGAGCCGGCCAGGAGTTCAAGGTGCTGCAACGGCGTCAGCTCGGCGAAGAAGTCGGAGTCGTCGAACAGCACCGACACCTTGCGGCGGAATTCGACGTCCCGCTCGTCCGGCACCTTGCGGTCGATCAGCACGCGGCCGCGCTGCGGCTTCTGCATCCCGTAGAGGCAGCGCATCAAGGTCGACTTGCCGACTCCGTTCGGCCCGACGATCGCCGCGCACTCGCCGGGCTCGACGGCGAAGTCCAGGTCGTCGAACAGCCAGTGCTCGCCGGCCCGGACGCCGATCGCGGTCGCGTCGATCATCGGAGCGCTTCGAGCACCGGGGCGAACTGGTCCATGTTCTGTTCCAGGATCGTGTAGTAGGTCAGCCCGAACCGCTCGCGGTGGGCGTGGAGCTGCTCGGCGACCTCGGCGGGCGAGCCGATCAGCGCGGTCGGCAGCACCGCCAGCTGCTCGACGCTCAGGACGCCCTGCACCCGCTTCTCGAGCTCCGCGAGCGCGCTCGCGCGGTCGCCGGTGATGTGCACGAAGTGGCACAGCAGGTTGAACTCGACCTCCCGGCCGCCGAGCTTCGACCGGACGAACCCGACCCGCTCCTCGATGCCTTCGGCGGTCTCCGGCATCAGTGCGCCGCCGTCCGGCGTCTTCGCGGCACCGGTGAAGCCGATGACGTCGGCGTGCTCGGCCGCGAGGGTCAGCAGCCGGTCGCCGCGGCCGGCGAGCAGCAGCGGCGGTCCGGCGGGGCGCACCGGCGCCGGCTTGTGCTCCGGGTCGGCGTAGGCCCGCTTGAGCTCGAGGATCGACCGCTCGAGGTGGTCGACGCGCTCGCGGGCGGACGGGAACGGCAGCCCGGCGGCCTCGAACTCCTCCTTGACGTACCCCGCGCCGAGCCCCAGCTCCAGGCGGCCGTCGGTGAACTGGTCGGTGCCCGTGACGTCGCGGGCGAGCAGCACCGGGTTGTAGAACGGGGTGTTCAGCACGAAGGTGTTCAGCTTGACCCGCTCGGTGACCTCGGCGGCGAGCACGAGCGCCGGGAACGGCGGCGCCATCCCGAGGTGGTCGGCCGCACCGATGACGTCGAAGCCCAGGTCCTCGGCCTTCCGGCACTTCCCGACCCACCCCGCGCGGTGGTCGGGCACGTGCATGTTGACCCCGAAGCGGAAATCCCCAGTCATACCGACAAGGTACTCAGCGGAGCTTTTCGATCACCGGAGCCAGCCTCGGCAGGTCGTCCTCGATCACTGTGAAGTAGCTGATACCGAGCGTCTCGCGGGTGCGCAGCAGCTGCTCGGCGACGGCGCCGGGGGATCCCACGAGGACGGTCGGCAGCTCGCCCAGTTCGTCGACGCCGAGGTCGGGGACCCGCCGGTGGACGGCTTCCAGCGTGCTGCGGCGGTCGTCGGTCACGCGGGTGACGTGCACCAGCAGGTTCAGCTCGGCGTCCCGGCCGTCGAGGGCGGTCCGCGCGAACTCGACGCGCTCGGTCAGCTCGCCGAGCCCGGCCAGGGACATCCGGCCCTCGACCTTCGTCGCCGCGGTACCGGTGAACCCGACGATGTCGGCGTGCTTCGCGGCCAGCTTGAGCACGCGGTCGCCGCGTCCGCCGAGCAGCAGCGGCGGCCCGGGTTTCTGCACCGGTTCCGGCTTGTGCGACGGATCCGCGTACAGCCGCTTCAGTTCCAGCACCGCGCGTTCGAGCCGCGCGTACCGCTGCCCGGGCGTACCCCACTCGATCCCGGCTGCGTGGAACTCCGCCTCGACGTACCCCGCGCCGATGCCCAGCTCCAGGCGGCCGCCGGTGAACTGGTCGGTGCCCGTGACGTCTCGGGCGAGCAGCACGGGGTGGTGGAAGCAGGCGTTGATGACGAACGTGTTGAGCCGGACCCGCTCGGTCGCCTCGGCCGCGAGCACGAGCGCGGGGAACGGCGGCGCCATCCCGACGTGGTCGGCCGCACCGACGACGTCGTAGCCGAGGTCCTCGGCCTTGCGGCACTTCGCCACCCACTCGGCCCGTGAACCGGGCACCACCAGATCGACGCCGAAGCGGAACGGTCTCATGGTCGCGAAACTACCTGGAACAAAAGAAGGAGACGTCTCCCGGATGCGGCCGGGAGACGTCTCCTTCTGTCTCAGGGTGTTCAGCTCAGGCGCTGGGCCAGCGCGTCGAGCTCGTCACGCAGCGAGGTCGGGACCTCGCCGATCTTCTGGAACCACTCCTCGATCAGCGGCAGCTCCGCGCGCCACTCCTCGGGCTTGACCTCGAGGGCGGCCTGGATGTCCTCGATCGGCTCGGTGAGGCCCTCGGTGTCGAGGTCCTCGGCCCGCGGCACGAAGCCGACCGGCGTCTCGACGGCGTTGCCCTTGCCCTCGACGCGCTCGACGACCCACTTGAGGATCCGCGAGTTCTCGCCGAAGCCCGGCCACAGGAAGCGGCCGTCGTCGCCGCGGCGGAACCAGTTGACGTAGAAGATCTTCGGCAGCTTGTTCGCGTCGGCGTTCTTGCCCAGGTTCAGCCAGTGCTTGAAGTAGTCACCGGCGTGGTAGCCGAGGAACGGCAGCATCGCCATCGGGTCGCGGCGCACGTTGCCGACCGCGCCGGCCGCGGCCGCCGTGGTCTCCGACGACATCGTGGCACCCATGAAGACGCCGTGCTGCCAGTCGCGGGCCTCGTTCACCAGCGGCACCGTCGTCTTGCGGCGGCCGCCGAACAGGATCGCCGAGATCGGCACGCCCTTCGGGTCGTCCCACTCGTCGGCGAGGATCGGGCACTGCGACATCGGCGTGCAGTAGCGCGAGTTCGGGTGGGCGGCCTTCTCCTCGGAGTCCGGCGTCCAGTCCTGCTTCTTCCACGACGTGGCGTGGGCGGGCTTGTTCTCCATGCCCTCCCACCAGATGTCGCCGTCGTCGGTGAGGGCGACGTTCGTGAAGACCGTGTTGCCCTGCTCGATCGTGCGCATCGCGTTCGGGTTGGTGTGCCAGTCGGTGCCCGGCGCGACGCCGAAGAAGCCGAACTCCGGGTTGACCGCGTACAGGCGGCCGTCTTCCCCGAAGCGCATCCACGCGATGTCGTCGCCGAGGGTCTCGGCGCGCCAGCCCGGGATGGTCGGCTGCAGCATGGCGAGGTTGGTCTTGCCGCAGGCGCTCGGGAACGCGGCCGCGACGTAGTGGACCTTCTCCTCGGGGGAGATCAGCTTGAGGATCAGCATGTGCTCGGCGAGCCAGCCCTCGTCGCGGGCCATCACCGAGGCGATGCGCAGCGAGTAGCACTTCTTGCCCAGCAGCGAGTTGCCGCCGTAGCCGGAGCCGTAGCTCCAGATCGCGCGCTCTTCGGGGAAGTGCGAAATGTACTTCGTTTCGTTGCAGGGCCAGGAAACGTCCTGCTGCCCCGGCTCGAGCGGCGCACCCACGGAGTGGAGTGCCGGCACGAATTCGCGCTCACTGCCATCCGGCGCGACGAACTTCTCGAGGGCCGCCTTGCCAGCGCGGGTCATCACGCGCATCGAAGCGACAACGTAGGCGAAATCGGTGATTTCGATACCCAGCTTGGGATTCTCGTCGGCGAGGGGACCCATGCAGAACGGGATGACGTACATCGTGCGGCCGCGCATCGAGCCCCGGAAGAGCTCGGTCATGGTGGCCTTCATCTCGGCCGGGTCCATCCAGTGGTTGGTCGGACCGGCGTCCTCGGGACGCTCCGAACAGATGAAGGTCCGGTCTTCGACGCGGGCGACGTCGTTGGGGTCGGAGGTGGCCCAGAAGGAGTTCGGCTTCGACTTGAGCTGCACGAACGTGCCGGCGTCGACCAGCTCCTGGTTGATCCGGGCGGCTTCTTCGTCAGACCCGTCGACCCACACCACGCGGTCCGGGTTGGTCAGCTCGGCGACCTCCCGGACGAAGGACAGCACGCCGGTGTGCGTCGTCGGCGCGGTGTCCAGTCCGGGGATGGCGACTGCGGTCATCTCTACTCCTGACTTCCGACGACAAATGAGCCCGCACCGGGAACGACGCTGTTCCGGTGCGGGCTTCATTGCCTGCGGCCGAATGGCTTCGCACACCGGCTGACGACCGGTGTGCGGGTTTTGGGATTCTTCGAGAGTAACCGCATGACCGGCAGGTAACAGAGAGCTGACGTGTACGTTCTCTCACAAGACCGATAAGGGAATCGATTCAGAAGCCGCCTTTTCTTTCATTGACGACATGAAAAAAGCCCGAGGCCGAAGCCCCGGGCTTTCAAACTGAGACGTGGGTCACCTCAGTTGGGGGATATCCACTGTCCCGTGCCGGAGTCGATGCGCGCGACGCCTTCCAGCGTCTGCGTGCCGGCTTCGCCCCAGGCGGCGTCGGCGGCCAGGTCGCCCTCGCTGCCGGAGTCCACCAGTCCACTCGAGACCTCGGTCCACTGGCCGGGGCCGGAGTGCTCGAACGTCGTGGTGGTGCCGTCGGCGCCGGTCTGGATCGCGATGTCCGCTTCGCCGTCGCCGTCCTTGTCGGTGAAGGCGATGGTGCCGCCGCTCTTCGTCTCGACGATGGCGGTGTCGTTGTGACCGTCGTGGTCGGTGTCGATGGTCGCGACCCCCGCGTCCACCTCGCCGTCCGGCAGGTCGGCGTGGATGTGCCCGCCGGAGCTGTCGTCGCGGCCCCCGGTGTCGGAGTCGTCGTGGCCGCCGCCGTGGGACTCGACCCACTGGCCGCTGGCCTCGTCGTAGACGGCCTGGTCGACGACGTGCCCGGTTTCGTCCAGCACGGCGTACTGGTCGGCTTCACCGTCGTGGTTCGTGTCGATGAACGCCTGCGAGGTGCCGTCGTCGTGCTCGATGATCGCGGTGTCGTTGACGCCGTCGTCGTTCACGTCGTAGTTGACCTCGGCCTGGTACTCCTGACCGTCGACGTGGACGGTCATCGCGTTCGTACCGCTCGCGTCGGTGTCGCTGCCGCCACTCTCGTCGACCCACATGGGAACTTCCCCCTTTTGACCGGGTACCGCCGTCTCTGACCTGCTGTCCGAGGGTATGACTCACCGTATGCCGGTTCGGTTCCGCTCCACAACCGGACCGGGGTCAGGCCGTCTTGTCCCGCAGCGCCCGGATCCTGGTCAGGAAGGTTTCGGCGCGCTCGCGGCCGTCGCTGACCTCTTTGAGCCGCTTCGACACGACGGCGATCTTCTTGGCGCGCTCCTGCGCACCCATCTTGATCGTCTTGTCGACTTCCTTCAGCTCGGCCTCGATCGCGTCGATGCGCCGGCCCAGTGCTTCGTCCAGCGCCATCGACAGCTGCTGCTCGGCCTCGATCAGCTGCTCGGCGACCAGCTGGTCGAGCGTCGAGCGGGCGTCCGCGATCGCCTCGACCAGCCACTGCTTCATGTGCTGCTTGTCGGCCGCGTGCTTGCGCGTCCGGGCCATCCACCACCCGGCGCCGAGGCCGATGATGATGGTCGCGGGCAGCACGACGGGGTTGAGGATCGCGACGCCGGCCAGCGGCAGCGCGGCCACCTTGCCGGCCCCGACGCCGCCGGAGATGCCCATGAAGACGAGCAGTTTGTCCTCGGCCGTCGGCGGCTTCTTGTCCGGCGGGCGCAGCACCACCGGCGGGCCGCCGGCCCGGGCGAACTGCGCGCGGATGACGTCGAGCTCTTCGGGCGAGAACAGCTCCGACAGCGAGACGTTGGTGACCTGGTTCAGCCGCTGGGAAAGCAGCATCGAGACCCGCTGCGACGTCGTCTGCAGCGCGATGTCGACCTGCTGCGGGAGCGCGGCCAGCTCGTCGCGCTTCGCCGCGTCGATCAGCTGGCGGAAGTGGGTCTGCGCGTCCCGCATCTGCCTGCTGGACTCGTGCCCGACCTCGACGCGGGTGCGCTGCACCTCGCCGCGCAGCTTGAGCTGCCAGCCGCGGGTCGAGGACCGGCGCTCGGCCTGCAGCTGGTCACGGCGTTCGCGCAGCTGCTCGGCCTCGGCTTCCCCGGCGGACAGCGCGCGGCTCTCGGCCTGCAGCTTCGCCTTCAGTTCGCCCAGTGCGCTGGAGAGCGCGCGCAGCGTGTTGGCCTCGCCGAGCATCGCCGAGCGGCCGACGAGCAGCTCCTGCAACGCCGTCTGGATCGCGGCGACGCCGGACTTCTCCCGCAGCATCGCGGCCATCTGCTCGTTGGGCGCCTTCGCGGCCGTCTCGAACATCCGCGCCGACACCGGGTGGAACACCGCGTCGGCGAAGCGGGGCGCGTGCTCGCGCAGCAGCTGCCGGTCGGCCTCCATGACCTCGCGCCAGCCGCGGAACATGTCCACCTTGGTCAGCGCGAACACCACGGTCTCGACGCGCTCGCCGACATCGCGCAGGAACTGCAGCTCGGTCGAGGTGAACGGCGCCGAGGCATCGACGACGAACAGCAGCGCGGTCGCGCCCGCGGCGGCTTCCTTGGCGAGCTCGCCGTGCAGCGAGTCGAGCCCGCCGACGCCGGGGGTGTCGACCAGGGAAAGCCGCATCAGCAGCGGCACCGGCCCGGTGACCTCGACGTACCGCGGCGGGATCTGGCCGGGCGGCAGCTCGTGCGCGGCGGACACCCAGTGGATCAGCTGGCCCAGGTCGATCGGCACCGGCGCGAGCTGGCCGGGGTAGCAGGCCTGCGCGCCCCACGCGTCGGCGTGGTCGAACACCAGGTAGGTGGCGGTGGCGACGTCGGCGTCCACAGGGGACAGTCCCGGCCGCGCGAGCAGCGCGTTGACCAGCGAGCTCTTGCCGCGGTTGGTCTCGCCGACGACCACGACGGCCGGCTTCTTCGGCCGGGTCTTCCGGATGTCCTCGACCCACCGGGCGGCGGCCGGGTCGGCGTCGCGGACGGTGGTCAGCAGCTGCTCTCGCGCGGCCGCGACCTGCGCGGGCAGGCTCGGCGCGGTGGGTGCGCTCACGGGGTCTTCTTCGCGTAGACGGTGACGATCGGGGCGCGCAGCAGGCGGTCGTGGTCGGCGAACCCGGTGACCTCGGTTTCCGCGACGATGCCCTCGAGCGCCGGATCTTCGGTGGCCACGGCGCCGCCGGCTTCGTGGCAGGCCGGGTCGAAGCGCTCGCCGTCGGGCCGCAGAGCTTGGACGCCGATCGCGGCGAGCCCCTCCTCCAGCCGTTCGACCACACCGCCGCTGCGGGCGCGGTCCAGGGCGTACAGGCACATCTGGATCAGTGCCTGGCGATCCGCGAGAGCGCGCTCCAGATCGGTGTCCTGCTGCTGCAAGGGGTGCACATCGGTGTCCGACGCGGGGGAACCGCGGTCGGTTCCGTCCTTGCGAAACCACGCCATGCCGACAGTCTGGCGGATTCAGCCGCCCGCCGGGGGCGGAACCGGGCGAAGGAACCGGATCAGGATCGTCCGGAGGATCGCTTGCTCGGCGGGTAGATCGAGGCCGGGGTCGAGGCTCGCCCGCGAAATCATCGCGTCGATCAGCCCGGCGACCCAGCCGGCGGCCGCCCGCGGTGCGACGCCCGGGTCGATCAGCCCGGCGGTCCCGGCCCGTTCGACCAGGACGGCCAAGCCGTCACGCAGGGCGCTGTCGTTGCGGTGGATCAGCTCGGCGAATTCGTCGTCGCGGGCGGCCTGCGCGGCGGCCTCCAGCACGATCCGGACGACGCCCGGCTGGGCGATCTGCCCGGCCAGCTCGGCGACGACGTCGAGCAGCGCGGTCCACGGGTCTTCGGCCTTCGCCGCGGTTTCGAGACGCTCGGCCGTCTCGGCGGCGTCGTCGGTGAAGATCGCCGTGAACACCGCGCGCTTGCTGGGGAAGTAGTGGAAGAGGCTGCCGGAGCTGATGCCCGCCGCGCGGCAGATGTCCGCGGTCGTCGTCCGCTCGAAGCCCTTCTCGGCGAAGCAGCCGGCCGCGGCGTCCACGATGGCGCGGCGCTTGGCCGCGTGCTTGGCCGGGTCGACGGTCCTCATCGCTCGACCGGCGGGTCGTCGCGCCAGGGGTAGCCGTGTTCGGCGAACGCGGGGGCCAGCTCGCGCCCCGACAGGTCGGTCTTCTCGCGGGCGATCTCCCGGCCGTCGGTGGTGCGCAGGACGAGCTCCTTGCCGTCGAGGTAGACGGCGTCGAGGTCGGCCTCGATGCGGCGGGTCTTGTCGCCGCGGACCAGCGTGACGCGGGTGGGCGAGACCGTCACGACCAGGCGGTCGCCGGCCCAGACGACGGCGAACACCAGGCCGAGCACCAGCCCGCCGGCCACCGCGGCCAGCGTCGCCCACGGCTGCGGCAGCTTCGTGAGCACCTTGAACACGCCTTGGAACGGGAACGCCGGCAGGTCGCTGACCCACGCGGCGATGGCCCACACGCCCACGCCGAGCGCGCCGCCGATCAGCGGGCAGCCGACCCAGGACCCGGTGCGCAGCCACGGCGGCTCGTCGACGGTCGTCTCCATGCCGTCCATTATCAGACCGCGTGCTCGGTTTATGAAAGCCGGGGCCTCAAACCAGCTGGGCGATCACGTCACGGAGCACGGCCTCCAGGCCGGGGCCGTCCTCGGCCAGGCGGGACGAGACCAGCAGCTGGTCGTCGGCCGTGCGCAGCCAGATCGACCCCGCGACGGAGATCTCGATGACGTTCAGCCGGAACGGGTACGCGCGCCGGCCCTGCTTGACCTCGGCCTCGCGCACCAGCTGGCCAAGCCGCTCGCCGGCCACGATCTGGCGCCGGTAAAAACCGGGCGCCCACGGCGTGCCGCCCGACGGCTCGTTCGCCCCGCGCAGGGCGGGCCCGCGGGCGTTGGCGAAGTGGCGGGCCGCGACCGGGCCGAAGAAGTCGACCGCCTGCCGCAGGGCCGAGCCCGGTTCGAGCGCGGGCCTGCCGTACCGGGTGCGCGGGCTGCGCGGGTCCGGGTCCTCGCGGCTGCGCAGGGACGCCAGCAGGTCGGTCCACCAGGCGGCCCACTGGTCCTGGACCGCCGCCCGGTCGAGCCCCGGCGGGACGTGGACCGGAACCCGCGGCTCCACCGGCGGCAGCACCTGTCCTTCGGAAACGGACAGGGCCAGGGCGTCGCGGATGAACAGCGCGACGTCGACGTCCGTCTCGCTGCTCCACCCGGCTCGCCAGGATGTCGTGTTTTCCAGTCGCACGTTTCCCAGAGTACGCGGGAAAGGGGGGTGACCAGGGAAAGTCGGCAACCAGAAACAAACTCAGGCTTCGCGCACCTGCTGCCACATCAAGAAGTACGCGCGGTGCACGACGTGGGCGACGCGGCTCTGCGCCGGCGTCGCACCGAAGGAGGCGAAGGACCGCCACCAGCCCGCGCGTTCGAGGGCGTGCGCGGCCAGTTCAGGGCGCGGGGCGCCGGGCTTGCCGAGCTGGGCGCCGATGTCGGCGTTGCTGCCCACCCGGAGCACCTCTTCGGACAGGTCCTCCGGCATGTCGACCGCGCCGGACGCGACCAGCGTCAGCGCTTCGAGCAGCCGCAGCTGGTGGGCTTCGGGCTTGGCGAGCAGCACCTCGATGGCGTCGTGGACGCGCTGGCGTTCGGCCGGATCGGCCGAGGCGTGCGCGAGCGCGGTGACCGACGCGAGCGCGGCGGCGGCCTTGATGCCGTCGGCGCGGGCGGCGAACACGATCGACAACCGGTGCCGCACCGCTTCCAGGCCGGACGCGTCGAGCAGCGACCGCCGCAGCGCGCCCGCCGTCAGCTCCGGCTCCTTGCGGATGGCCTCGACGGCGTGGGAGACGCCGAACAGGTCGAGCTTCTCCAGCAGCCGCAGCCGCGTGCCCGACGGGACGTCGCACTCCCAGCTGGTGAAGATGTCGGCCGAGATCAGCATGGTCTGCAGGATGTCGTCGTCGAGCTCGGCGAGCTGCCGCAGCGCCTCGGCGTCGGCGGAGGTGAAGCCGCCGGACTCGGCCGACTCGGCGATCAGCCCGATCACCGGCAGCACGTCGGCGACGCGCGGCTTCAGCGTCGACGCCTGCTTCTCGGCCAGCAGCGTCGCGGCCTTCCAGACGTCGCCGCCGGAGCCTTCGACCGACTCGGGCGTGATGGTGTCGGCCTTGTTGAGCACGGCGATCGCGTTGACCGGGCCCGCTTCCCGGCTCGCCGTGGCCGCGGTGAACGCGGCGAGCGCCTGCTGGTCGTCCGCGCGGACGCCCTGGGTGACGACGTACAGCACGGCTTCGGCACCGGCGACGGCGTTGCGGGAGGTGTCGTCGAGCTCGTCCGAGCCCTCTTCGTCGCCGTCGTCCTGGCGGTGCTTCGCGGCGCCCAGGAGCTGCTCGGTGCGGGACACCGAAGCGGCGTCGAGCGAGCCGAGGCCCGGGGTGTCGATCACCGTCATGCCCTGCAGGACGGCGTTGGTCAGGTACGCCTCGATGTGCGACACCTTGTCGATGTCGACGCCGAGCTCGGCGGGGATCATCCCGTCGGCGGCGAAGGGGAGCACCTGCTTGCGGCCGTCGGTGAAGACGATTTCGACGCGGTCCACCGTGCCGTACTGGAAGCGGGTCACCAGCCGCGTGCACTCGCCGATGTCGGTCGGCGCGACCCGGCGCCCGATCAGCGCGTTGACCAGCGTCGACTTGCCCGACTTGATCCGCCCGGCCACGGCCACCTGCAGCGGCGCGCCGAGCCGGCGCAGCACCTCGGCGAACCCGGCGGCGGTGCGCGCGGAGACCTGCGACTGCAGGCGGTGGCACAGGTTGGCCACCGACATCGACAGCGGACCCGCGAGCCGGCCCTGCTCCGGTGACGTCACGGCCCCCAGCCCTTCCCGTCGTAGGCGACAACCCCGTGAATCGTGCCATGTCCCTCATCCGGAGGTCGCACCCAAGGTGGTACCGCCGACCGACGCGCGTTCCCGGCCGCGGGACCTAGTGTTGTCTGGTGCGACGGCTGAGCCTCTGGATGCGTGCCCACCCCATGGCGGGCGACACGGTGCTGGCCGTCCTGCTCGGGCTGATCGACATGCTGCTGTTCGTCGCCGACGGCCTGGCCGAACTCGCGGAGCTGCCGCCGTGGTACATCGCCGTGCCGGTGAACATCGCGATGGTGGTGCCGCTGGTGTTCCGGCGGAAGTCGCCGCTGTGGTCGGCGTACGTCGTGCTGGTGATCAGCGTCGTGCACGCGACGCTGCAGCTCGGCGTCGCGAGCGTCGCCGGCCTCGCGATGAGCATCTACTCGGTCGTCGTCTACGCGGGGCGGCGGCAGGGGCTGGTGTTCGTCGGCGCGGTGATCGTCTCCTCGGCCCTGCAGCTGGCGCTGGAGCAGACGGACGAGCTGTTCATCTCGGTGCTGTTCCTCGCGTTCGGCATCGCCCTGTGCTGGACGCTCGGCGAGTTCGTCGGGGCCCGGCGCGCCTACGACGTGGAAGTGGAGGCCAGGTTGCACCTGCTCGAGACCGAACGGGACCAGGCCACCCGGATCGCGGTGGCGGAGGAGCGCGGACGGATCGCCCGCGAGCTGCACGACGTCGTCGCGCACGCGGTGAGCGTCATGGTGGTGCAGGCCGACGGCGCTTCGTACGCGCTGCGGAGCAACCCCGAGCTCGCCCAGCGGGCCCTGCAAACGATTTCCGAGACCGGCCGCGGCGCGCTCGGGGAGCTGCGGCGCCTGCTGGACGTGCTGCGCAGCGACGACGCGGACGGCGAGCCGCGCGTCCCGCAGCCGGACGCGCACGCCCTCGCCGAGCTGGCCGAGCGGATGCGGACCGCCGGCGTGCCGGTGGAGCTGGAGACCAACGAGCTCGGCGACCTGCCGGCCGGCGTCTCGCTGGGGATCTACCGGATCGTCCAGGAGTCGCTGACCAACACGCTCAAGCACGCCGGCCGCGGCGCGACGGCGTCGGTGCGGGTGCACCGGACCGGCGACCTGGTCGAGGTGCTGGTGTCCGACGACGGCGCGGGCCGCGTCCCGCAGCTCGCCGCGACCGGTGCTTCGCAGCGCCTGCCGGGCGGCAACGGCTTGATCGGCATGCGCGAACGCGCGCACGTCTACGGCGGCACGTTGGAAGTGGGCCCGGCTCCGGGCGGTGGGTGGCAGGTCCGCGCGGCCCTGCCGGTTAGGTTGGACAAGTGATCCGTGTGGTGGTCGTCGACGACCAGGAACTGATGCGCGTCGGCTTCCGGATGGTGCTCGGCGCGCAGGCCGACATCGACGTCGTCGGCGAGGCCGGCGACGGCGCACAGGCGATCGAGATGGCCGAGGAACTGCGCCCCGACGTCGTGCTGATGGACGTCCGGATGCCGGTGCTCGACGGCGTCGAGGCGACCAAGCGGATCGTCGCCGACGGCACCGCGCGGGTGCTGGTGATGACGACGTTCGACCTCGACGAGTACGTCTACGCGGCGCTGCAGGGCGGGGCGAGCGGGTTCCTGTTGAAGGACACCCAGCCCGACCACCTGGTGTCGGCGCTGCGGGCGGTCGCTTCGGGCGACGCGGTGGTCTCGCCGTCGGTGACCCGGCGCCTGCTCGACCGCTTCGTCGGCTCCGGCGGCCCGCCGATGCGCGACACCGCGGAGCTGGACGTGCTGACCGACCGCGAGCGCGAGGTGCTCGTGCTGATCGCCAAGGGCATGTCGAACCTGGAGATCGCCGAGGCGCTGTTCCTTTCCGAGGCGACGGTGAAGACGCACGTCGGGCGGATCCTGGCGAAGCTGGAGCTGCGAGACCGGGTGCAGGCCGTGGTGCTGGCCTACGAAACCGGTCTCGCCCGCCCCGGCCTCGCCTGACTCAAGCCGCACTTTCACGTGAAAGTGCGGCCCGGACCGACGCCACCACGGCCTTTGGCGCTTCGTAGAGCTCGGCTTTGGTGACGATCACGAAGCGCCAGCCGAGCGCGCGGATCGCTTGCCGTCGTGCCTCATCGCGTTGTGGCTGATCGCCGCCGCGGTGCCAGTCTCCGTCGTACTCCACTGCCAGCTTCTGCGTGGGGTAAGCCAAGTCCAGTCGGCCGGCGAACACGCCGTGCTCGTCGTGGACCGGAACCTGCGGGTCGGGTTCGAGGCCGGCGACCGTCAGCCAGACCCGCAGCTCGGACTCCGGGATGCTCTCCGCGCGGGGATCGGCGAGCCGGAGCACCTTCTTCGCGCGCACGACCCCGTTGTCGCGGCGGCCCCTCATGTAGTCCGCGAGCACTGAAGCGTCCACTTCTCCGGCCCTCAGCAGAGCGTCGAGGTAGCCGACGACCCTCGGCAGCGATCGGTGCAGCTTCGTGTTGGTCAGGATGTCGAAGGCGAGGCGTGCCGAGGAGGCCAGCCTGATCTCCTGCCACGGCTCGCTGTCGATCCTTCCCCGGCTGGTCCGCCGGATGTGCACGCCGTCCTGCATGGCGAACAGCACGCTCTCGGGCAGCACGAACTCGACCGGGTCATGCGTCCCGACCAGCTCCACCCCACGAACCGCCGCGGCGGAGCACCCGGTGAGAACCGCGCGCGACGGCGCGAGCAGTGCGGCGGCACGACATCGCAGAACGTGCGTGACCGGGACCGTCGAAGCCACGTAGACGTTGCGGAAAAGCCTGGTGAAGAGCGGAGATCGCAAGGCTCGCTCGGTGACCGCGCCCGTGGCCATGGCCTGGCTGCCCAGGAACGGCTCGGCGAACTCGACGAGGTCGGCAGAGGTGGTGAACGACACGACTCGATCGTGCCGCACGTCCGAGTCCCGCCCGGGCCCTCAAGATCAACTTCCGGCTGGTTGTCCACATCCCCCGAAAGTTGTCCCCAGGCCGCCACTTTCACGTGAAAGCTTCATCCTGGGCCGTAGCTTTCACGTGAAAGTGGCGGATTGGGGCTAGCGGAAGGTGTCTGGTGGGGTTGTTGCCGGGTCCTTGCCCGCGTTGCGGACTTCGGTGATCCAGCGGCCGAAGTCGGGGCGGTCGCCGTCGACGTCGGTGTAGCCGTACTCCTTCATCAGCGTCCACGAAGCCAGGGTCTGGCCGGCGAAGCGGGACGCGGAGGGGTCTTGGGCGAGGGCCGCGACGCCGCGGGCCAGCAGGTACGGCGTCTCGGAGATCTTGAAGTCGACCGGCGCGAGCTTGCCGACCGCGTCGCGCCAGTTGTCTTCGGTGACCTCGAAGTGGTCGAGCATCGACTCCGACCGCAGGAACCCCGGCGTCACGGCGAGGCCGACGCAGTCGTTCTTCTCCAGCTCCACGCCGAGGGCGCGGCCGAGCGCGCGGATACCGCACTTGGCCAGGTAATAAGGGAGACCCGCGCCGACGTAGTCGTCGTTGTCGCCGTCGGTCACCTCCAGCACCAGGCCGCGGCGGGCGACCACCAGCGGCAGCAGCCTGTGCAGCGCGATCAGGTGCGTGTCGAGCGCGTTGTGCGTCAGGTTCAGCGCGTCTTCCAGCGGCGTCTCCCAGAAGGGCGCGTCGAAGTGGAAGTACATGTCGCCACCCCAGACGTCGTCGACCAGGATGTCGATTCCGTCCACTTCGGACTCGATGCGCGCCTTCAGCGCGTCCACATCGGACACCGACGTGAAGTCGCAGCGCACGACCACCGCCCTGCCGCCCGCCGCTTCGACCAGTTCGCCGGTCTCTTCGATCGTTTCCGGGCGCTTCAGCGGTGACGTCGTTTCACGCGTCGTGCGGCCGGTGACGTACACCGTCGCGCCCGCGCGGCCCAGTTCCACCGCGATCGCCCGCCCGCAGCCCCGGGTCGCCCCGGTGACCACGGCCACCTTGCCCTGCAAACTCATGCGTCCTCCCGTCCCCGCCACGCGGTCAGCACCGCGTCGACGTCCTCGGCCAGCCGGTCGGCCAGCCGCCCGTGCGGCCGGATCGACCAGTCGATCGACACCCCGTTGATGACCCCGAGCACCGCCCGCGCGGCCCGCGGCACGCTCGGCGCGTGCGGCAGCGACGGAGCCGCCGCCCGCACCAGCCGCCGCAATTCGTCCTCGACCGCCGTGAAGTGCTCGCCCAGCAGCGACCGCAGCACCGGGTCGCCGATGTCCACGCCGAGCTGGCCCAGGTGGTTCGCCGCTTCTTCGGCGTCACCGAGCACCGCGTAGACCGACACCGCCGCGGCGCGCAGGCCGGCGACCGGGTCGTCCGCCCGCTCGGCGCACTCCCGCATCTGCTCGACCGCCCGCCGCGTGGCCCGCCGGCTCATCGCCTGCAGCAGGCCGCTCTTCGAGCCGAACCGCTGCGCGACCGTGCCGACCGAGACGCCCGCCTCCGCCGCCACCTGGGCCAGCGTGAAACCGGGGCCGCAGCGGCCGATCACGGTCTCCGCCGCACCCAGCAGCCGTTCGTCGGTGATGCTCCTCGGCCGGGCCACCCCATTATTGAACCACAGTTCATTAATACCCGCGAATCAGGGTCGGCTCAGGGTCATCACGGATCGCGCATCGGCCGAAGAGCCAGCAAGGTACTACTCAGGTAGGGGGGCCGGTTCGGTCTACAGGGTGACGCGCGAACGGCCTCCGACCCGCGACGATGAACGCGTCGTAAGCGAGGGGCGGAAGAGGAGCAGTCATGATCGAGGCAACCGGCCTCACCAAGCGGTACGGAAAGACACTGGCGGTGAACAACCTGTCGTTCTCCGTGGCCGCGGGTCAGGTCACCGGCTTCCTCGGCCCGAACGGGGCTGGCAAGTCCACCACCATGCGCATGATCCTGGGCCTGGACAACCCGACCGGTGGCCAGGTCACCATCGGGGGCAAGAAGTACCACGACCTCAAGGAGCCGCTGCGCACCGTCGGCGCGCTGCTCGACGCGAAGTGGGTGCACCCGAACCGCTCGGCGCGCGCCCACCTGCAGTGGATGGCGAAGTCCAACCGCATCCCGAACACCCGCGTCGACGAGGTGCTCGACACCGTCGGCCTGACCAGCGTCGCGGGCAAGCGTGCCGGCGGGTTCTCGCTCGGGATGTCGCAGCGGCTCGGCATCGCGGCCGCCCTGCTGGGCGACCCCGAGGTGCTGCTGTTCGACGAGCCGGTGAACGGCCTGGACCCCGAGGGCATCCTCTGGATCCGGAAGTTCATGCACCGGCTGGCCGAGGAAGGCCGCACCGTGTTCGTGTCCAGCCACCTGCTTTCGGAGATGGCGCTGACCGCGAGCAACCTCGTGGTGATCGGCCGGGGGCAGCTGATTTCGCAGTCGTCGACCCAGGACTTCGTCTCCCGCGCGGCGGAGAACACGGTCAAGGTCCGCTCGCCGCAGCTCGCCGAGCTCCGCACCGCTCTGCAGCGCGCCAGCGCCGGCGTCACCGGGGACGACGCCGCGCTCGTGGTGTCCGGGCTGGACAGCGACAAGATCGGCGAGATCGCCGCCGCCAACGGCATCGTGCTGCACGAGCTGAGCCCGCAGACCGGCTCGCTCGAACAGGCCTTCATGCAGATCACGGGCGACTCCGTCGAGTACCACACCGGGCTCGACGCCGAGGCGCAGCACGTGCTCGAGTCCGCCAAGTAAACGGGGAAACCAAGATCATGAACCTGCTCGCGGTAGAACGCATCAAGCTGTTCTCCACCCGCTCGCCGTGGTGGTGCGCCCTCATCGCCCTCGCACTGGGCATCGGCTTCGCCGCCATCATCTCCGGTGCGACGCCGGCCGACTCGCCGGTCACGCTGTCCGCCCTCCAGTTCGGCGGCACGCAGTTCGGCATCGCCGTCGTCATGGTGCTCGCCGCGCTCGCGGTGACCACCGAATACCGCTTCAACACCATCCGCACCACGTTCCAGGCGGTGCCGCACCGCTCGCCGGCGCTGATCGCCAAGGCGGTCGTCGTCGCGCTGGTCGCGCTGGTGATCGGCGAGCTCGCCGCGTTCGGCGCCCTCGGCCTCGGCATGCTCATGCGGCCGAACGACGGCATCGGCCTGCACTCCACGCAGGATTGGCTGAACGTCGCGGGCCTCGGCCCGGTGTTCGCCATCAGCGCGGTGCTCGCCGTCGCCATCGGGGTCCTGATCCGGCACAGCGCCGGCGCCATCGCGCTGCTGCTCATCTACAACCTGGCCGTGGAAGACCTGATCCGGCTGATCCCGAAGATCGGCGCCCACATCCACGAGTGGATGCCGTTCAACGTGGCGAACAAGTTCCTGCGAGGCTCCGCGGTCGTCGACGGCCCGTCGCCGTCGGACTCGCCGCTGAGCCCCGGCTGGGCGCTGGCTTACTTCGCCGGCATCGCGATCGTGTTCCTGCTCGTCGCACTCGGGGTGGCGAAGAAGCGGGACGCCTGAGGGGTAACAGGGGAAAACGGGAATCCGGGTCGCGCTGTCGGGGGGCGACCCGGATTCCCGTTTCGCAGTAGGCTCCCGGGGTGACGGGACGGGGGAGCGCATGATCGAAGCGAACGCGCTGACCAAGCGGTACGGCGCCACGACCGCGGTCGACGAGCTGACGTTCACCGCGCAGTCGGGGCGGGTCACCGGGTTCCTCGGCCCGAACGGCGCCGGCAAGTCCACGACCATGCGGCTGGTCCTCGGCCTCGACACGCCCGACGCGGGCACGGTGCTCGTCGACGGCACGCCGTACCGGAAGCTGCGGGATCCACTTCGGACGGTCGGCGCGATGCTGGACGCCACCTGGCGCCACCCCGGCCGCAGCGGGCGCGACCACCTGCGCTGGCTGGCCGCCACCAACGGCATCCCCGACAAGCGCGTCGACGAGGTGCTCGCCCTGGTCGGGCTGACGAGCGTCGGCAAGACCCGCGTCCTGCAGTACTCCCTCGGCATGCAGCAGCGGCTGGGGATCGCCGCCGCGATGCTGGGCGACCCGCGCGTGCTGCTGTTCGACGAGCCGGTGAACGGCCTCGACCCCGAGGGCATGGCCTGGATCCGGCAGCTGCTGCACGCGCTGGCCGCCGAGGGCCGGACCGTGTTCGTCTCCAGCCACCTGCTGCCCGAGATGGCGCAGACCGCGCAGGACCTCGTGGTGATCGGCCGCGGCCGGCTCATCTACCAGGGCACGATGGCCGACTTCGTCGCGCGGACGAGTGAACACGGCGTGCGCGTGCGCACGCCGCACGCCGACGAGCTGCGGGCCGCGCTGACCGGGCAGGCCGAGTTCAGCGAAGCCGACGGCGCCTTCCTGGTGTCCGGAATGGACAGTGACCGGATCGGGCAGCTCGCCTTCGACGCGGGCGCGACGCTGCACGAGCTGAGCCCGATCACCGGCTCGCTCGAGCAGGCCTACCTCGACCTCACCCGCGAATCCGTCGAGTTCGCGGGGCCGGCTTCGGAGGCGGCCCGATGATCACCAACCTCCTTCGCGCCGAGCGCATCAAGCTCTTCAGCACCCGCGCGCCCTGGTGGTGCCTGGCGATCGCGTTCGTCGCGCCGCTCGGCTTCACCGCGTTGTTCTTCGCGCTGGCCGGCCCGGAGATCCCGGCGACCGTGGGCAACACCCAGCTCGCGAGCGGCAACGGCCGGACCGTACTGCTCGTGCTCGCGATCCTCGCGACGGCGTCGGAGTTCAACTGGGGCACCATGCGGCTGACCTTCCAGGCGGTGCCGAGCCGGGTGCCCGCGCTGCTGGCGAAGCTGGCGGTCCTCGCCGCGGTCGGCGCGGTGCTCGGGCTGGTCGTCGGCTTCGGCTCGTGGGGGCTGGCGTCGCTGGTGCAGCCGGACGCCGACCTCGCGCTGCACTCGGGCGCGGACTGGCGCGCGGTGCTCGGCCAGGGCCTGACGTTCCTGTTCACCGCGGTGGCCGGCGTCGGTGTCGCGCTCCTGCTGCGCAGCGTCGCCTTCGGGCTGACGGTGGTGCTCGTCTGGACCCAGGTGCTCGAAGGACTGGTGATCCTCATCCCGGGCGCCGGGCGGCACATCTACCAGTGGATGCCGTTCCACGCCGCCGACGAGTTCGTCGGGGCGGGCGGGTTCGCCGCGGGGCCGCTGCAGCTGCCGTCGGCGCCGCTCGGCCCGTGGGGCTACCTCGGTTACTTCGCGGCGATCACCGTTGCCCTGTTCGTGGCCGGCGTGCTTGTCACGTCCCGGCGCGACGCCTGAGCGTGACCGTCGTCTCAATACCGCAAAAACCTTTGTTAAAAGAAGATGAAACGCCTGTGGCTTCTCTCACAGCCACCGGACATACTGCTATGACCAGGCAATATTCGTAAGAGAGAGCGTGCCGGACCCGTCTGAGCTCCCCTGGAGGTGATCCTTGACGGTGGACACCGGTCAAGAATTGGGCAGTACGATTCCCCGAGCTCGCGTCGAAGACGACGCTCCCCGGCTCGAACCCATGCTGGACCTGGAATGGTCGCGGGCGATCGAACTCCCGCAGGCCGCCATGACGGCGGCCACGCCCGCGGAACTCCGCCGGGCCTGGGTGCACCGCGCGCCCGAAGACCGCGTCCTGGCCCTGTTCCGCGCTTCGGCCGGGATGGCGGGCCCGATCCCCGCGCCCTGGTGGCTGCGGGCGGTGGCGGACGGGACCCTCGACTCGCGGGAACAGGGTTTCCGCGTCGAGGACCGGATCGCGCAGCTGCTCGGCAGGCGCCCGGGCTGGGAATTCGTCCCGTGGGCCGCGGACGGCGAATCCGGGTACTGGGAGTTCATCCCGTCCGAGCGCGGGAAATCGGGTCACGCGATTCCCACGACGGTCATGAACACCGACCGGCACCCGGGCTGGATCGACGTCCTGCCGGCGCACAGCGGCCGGACGCCGGACCCGCTCGCGATCGCCGGGCTGGCCGGCCTGCGGTCTCGGCTCGGGGAGCTCGAAGCGGTTCGTTAATCCATCCATGCCCCCGCCACCGCCCTCAACGGAGGCGCTGCGCGCCCGGCTACATTCCGTGGGTGGAAAACGAGCACCAACCCCGGCTTCGCAGCGTCGTCAGCTACGTGAAGCGCGGCGGCCGGATGACCGTCGGGCAGCAACGCGCGTGGGACGAACTGTGGCCGGACCTCGGCCGCACGGTCGGTGAGCTGCCCGCCGGGACGCTGGACTTCACCGAGTGGTTCGGCCGCGAAGCGCCGGTGCTGCTGGAGATCGGCTCCGGCATGGGCGAGACGACGTCGCAGCTGGCCGCCGCGGCGCCGGAGCTGAACTACGTCGCGGCCGAGGTCTACGACCCGGGCCTCGGCCAGCTGATGCTGCGCGCCGAAAAGCTGGGCGTCGAGAACCTGCGGCTGCTGCACGGCGACGCCGTCGTCCTGCTGACCGAGCACGTGGAGCCGGGCACGCTGCACGGCGTCCGGCTGTTCTTCCCGGACCCGTGGCCGAAGAAGAAGCACCACAAGCGGCGGATCGTGTCGCCGTCGTTCGCCGCGCTCGTGGCGTCGCGGCTCGCGCCCGGCGGCACCTTCCACATGGCGACCGACTGGGAGAACTACGCCGAGCAGATGCTCGAGGTCTGCTCCGCCGAGCCGCTGTTGAAGAACCGGTACGACGGCTGGGCGCCGCGGCCGGAATGGCGGCCGGTGACGAAGTTCGAGCAGCGCGCGGAAGTCGAAGGCCGCGTCTCGCACGACCTCATCTTCGAAAAGCGGTAGGAGTTCGCCCCTCCCCCGACAGAGGGGCGAACGTCCTCCCTATTCGTCGGCCAGCGGTTCGGCCTGGACCCGCTTCAGCGCGGGGGTGCAGACCGACGCGCCGAGCAGGGCCACGCCCATCCCGAGCACGACCGGCGCCAGCAGCCACGGGCTGAGCACGATGCCCCGCTCGTCGACCATGCTGAAGAGACCAACACCGACGAGCACCCCGACGATTCCCGCGCCGATGGTGGCGACCAGCGCCGGCAGCGCGGCCTCCATCCGCAGCGCCCGTGCCAGCACCCGGACCGGTGTGCCGGCCGCCATCAGCGCCCCGAAGGTGCGGCGGCGGTCCATCACCGAGCCCGCGGTCGCGACCGCGGCGCTGCACCCGGCCAGGACACCGGCGGCGAGCAGCCCGATCACCGTGACCCGGCGCAGGTCGCCGAGCTCGGTCTGCTGGTTGACCAGGTACTGGTCCCGGCTGCCGATCTCCTCCCCGACGGCCGGTCCGGCCAGCGCCGTCCGGACGATCTCCCGGTTCGCGTCGGTGGTCGGCGCGACCACGGTGACGTACTTCGGTGTGAAGCCGTCGGGCAGCGCGGCCGGGTCGATGATCGACGTGCTGGCCAGGTCCGGGTCCGGGAGGTGGACGGCTTCCGCCCGCGTGCCCGACTTGACCGGCGACGCCTGCCCTTCCCAGGTGTCGGTGACCTTGAACCGCGCCAGGTCGAGCGCCGAGTCGCCGAAGACGGCCGGCCCGCCCGTGCAGTTGTCCGCGGTGAGCCCGAACCGGGTCAGCTTGACGGCGTCCGCGCAGCTCATCACCAGTGCGCGGTGGCCGGTGCGGTTGTTCCCCTCGCCCTGGACCAGGTAGATCTCGCCGACCGCGACGGCCTTGTCCGGCTGCCCGTACTTCGCCAGGGACGCGTTGGCCTGCTCGACGAGCTTGCTCGCGTGCTGCCCGTCGGTGTCGACGTAGAGCGTGGAGTCCGCGAACGACCGCCCGCCACCGGCCATCGACTCGAACGTCGGTAGCAGCGTCAGCGCCATCGACCCGGCGAACACCGCGAGCACGATCCCGGCGGAGGAGCGGTAGGCGCCCTTCGGGTCGTCACGCAGGCGACGGCCGGCGAGCAGCGAAGACGGCCGCCGCCAGATCCGGACGAACGTGCCGCCGACCGCCGACGTCACCCACGGCCCGACGATCGCGGCCGAGCCGACCAGCAGGAACAGCCCCGCCATGACGAACGTGATGCCGCCGTAGTCCTTCGCCGTCGTCACCGCGACGAGGAAGAACAGCCCGGCCGCGGGCAGCGCCAGCAGCCGCCACCAGTGCAACGGCTTCTTCGTATGGCCGCCGGTCGCGAACAGCGGGTTCTTCAGCACGCGGCGCAGGCCGAGGATGCCGGCCAGCACCACGAGCACCGGGATGGCCAGGACGATGAACACCGTCAGGCCGACCGGCAGCGCGAAGTCGGAGGCGAGCCAGGTGCCGCCGCCCCACGGCACGAACGACGCGAGACCGTGCAGCGCCGGGCTGATCAGCAGGCCGAGCACCGCGCCGATGCCCGCGGACAACGTCGTCTCGGCGGCCACCATGTTCGTGACCTGCCCCGGGGTCGCGCCGGCCAGCCGGATCGCGGCGAGCCGCCGTTCCCGCCGGGCCGCGGTCAGCCGCGCCGACGACGCAACCAGCACCAGGCTCGGCACCAGCAGCACGATGATCCCGACCCAGGACAGCAGCATGAGCAGGGCGTCCGGGCTCGCCTTCCCGCCGGGGAAGCCCGGGATGGGGTCGGCGCGCACCGGCATCGCGTCCGGCGTGTGCCCGACGAGCGCGACGAGCTGCTCCGGGAAGCGGAGGCCGTCCTCCCCGAGCGCACCGACGGGCTTGCCGAACCGGTCGCCGAGCTGGTCGGCCGGGTGCCCCTGCAGCAGCCGGCCGAGCGCCGGCGACACGACGGTCTCGCCCGGTCCCGGCAGCTGCGGCACGCCCGGCGGCAGCTGGACGCCCGCGGCGGTCGCGCCGGGCGCCACCGCGACGTCGACCCGGATGATCTGGTTGCCGTCGAAGTAGTCCTTCGACGAGCTGTAGAGGATCTTGGCCGGGGCGTCCCCGGCGAGGCCGCTGTAGAAGTGCTCGCCCTGCCAGAGGGCGCGTTGCTCGCGGTTCTGCGTGGCGAACGGCAGCGTCGCCAGCAGCAGCACCAGCCCGGTCGCGACGGCCACCCCGATCGCGGTGAGGATCGCCGACGTCCGGGTCCGCCGGTCGACCTTCAGCACCCGCAGGGCGATCTGGAGCGAGTTCACGCCGCCTGCCTCGTGGCGATCAGGCCGTCGCGGATGGCGACGGTCTTCGGCATCGACTCGGCCAGCTCGCGGTCGTGCGTCACGACGATCACCGCGGCGCCCGTCTCGTGGGCGGCACCGAGCAGGGCGTCCATCGTCTCGCGGCCGGTGCGCGTGTCGAGCGCGCCGGTCGGCTCGTCGGCGAAGATCACCTTCGGCCGGTGGGTCAGCGCCCGCGCGATCGCGACGCGCTGGGCCTCGCCACCGGACAGCTCACCGGGGCGGCGCTTTTCCTTGCCGGCCAGCCCGAGCCGCGAGAGCCACTGGCGGCCCGCGTCGATGGCCTCCTTGCGGCCGAGCCCGGCCAGCAGCGACGGCAGCGCGACGTTCTCTTCGGCCGAGAGCTCCGCGACCAGCATCCCCGACTGGAAGACGAAGCCGAACTCGGTGCGGCGCAGCTCGCTGCGCTTCTTCTCGCCGAGGTGGTCGATCCGCTGCCCGGCCAGGAAGATCTGCCCGTCGTCGGCCCGGAGGATGCCGGCCAGCACGTGCAGCAGCGACGTCTTGCCCGAGCCGGACGGGCCGACGATGGCGACGGCGTCCCGCGGCTGGATGTCGATGTCGATGCTGGCCAGGGCGTACTGCGCGCCGTAGCGCTTCACGAGCCCACGGCCGGACAGCACCGGGCCACCGGTCCACTGTGGAGTGTTCGGGTCCACGAGGTTTCTCCCTGTCGGTTCGGATCTTGGTGCCGATGAGCTTCGCGGAGATCGGGGGGTGTCCACTTCGGGCAGACGGCCAGTCACGCCCCGCCCCGCATCGGCCGATCGGCCGAGGGAGGGCGAGCCACTCGGCCAAGGTGCGAACCGGGGCGGATCCTCTAACGTCACGTTGTGACCGCCGCGCCCCCTCCGAACACCCTCTACACGCGCACCGCCGCTCTCGTACGGCGCATCGGCGTGCCCACGGCCGTCCTCTTCGCCGCCCTGCTGTTCGACGTCGTCTTCACGACGCAGGCCGCGCTCGACGACAACGGCCCGCGCTTCGTCGACTTCGGGCTGCTGCCCGGCATCTTCGCGATGACGGCGTGCGCGGTGTGGGCCCAGAAGCGCGCGGCCGTCGCCGGCGTGGCCGGTGGCGCGGTGCTGGTGTTCTCCACCCTCTTCATCCACGCGTTCCACATCCCGCCGTACTCCAGCGTGCTGCCGAAGGTGACCATCACCGAGGTCGTGGCCGGGGTGCTGATGGTCTACTACGTCACCCGGCGGGCGCGCGCGGGCGTGGCGCTCTGCGTCGTGAGCTTCCTGGTCGTCGGGGGCCTGGTCGCCCTGTTCGGCCGGTACGGCGGGGTCGGCGACATCGACGGCGGTACGGCGACCCAGGGCCTGGTGTTCGGCCTGCTGCTGCTCATCGGGCCGGTCGTGCCGGCCATCGCGACCCGGGACCGCGGCCCCCAGGCCGATCCGCGGGTGCGCCGGCTGCGCCGGGTGAACGAGCTCGCGATGGGGCAGTGGCCGCTGATGGGCCTGCTCGGCTTCGCGCTGCTGTTCGAGTTCGGCTACACGTATTCGAGCAACGCCCGCGGCTTCCCGATCCTGTTCTGCTCGCTCGTCGCGGCCGCCATCGCGGTGCTCTCGCCGCGGCGGCCCGCGGACGCGCTCCTCGGCGTCGCCGGGATCCTGCTGCTGTCGGCGGTCGTGACGCCGTTCCTGCACCTGCGCTACGACTACCCGATGCCGGGCGGCGTGCCGTTCGTGCAGGTCATCGCCGCGATGGGCGTGGTGGTGAACGTGACCCGCGCCCGCGGCCTCAACGCGTCGTGGCCGCGGGTGTCGATCCTCTCCGGCGTCGTCGCGCTCGCCGCGATCCTCAACTCGGACAAGCCGTCGGGCCTGCAGACCGACCCGCAGACGCTGTCCGTCCTCGCCTTCGCCGCCGCGCTGCTGCTCGGCATCTCGATCGCCACCGGCCTGATGCTGCGCTCGCGGGACTCCGAGCGCACCACGGTCGTCAAGTCGGCGGTGGCCGACGCGCAGACGGCCGAGCGGATGGCGCTGGCCCGCGAGCTGCACGACGTCGTCGCCCACCACGTCACCGGCATCGTCGTCCAGGCGCAGGCCGCGCGGATGATGGCCGCGCAGAAGCCGGAGGTCGCCGTCGAGGCGATGGCCCGGATCGAGAACGCCGGGGTCGAGGCGCTCGCGGCGATGCGGCGGCTGGTCCGCTCGATGCGCGGGGACGCGCCGGCCGGGTCGAGCGAGTTCAGCGAACAGGCGACCACCGATCTGGGTGCCGACCTGCGGAAGCTGGTCGAGGGCGCCAACCACGGCGTGCCGACGTCGATGCACCTCGACCTGCCGCCGGACCTGCCGCACGAGGTCGGCCGCTCGGCGCTGCGGCTGGTGCAGGAGTCGCTGACGAACGTCGGCAAGCACGCGTCCGGCGCGACCGAGGCGTTCGTCGTGGCCGAGGTCCAGGGCCCCGAACTGCACCTGCGGGTGACGGACGACGGACGCGAACCGACGCACCGGCCGGCCGGCGGATCGGGCGGCTACGGTCTGGTCGGGATGCGTGAACGCGTCGCGTTGCTCAAAGGACGGCTGTCGGCCGGGCGTGGCCCGGACGGCGGCTGGCGGGTCGAAGCGTGGCTGCCGCTGGCCGCCGGGGAAGGGGACGAGTGATCCGGGTACTGATCGCCGACGACCAGGAAATGGTGCGGATGGGGTTCCGCATGATCCTGGACGCGCAGGACGACATCGAGGTCGTCGCCGACGTCGCGGACGGCGTCTCGGCGGTGTCGAAGGCCCGCGAGCTGCGCCCGGACGTCTGCCTGCTCGACATCCGCATGCCGGGCCTCGACGGCCTGGAGGTCACGCGCCAGCTGGCCGGGCCGGACGTGCACGATCCCTTGAAGGTCGTCGTGGTCACCACGTTCGACCTCGACGAGTACGTCCACACGGCGCTGCGCAACGGCGCCCACGGCTTCCTGCTCAAGGACGCCGGTCCGGCGCTGCTGATCGAGGCGGTCCGCGCGGCCGACCGCGGTGACGCGCTGGTGTCGCCGCAGATCACCATCCGGCTGCTCAAGCACTTCGACGGCGGTGGCGCGGTGAAGGCGCAGGTCGCGCCGCCGTCGGAGCCGCTGACCGCGCGGGAGATGGACGTCGTGCAGGCGGCCGCGCGCGGGCTGACGAACACCGAGATCGGCGCGGAGCTGTTCCTGTCCCTGTCCACGGTGAAGACGCACCTGGCGTCGGTGCAGGGCAAGATCGGCGCGCGGAACCGCGTCGAGATCGCGGCCTGGGCGTGGCGGAGTGGAGTCGTCTCGTAATCGAGGGTGCGTAGTATCCAGAGATGCAACGCCGTTTCCACGCCCCTGTCGTTCTCCCGGCCGACGCGTCCTGTTCGCTCCTGCGTGACGCGGTCGTCGATGTGGACGCCGATGGGCGCATTTCCCACTGCGGACCGGCGGCCACCGCCCCCGAGTCCGCCGCACCGGTCACCACCCTGACCGGCATCCTGCTGCCCGGCCTGGTCAACACGCACGCGCACAGCCCGATGACGCTGCTGCGCGGGATGGGCGGCGACCTCCCGCTGCTGCCCTGGCTCAACGAGATCATCTGGCCCGCCGAAGCGAAGCTGCGGCCGGAGGACATCCGCACCGGCATGCTGCTCGGCTCGGTCGAGATGCTGCGCCACGGCGTCACGACGAGCGCCGAGATGTACTTCGAAGGCGAGCAGCTGGTCGACGCGGTGCTCACCACCGGTGCCCGCGTGCTGGTGGCGCCGCCGGTGATGGAGCTGCCGGGCCTGGACTGGCGGGCCCAGCTGGCCGGCATCGAGCGCTGGATCGACACCGACGGCCTGCGCTTCGGCCACGGCGACCGCGTCGAGCTGGGCTACGGCCCGCACTCGGCGTACATGCTGTCGGCGGAAGCCCTGCGCGCGACGGCCGAATCGGCTGCTTCGCGGGGCGCGCTGATCCAGATCCACGTCGCCGAGGCGGCGGCGGAGGACACCGCGGTCCGCGCCTCGCACGGTTCGGTGCCCGCGCTGCTGAAAGAACTGGGCATGCTCGACGGCCGGGTGCTGGCGGCGCACGCGATCCACCTGTCGGACGACGACATCGCGCTGTTCGCGGCGCACGGCGTCGGCATGGCGCACTGCCCGGGCTCGAACGCGAAACTGGCCTCGGGCATCGCGCGGATCAAGGACCTGCGCGCGGCGGGCGTCGCGGTCGGCCTCGGCACCGACGGCCCGGCGTCGAACGACGACCTCGACCTGTGGGAAGAACTGCAGCTCACGGCCATGTTCGCCCGGCTGGCGACGGGCGACTCGACGGTGCTGACCGCGGCCGACGTCTTCCTGCTGGCGACCCGCGGCGGAGCTTCGGCACTGGGCCGCGACGACATCGGGGCGCTCGAGCCGGGCCGCTGGGCCGACCTGGTGCACATCGACCTCGACGACCCGGCGTTCGCGTGCGGCCTGGACGTGCCGGACGTGCAGCTGCTGTCGAACCTGGTGTGGGCGGCCGGCTCGCGGCGGGTCCGCGACGTGTGGGTCGCGGGCGAGCAGGTCGTGGCCGACGGCGAGTCGGTGAAGGTGGACCGGGCGAAGGTCCAGGCCGGCGTGGCCGAGACCGCCGCCCGCCTCCGCTAGAACGCCGCTTTCACGTGAAAGCGCCCACCTGGGGGCGGAGCTTTCACGTGAAAGCTCCGCTTCGGGCGGGTCAGCGGGGGCGGAGGGTGATGTCCGTCTGGTGGGCGTCCGGGGTGGCTGACACCGCTGTCACCACCGCGGTCGCCACCGAGTCCGCGCGCAGCAGGTGCGTGGTGTCGTAGTCGCGGCCTTCGCCCTTGAAGATCTCCTGCTGCATCTCGGTGTCCGTGCGGCCCGGGTACACCGACGTCACGCGGATGTCCTTCTCCTCTTCGCGCAGGGCGTCGGCGAAGGCGCGGACCGCGAACTTGCTCGCCGCGTACGGGGACCAGCCCGGGCGGGCGTTGAGGCCCGCGCCGGAGTTGATCACCACGACGTGGCCGCGGGCCGCGCGCAGGGCGGGGAGCAGCAGGCGGGTCAGTTCGACCACGGCGAGGGTGTTGACCTCGAAGTTGTCCCGCCACACGGCGGCGGAGGTGTCCTCGATCCGGGCGATGCGCGCGACGCCCGCCGAGTGGACCAAGACGTCCAGGGACTCGATGCCCGCGACCGCTTCGGCGAGCGACGCCGGGTTCGTCAGCTCCACCGGCCACGGCTTCGCGCCCGGGAGCTCCTTCGCCAGCGCGGACAGCGCTTCGGCGTCGCGGCCGCCGAGCAGCAGGCGGTGCGTCGGCGCGAGCTGGTGCGCGACCGCCGCGCCGATCCCGCGGGAGGCGCCGGTCACGAGGGCGAGAGGCAAGTCCGTCATACCCCCACCGTAACTAGGCGAAGCCGACGTCGACCGTGTGGTCGTCGCGCGCGCCGGGACCGAGCGTCCGGGGGTCCGCGCAGCCCGTCACCGGGTCCGCGTCGGAATCCTTCGCGTCGTCGCCGGCGTCCTTCTTCGTCGGCTTGTGCCCCTCCGCCGTGAAGCAGACCTGGTAGCTGCCGTCTTCGAGACCGGTGAAGGCGTACGCGCCGTCCGGGCCGGTGACGACGCTGACGCCGTTGCTCAGCACCGCCTTGACGCCGGCGAGACCGGGCTCGCCCGGGTCCTGCAGGCCGTTGCCGTCGGTGTCGGTCCAGGCGAAGTCGCCGATCCGGTTCGCCGGGGTGACCAGCCCGAGGTCGGCGCCGAAGTCCTCGTGGGACGGGCCGCCGACCGTGCGCGGCGCGGTGCAGCCGCCGGCGTCCGCGTCCGAATCGCGATCGTCGGCGCCGGCGTCCTGGCGGGTCGCGAGGTGGTCGGCCGGGATGGCGAAGCAGACCTGGTAGGTGCCGTCCTTCAGCTTCTCGAAGCCGTACTTCCCGGCGGCGTCCGTGGTCGCGGTGCCGACCGCGCCGCCCGCGCCGTCCTTCAGCGTCACCTTGACGCCGGCGACGCCGGGTTCGTCCGGGTCCTGGAGGCCGTCGCGGTTGCGGTCGGCCCAGACGAAGTCGCCGATCTTCGCGATCGACGGCGGCGGCAGGACGGTGATCGTCGCCGACGCGGTCTTGTCGCCGAGCGTGCCGCCCGGGTGGTGCACGCCGGTCACCTTCGCCGTGTTGACGTGCCCGTTGTCGGCCACCGTGAGGTCCGGGTGGTCGCAGGTCAGCTGCTTGTTCGCGCCCGCGGCCAGCGTGAACGGCTCGACCGGTGCCGGGCACCACGGGTCCTGCACCGCGATCCCGGTCAGGTCCTCGGTGCCGTCGTTCGTCACGGTGATCCGGTAGTGCGCGGTTTCGCCCGCGGTGACCGTGGCGAACGAGCCCCACGCGCCGGTCGCCGGGTTCTGCACTTCCTTCTTCACCGAGTACGCGGCCAGCTTGAGGTCGACGCAGTCCCAGCGCAGCCGCTCCAGGCTGGTGGTGGTGAAGAACTTGACCGCGGTGGCCTTCGCCGGCGCGGTCGCGGCCGGGAAGTCCTGCCGGGCCAGCCGGCCGTCGCCCGCGTAGTGGTCGACGGCGAGCTTGCTTTCCTGCACCTGCGCGCCGGTCGCGTCGAAGAACCGCAGGCCGGTGGCCGCGCCGTTGCCCGGCGCGTGCGAAGCGGTCCAGACGCTCAGCGTGTAGACGCCGCCGGGGACGAACTTCTCGGTCTGGACGGCGGTGCTGGGCTTGCCGTCCGGGGTCTGGACGAGCGCCGAGCGCTGCCCGTCGACGGCGTACGCCTGGTCGGTCAGCAGCTTCGGCGCCTTCGCGGCCGGCGTCCCGGGCGGGACCGGCGCGGCCGGGGTGAACACGTACCCGTCGGGGGCGCCGTTGCGCGCGGTCTCCTCGACGCTCGGGTTGGCGGCCACCCCGCCGCACGACGGCGGCGGCTCCGCGGCGGCCGCGGGTGCGACCGTCCCCGAGAGCGCCACCACCGCCACTGCCACCACGCGCGCCGAACGGACCATGTCTCGACTATGGCGCGTGCCACCGGCCCCCACCGGCCGAGAACCGTCCACTTCAGAGTGAACCTGGGCCCGTCAGCGCTCGCCGATGCGGCCCGGCAGGCCGAAGCGGCCCTTCTTCCACACCGAGACGAGCGACGGCCGCGGCTGCGCCGTGCCGCCGTCCGGCCAGTGCGACGTCGGGTTCGCCGAGCTCGCCGCGTTCTCGCCGGGGTGCTGGACCGCGACGAGCACCACGTGGTCGGTGACGTTCGGGCCGCACGTCTCGGCGCCCGGCGGCACCGACAGGAACTGCTTGACGTGCCCGCGCTCCGGCCCGGTGACCGGCACCGAGAACAGGCCGTCGTTCGCGCCGAGCGCGTTGCCGTCGGTGGAGATCCACAGGTTGCCGTGGCGGTCGAAGGTCACGTTGTCCGGGCAGGAGATCGGGCTGACCTGCTCTTGTCGAAGCCGCCGTAGTAGGTGTCGGCCGCGGCCGGGTCGCCGCAGACGAGCAGCAGCCGCCAGGAGAACCTCGTCGAGGCCGCGTCACCGCGGTGCTCTTCCCACTCCAGGATCTGGCCGTTCTTGTTGGCCACGCGGGGGTTCACCTCGTCGACGCCGGCCTTGCCCGCCGCGCCGCGGTCGGAGTTGTTGGTCAGCGCCGCGTAAACCCGGCCGTTGACCGGGTTCGGCTCGATGTCCTCCGGGCGGTCCATCTTCGTGGCCGCGACCTTGTCGGCCGCCTGCCGGGTGAAGACGTAGACCTCTTCGGCGGTGAATCCGTCCACAAAGGACTTGTTCCCGCTCGCCAGCGGGAGCCATTCGCCGGCGCCGTCGAACTCGCCGTCGGCCGGGAGCTTTCCGGTGCCGTCGATCTCCGGAAGCGGGCTGTCGCCGGTGAACCGGGCGACGTACAGCGTGCCCTCGTCGAGCAGGGCCGAGTTGTGCCGCCGCGCGTGCGCGCTCTTGCCCGGCTTGTACTTGCCCTTCGAGACGAACTTGTAGATGTACTCGAAGCGCTCGTCGTCCCCGGTGTACGCGGCGACGCGGCCGTCGGCGGTGATCTTGATGTTGGCGCCCTCGTGCTTGAGGCGCCCGAGCGCGGTGTGCTTGATGGGTGTCGACGTCGGGTCGTTCGGGTCGATCTCGACGACCCAGCCGAACCGGTTCGGCTCGTTCGGCTCCTGCGCGACGTCCCAGCGCTTGTCGAACCGCTCCCACTTGCGGGTGCTCGCGCCGGTGCCGATGGCGTACCGCTTCAGCCGCGCGGCTTCGACCGGGTCGGTGACCTTCTCCGAGTTGGCGAAGTACTGGTGGATGTTCTCCTCGCCGGAAAGCACTGTGCCCCACGGCGTCACGCCGCCGGAGCAGTTGTTCTGCGTGCCGCGGACCCTGCGCCCGCTCGGGTCGGCCGACGTCTTCAGGTACTTCGACCCGGCGGCCGGGCCGCGCACCTCGAAGATCGTGTCGAGCGTGATGCGGCGGGCGTACCGGCTCGGCACGACCTCGAGGCCGCCGTGGACGGGGTCACGGCGGGTCAGCAGCACCGACAGGCCGTGCGCCGCCCAGGCGATCTTCACCTGCTCCTCGGTCGGGTTCGCCGGGTCGTACTGGTCGGCCGGGAACAGGTGCACCTCGGCGGTGTACTCGTGGTTCACGACGAGCAGGTTGGTCAGGCCCAGCGGGTCCTGCGGGAGCAGGCCGACGAAGTCGTTGTTGTAGCCGAACTGCTTCGCCTGCGCGGCCGCGGTCTGCTTCGTGAAGTCGAACGCCGGGGCACCCGGCACCACCGGGTCGCCCCAGCGGATGACGACGCGCTGGGCGTAGCCGTCCGGGACGACGACCGCGTCGAGCTTGTTCGACGGGACCGGGTCGAAGTCGGTGCCGGGCACCGGACGTGGCGGCTTCCGCGCGGGCGCGGCGGCCGCGGTCCCCGAAAGCGCCGCGAACCCGCCCGCGGCGGCGGCCATCACGGCGCCGGCCTTGAAGGCCCCGCGGCGGGAGATGTCCTTCACGACGTCGCCGAAGTACTCGTTCCCGGACTCGTTCGGCTCGGGGTGGGCACAGGCGTTGCCACAGCGGTATTCGCAGGTGATCGGGGAGCGGCCGCTCGGGTGGACGGGCAGGAGCGGAAGCAGACGGTCGGGCACGAGGCCTCCAGGGTGGGAGTTCGGGAACGAACCGACCGTAAGCCTCCCAAACCAGCCATTCCAGACATACAGGTGAACGGCGGGTGTACGGCTAGCCCGAACGGCGGGTCAGAACTCCTCGCCGACGAGCACCGCTTCCGCCGGCACGGTGTGCGGGTCCGCCTTCTTCTCCCGCAGCGAGAGCAGGACACCGGCGACGACGCACAGGATGGCCGACACGACGAACGGTGCCTGCGGCGAACCGAACCACTCGGCGACGTGCCCGACCAGCGTCGCGGCCACCGCGCCGCCCAGCCAGCGGCAGAAGTTGTAGCCCGCGCTCGCGACCGGGCGCGGCGCGTCGCTGATCGACATCGCGGTGCCGGTGAACAGCGTGTTCAGCAGGCCGGAGACCAGCCCGGAGACGATGATCCCGACGACCAGGACCGGCTTGCTCGGCACGGCGAGCACCAGCATCAGCACGGCGTAGCCGAAGACGGCGGCCGCGGCGGCGTGCCGTTCGCCGAGCTTGGCGGCCAGCCGCGGGGCCAGCGCGACCCCCGCGACCGCGACGCACAGGCCCCAGCCGCAGAAGATCAGCCCGACGGCGATGGCGCTCCAGCCGAGGACGAACGGCGACCAGGCCAGCACCGCGAAGAAGGCGGCGGTGTAGAGCGCCGAGGCGACGGAGGTGCGCAGCAGACCGGTGTGCTTCAGCGCGCGAAGCGGGTCGAGCAGCTTGATCGGGTCACGCTTCTCGTGCTTGTCGCTCTTCAGGAACACCGCGCACAGCACGAGCGCGCCGGCCATCAGGATCGCGGTGCCGACGAACGGGCCGCGCCACGAGATGCTGCCGAGCAGCGCGCCCAGCAGCGGGCCGACCGACAGGCCGACACCCAACGCGGCTTCGTAGAGCAGGATCGCGCCGGACTGGCCGCCGGTCGCGGCGCCGACGATCACCGAAAGCGCCGTCGCGATGAAGAACGCGTTGCCGAGGCCCCAGACCGCGCGCAGCCCGACGAGCTGCTCGATCGACCCGGCGGCCGCGCACAGGGCGGTGGCCGCGACGATCAGCGTCAGCCCGACCAGCACCGTGCGCTTGGGCCCGAACTTCGCGCTCGCCGCGCCGGTCACCAGCATCGCGATGACCTGGACGCCGAGGTAGGACGAGAAGAGCAGGGTGACCTGCGACGGCGTCGCGTCCAGGCCCTTGGCGATGGACAGCAGGATCGGGTCGACCAGGCCGATCCCCATGAAGGCGATGACCGCGGCGAACGCGGTGATCCACACCTGCTTGGGCTGACCCTTGACCGCGTCCAGCAGGCTCGAGTGGTGTTCAGCGCTCATCGCTGATCAGTTCCTCCTTCTTGGTGTCGACGAGCAATTTGGCGAGAGCCGGCAGGGCGGCTTCGATCGCGGCGCGGTCGGTGTCGTCCATGGCGATGAGCCGCTCGCGGAGGAACTCCTCCCGGGCGGCCACCGTCTCGGCGTAGAAGCGGCGACCCTCGTCGGTGACGTCCACGAGCACCGCGCGGCCGTCGGCGGGGTCCGGGCGGCGGACCGCCAGGCCGAGCCGTTCGAGCCGGCCGACGACGTCGGTCATCGACGGCAGCTTGACCTGCTCGAACTCGGCCAGCGCGCTCATCCGCCGCGGACCGCCGTTGACCAGCTCGCTCAGCACCGACCCCTGGGTGAGGGTCAGCGACAGCTGCGGGGTCTGGCGGCGCACCTGGTGGTACAGCCGGAAGACCAGCGGCCGCAGCCGGTGGGCGAGGTCGGCGATCGGGGAAGTCACTTAGCCAGGCTAACAAAAATTAGTAAGGGTGGCTAAGTAACTCCTCTCACAAGCTAGGCTCGGGGCATGGACGCGGTGATCTTCGACCTCGACGGCGTGCTGGTGGATTCCGAGCGGATCTGGGACGAGGTGCGGCGCGCGGTCGTCGCCGAGCACGGGGGCACCTGGCGCGAGGAGGCGACCCGGGCGCAGCAGGGGATGAGCACCCCGGAATGGGCCCGCTACCTGGTGGAAGAGCTCGGCGCGCGGACGACCCCGGCCGAGATCGCGACGATCGTCGTCAAGCGGATGGCCGCCCGGTACGCCGCGGAACCGCCGCTGATCCCGGGTGCCGTGGACGTCGTGCGGCAGGTGTCGGCGCGCTGGCCGGTGGCGATCGCGAGCTCGTCGCCGGTGATCCTGATCAAGGGCTTCCTCGACGTGACCGGCCTCCCGGTCGGCGCGGCGGTGTCGTCCGAGCAGGTCGGCGCCGGCAAACCGGCACCGGACGTCTACCTGCGGGCGGCCGAGCTGCTGGGCGTGGCCCCGGAGGACTGCGCCGCCGTGGAGGACACGACGAACGGGCTCCGGTCCGCGCTGGCGGCGAAGATGGCCGTGTACGCGGTGCCGAACCCGCACTTCCCGCCGGATCCCGAGGTGCTCGCGCAGGCGACGGCGGTGGTGGCGGAGATCACCGGCTTGCCGGGTGCGCTGGGCCTGGGTTGACGTCGTAGCGCACCGGCGGTGACCCCGGCTTGACGTCGGCGAGGTAGACGCGGTCGCGCCCCAGCGTGCCGACCTCCTTGGCCGAGCTCAGGTCGCCGGCCCCGTCGTAGAGGCGCAGCACCCGCACCGACGGGTCGGCGAGGTAGACCGCCTTGCCGGCCGGCAGCGGGCCACCGGGCTTGCCGACGTACCCGGCCCGCACGACGCCGTCCGCCAGCGGGACGCACGACGGCGACTCGATGCCGTACTGCGCGCCGCCGCCGTGGGTCAGCCCCTTGACGAACGCCGAGACGCAGAGCAGCGGCCGGCCCGCGGGGTCCTGGGGGTTGAGCGCGAAGGAGGTCCAGGCTTCCGTCTGGCCCGCGAAGTCGGTGAGGGCGACCGGCTCACCGCCGCCGCTCAGGTTCGCCGGCGTGATCTCGGGGGTGGCGAGCACCAGGTCCTGCCCCGGGCGCGTCGCCGGCTCCGGCGGCGGCGACTGGGCCGTGGTGACCTGGGTGACGATCGAGACGCTGGTCAGCACCACCAGCACGGCGGCCAGCGGCGCGATCCACACGGCGGCCCGGCGGCGGCGGTGCGGCCGGCGCTGCCTGCGCTGCTGCTCCGCCCAGGCCGCGTCGAGGTTGGGCGCGACCTCCGCCGCCTGGTCCCGCAGTGCGTCGGCCAGCTTGCGTTCGAGGTCGGTCATCGCTCACCTCCCAGGTCGTCCCCCAAGTGCTTGCGCAGGTTCTCCATCGCGTGGTGGGTGGTCGCCTTCACGGTGCCGGGCGAGATGCCGAGCGTCTCCGCGATGGCCGCCGTGCTCAGGTCCAGCCAATACCTCAGCACGAGGACCTCGCGCTGTCGCCTCGAGAGCTTTTCCAGCACCGCGCGCAGCTGCTGGTGCTCCCAGTTGGCGACCGCCCTGACCTCGGCCGACAGCTCGTCCGGCGGCCGGTCCTGCGGGGTGCGCCGGACCACGCGCAGGTGGCGCGTGCGCGACCGCGACATGTTCACCACGGTCGTGCGCAGGTAGCCGGCCACCCGGGTGTGGTCGCTGAGCGAGTCCCAGCGCTGGTGGAGCTTGACGAAGGCCTCTTGGGCGACGTTCTCGCCGTCGTCCGCGCCGAGCAGGTGCGCCAGCCGGGTCATCTGGCCGAAGTACTCCCGGAACAGGTCGTGGAAGGTCGGCGCGCCCAGGTCCCCCGGCACGCTTTCGCCCACGCTCGCACTCACACCCCGCCAACGCGCGCCCCGCCCCACCGGTTTAGTGCACCACGCCAAAAAGGCCGCCACCAGCGGTGACGGCCTTCTTGGAGCAGGTCTGTCCTACCGCTCGATCTCGCCGCGGATGAACTTCTCGACGGCGTCGCGCGCGGTCGAGTCGTCGTACTGCTCCGGCGGCGACTTCATGAAGTAGGAGGAGGCCGACAGGATCGGACCGCCGATGCCGCGGTCCTTCGCGATCTTCGCCGCGCGGACCGCGTCGATGATGATGCCCGCCGAGTTCGGCGAGTCCCACACCTCGAGCTTGTACTCCAGGTTCAGCGGCACGTCGCCGAAGGCGCGGCCCTCGAGCCGGACGTAGGCCCACTTGCGGTCGTCGAGCCACTGCACGTAGTCCGACGGTCCGATGTGGACGTTGCCCTTGCCGAGGTCGCGGTCGACCTGCGAGGTGACGGCCTGGGTCTTCGAGATCTTCTTCGACTCGAGCCGCTCGAGCTCCTTCATGTTCAGGAAGTCCATGTTCCCGCCCACGTTGAGCTGCATCGTCCGGTCGAGCTGGACGCCGCGGTCCTCGAACAGCTTCGCCAGCACGCGGTGCGTGATGGTGGCGCCGACCTGGGACTTGATGTCGTCGCCGACGATCGGGACGCCGGCGTCTTCGAACTTCTTCGCCCACTCGGGGTCGGAGGCGATGAACACGGGCAGCGCGTTGACGAACGCCACGCCGGCGTCGATCGCGGCCTGGGCGTAGAACTTGTCCGCCACCTCGGAGCCGACGGGCAGGTACGACACGAGCACGTCGGCCTCGGCCTCGCGCAGCGCCGCGACGATGTCGACCGGGGTCTCGTCGGACTCCTCGATCGTCTCGCGGTAGAAGCGGCCGAGGCCGTCGTGGGTGTGGCCGCGCTGGACGGTGACGCCGAGCGGCGGCACGTCGGCGATCTTGATGGTGTTGTTCTCCGAGGCGAAGATCGCCTCGGACAGGTCGCGGCTGACCTTCTTGGCGTCCACGTCGAACGCGGCGACGAACTCGATGTCGCGGACGTGGTACCCGCCGAAGTCGACGTGCATCAGACCGGGGACGCGGGTGGCCGGGTCCGCGTCGCGGTAGTACTGGACTCCCTGGACCAGCGACGCCGCGCAGTTGCCGACGCCCACGATGGCCACCCGTACGCGGCGGTTCTCGCCCATGGGGGTTTCTCCTTCAATCCGTGTCTGTTCAGTAGGTCAGGTGCCGCGACGCTGCGGCCCGCGCCGGGCGGCTCAGGTTTCCGGACCCTGCCGCTCGGCTTGTTCGTGCGCGATCAGCTCGTTGAGCCAGCGCACCTCCCGCTCGCTGGTCTCCAGCCCGAGCCGGTGCAGCTCGCGGGTGTAGCGATCGATCTTCTCCTCGGCCCGCGACAGCGCCGCCCGCAATCCCTCGCGGCGCTCCTCGACCCGGCGGCGGCGGCCCTCGAGGATCCGCATCCGCACGTCGGCCGGGGTGCGCGAGAAGAAGGCCAGGTGAACACCGAAGCCTTCGTCGTCCCAGGTCTGCGGCCCGGCGTCGCCGAGCAGCTCACCGAAGCGCTCCTTGCCCTCCGCGGTGAGCTTGTAGACCCGCCGTCCGCGCCGCGACCACGCCCGGTCGTCGGCCTCGTCCAGCTCTTCGACCAGGTACCCGGCCCGCAGCAGCTTCCGCAGGGTCGGGTACAGCGAGCCGTACGAGAACGTCCGGAGCGTGCCGAGCGTCTCGTGCAGCCGCTTGCGCAGCACGTACCCGTGCATGGGCGCTTCGTGCAGAAGACCCAGGATCGCGAACTCCAGCACACCGCACCCCCTTCCGGGAACAAACCGGGGCGACGGACGTTGCTCCGAACGGGTCGCCTCGATCCAACCTACTCAGCCACTATATCGCGCCGATACATCGAAGTGGCGAAGCTAACCTCGACCGTCTACTCAGTGCGGGCGAAATTCACCGGAGAGTTATCGAACGTCCGGCGTGTCCGCCCCGGTCGGGCACTTGGTCGCGCTAGGGGGCGTGGACCACACAGGAAGAGCCCGTACTCTGTCCTGGTGATTAACCAGCGGCAGGTCGTGGACTACGCGTTGCAGCGCCGTGCGCTGCTCGCCGAAGTCCGCTCCGGGCGCGTCGGCGGCTACGAAGCCTGCGACGCGAGCCCGTACCTGCTGCGGGCGGCGAAGTTCCACGGCCGGGCCGGTGACCAGCCCTGCCCGATCTGCCGCCAGGAACCGCTGACCCTGGTGTCCTGGGTCTACGGTGACGAACTCAAGCACGTCGCGGGTTCGGCGAGGACACCCGAAGAGCTGGCCAGGATGGCCGGCATGTTCGCCGAGTTCACCGTGTACGACGTCGAAGTGTGCCGGGCGTGCCACTGGAACCACCTGGTCCGGTCGTACGTCCTCGGTACGGGGGAGCCGGCCGACGGTCCACGGAGGACCGCGGGCCGGTGAGCTGGAACACAACCGCTGAAGAGCGCAGAACGGCGCGCTACCGGGCGCCGGTCTGGGAGGCCCATTCGTGAACGACGACCGCAACCGCTCCTGGCCCGGCCAGGAGCCAGATGCACCTCGCCGTGCCCAGTCCGGCCAGTGGCCGGGGGAAGACCCCGGACCGGCGTGGCCCGGCGAAGAAGCCCCCCGCCGACCTCAGCGCAACACCCCGCCCCGCGGCAACCCGCGTGGCGGCGGTGGCGCGCCCGAGTGGCCGTCCGGCGACGAAGGCGGCCCGCAGTGGCCGGGTGAAGAGCCGCCCCGGCGACCGCAGCGTCCCCGCGGGCAGCAGGGCATGCCGCCGCGGCGGGCCGTCCCGCCGACCGGGCAGCGTCCCCAGCAGGGCCCGCCCGCTTCGCCGCCGGAGGGTTTCCGCCAGCCGCGCGGCGGCCGGCCGGTGCCGCCCCCGGGCCGTGAGCCGGACCTCATCACCCACCACGCGCACAACGGCACCGACGACTTCGGGCGCGACCCGTACGACGACGGCTACGAGGACGCCGCGTTCAACGAGTTCGCCGACGACGTCGAGCCCCAGGACGAGCTCGACGGAAAGGGCAAGCGGATCCTGACGCCGGCGCAGAAGAAGAAGCGCCGCTGGAAGATCGTCCGGCGGGTGGCGTATGCCTTCGTCGGCCTGTTCTTCGTGGTCCCCGCGATCGCGTTCGTCATCACGTACTTCCTGGTCGACGTGCCGACGCCGGAGAGCATCAAGTCGCTGCAGAACCAGCCGATCACCTACTACGACGCCGGCAACCAGGTGATGGGCCGCGAGCTCCCGCCGGGCGGCGACCGCCAGCTGCTCAAGCCGGGCGAGGTCCCCGACGTCGTCAAGCACGCCGTGTACTCGGCGGAAGACGCGACGTTCGAGACCAACTCGGGCTTCGACGTCACCGGCATCCTGCGCGCGGTCTGGAACCAGGTGTCCGGTGGCCAGGGCGGTGGTTCGACCATCTCCCAGCAGTACATCAAGCAGGCCACGCAGAACGACGCCCCGACGCTGACCCGCAAGTGGACCGAGCTGGCGAAGTCGTTCAAGATGAACAACCAGCAGTCCAAGGAAGAGATCATCACTTCCTACCTGAACATCGTCTACTTCGGCCGCGGCGCGAACGGCATCCAGGCGGCCGCGAAGGCGTACTTCAACAAGGACGCGAAGGACCTCAACGCGTCCGAAGCCTCGTTGCTGGCCGGCCTGATCCAGGGCCCCGGCCGCTCGGAGAACCAGAAGTACGCTCTGCAGCGCTGGACGTACGTGATGGACCAGATGGTCGCCAACAAGTGGCTGCGGGCGGACGAGCGCACCGCCGCCCAGTTCCCGACGCCGATCGCGAAGAACGCGAACAAGGAGGAAAACTCCGGGAAGATGACCTACCAGCTCCAGCAGCGGATCAAGGACGAGCTGGCGGCGAAGGGTTACGACGAGAACAGGCTGTTCTCGACCGGAGCGAAGATCTACACCACGATCGACCCGGCGGCGCAGGCCGCGGCGGAGCAGGCCTCCCAGGAGGGCATGAAGGGCCAGACCGACGAGAACCTGCTCAACGCGCTGGTCGCGGTCAACCCGAAGAACGGCGGCGTGATCGCCTACTACGGCGGGCCGGAGCTGGTGAAGGACGCGAACGGCAAGGACCAGATCGGCCAGGACCGGGCGAACCAGGCGCGGAACCCGGGTTCGTCGATGAAGGCGTTCGACCTCGCGGCGTTCCTCAAGATGGGCAAGGGCCTCGGCGAGACGTTCGACGGCTCGAACAACCGGGTGCTCGGCGGCCGCACGGTCCGAAACGCGGGTGACAGCGCGAGCTGCGGCAAGGACTGCACCGTCGCGAAAGCGATGGAGATCTCGGCGAACACCGTGTTCTACGACATGGTCCTGAACGTGACGAAGCCGTCGCGGGTCGCGGAAGCGGCGAAGGAAGCCGGGGTCAAGGTCGCGCCGGACGGCAAGAGCGTCCTCTACACCGACGACAACAACATCTCGCTCGGCGGTGGTGGCACGGCCGTGACGCCGGAGGACATGGCGGCGGCGTACGCGTCGTTCGCCAACGGCGGCACCTACCACGAGCAGCACTTCGTCTCGAAGCTCACGAACAAGCAGGACGAAGTCGAGTTCGACGAGAACAACATCAAGACCAACCCGGCGTTCTCCGACGACGCGGCCAAGAGCCAGCAGATCGCCGGCAACCTCACCGAGGCGCTGGTGCCGGTCATCGATCACTCGAAGCTGAAGTGCCCGACCGGCCACGAGTGCGCCGGCAAGACCGGTACGCAGCAGTACACCGCCAAGGACGACGACCCGGCGGCGTACAAGGACCGCAACGCGCAGACCTGGATGGTCGGCTACACCCCGTCGGTGTCGGCCGCGGTCTGGGTCGGCGGCGACGGCAACAAGCCGCTGCACGACCCGAAGAACAAACCGATCTTCGGTGCGACCATCGCCGGTCCGACGTGGCAGAACTTCATGAACCTCTACCTCAAGGGCAAACCGGCGGAGAAGTTCGACAAGGTCGCGCCGATCGGCAAGGACGTCAACGACGTGACCACGACGCCGACGAAGCCGCCGGAAACGCCGACCACGACGACCCCGCCGACCACCACGGAGTCGTCGCCCAGCACCGAGCCGACGAAGACCGACACGGAAACGCCGACGTCGCGGACCCGGCCGACCCGGCCCGGACCTGGCGAAACGCCGACGTTCCCGCTGGGCAACAACCAGGGTGGTGGTGGCGGAGTCGCTGCTCCACCGGGCGCCGGCCCGGGCTAGCCCCCTCAGGGCCCTCCGCGATCGCGCGGAGGGCCCTGAGTCGTTTTCGGGGTGATCACCGGCAACCCGGCGGGGTGCTGCGCGTCCATTCCTAAAGGGGTGGCGGTTGTCGCTGCCCGCGAACCTGGAGGACTGCCCCGTGCCCGACGATCGATCCCGCTCCTGGCCGCCGGGCCAGGGTCCTGATCCGCGCCGTCGTGGGCCGTCCGGACCGCAGGGCCCGAACGGGCAGCCGCCGCGCCGGCCGCAGCAGCCCTGGCAGCAGCAACCGCCGCAGCAGCCGCGGGGGTACCGGCCCGAGCCGCCGCCGATGAGCGGCGGCCCCGAGCTGATGACGCACCACGCGTACGAGGAGCCGGGCGGCTACGACGACGTCGAGCAGCCCGAAGACGGCAAGCCGGTCCTCACCCCGGAACAGCGCAAGAAGCGCCGCTGGAAGATCATCCGGCGGGTCGCCTACGGGTTCTTCGGGTTGTTCTTCGTGCTGCCCGCGATCGCGTTCGTCGTCACGTACTTCCTGGTCGACGTGCCCTCGCCGACCGAGGTCGCGCAGAACCAGAGCCAGGCGGTGACCTACCTCTTCGCCGACGGTTCGCCGATGGGCAAGGACGTGCCGCGCGGTGGCAACCGGGTGCTGCTGACGCCCGAGCAGATCCCCGACGTCATGAAGCACGCGGCGATCGCGACCGAGGACGACTCCTTCGAGACCAACTCGGGCTTCGACGTCGGCGGCCTGCTGCGCGCGGTCTACAACCAGGCCACCGGCGGGACCGGCGGTGGTTCGACGATTTCGCAGCAGTACATCAAGAAGGCCACCGACAACGACGCCCCGACGTTGACGCGCAAGTGGACCGAGCTGGCCAAGTCCTTCAAGATGAACCAGACGTACGAGAAGAAGGACATCATCACCGCGTACCTGAACATCATCTACTTCGGGCGCGGGGCGTACGGGGTGGGCGCGGCGTCGCAGGCCTTCTTCCACAAGGAAGCCAAGGACCTCAGCTTCTCGGAAGCCGCGCTGCTCGCGGGCCTGATCCAGCAACCGGGCCGGTCGGAGAACCCCAAGGTCGCGAACGACCGCTGGAACACCGCGCTGGACCGGATGGTCAAGAACAACTACATCTCCGCGGCCGACCGCGCGGCGGCGCAGTTCCCGACGCCGATCCCGCTGGAGGACAGCAAGCAGCAGGCCGGCGCGCCGCCCGCGTTCGTCGTGCAGCAGGTGAAGGAAGAGCTGGCCGCGCACGACATTTCGGAAGACCGCTACTACTCCGGCGGTTTCGTGGTCCAGACGACCATCGACCCGAAGGCGCAGCAGGCCGCCGAGCAGGCCGCGACCGACGCGATGAAGAACCAGGTCGACGACAACCTGCTCAACGCGCTCGTCGCCGTCGACCCGAAGACCGGCGGCGTGCTCGCCTACTACGGCGGCAAGCCGATCGTGCAGGTCAACGGGCAGGACCAGGCCGGGCGCGACTGGGCGGACACCCCGCAGAACCCGGGCTCGTCGATGAAGCCGTTCGACCTCACCGCGCTGCTCAAGATGGGCAAGGGACTCGACACCACCTACGACGGCTCCAACAACCGCGTCTTCGACGGCCGCGTCGTGCGCAACGCCGGCCCGGGCAGCAGCTGCTCGCAGCAGTGCACCGTCGCCGAAGCGATGGAGCGTTCGGCGAACACCGTGTTCTACGACATGGTCCTGCACGACACCAAGCAGGGCCCGGTCAAGGAAGCCGCGAAGGAGGCCGGCGTCAAGGTCAAGGAGGACGGCGGCCAGTCGATCATCTCCACCAAGGACAACAACATCTCCCTCGGCGGCGGCGAAACCCAGATCACGCCGCTGGACATGGCCGCGGCGTACGCGACCTTCGCGGCGAACGGCCAGCAGCGCCAACGGCACTTCGTGCTCAAGGTGACCAACGCGCAGAGCGAAGTCGCGTGGGAGGCCCCGACCGAAGCCAAGGCCGTGTTCGACAGCGACTCGGACAAGAGCCGGCAGATCGCCGGCAACGTCACCGAAGCGCTGAAGCCGGTCATCGGGTTCTCGAAGCTGAAGTGCCCCAACGGCCACGAGTGCGCCGGCAAGACCGGTACGCAGCAGCACACGAAGACCGCGGGTGAGCCGGCGTGGGCGGCGAACGCGAACTCGCAGACCTGGATGGTCGGCTACACGCCGTCGGTCTCGGTGGCGGCCTGGGTCGGCGGTGACGGCAACAAGCCGCTGCACGGCAAGAACAACTCGCCGATCTACGGCTCCACGATCGCCGGTCCGATGTGGCAGAAGTTCCTGTCGCTGTACCTGACGGGCAAGCCGGGCGAGCGCTTCGACAAGGTCGACCGCATCGGCGGTGCGGTCGCGCCCCCGCCGTCGTCCGACGTGGCGCCGACGACGGAATCGGCCCCGACCGGCGAGAACGGAAACGACGGGGACAACGGCGACCAGACCGGCGGCACCCCGACCGGCGAGGAGTCGAAGCCGTCGACCCCGCCGAAGCACACGAAGCCGTCGACGACCCCGAAGGAGACTCCGACCGGTACGCCGGACCCGGAGGAGTAGCCGGCTGAACCACGGTGGGCGGTGGTACGTGTGCCTCCCGAGAGGACTGCGTCCGCAGCCCACCGTGGAGGACGGCCCGTGAACCACGACCGGCAGCCCGACCCCCGTCGCCGTCGCGCCCGGCGGCCCGCGCCCCGCGCCGGGCTGCTGGGCAGCGAGCCCGAGCTGATCACCCACCACGCGCACAACGGGACCGAGCCGGACGAGCCGCCGACCGTGCCGATCATCCGGCAGCGCGCGGGCGAGCCACCGCGGCGGCCGCGGCCGCTCACCGCCCAGGACCTGCGACGACGGCGGTGGCGGCGGGTCCGGCGGATCGGGTACGTGGCCGCGGGCCTGTTCTTCGCCGTCCCGGGGATCGCCTTCGCGATCACCTACCTCGCCGTCGACGTCCCCTCGCCGGAAACGATCGCGCAGGCGCAGGGCCAGGCCGTCACGTACCTGTTCAGCGACGGCACCGAGATGGGCAAGGACGTGCCCACCGGCGGCAACCGGCAGATCCTGGCGGCGAACCAGATCCCGGACGTCGTCAAGAAAGCCGTGATCGCCACCGAAGACGCGTCCTTCGAGACGAACTCCGGCTTCGACGTCGGCGGCATCCTGCGCGCGGCCTACAACCAGGTCACCGGCGGTTCCGGCGGCGGGTCGACGATTTCCCAGCAGTACATCAAGAACGCTTCCGGCGACGACGATCCGACGCTGACCCGCAAGTGGGCCGAGCTCGCGAAGTCGTTCAAGATGAACCAGACCTACGACAAGGCGGACATCATCACCGCCTACCTCAACATCATCTACTTCGGCCGCGGCTCCTACGGGATCCAGGCCGCCGCGCAGGCGTACTTCGGCAAGGACGCGGGCCAGCTCGACTACTCGCAGGCCGCGCTGCTCGCCGGGTTGATCCAGCAGCCGGGCCGCTCGGAAAACACGGCCGTCGCGACGAACCGGTGGACGACGGCGCTGGACCGGATGCTGAAGAACGGCTACCTGACGACGGCCCAGCGCGCCGCCGCGAAGTTCCCGACGCCGATCCCGCTGCGCGAGAGCAGGCAGGCCGGCGCGCTGAACCCGTTCATCAAGAAGCAGGTCAAGGCCGAGCTGGCCGCGCAGGGCATCGACGAGAAGCAGTACTACTCGGGCGGGTTCCAGGTGTTCACCACGATCGACCCGCAGGCGCAGCAGGCCGCCGAAAAGGCGGTCGCCGAAGGGATGGACGGCCAGACCGACGACCGGATCCTCAACGCGCTGGTCGCCGTCGACCCGAAGACCGGCGGCGTGCTCGCCTACCACGGCGGCGAGGCGATCGTGAAGGGCCCGAACGGCGAGGACCTAGCCGGGCGCGACTGGGCCGACGAGGCGCACAACCCCGGGTCGTCGATGAAGCCGTTCGATCTGGCGGCGTTCCTCAAGCTCGGCCGGGGCCTCGACGCGCGGTTCGACGGCACGTCCCCGCGCACGTTCCCCGGCGTCGACCTCCCGATCCGCAACGCCGGCGACAGCAGCAGCTGCTCGCAGGAGTGCACCGTCTCCGAGGCGATGCAGCGGTCCACGAACACGGTGTTCTACGACATGGTCCTCAACGTGACGAAGCCGGCCGGCGTGGCGGAAGCGGCGCGGGAGGCGGGTATCCGGACGAAGGACAACGGCGGCCGCAGCGAGCTGTTCACCGGCGACAACAACATCTCCATCGGCGGGGGCGGCACGCAGGTGACGCCGTCCGACATGGCCTCGGCGTACGCGACCTTCGCCGCGGGCGGCGTCCAGCGCGACCGGCACTTCGTGCAGAAGGTGACCAACGCGAACGGCGAAACCGCGTACGAGGCGAAGCTCCGCTCGGCCGACGCGTTCGCCGACAACGACACGCAGAAGAGCGCGCAGATCGCCGGGAACGTGACGGCGGCACTGGCGCCGGTGATCCAGTTCTCCCGGCTGACCTGCCCGACCGGTCACGAATGCGCGGGCAAGACGGGGACGCAGCAGCACACGCCGCAGAACGACGAACCCGCGTCGGCGGCCAACGCGAACTCCCAGACGTGGATGGTGGGCTACACGCCTTCGGTGTCGGCCGCGGTCTGGGTGGGCGGCGACGGCGACAAGGCCCTCCGCGGCCCGGGTGGCGCCCCGCTGTTCGGTTCGACGCTCGCCGGCCCGATCTGGGACCGGTTCATGCAGCTCTACCTGAGCGGCCGGCCGGGGGAGCGCTTCGACCGCGTCGCCGCGATCAGCTCGCCGCAGGACCGGGTGCAGGTCCAGCAACCGCCGCCGCCGCAGCAACAACAGCGCGATCAGCGGGACTCGGTCCAGTTCGGCGACGGCGGCAACCGGCAGCAGAACGACCAGCTGGACCGGATCCGCGAATTCCAGCAGCGGCTGCAGGAGCTGCAGGACCAGCAGCGCGGCCGAAGGAGGCCGTGACCTCGGAGCTGGGGGTCACCGAGGTCACGGCCGGTCAGAGGGCGACCACTGCGCCTTCGACGCCGGAGCGGTGCGCGGCTTCGATCACGCGCAGGGCCGCGACCGACGACTCGGGGTCGACCGGGAACTCGCCTTCGCCGCGCAGCGCGTCGCGCACCTGCGCGTAGAACGACTCGTAGCGGCCGGTCTCGGTGGGGACGGTCTTGGTGTCGTTGCCGACGCCGATCTTGCCCGCGTCGGACGCCGGCTCGACGCCCCACGCGTCGTCACCCGGGCGCATGCCCGCCTTGATCTGCGGTTCCTGCACGTCGAGGCCGTACTTGGTGAAGGTCGCCTGGTCGCCGAGCACCCGGAAGCGCGGGTTCAGGGTGCCCGCGAGCGCGCTCGCCCACAGGTGCGAGCGGACGCCGTTCGCGTGGTGCAGCGCGACGAAGACGTCGTCGTCGACCTGGACGCCGGCGCGGCGGCGGTCGACCTCGGCGTAGACGCGCGTGACCGGGCCGAACAACTGCAGCGCCTGGTCGACGATGTGCGCGCCGAGGTCGTAGAGCAGGCCGCCGGCCTCGGCCGGGTCGCCGAACTCGCGCCAGTTGTCCTTGGGCTTGGGCACCCAGCGGTCGTAGCGGGACTCGAAGCGGAAGATCTCGCCGAGCTTGCCGGACTCGAGGACCTTCCGGACGGTGAGGAAGTCGGAGTCGAGCCGCCGGTTCTGGAACACGGTCAGGCCGACGCCCGCCGCCTTCGCCGCGGCGACGACCCGCTCGGCCTCGGCCGCGGTGGGTGCGAAGGGCTTGTCGACGACCACCGGCAGGCCGGCCTCGATCGCCCGCAGCGCGAGCGGCACGTGCGTGCGGTTGGGCGTGCTGACCACGACGAGGTCGAGCTCGTCCGCGAGCGCGAAGAACGCGTCGGCGTCCGGCACGACCTCCGCGCCGGGGTGGTCGGTGCGCGCCTGCGCGGCGTTGGACGACGTCGTGATCACCGCGGGGGTGAGGCCGGGCGTCGCCGCCACCAGCGGGGCGTGGAAGACGCGTCCGCCGATGCCGTAGCCGAGAACACCCACGCGCAAGTCACTCATGCCCGCCATTAAACAACACTGTTGCGTAATTGGCCAGGCGTGCGAAGATCCTGTCCATGGCGGACACCGGGGTCAACCTGCGCGGCGTGCGGGAGCACAACCGCGCCCTGCTGCTCACGCACATCCTGCGCGCCGGTGGCCTCAGCCGCGTCGAGCTGGCCGAACGCACCGGGCTCACCCAGCAGGCCGTCTCCAAGATCGTGCCCGAACTCCTCGACGCCGGCTTGCTGGACGAGCAGCGCCAGCCGTCGGCCGGGGTCGGCAAGCCGCGCACGCTGCTGACCGTCCGGCCCGGCGCCCGGCACGCGCTCGGCGCGCGGCTCGACCGCGACGAGTTCCGCGTGCTGCGCACCAACCTCATCGGCGAGGTCGAGGAGACGGCGGGCGGCCCGCTGCCGCCCGGGTTCACGCCCGAGCAGGCGGTCGAGGCCATCGGCACCGCCGCGCTCGAGCTCGCCGACGGCTTCGACGTGCTCGGCCTGTGCCTGGGCGCGGTCGGCCCGCTGGACCACCTCGCCGGCTTGGTCCGCGACGCGACGAACATGCCGGGCTGGCACGACGTCCCCCTGCGTGACCTGCTGGAGAAGCGCACCGGGCTGCCGGTGTCGCTCGACAAGAACACCAACGCGGCCGCGTTCGCCCGGCTCTGGCCGCACGGCGAGCCGACGGCGACCGCGGTGGTGCTCGTCGGCACCGGCATCGGCGTCGGCCTGCTGATCGACGGGCGGCTCTACCGCGGCCCGCGCACCAACGCGGGTGAGTTCGGGCACACCACGATCGCCTACGACGGGCCGGTCTGCGCCTGCGGGCGACGCGGCTGCGTCGAGATCATGGCCAAGCGGGCACCGGACACGCGGGCCGCCGCCGGCTACCTCGGCATCGGGCTCGCCGACCTCGTCCAGGTGCTCGACCTGGAGCGGATCGTGCTGGCCGGCCGCGCGGTGCGGGACGAACCGGACGTGCACCGGGAAGCCGTTTCCGCCCGGCTCGAGGAGCTGCTGCCGCTGCCGCACTGGCAGCGGATCGAGGTCGTCGAAGACACCTCCGGCGAGGAGCTCGTGACCCGCGGCGCCGCCGCCGAGGTCCTGGCCTCGTACTACGCGAATCCGGCATGATCACCGGCTTCACCGCCGCGCTCGGCGATCACCGATACGATCCGCCTCGTGCCAGAGGAGACCACGCGCGAGCCGGACCCCGGCCCCGTGACGCTGACCCGGGCCGACCGGGTCGTCCCGAGCTGGAACGAGCCACTCGCGGCGGCGGTCACCAGACCCGTCGGCGGCCCGCTCGGTGAGCACGCGGCGGTCGGCAGGCACTGGTTCTGGTCGCCCCAGCGCGTCGGGCTGCTGCTGGCCACGCTCGCGCTGATGCTCTGCTGGTTCGGCAAGGGGTCCTGCATCCAGCAGTACCAGGACTCCAGCGGCGCCACCCAGCTCGACTGGCGCGCGGGCCGCCCGTTCGTCGCGATGTGCTACTCCGACATCGTGCCGCTCTACAGCTCCGAGCGGCTCGACCGGCCGGGCACCTTCCCGTACTACACGTCGTGGAAGGAGAACTCCCAAACGGCGGAGAACGGCACCCGGTACATGGAGTACCCGGTGTTCACCGGCCTCTTCCAGTGGGCGAACGCGAAGCTCGCGGCGGGCTGGTACCACGTCGCCGAGGCCGGCTGGCTGCCCGGCGGGCTGCCGGTGGCCATCTACTTCGACCTCACGGCGCTGTTCCTGGCGCTCGCCTGGCTCGTCACCGTCTGGGCGACCGGCCGGACGATGAAACGCCGGCCGTGGGACATGGTGCTGGTGGCGATCTCACCGCTGGTGCTGGTGCACGCCTTCACCAACTTCGACGCGATCGCGACCGCGTTCACCGCGACCGGCCTGCTGGCCTGGGCGCGCAAGCGGCCGCTGCTCGCCGGGCTCCTGCTCGGCCTGGGCGCGACGGCGAAGCTCTACCCGCTGTTCCTGCTCGGCGTGCTGTTCGTGCTGTGCCTGCGCGCGGGGAAGCTGACGCCGTTCTGGAAGACCGCGGGCGCCACCGTCGTGACGTGGCTGGTGGTGAACGCGCCGTTCATCCTCACCGCCACCCGCGGCTGGTGGGAGTTCTTCCGGATGAACACCCTGCGGCCGATGGACCCGGACTCGCTGTACAACGTCCTCTCGTACACGACGGGCTGGGCCGGGTTCGACGGCGTGCTGCAGAAGAACCAGACGCCGGCGTACCTGAACCTCACGGTGGCCGTGCTGTTCCTGGCCTGCTGCGCGGGGATCGCGTACCTCGCGCTCGCCGCTCCGCGACGGCCGCGCGTCGGCCAGCTCGCGTTCCTGGTCGTGGCCGCGTTCCTGCTGACGAACAAGGTGTGGAGCCCGCAGTACTCGCTGTGGCTGGTGCCGCTGGCGGTGCTGGCCATCCCGCGCTGGCGGCTGCTGCTGGGCTGGATGCTGATCGACGCGCTGGTCTGGGTGCCGCGGATGTTCTACTACCTCGGCGTCGACCACAAGGGCCTGCCCGAAGGCTGGTTCCTCGGCACGGTCGTGGTGCGCGACCTGGCCGTCGTGGGGCTGTGCGTGCTGATCGTCCGGGAGATCTACCGCCCCTCGACGGACCTGGTCCGGCTGGCGGGCGACGACGACCCGGCCGGCGGCTTCCTCGACGGCGCCCGGGACGTGATCATCCCGAACGCCACCAGGCGCCGCCGGAAGGCCGTGGCCGTCTAACCGAGCTTTTCCCGCAGGTAGGCGATGTCGGCGGCCTGGCCGTCGGCCGGGGTCTCGACGACGACCGGCGCACCCGCCGCGCGGGCCACCTCGGCCAGCACCTCGGGGTCGATCGTGCCTTCGCCCTCGACGACGTTGGCGTGCCGGTCGCGGGTCGAGCCGAACTCGTCGCGGGAGTTGTTGAGGTGCACCAGGTCGATCCGGCCGGTGATGGCCTTGACCTTTTCGACGGCGGTCGCGAGGTCCCAGCCCGCGGCGAACGCGTGGCAGGTGTCCAGGCAGAACCCGGCGCCGAACTCGCCGACCTTGTCCCACAGCCGGGCGATGACGTCGAGGTCGCGGGTCATCGCGTTCTCGCCGCCCGCGGTGTTCTCGATCAGGATCGGGACCTTGAAGCCGCCCTTCTCCTGCTCGCGCTCGAAGAGCTTGCGCCAGTTGTCGAGGCCGGCCTCGGCGTCGTCGTTCGCGCCGACGTGCCCGCCGTGCACGATCAGGCCCTTGGCGCCGATGGCCGCCGCACCGTCCGCGTGCTGCGTGACGTTCTTGCGGGAGGGGATCCGGATCCGGTTGTTCAGCGAAGCCACGTTGATGAGGTACGGCGAGTGGATGAACACCTCGACGGGGTCGGCCGCGATGGCCTCGCCGTGGGGGTGGGGCTTCGGGGCCTTCCAGCCCTGCGGGTCCGAGAGGAAGAACTGGACGACGTCGGCTTTGCGCTCGGCGACCGCGGTCAACGGGTCGTCGTCACGGACATGGGCGCCAATCAGCATGCCGAGCACGCTACTCCGGGCTCTCTTTTCCCCTGCGGGACCGGTTGGTGACGCTCGTGGAGTACCGTGAGCGCGTTCCGTGATCCAGATTGGTCCGACTGCCGGAGGGCATCGATGGGGAAGCAGCTCACCCGGATCACCGCACTGGGATTCACCTTCGCCGCGTCCGCCACGTTGGCGATGCCGGGCATCGCGAGCGCGGACACCAGCCCGACCCTCGGCGGCGACTGCGCGGCCACGCTGCAGAACGGCCAGGCCCGCGACGCGAAGACGGGCCTCGTGCTCGACGCCGGCGCCCCGCTGAACTCGCCGAACCAGCTGACGATCGGCCTCGACTCGAGCGCGCGGAACACGAACGGCACGGCCCCGCTGCTCACCCTCCCGGTGGGCGACACCGTGAAGGCGCTCGGCATCGGCGAGGTCCCGGTGGTCGGCGACGCGGCGGCCAAGGCCGTCTGCCCGGCCGCGCAGGGCGTCGTCAACACGGTCGGCGGCGTCGTGCAGGGCGCGGACCTGCCCCCGCTGCCGCTCCCACCGGCCCCGCCGTCGCCGCCGTCCCCGAACCCGCCGCAGCCCGCGCCGCCGTCCCCGGTGCCGCCGGGGCAGAACCCGCCGGGCGACAGCACCGGCCCGGTGACCACGGGACCGGGCAACGCGGGCCTGCCGGGCGACGCGATCTCGGGCATCTTCACCAACGCCGCGCTGCTGCCGGGCAGCCTGGTGCAGGCCCCGGTGGTCGCGCAGATCATCCCGGGCCAGCAGGTCCCGACGGTCGACGCCGAGAAGTCCGGCACCGCGGAGGCGCTGCCCGCCATCACGCCGCCGGCGAAACTCCCGATGCTGCTGGCGGTCCTGGCCCTCGCGATCGTGGCCGCGGCCCTCGTCCGGGCGTGGATCCGCCGCAGTCCCGCCTGACGCCTTGACGCAGGGTCACCCCCGCTACCACTCGAATGCCGGACATTTCTGAGCGCGCGGGCGTTACCCGGCTGCCCTAACGTCGTTGTCCTGGGAAAGAGGCCACGACACCAGGGGCGGCGCGCATGCAGGAGCGGACACGGAGGGCAACGGCGGTCGGTGCGACGGCGTTCGTGCTCGCGGGTTCGGCCGTGCTCGGCCTGCCCGGCACAGCCTCGGCTGACACGAAGACGGTGCCGTGCGGCAGCACGGTGACCGCCAAGCCCGGCGACCACATCCAGGGCTCGCTGCTCGGCATTCCCACCATCGACCTGGGCATCGTCGGCCAGGCGACCACCGTCCTCACGAGCGTCGTGGGTGGCCTGCTCAACACGGTCTGCAAGGTCACGGTCAACGTGGTGAACACCGTGGTCTCGCCGGTACCGGTGGTCGGCGCACCGGCCGCGAGCGCGCTCAACCAGGCCGCGGACGGGCTCAACTCCGCCGGCACGAGCGGCCTCAACACGATCAACGGTGGCGGCAAGCAGTCGTCCCCGCAGCCCGGCACCGGCGGCAACCCGCAGCAACCGCCGTCCGGCGGGACCGGTGGTGCGCCGCAGCAGGGCGGCACCCCGCAGGGCTCCGGCGGCATCCCCGAGGCGAACAGCCCGCTGCTCCCCGGCTTCTCCGGCGGCGGCGCGAGCCCCGCGTTCGGCGGCTTCCCGTTCAGTATCGGCACCGGCTACGCCCCGATGCGCGACTACAGCGGCATCCCGTTCGCGACGGCCGGCCTGTTCACCCCGTCCCCGGCGATCCGGTACGGCAGCCAGATCCCGGGTTACGCCCCGCAGTACGGCCTCACCGGCCCCGACGCCACCGCGGCCGACGGCAGTGCCGGCGTCCAGACGGCGGGCCGCGCCGAAGCGCTACCGTCCGCATCGGACGGTTTCACGAACGTGTCGAATCTGCCGCTGCTGATCGCGGTCCTGGCACTCTCCGGAGTCAGCGCGGGCCTGGTCCGCACTTGGGTGCTCCGCCGAATGGCCGCTGCGAATTGACCCGACTGCCGAGTATCTTTCGCGTATCTCCTTCGTTGATCCTGGTGTTGCCTGGAACGACGCCCCCGTAATTCCCCTGGAGGACAGTGCTCGTGCGGAAGATCCCCACCTGGCAGACGACCCGCCGCGCACTGACCGTCACCGCCGTCGCCGCCTTCGTGACCGGGGGAGCGTTCCTCTCCGCGGGCACCGCCTCGGCCGCGCAGCAGGTCGTGAGCACCAGCTGCACCGGCACGGTCACCGGCCAGATGGGCGACCAGATCGCGATCGACGGGGCTTCGGTGAAGACCCTGGTCACGAACGGCGCCAACAACGCCGGCACGCTGGCCGTCGGGAGCTGGGCGGGCGACTCCATCGCCAAGATCCACGCCATCGCGGTCGGTCAGGTGCCGAACTCCGCGGGCGGCGAAGCCACCGGCGCGGCGATCGGCAAGGCGGTGCGCACCGCACTCGCGAACTCCGGCACGTGGGGCCTCGGGTTCGACCCGAACAAGACGCTGAACAGCGTGGAGAGCACGGTCGCCAAGGGGTGCGGCCTCACGCTGCTCGCCGGCAACTACGTCGCTCCCAGCACGCCCACCCAGTCGAACGGCGGCACCCCGCAGGCCGGCGGCGGCACCGGGACCGTTCCCGGCGGCACGTCCGGCAACCTCTCCAACCTGAACCCCGGCACCGCCGGTGGCACGGGTGGCAGCGCGCCGATGCGCGACTACAGCGGCATCCCCACCGCGACCGCCGGCACGGCCGTCGCCCCGGGCGTCCGGTACCCCGCGAACGGCACCCTTCCGGGTGACGCGTCCGCGCCGCAGGCCGGGGTCGGCGACCAGAGCGGGCAGGGCGCCGACATCCGGGACGCTGGCAACGCGCAGTCGCTCGCCTCGAACGGGGCTTCGAACGACGTGCAGCTGCCGATGCTGCTCGCGGTGATCGTGCTGGCCGGGGTGACCGCCGGGCTGGTGCGGACCTGGGTCCTGCGCCGCGCGAGCTGACCCCGCCGTCCGGTCCTGCCGGTACCCCCAGGTAGCCTTACCTGGACAAACCCTCCTGCTACGGACAGTCCGTGGCCGCGAGCCCATAGGAGGTGAGTGGTTGTGTCACGCCATTACGAGGTAATGGTCATCCTGGACCCCACGCTCGACGAGCGTACGGTCGCCCCGACCCTCGACACGTTCCTCAACGTGATCCGCACTTCGGGCGGAAGCGTCGAGAAGGTCGACGTCTGGGGCCGTCGTCGCCTCTCGTACGAGATCAAGAAGCACGCGGAGGGCATCTACGCCCTGCTCGACCTGAACTCGTCCTCGGACGCGGTGAAGGAGCTGGACCGCCAGCTGTCGCTGCAGGAGACCGTGCTCCGCACCAAGGTCATGCGCCGCGAGGTCAAGCGCGCCGCGGCCAAGCCCGCTGCCGCCAAGGCCTGAGCCCAAGGGGAACCCCGATGGCTGGAGACACCGTCATCACGGTGATCGGCAACCTGACGTCCGACCCGGAACTGCGCTTCACCCCGTCCGGTGCGGCGGTCGCGAACTTCACCGTCGCGTCCACGCCCCGCACGCTCGACAAGCAGTCGGGTGAGTGGAAGGACGGCGAGGCGCTGTTCCTGCGCTGCAACATCTGGCGGCAGGCGGCGGAGAACGTCGCCGAGTCCCTGACCCGCGGCGCCCGCGTCGTCGTGCAGGGCCGCCTGAAGCAGCGGTCGTTCGAGACGAAGGAAGGCGAGAAGCGCACCGTCGTCGAGCTCGAGGTCGACGAAATCGGCCCCTCGCTGCGCTACGCCACGGCCAAGGTCAACAAGGTCAGCCGCGGTGGCGGCGGCGGTGGTGACTTCGGCGGCGGCGGTGGCGGCGGCAACCGTGGCGGTGGCGGCGGCGCGCCCGCCGACGACCCGTGGGGCTCGGCCCCGCCGGCCGGCGGCGGTGGCGGCGGCGGCTTCTCGGACGAGCCCCCCTTCTGATCTCGTACACATCCACAAAGATTTGAATTACCAGGAGTAGACAGTGGCCAAGCCACCCATCCGCAAGCCCAAGAAGAAGGTCTGCGTGTTCTGCAAGGCCGAGAAGAAGGGCCGCCCGGAACTGATCGACTACAAGGACACCAACCTGCTGCGGAAGTACATCTCCGACCGCGGCAAGATCCGTGCCCGTCGCGTCACCGGCAACTGCAGCCAGCACCAGCGTGACATCGCCATCGCGGTCAAGAACTCCCGCGAAATGGCGCTGCTCCCCTACACCTCGACCGCGCGCTAAGGGAGGGCACTGAAATGGCGAAGATCATCCTCACCACGGACGTGGCCAACCTCGGCGGCCCCGGCGACATCGTCGAGGTCAAGGACGGTTACGCGCGCAACTACCTGCTCCCGCGGGGCTACGCGATCGTGGCCTCCAAGGGCGCGGAGAAGAACGTGCGCACCATCCAGCGCGCGCAGGAGAGCCGTCGCATCCGCGACCTCGACCACGCCAAGGAGATCAAGGCGACGCTGGAGGGCCTCGGCGCCATCCAGCTCACCGGCAAGGCGGCCGAGGGCTCGAAGAAGCTCTTCGGTTCGATCACCGCCGGCGAGATCGTCGACGCGATCAAGGCGGCCGGTGGCCCCCTGCTCGACAAGCGGGTCATCGAGCTCCGCGACCACATCAAGACCGTGGGCAAGCACTCGGTCGGCGCCCGGCTCCACCCGGACGTGAAGGTCGACGTGCGGCTCGAGGTCAAGGCCGTCGCGCAGTAAGGCAGTACCTCGTGGAAGGCGGGTCGTCCCTGGTGGACGGCCCGCCTTCACGCGTTTCGGGGGAACCCCGGACACACGGGCCGCGTCGGAGGAGAATGGGCGGGGACGCGAAGGGGATGGATCCGGATGGCCAATGAAGTCAACATGTCAGCACCGGCCGGTGGCGGTGGCTTCACGTTCGACGCCGACAAGATCGACGCCGTCATCAAGAAGTGGCAGGATCTTCGGGCCGATCTGAAGCGCGACTACAACGACGCCAACCTGATGGCGAACGTGAAGGCGCCCGGCAAGGAGTTCGCCAGCGAGGACTGGGAGAAGCTCGCGAACCCGTCCGGCCAGGCCTTCCTCGAGCAGAACCGCAAGATGCAGGAATACGTCACGAACTACATCGACGCGCTGACCGCGGCGAAGCAGAAGATCACCACCAAGGAGTCGGACACCCAGGCCGACATGGCGAAGACGGGGAACCAGGCCACGTGAACCGACGACTGCTCGCCGTCCCGGCACTGGCCTGCGCCGTGCTCGCCGTCGCCGGGTGCGGCGGGAAGACCAGGGGCACCGCCAACGCGGCGCCGTCGACCGCCGAATCCAGCAGCGAGACCCGCTCGGTCGCCGACACCGCGCCGCGGGTGCCGAGCCCGCTGAACGCCGGGTCGATCACCTCGGACGCCTGCGCGACGCAGTCCGCGTCGACGCGCTCCGAGCTGGGCCTCGGCGAAGGCGAGCCGCGAACCACGGGCAACGGCCCGAGCTGCACGTTCACCGAAACCGCCGACACGGGCAACCAGATCGACGTGACCACGGTGACGGCGAACAAGAACGGCCTCCAGGACGTCTACGACACCAAGGCCAACGACGCCTACTGGGGCGAGACCCAGGCCGCCGGCTACCCGGCCGTCTACGCCGCCGCGGTCGACGACCGCAAGAGCGGCAAGTGCGGCCTGTTCGTCGCGGTGACCGACGAGCTCGCGGTCAACATCCTGGTGCAGTACGACGACGGCGCCGGCGCTTCGGACCCGTGCTCGGTCGCGCAGAAGTTCGGCGAAGCGATGATCCACACCCTGGGAGGCTGAGATGCTGGAACTGGTGCTGCTGGGCGGCTTCGCCGCCTACAACATGGCCACCACGCACTCCGACGACCACACCTCGGCGCAGGGCGACCGCAAGATCGACTGCTACGACATCTGGGAGAAGATCACCACCGGTCCCGGCGCGGGTTCGATCGCGAACGGGCAGTCGGCGGCGAGCCGGCTCAAGGGTGCCTACGCCGAGCGGCTCAGCACCATCGACGGCCTGGCCAAGGACATGGACGCGGCCTGGACGGGCGGCGGCTCCGACGCGGCGCAGAACGCCGGCGCGCACCCGCTGCGGGTGTGGATGGAGGACTCCGGCACCAAGCTGACCGAGTCCGACAAGTACCTCGGCGAGCAGCACAACGCCTTCACCACCGTGCACACGCAGGTCCAGGAGGTCCCGAAGGACCCGCCGAAGAACAACCTGCTCAACGCGGTGACGCCGTGGACGACCGACACCGACCGGGCGATCCGCGACTACAACGCCAAGGGCCAGGCCAACGTCGACGCCTTCAACACCTACTACAAGGCGAGCAACGACAACGGCCAGAAGCTGCCGACGTACTCCGCGCTCAAGGGCCAGCAGGAGAACGTGAACGTCGACGGCGGCAAGGACGGCAAGAAGAAGCCGGGTGGCGACGGCAACGGGAACGGCACCGGGACCGGCGGCGGCAGCGGCAGCGGTGGCTCGATGCCCGGCGTGAACATGCCGGGCGCGGGGGGTGTGCCGTCCTTCGGCGGCCAGCCGACCACGCCGCCCGGCGGCAGCTTCGACCCGTCGAAGGTGCCGGGCTTCGACCCCGGTAAGACGCCGAAGTTCGACCCGTCGCAGATCCCCGGCGGGAACTACGACCCGTCGCAGATCCCCGGGCCCGGCAGCTACACCCCGCCGAACTTCGACGGCACCCACGCGTCCGGCTTCACGCCGCCGAAGATCCCCGGGGCCGGCGGGTTCGGTCCCGGTGGTTCGGGTGGCGCGGGCGACTTCTCGATCCCCGGCGGCGGGGGCTTCGGCCCCGGCGGCTCGGGCCGGATCGGTGACCCGTCGGCGGGCTTCGGCCCGGGCGGCGGGGGCTTCGGGCCCGGCGGCTCGACCGGCGCGGCCGTGCCCGGTGGGGCGGGCGCGGGCCGGGGCGGCATGGGCGCCGGCGCCGCCGGTGGTGCCGTGGGCGCGGGCGGCGCGGGGGCCGGCCGGGCCGGTGCCACCGGGATGGGTGGCATGGGCGGCATGGGTCACGGCGCCAAGGGCCAGGGCGGTGGCGACGAGGAACGCACGTCGAAGTACCTCCTCGGCGACGACCCGAACGACATCTTCGGCACCGACGAGCTCACCGCGCCGCCGGTCATCGGCGAGTAGCGCACGCGGGGCCACCGGGCGCGTGCCAAGATGGGCGCGCCCGGCTTTTCAGCGGGTTCGAGAACTGTTTTCGACTGGGGGAAGAGCGGTGCTGGACAGGCAAGTCACGATCACGACCGGCACCCTGCTCAACCTCATCCGGCGCCGGGGCGGCGAGCCGCACACGGTGCTCGCGGAGACGCCGACCTGGTACAGCGACGAGGCCCAGCGCGAGGAAGACGAGCGCGTCAACGCCGAACTCGCCAAGGCCGGGCTGTTCGGCCCGCGCGGCATGCACCCCGGGTTCGTCGCGACGGTCGAGGCGATCGCGCGGCCGCAGCTGGAGTACTACGGCTGGGTCGACGGCGGCTTCCAAGGCAAGCCGGTCAGCTACCGGCTGCTCGGCGGCAGCGCCGGCGGCGAGGCGTTCGTGCTCGCCAAGCACGAGGAAATGGACGTCGTCGTGCTCGGCTCTTCGCGCCCCGGCGAACTCCTCGACGACTTCCTCGGCCAGATCCCGAAGCTGGCGCCCGGTCGCGGTGCTCCGCTGACCGTGCCGAAGAGCCAGATCGAAGGAACCGCTCGCCGCGACGACGACGGGTTCGCGGTGCTCCGCAACGACCGCCCGGCCGAAGGTTCGCAGGAGGCCGACGAGCTCCGCCGGATCCTCGCGTTGCGCCGGATGGGCAGCGGCAGCCTCTACGTCGCGGCCCGCAACCGGAGCGGCGCGCGGCACCGGATCGAACGGCCGGTGAACTACATCGATACGTCGGAAGGCCGGTGGCTGACCGAAGAGGTTCCGGGGCGCGGGGAGAACCGGATCGCCTTCACCCCGGCCGACCAGCGCGTTCTCGCTGACCGGTTACGCAGCGCACAGGGCCGGCTCACCGCGGCCTGATGCCCGCGCCGTTCAGCCCACCGGGTGGCCGCTCTACCCTGCGTGATATTCATCCACAGGCCCTGGGGGTCAATGGGCCCGGATTGGTCCACGACACGCCGAAGGACGGACTTCACGCGACACGCCGAACGAGTTTTCGGCAAGTTCTCCACAGCTTGTTCACATGGCTTGACCTGGGGATTTCGGGAGACCGATCACGCTTGTCCCCAACTTGTCCACAGCTCTCACGCCACCTGTGATTGGTTACCCCCATTCATCCCCAGGTTGTCCACAGAAGGCTCCCCACCCGGAATTGCCATCGGCCGTGTGGGGGATCTAGCGTCCCGCCTCGGGCCTGTACTCACCGTGGCGCTCCGCGTGTCTGCGGCCGCCGGTCGACGTTGTCGTCGATCATCTCCGGTGACGAGGTCCGGGCGACGGGGAAGCACGGCACGAGCCGCGTGCTTCGAGAGCGAAGATCCGGCATAATCGAACGGGTGTTCGACACGATGAGGAGGTGTCCGGGGCGGTGGCGCTGACCGACGACCGCAGTCCGATGTACGCGGAGTCCGACCCGGGCCCGAGCGAACCACCGCCCGACGGCGGTGGCGGGGGCGGTGGCGGCGGCGGGTTCGACCGCCAGCCGCCGCAGGACATGGCGGCCGAGCAGTCCGTGCTCGGCGGCATGCTGCTGTCCAAGGACGCGGTCGCCGACGTCATCGAGGCCCTCGGCCCCGACGACTTCTACCGGCCCGCGCACCAGGCGATCTACGACTGCATCCTCGACCTCTACGGCCGCGGCGAGCCGGCCGACCCGATCACGGTGTCGGCTGAGCTGGAGCGGCGCGGCGAACTGGGCCGCGTCGGCGGCGCGCCCTACCTGCACACGCTGATCGCGACGGTGCCGACGGCGGCGAACGCCGGGTACTACGCGGAGATCGTCTCGGAGAAGGCCGTGCTGCGCCGGCTCGTCGAGGCGGGCACCCGGATCGTGCAGTACGGCTACGGCGCGGCCGCGGCCGACGGCGCGAACATCGACGAGGTGGTCGACCGCGCGCAGGCCGCGATCTACGACGTCACCGAGCGCCGGACCAGCGAGGACTACGTCGCGCTGGAAGAGCTGCTGCAGCCGACGATGGACGAGATCGACGCGATCGCCTCGCGCGGCGGCCAGTCCCAGGGCATCCCGACCGGCTTCACCGACTTCGACGAGCTGACCAACGGCCTGCACCCGGGCCAGATGATCATCGTCGCTGCCCGCCCCGGTGTCGGCAAGTCGACACTGGGTCTGGACTTCGTCCGGTCGGCGTCCATCAAGCACGGGCTGACCAGTGTCATCTTCTCGCTGGAAATGAGCCGGACCGAGATCGTCATGCGCATGCTCTCGGCCGAGGCGAAGATCCGCCTCTCCGACATGCGCGGTGGCAAGATGTCCGACGACGACTGGACGCGGCTGGCCCGCCGGATGAGCGAGGTGTCCGAAGCGCCGCTGTTCGTCGACGACTCGCCGAACATGACGATGATGGAGATCCGGGCGAAGGCGCGGCGGCTGAAGCAGCGCAACGACCTGAAGCTCGTCGTCCTCGACTACCTCCAGCTGATGACGTCCGGCAAGCGCGTCGAGTCGCGGCAGCAGGAAGTCTCGGAGTTCTCGCGGCAGATGAAGCTGCTGGCGAAGGAGATCGAGGTCCCGGTGATCGCGATCAGCCAGCTGAACCGTGGTCCGGAACAGCGCACGGACAAGCGCCCGATGCTGTCCGACCTGCGTGAGTCCGGCTCACTGGAGCAGGACGCCGACCTCGTCATCCTGGTCAACCGCCCGGACGCCTGGGAGCGCGACGACCCGCGGGCCGGCGAGGCGGACCTGATCATCGCCAAGCACCGTGCCGGCCCGACGGCGACGATCACCGTCGCGCACCAGCTGCACTACAGCCGTTTCGTCGACCTCTCGCACGACTAGCCGAGGGCGCCGTACCCGCGGACGAACGCGGTGAGCAGGCGGCCGAAGGTGTCGCGGTCCTCGTCCGGCCAGTCCGCCATGACCTCGGCGAACACCGAGCGCCGGAAGGCGTGCAGCTCGTCGAGGTGCGCCTGGCCGGCTTCGGTCGGCACGAGCACCGCGCGCCTTCCGTCACGCTGATCGGCTTCGCGGCGAAGCAGCCCTTGCTCGACCGCGCGCGCCACCAGGCGGCTCGCGCGGGGCTGGTCGACGCCCATCGCCGCGCTCAAGGCCGTCACCGTGCTGGGCTCGCCGCGGTCGCCGAGCTCCTCGACGACGTCGAGCAGTTCGTGCACCGGGTCGTGCGCGCCGCGGCCCCTGGCCTTGCCGATCCGGCTCAGGGCCCGCCGCTGCTGGCCGCGGCGGATCGCGATCATCGCGCGCTCGACGTCGGCCACCGCGTCCGTCATGGTTGCTCCACCTCCGAACTGCATGTACTTTTACATGCAGTTGTTCACTGACATATCGGAGTCCTCATGAAACCCCTCGGCTGGTGGCTGCGCCACCTCCACGAGCTCCTCGAATCCTCCATGGCCCGGGTCCTCGAAGCGGAATCGCTGACCCGGCGGCACTGGCAGGTACTCAACACGATCGCCCTCGGCGCCCGCACGCCGGAGGAGGTCGACGCGGCCATGGCGCCGTTCGTCGTCGCCGAGGGCTCGATGGCCCCGAAGGTCGCCGACCTGCGCGCCCGCGGCTGGGTCGCCGAAACCGGTGAGCTCACCGAAGTGGGCCGCGCCGCGCACGCCCGCGTCGAGGAGCAGGTGAAGGCCTTCCGCGCGGCCGCGACCGGCGGCGTGAGCGACGACGACTACCGGACGACGATCCGCACGCTGGAGCGGTGCGCGGCCAACCTCGAAGCCGCCTGAGGAATATCCCGGGCCCTCCCGGCGTCCAGTACTCTAGTAGTTGAACTTTCAATCACTGGAGCGCTCGATGACCCGCACCCCGGTCCTCTACCTCAGCCACGGCGCCCCGCCGCTCGCCGACGACGCCACCTGGACCCGTCAGCTCGCCGGCTGGTCGGCCGACCTGCCGAAGCCCCGCGCGATCCTCGTCGTGTCGGCGCACTGGGAGGAAGCGCCGCTGACCCTCGGCGCGACGACGACCGTGCCGCTCGTGTACGACTTCTGGGGCTTCCCCGAGCGCTACTACCAGGTGGAATACGCGGCTCCCGGCGCACCGGAGCTGGCCGCGAAGGTGCGCAAGCTGCTTCGCTCCACCGACACACCGGTGCACGACGCGCCGGAGCGGGGCCTCGACCACGGCGCCTACGTGCCGCTCGTCGAGATGTACCCGGACGCCGACATCCCGGTGCTGCAGGTCTCGATGCCGTCGCTCGACCCGCAGGAGCTGTTCGACCTGGGCCGCAAGCTCGCGCCGCTGCGCGACGAAGGCGTGCTGATCGTCGGCAGCGGCTTCTTCACCCACAACCTCAGCGGGATGGCCCGCGCCACCGACGGCACCCCGCCGGCGTGGTCGGCCGAGTTCGACCACTGGGGCGACGAGGTCCTGCGCAGCGGCGACGTCGACACGCTGCTCGACTTCCGGCACAAGGCACCGGCGGCGACGCTCGCGCACCCGCGGATCGAGCACTTCGCGCCGCTGTTCGTCTCCCTCGGCGCCAGCTCGGACGAGGGCTCCGGCCGCACCGTGATCGACGGCTTCTGGCACGGCCTGGCGAAGCGCTCCCTGCAGTTCTCCTGACTTCCCCCGGACACGAACGAACCCCAGGGGCCGGGTCGGCTCCTGGGGTTCGTCCTCTCCAGGGAAGGAGAGCCTTTTCGAGTACCGCGATCGCGGGCCGGGGGCGTTCCGTGCGAGGTCACCCTCGCGGCGCGGTGGAACGCCAACCCGTGACAGCGGGGTCAGCGGCCGGGCGGGCTCTGGCTGAACCCGCCCGGCAGTACCGGACTACTTGCGCTTGACCAGACCCAGCAGCTTCGCGAGGAAGCCGGTCGAGTCGAGGCCCGACATGGCCGGGACCTGCGCGGCCGGGGCCGCGCTGTCCAGCACCGGCAGCTTCGCGTTCACCGGCAGGGCCGGGGCGGCGGGCAGCGCGACCGGCAGCGCCGGGGTGGCCGGCAGGGCCGGGGTCACCGGCAGCGCGACCGGCAGGGCCGGGACGCCACCGAGGGCCGGCAGGGCCGGCACCGCGACGGGCAGGCCACCGGTCGGCAGGTCGGCACGCTCGGTGCCACCCAGCGCCGGGAGCGCCGGCAGCAGGCCGCCGCTCAGGACCGGGATGTGCACCGGCAGGCCACCGGTCGGCAGGTCGGCGCGCTGGGCGCCGCCGGCCAGGGAACCGCCCAGGCCCGAGAGCCCGTTCAGACCCGGCAGGCCACCCGCGGTGGGCAGGTGGGGCAGCCCGGCCATCGGGGAGCTCACCGGCACGTCGGCGCGCTGCGCCGGGACGGCCGTCGGCAGCGCGGGCAGGCCCGCGGTGGGCAGCCCGGCCGTCGGCAGGCCGCTGGCGAGCGAGGTCAGCGAGGGCAGCTCGCCGGCACCCAGCTCCGAACCCTCGACCGGGTTCGCGATCGCGTCGGCCGCGTCCGTGGCTTCCCCGTCGATGCTCGTCATGTCGGTCGCGTCGGCGGTGGCCACGCCGAGCAGCTCCAGGGGCACCCCGAAGATCTGCACCGGCGCCACGATGTCGTGGTAGAAGTTGTACCCCGACAGGCTGGACCCGTCACCCTCGGTGGTCGGCTCGCCGCCGTTCTCCGTGGTCAGCGTGTTGTCGCCGACGGCGTGCGCGACGCCGCCCACGGTCACCGCGTCGCCGAACAGCTGCGCGATCGCGGTCACCGGCAGGTCGAGGATGTTGCCCGAGATCGCGCCTTCGACACCGGAGGTGGTGTCGTCGCCCGCGTTCTCGACCGAGGTCATGCTGACGCCGGTGCCGCTCGCGACACCCGCGGCGCTGACCGCGTCCCCGAAGACCTGCGCCACCGGCAGCGCGTCCGCGCCGACGATGTTGCCGGCCACCGAGCCACCGTCACCGTTGGTGGTGGCGTCGCCGCCGGCCACCGACGTGGTGTCGTTGGTGCCCAGGCCGTGGCCCAGCGCGGCACCCGCGACGCCGTCGCTGAAGACCTGCGCCACACCGGCGATCGGTGCCTTGACGATGTTGCCGGTGAGCGCGCCGTCCTGCCCGTCGGTGAGGGCGTCGCCGCCCGCCGAGGAGTCGGTGATGTTGTCGTTCTCACCGGTGCCGATGCCCGCGAGGGCGGCACCGCTGCCGGCGGCCAGCACCGGGAGCGAGACCGGGGCCTCGATGATGTTGCCGGCGCCGGCGCCCGCGGGGCCGTTCGCCGTGACGTCGCCGCCCGCGTTGGACGTCGTGTCGGTCGAGCCCTTGCCGTGGCCCTGGCCGACGAACGCGCCGCCGATGTTGGCGACCTGCACCGGCAGCGAAGCCGGCACGGTGCCCAGGTTGGAGCTCAGGAAGCCGTTGTCGTCGTGGGTGGAGCCACCGCCGCCACCGGAGACGACCTTGGTCTCCTCGGCCGAGCCGGAGCCCTGGCCGATGAAGGAGCCGCCGACGCCGAAGACCTCGGCGGGGAGGCCGACCGGCACCTGGACGACGTTGCCCGAGCCGGACGAGTCGTTGCCCTGCGTGCCGTCGTACGCCCCGGCGGTGACCGTCTTGTCCTCGGTCGCCGTGCCGGTCGCGTTGCCGATGTGGCTGCCGCCGATGCCGAAGACCTCGGGCGCGCCCGCGGCCTGGGTGTTGACGATGTTGCCGCCCAGCACGGAGTCGTTGCCCCGGGTGTAGCTGCCGTTGCCCGCGTTGGCGTCGGTGGTGTTGTCGTGCGCGGCGTTGGCCTGGCCGATGTAGGTGCCACCGATGCCGAAGGCCTCGACCGGCAGCGCGACCGACGGGTTCAGGACGTTGCCCGAGCCGCTCGCGTTGTCACCGGCGGTCTTGACGAAGCCGCCCGAGTCGACCGTGCTGGAGGAGCTGCCGGTGTCGGGGATGCCCGCCGAGGCGTTGCCGATCCACGAGCCCGCGACACCCGCGACGTTCGCGATCGGGGAGAGCGAGGCCGCCCCGCCGTTGCCGGACAGGAACGAGTCGTTGCCGCTCGTCTCGAGGTAGGTCGGGATGCCGAGGCTGCCCTCGCGCGTGTCACCGGCCGTGGCGTCGGCGGAGGTGTTGCAGCCGTCGGAGTTCGACAGCGAGCCCCACACGGCACCCGAGTTGCAGTTGAACTTGACCGGCAGGGCGATCGGCGCGCCGACCACGTTGCCGGAACCGCTGGCCTGGTCGCCCGAGCTGAACAGCGAGCCGCCGGAGGTGGCGACCGTGTCGGCCGAGTAGCCGTGGCTCTGGCCGTTGCCGAGCAGGTACGACGCGGCGTTGCCGGTCACCTGCACCGGGGTGGCGAACTGGCCGGCGACGATGTTGCCGGAGAGGGAGGAGCCGTCGCCGTTGGTGTCGACGTCCCCGGTCTCGGTGGCGCTCTGGTTGGCCGACCCACCGGTCACGCGGCCGGTGCCGCCGGCGACGCCGCCGCCGTTGCCGGCGATCTGGACGGGGAGCGCCCAGTCGAGGGCGACCGCGTTGCCCGCGAGGCTCGAGTCCTTGCCGGTCGTCGCGATGTCCTGGTTGTGGTCCCAGGTCTGGGTGTGGTCGCCACCCTGCACGGTCGCGTCACCGAGCACGCCGACCGCGTTGTCCACGATCTGGATCGGGACGACGACGTCGCCCGTGACCTTGTTGCCCTTGAGGTTGTTGTGGCTCGGGGTGAAGGCGCCCGCACCGTCGGCCTTGGTGACACCGCCGAGGGTGCTCTGGCTGATCGGGCTCGCTTCGTCGAGCTGCTTCGCCGCTTCGTTCGCCGCGTTGGTGACCGGCTTGGCGCTCAGCTCCGTCTGCCCGGCGGGCAGGTCCAGCTGGCCGAAGGGGGTCCCGACCGCGTTGTTGGCCTCCTGGATGGGGACCGTCACGTTGAGGTCGAGCGGGGACGCCGGGGCGTCCGGGTTGACGTTCTCGTCGGCCGAGGCGATGCCGGTACCCAGCATCAGCAACCCACCCGTGACAAGTGCGGTCTGGAGTCCGCGCTTTGCCCACGTCTGCATGGGGTTTTTCTCCTTTATTTCGGGTTCCCTTGCGGGCTTGTGGGGGTGCGCTCGTCGAATTCGAAATGGAGTCCGAGCCGCACCCGAGGGGGAAGGAACTTCTTGCGGGCGCGAAAAAGCGCACCGCCGGATCACGGGTGTCGCGGACGCGGGCGCCGTCAGCTGAGGACGGACTTGGGCGCGTCAGCTACCCGTGCAGGAGGTGTTCAGTCAGGAGTGACACCGGGCTGCTCGCCCGGGGTGCGCATCGCGGTGCGCAGGCCGGCGCGGCTCATGGCCGCGACGGCGGAGTCGACGGCTTCGGTCGTCCAGAAGGGGACGCCGAAGTTGAGGCCGTCGAGGTGACCACCGGGGGCAGTGCTGCCACCCGGGGCGGTGGGGACGGACGGTGCGACCGGAAGCTGCACCGGGGCCAGCGGCGACGGCAGGTCACGGTGCGAATCGCGGGACTCGCCCGCGGCACCGGTGCCGTCTTCGTGCTGGAAACCCGTCGGCATCGCGAGCGGGGCTCGCAACGCGGCGGGGAGCTGGACGGTCGAGACGGCGACCGTGTCCGTGGTCTGGCCGAGGCCCGTGGTGACCGGCTCCGGCTCGACCGGGGCGTGCCCCGGGAGCGGGATCAGGTCGCCGTGGCCGACCGGGTCGAGCAGCTGCAGCACGTCGTGCCCCGGCTCGGGGGTGAAGGTCTGCTCGAGGACCTCGCGGGTGTCCTGCGGCTCGCGGACGATGTGCTCGACCGCGCCGAGCGTGCGGGACGCCGGGCTCACAACGGCGTCCTCGGCGAGGTCCGAAACCGAGTCGCTGACGCGGTCGGAGACCTCGTGGCCGAGGGTGCGGGCGCACGGCTCGCTCCACGACGTGGCGTCCTGCTGGCAGCTCGACGCGGAGACGTCGGTCGCCGCTTCGGAGGCACCGCTGTTCACGTCGCCGATGCTGCCGGTGGCGGCCGCGGCGATCGGGGCGGGGGCCACGTCGACGGTGTCCGCGGAAGCGGCCGCACCCGAGACGAGCCAGGCGGCGGCGGTGCCGGCCACGGCCCCGCCGAGCACCAGCAGCGCACGCGACAAGAAGCGGCCGGCGCGCTTGGCGCCCTGCCCCTCGTTCGTCGCGTGGTCGGCCACTGGTGCGTCTCCAAGAGTTCGGTGGGTGTCCGGCGATGTGCCGTTACGGGAGCGACCTAACCAAATCCGCGACGCCGCCCGCACCCTCGACACGACTTGATGCCCCCATCGTGTGAAGAACACAGCGTGCGATCGGCTTTCACGGCGGGTGATCACGGCTGGCCGGTCCGCGTGTCGGACTCGGCTGTCGGAAAGCGGCCGAATCGGGCGGTGTTGCCAGTACGGTGAGCCGGTGAGCCACGCGCGACGCGAAGACCCGTTCCTGCCGGAGCACGAGGACATCACCGGGCTGATCCCCCGGGGCCTGCGCATCAGCGCGGCGTTGGCGTGGCGGTTCATCGTGGTGATCGCCGCGCTGTACGCCGTGGTGTGGGTGATCGGCTACCTCTCGGTCGTGATCATCCCGCTGTCCATCGCCCTGCTGCTGTCCGCGCTGCTGGCGCCGGCGGTGCAGAAGCTGGTCGCGGTGAAGTTCCCGCGCGGGCTGGCGACGGCGATCGTGCTGGTCGCCGGGCTGGCGGTGCTGGGCGGCCTGCTGACGTTCGTCATCACGCAGTTCTCCTCCGGCCTGCCCCAGCTGCAGAAGCAGCTCAACGACAGCCTCAACCAGATCAAGGAGTGGCTGCTCAACGGCCCGCCGCACCTGCGTCAGGAGCAGATCCAGGACTTCATCAACCAGGCGATCGGCTTCATCCAGAACAACCAGGCGTCCATCACGACGACCGCGCTGACGACGGCGAGCACCGTCGGCGAGATCCTCACCGGCTTCCTGCTGACGCTGTTCATCACGATCTTCTTCCTCAGCGGTGGCGAAGGCATCTGGACGTTCCTGGTCCGCGCCGCGCCGCGGCGGGTCCGCAACCGCGTCGACGTCGCCGGGCGCCGCGGGTTCGCGTCGCTGGTCAGCTACGTGCGGGCGACGGCCGCGGTCGCCGTGGTCGACGCGGTCGGCATCGGGGTCGGCCTGTGGATCGTGGGCGTGCCGCTGGTGATCCCGCTGGCGACACTGGTCTTCATCGGCGCGTTCATCCCCATCATCGGCGCCGTCATCGCCGGTGGTGTCGCGGTGCTGATCGCCCTGGTGACGAACGGGGTCATCGGTGCGGTGATCGTGCTGGCCATCGTGATCGGCGTGATGCAGCTGGAGAGCCACATCCTGCAGCCGCTGCTGCTCGGGCGGGCGGTGAAACTGCACCCGCTCGCCGTCGTCCTGGCCATCACCGCCGGCCTGGTCGCGGGCGGGATCGCCGGCGCGCTGCTCGCCGTGCCGCTGCTGGCGGTGCTCAACGCCGGCGTCCGGTCGCTGCTGCACGAGACCAACCCCGACCCGGCCGAGGTGGACGTCCTCAAGGACCAGGCCGCGCAGCCGAACGACGCCGAACCCGGGGGCCCGAAGGCCGAAATCGCGACGGTCGCCGAGGAGGAAGCCGACGCTTCGACGGCGGAGCCGCCGAAGCGCGACGACAAGCCGTGACCACCCGGCGGTCACCGGACCCGATCACGCCGATGTGGCGGGGCGTGCTCGCGTTCCGCTGGCTCACCTGGGCGTTCGCCTGCGGCACCGTGATCGTCCAAAGCGGTCACTACCAGCGCGAATGGCTGGCGTGGGCGATCGTCGGCGCGATGGCCGCCTGGTCGGTCGTCACCAGCTTCCTCTACTTGCGCGAGCGGACGCGGCCGCCGGCGCTGGTCGTCGTCGACCTGGCGTTCACGACGGCGTTGCTGCTGACCTCGCCGTGGGTGCTCAGCGACGCGCAGTTCGCGCTGAACGTCCCGCTCATCACCACGGTCTGGGCGGCCGTGCCCCCGGTCGCCGCCGGCGCGCGCTTCGGTGCGAGCGGTGGCGTGCTGGCCGGGCTGGTCGTCGGCGTGGCGACCGGGCTGGCGCGGGAGAAGTTCGACCTCGACGTCGCCCGTGACGGCGTCCTGCTCGCCGCCGCCGGTCTGCTGGTCGGGATGGCCGCGACGATGGGCCGCCGGTCCGCGGCGCGGCTGGAGCAGGCGCTGCGCAAGGAAGCCGCGACGGCCGAGCGGGAGCGGCTGGCCCGGTCGATCCACGACAGCGTGCTGCAGGTGCTCGCCCGGGTCCGCAAACGCGGCAACGAGGTCGGCGGCGAAGCGGCGGAGCTCGCGCGGCTGGCCGGCGAGCAGGAGATCGCGCTGCGGTCGCTGGTGACGACCGAGCCGCTGACGCCGAACGACAGCGGAACGCTGAGCCTGCGCGCGGCCCTGCAGCTGCTCGCGACGTCGTCGGTGCAGGTCTCGACCCCGGCCGACGACGTCGAACTGCCGGCCCACGTCACCGAAGAGCTCGCCGCCGTCACCCGCGAAGCGCTGGCGAACGTCGAGAAGCACGCCGGGCCGGGCGCGCACGCGTGGGTGCTGCTGGAGGACCTGGGCGGCGAAGTCGTGGTGAGCGTCCGCGACGACGGACCGGGCATTCCGGACGGCGTTCTCGAGCGAGCGGCAGCGGACGGGCACCTCGGCGTGGTGGAATCCATCCGGGGGCGGGTCCGCGATCTCGGGGGGAGCGCGACCCTCGACACCGGGCCCGGCCGGGGCACGGAGTGGGAGGTCAGGGTGCCGAGCACGAGGGGTGCGCAATGAGCGAGGCGCGGATTTCGGTCATGGTGGTCGACGACCACCCGATCTGGCGCGACGGGGTGGCCCGCGACCTGACCGAGCACGGCTTCGACGTGAAGGCGACCGCGCCGGACGCCGACGCGGCGCTGCGCATCGCGCGGACCGTCCTGCCGGACGTCGTGCTGATGGACCTCAACCTGGGCACCACCTCGGGCGTGGACGCCACCCGCGAGATCACCGCGGCGCTGCCGTCGACGAAGGTGCTGGTGCTGTCGGCGAGCGGGGAGCACAAGGACGTCCTGGAGGCGGTGAAGGCCGGCGCGTCCGGCTACCTGGTCAAGTCGGCGTCGTCGGCGGAGCTGGTGGACGCCGTGCACCGGACCGCGGCGGGCGACCCGGTGTTCACCGCGGGACTGGCCGGGCTGGTGCTCGGCGAGTACCGGCGGATGGCGGACGCGCCGGCCGGCGGCGCCGAGCCGCCCCGGCTGACCGAGCGCGAAACCGACGTCCTGCGGCTGGTCGCGAAGGGGCTGACCGCGCGGCAGATCGCCGAGCGGCTGGTGCTGTCGCACCGCACGGTGGAGAACCACGTCCAGTCGACGCTGCGGAAGCTGCAGCTGCACAACCGCGTCGAGCTGGCCCGCTACGCGATCGAGCACGGCCTCGACGGGGAGTGACCCTCACGGGAGGACGGCGAGGCCCGACCAGTCGCCGGCCGGCAGGGTGGCCGAGCCGAGGCGCCACCGCGGCTCGCCCGGGTGCCAGGCCCCGATGACGCCGTCGGCGAGCACGAGGTCGTCGTTCGCGGTCCAGTCGAGGCCGCCGTTGCGCTTGAGGTGCTCGGTCACGTACGGCATGCCCGGGGCGTGTTCCCAGGTCAGCGTGTCCGGGCGGAGCAGCCAGACGTCCCGGAGCTGGGTGCTGGTGCCGCGGTAGGCGGCGTTGGCGAAGTCGGCCGCGATCCAGGCGCCGTCGCGCGATGCGACCACGGTCGGCTGGCCGCCGATCGACGGACGGCTGAGCCGCTTGCGGCCGCGGTCGCGCAGGTCGACGAGGGTGAGGTCGGTGAGGCCGTCGAGCAGCATCCGGTCGCCGGCGACGGCGAGGATGCGCGGGGCCTGCTCGACCGTGCGGCCGGTGGCCGGGTCGATCAGCGCGTCGGTCGACTCGGCGGCGCCGGAGTTGATGGTGATCAGCAGGCCGTGCGCGGTTTCGGCGCGGACCCGGGTGCGGCAGCTGGCGGGCTGGCCGCGGTCGGGCTCGCCGCCGGCGAGGGGCACGTGCTGCAGCCGGCAGTTGTCGGGCGCGTCCTGCCGGATCAGCCAGACGCCCTGGCCGGCGGCGTCCGGCGCGACCGACCAGGCGCGGCCGAGCGAGCGCGGCGGCGTCGACGGGCCGGTGTAGCCGAGGATTTCGAACGGCTCGATGCTGTGGGTGTCGGGCGGGAAGGTCGTCAGGACGGCGCCCGTCCCGACCCGGACGACGCTCAGGCCGGTGTCACCACCGGGGTAGCCGGGTGGCGTGGCGGCGGCGCCGCGGTCGGCGTCGAACAGGGTCGGGCCGGTGGTGGGGAGCAACGCCGTGACCCCGATCCCGCCGGTCGCCCGGACGCCGGTGAGGCCTTCCGGCAGCGACGCCGTCGTCGGGGGCGGTGCGGTCGTCGTGGCCGGCGGCGGCGGGGTGGTTTCGCCGGTGCACCCGGACAGCAGGACCAGCGCCGCCCCGAGAGCGGCACCGCGAACTACGGGTCCGTTCAGGGTTTTCCCCCGATCTGCCTGGTGGGATCCGGTTCTACCATCGTGACCATGGGCGAGGAAGAGAACGCGGCGGCCGACCGGGCCACCGAAACCAAGCCGTTGAGCGAGCGCGACCTCCGGGTGTCCGACGACGAGCGCGAACACGTCGTCGGCGTGCTCCAGAAGGCGATCGGCCGCGGCATGATCGACCTCGACGAGTTCACCGAGCGGACCGACCGCGCGCTGGCGTCGAGGACGCGCGGCGAGCTGAACGCCGTGCTGGCCGACCTCGCCGGGCTGTACCACCCGAACGCGGCCGTCACCGCCGCTCCGGCGTACGCGCCGCCGCCGGTGGGCTACGCGCCGGGCCGCCGGTTCGAGCTCAACGCCAAGTACTCCTCGCTGCACCGCGGCGGGCCGTGGGTGGTGCCGCCCGAGCTGGTCGTCCGCAACAAGTACGGGTCGACGAAGCTGGACTTCACCGAGGCCCAGGTGCAGTCGCCGGTGGTGCACATCGAGCTGGACGCCAAGTGGGGTTCGGTCGAGATCATCATCCCGGAGCACGCCGCGGTCGACCTCAACGCGATCAGCGACGTCAAGTTCGGCGCGATGGAGGACAAGACGCGCAGCAACGGCCGGATGGGCAACCCGCGCTACGTGCTGAGCGGCCGCGTCCACGGCGGTTCGCTGGTCATCCGCCACCCGCGGCGCGGGCTCTTCGGCTAGCCGGGGTCCCTCTGCCCCCGGCGTCAAGGAGGCCTCCCCGCCCAGGCATCGGGCGGGGAGGCCTTCGTGTTCGGCTCAGGCGGTCCGCAGGTTCTTCAGGACGAACCGCACGAGCACGGCGAACGCGACGGCGGCGAGCCCGGCGACGACGTGCAGCCCGCTGGCGAACCCGTACGCCCGGACGACGGCGCTGCCCAGCGTCCCGACGGTCGCGAGCCCGAGCGAGTACCCGAACTCGTTGACGGTCTGCGCGAGCGCGGAGGCGGCCCCGGCCTTGCGCACCGGAACCGACCCGACGACGAGATCGGTCCCCAGCGCGACCATCGGCCCGACCCCCAGCGACGTCACGGCGAACCCGAGCGCGGGCCACGCGGGTCCACCGGCCGGCTCGACGAACGCGAGGATCGCCATCCCGGCCGCGGCGAGCGCGACCCCACCGGCGATCAGCACCCGCGGCTCGACGCGGCGAACGAGCACGGGAGCGGCGAGGAAGCTGACGGTCGAGGCGGCCATCCCCGCCAGCAGCCCGAGGGCGGCCCCGACCGGCGAGAGCTGCTGCGCGACCTGGAAGAACTGCGCGACGAACAGCATCGTGGTCCCCCCGAGCATGCTGAACAGCAGCATCCCGCCGAGCGCGGTCCGGAACGCCTTCGCGGCGAAGAGGCTGAAGTCGATCAGCGGCTCTGCGAGCGTCCGCTGCCGCTTCACGAAGACGTACCCGACGAGTCCGCCGATCACCAGCGCGAGCACGGGTGTGAGATGGACGCCGTCGCGAGCGAGCTCCTTGACGCCGTAGACGGCGGGCAGGATGGCGGCGAGCGAGAGCCCGACACTGGGCAGGTCGAGCCGCCCGGCGGTTTCGTCGCGGTACTCGGGCAGCAGCTTCGGGCCGATGACCAGCAGGAGGACCATCGCGGGGACGCCGAGCAGGAAGACCGAACCCCACCAGAAGTGCTCGAGCATGAACCCGCCGACGACCGGCCCGATGATCGCCCCGACGGTGAAGCACCCGGCCCAGATCCCGATCGCTTCGGCACGCTGTCGCGGGTTCTCGAACATGGCCCCGATCAGCGAGAGGGTGGAGGGAGCGAGCGTCGCCCCGGCGATCCCGAGCGCCCCCCGCGCGACGATGAGCATGGCGGCGCTGGTGGAGAAGGCGGCGACGACGGAGGCGACCCCGAAGGCGGCGGCCCCGATGAGCAGGAGTTTCCGCCGGCCGATCCGGTCCCCGAGCGTCCCCATGGTGACCATGAACCCGGCGACCATGAAGCCGTAGGTGTCCATGATCCAGAGCTGTTCGGTCCCATCGGCGTGCAGACTGACGGCGAGCTTCGGCAGCGCGAGGACCAGGACGAAGACGTCGAGCGAAACGAGCAGAGCTGGCAGGGCCAGCACGGCCAGCCCGACCCACGCCCGGCGCCCGGCCCTGACTTCGGCAACCGGAGCGGAGATGATGGCGGTCATGTGAGGGTCCTCCCGACTCGGCTGGGGTGCTTGCACCAGTTCGTCGAGCGGGAAGGACCGGGATCGACAGACCCCGGGGAGGTTTTTCGCGAGGCCGGGGTTGTCCACACCCCTCGAACAATGTGGACAACCCCGTGCGGCCAGGTTCGCACAGGTCGGAACGGTCGGTGATGACCGATAGACTGAAAGTTGGGGGGCGGCGCCCAACCTCGGCCGCCCGCTCCCCGTCGATCAGGGGCGAGCGGCCGCGCGTGCCGCCGCCGGGTCCGAGGTCGCCAGCGCTGCCTTCGCCAAGCCTTCGCACTCCGCGAGCGTCGTGGCGGCCAGGCCGGCGCCGACCGTGCGGACCGCCGGCGCGTTCATCGACAAGCTGGTCAGGCCCAGCCCGGCCAGGACCAGGGCCAGGCGCGGGTCCGCCGCCGCCTCGCCGCAGACGCCCGCCGGCTTGCCCGTGGCCTTCGCCGCGTCGCCGATCAGCTTCAGCAGGCGCAGGAGGGCCGGCTGCCAGGGGTCGTTGAGCTTCGCGACCGCGCCGAGCTGGCGGTCCGCCGCGAACGTGTACTGGGCCAGGTCGTTCGTGCCGACCGAGACGAAGTCGACCGCTTCGAGGATCTCGCGGGCGCTCAGCGCGGCCGCCGGGATCTCGATCATCACGCCCGCCCGGGGGATGCCCGCCGCGCGGACGCGGTCGGCGAACCAGGCCGCTTCCTCGACCGTCGCGACCATCGGGGCCATCACCGAGACCTCGGCGCCCGAATCCTCGGCCGCGCCCGCGATCGCTTCGAGCTGGCGGTCGAGCACCTCGGGGCGGTCGAACGCCACGCGCAGCCCGCGGACGCCGAGCGCCGGGTTGGGCTCCACCTCCGGGGAGAGGAAGGCCAGCGGCTTGTCGGCGCCCGCGTCCAGCGTGCGGACGATGACCGGTTTGCCGCGGAACGGCGTGAGCACCGCCGTGTACGCCGCGCGCTGATCGGCGACCGACGGCTCGTCGGAGGCGTCCAGGTAACAGAACTCGGTGCGGAACAGGCCGACGCCCTCGGCGCCCGCGTCCGCCGCGGCCTGGGCGTCGGCCGGGGAGCCGACGTTGCCGTAGACCTTCACGCGGTGGCCGTCGGCCGTCGCGCCCGTACCGTTCCAGTCGGCGAGCCGGGCCACCGTCGCCGTGACGACCGGCGCCGACGGGTCCGCGACCTCGACGACGCCCGTGTCGCCGTCGACCGCAAGCGCTTGCGCGTCCAGCGCCAGCAGCCCGCGCACCGCGACGACGGCCGGGATGCCGAGCGCGCGCGCCAGGATCGCGGTGTGGCTGGTCGGGCCGCCCTCTTCGGTGACCAGGGCGAGGACCTTCGCCGGGTCGAGGCCCGCGGTGTCGGCCGGGGCGAGGTCGCGGGCGACCAGCACGGTCGGCGACGTCAGCTCGGGCACGCCGGGGGGCGCGATGCCGAGCAGCTCGGCGATCAGGCGGTCACGCACGTCGCGGACGTCGCGGACGCGCTCGGCCATGTACCCGCCGGCCGCGGCGAGCGCTTCGGCGAAGCCCTCGGCGGCCTGGTAGACGGCGCGCGCGGCGGGCAGGCTCTGCGTCTTGACCAGCTGTTCTGCCTGCGAAGCGAGCGCCGGGTCGGCGGCCATCGCGGCGGTCGTGATCAGGATCGTCGCCGCTTCGCCGGTCGCGGTCTCGGCCTGTTTCTCCAGGCGGCCGGCGACGATCGCGGCGGCGGGGGCGATCCGGGCGGCTTCGGCGGCCGGATCGGCCGGGGCCGGGGTGGCGGCGGGTTCGCCGAGCGGCTCCGCGACGCGGACGACGGGACCACTGGCACGGCCGGGGCTGACGGCGACCCCGGACAGAGAGTCAGACATGGTCTAGACCATAGCTCAGATACGTCTGGATATCTCGTGGTGGCGGGCACAAACCACGTTGCTTGACCTGTTCGAGCACCGGCCCGACCTCCTCGCGCCACCAGGCTTCAGCCAGTTCGCCGCGGCTGTGGACCGGCCGTCCGGCCAGCATACGGCGGAATCCCCAGGCCTCGGCCGAGTCGGCGAGCCGGAACCAGTCGGCCGGGTCGTCGAGCCACAGCCCGAGGCGGACGTCGTCGGGCAGCGGCACGCGCTCGAGGAACATCCGCTCGGCGGTCTTCGACGGCAGGTCGGCGAGCGTCAGGCAGCGCAGCGCGCAGGCGACCGTGCTGATCCAGCGGACCCGCGCGCGGATGGCCCGGGCGCCGCGGGCGCGGGCGATGGCCACGCGGTGGTGGCCGTCCTCGACGAAGAACATGTCGGACAGCCGCACGAGCCGCACCGGCGGCAGGTCCGCCGACGTCCGCGTCAGGTGCTCCCAGCGGTCGCGCAGGGCCCGGTTGCGCGGCCGGAACTCGCGGTCGAAGTCCCCGGCGCGGGCGACCGTGCCGACGACGCCCTCCAGCGGCACGTCGTAGACGCCTTCGTCGAGCTCGGTCTGCTTGCCGAGCGCCTTGAGGGTCTCCTCGAGCGGCATGATCGCGAGGTGGTCGGGCCGTCTGGCCTCGGCGATCGCCCTCAGCTGAGCGGCGTAGCCGCGCCACCAGGCCGAACCGAAAGAGTCGCCCATGTGACGGGCAACACGCGCGACGGCGCGATCATTCCGCCAGGTCCGCGCCGGTCGGGTAGGACGGCTGCGCACCGGGCCGCGTCACGCTGAACGCGGCGACCCGCACCGCGCGCCGGGCCGCGGTGACCAGGTCGGCGCCGTCGGCGAGGGACGCGGCGAGTGCGCCCGCGAAGGCGTCCCCGGCACCGGTGGTGTCGACGGCCTCGACCGCCGGCGACGCGACTTCGGTGACCCCGCCGGCCTCGACGACAACCGCTCCGGCCGCCCCGAGCGTGACGACGGCGGCCCGCGGTCCGAGGCCGAGCAGCTTGGTGAAGTCGGCGCCCGGCCCGGTCAGCCACGCGGCTTCGTGCTCGTTGACCAGCAGGACGTCGAGCTTGGCCAGCGTCGCGGACGAGAGCTTCGCCGCGGGCGAGAGGTTCAGCAGCACCTTGACGCCGTGTTCGGCGGCGCGCGCGACGGCGTGCTCGACGGTCGGCAGCGGCACCTCGAGCGAGAGGACCACGACCTCCACCCCGTCGAAGACGGCGTCGACGTCATCGGGTTCGAGGCTCGAGTTGGCGCCGGGGGAGACGAGGATCGAGTTCTCGCCGTCCGGGGTGACGGTGATGTAGGCGATCCCGGTCGGCCGGTCGCTGGTGCGCACGAGCCCGGTGTCGACGCCGGCGGCGCGCAGCGAGTCGAGCAGCAACCGGCCGTAGGTGTCGTCGCCGACGGCACCGAGCAGCGCGACGTCCGCTCCGAGCCGGCCGGCCGCGACCGCCGTGTTGGCGCCTTTGCCGCCCGGCGAGAGCACGGTGTCCCCACCCAGCACGGTCTCCCCACCACCCGGCCGCCGATCCACCGCGACGACGAGGTCGGCGTTGGCGGATCCCACAACGAGCACGTCGGAGTTCATCCCCGAACTGTGCCAGAAACCCGGTCCGGTCCAGGTCAGGACCGGCGGGCAAGAGGAAAGTGAAGGTTTTTGTAACTTATCCGGGGCTGAGTGCGACAATCATGCGAGCAGCGGATGCCCGTCACTCGATCGGGGGATGTCCGTCCCCCGGCCGTCACTTCACGGACCGGTCCCGCTCTCCAGGTGCGTCATCACGCTCGACGTGGTGGTGACGTTGCCCCGACCGGCGCGAGCCGGACAGGGCATCGGGTCGCCGGCGCCGATCACGTAGCCCCCCGAGTGATCGGCGTCGGCGGCGCCCCTTCGAGGCCCGCCGCGAACTCGCGGTACCGGTCCGGCCGGTACGCGAGCATCGCCTCCCGGACCTGCCGGGCGGCGGCGTCGCTGAACGCCTCCGGCAGCCGGTACGCCCCCTTCTCACCCGGCAAACGGTGCTCGCCCAGCTGGGCGCCGAGCTGCCACAGGCCCCGCAGATCGCCGTGCCGTCCGTCGGCGAGGAACAGATCGACCACCCGCAGGACGAGGCCGTCGTGGTCGATCGTCGTCACCCTGACCTCGGCCACTTCGGCCCAATCGAGGTCGAACGTCGTCTCGCCACGGCGGCGCCAGCCGATGCCGTCGCCCGAAATGATCACGGCGGTGGCGTTCTCGTTCGAACGGTAGGCCCGAGGCGTGAAGGGGTAGAGCAAGAGCGGGGCGGCGAGGCCCAGCAAGCCCAGCGTGGTGAGGACCTCCCGCGCGTCGGCGGCCCCGGCGAACGCGCCGGCGACGGCGCAGACCGCACCAGCCACCATGATCGAGCCGGCGAGCCGCCAGTACCGCTGGGCCGACCACTCGGCCGGCGCGATCTTCCGGCGCCCGCGCCCACCGCCCGGTCCGGCTCCGGCAGCCAGTACGCAGGTCGGCGCCACGAGCCTGGAGGTCGGCTGCCACGGCGAGACGCGATGACGCAATCGCTTGCGCCGGTGCAGCACGGACCAGGCGCCGAGGCCGAGAACGAGAACGACGCCCGGGGCGATCGCCCACCACACCACCAGCCTGTCGGCGGCACGCCGGCTTCCCTCCACCGGTACCGGCTTGCCGATGTCGTCCGGCGTCAGCTCGTTCAAGCGGAACCGCACCGGCCGGATCGCACCGTTCTCGGTCGTCACGTCGGCGGTGCAGGACCAGTAGAAGCCGATCCGCCTCGGCGACCATCGTCTGGACGGCGATCTTTCCCCACCGCGGGCGCCGGACGCAGGGAACGGACTCGAAGCCGACCGGCACCGAACTCATCCCGGCCAAGCGATTCCGCCCGGCAGCACCTCACGGATGTGTGCCTTGAGTCCCTTCGACGGGCGGTGGAGCGCTGCCGGTGGCGGCACTGGAACCCGGGCTCCGGCGACGAGCCAAGGGCGGCCCTCCGTCCGCGAAACGACGACGCTCTCGTTCACACCGTCACCAGCCGCAGCACGTTCTTGGCTGCGCCCGGCGAAACCTTCGCTGCCAGCGGCCGGTTCTCGCCTCGGCGGAGGGTCGCGTGGACCGAAACGTAGTGGCGCGTGGCCTGCTTCGCCGAGGGCTCGACCGTCAGCCGGGCGAGGTCGGCGCGCCGTACCAAGACCGGGTCGCCTTCCTTGGGACGCCAGGTGATCGTGCCGGCGGTCAGGGCGAATTCGCCGAAGTCGCCCCGGTAGCGCGTCAGGTAGAGGAGTACCCAGATCGCCACCGCGACCGGCAGCGGGATGCCCGGTGGGATGTCGTAGAAGGCCGGCGCCACGAAGTCCGCGATTACGGCGAGCCACGCCGCCCACAGGATGGCCAACCGGCCGGCGGAAGCCTGCTCGGCGCGGATGATCGTGCGCGCCTGATCCGAGCTCCAGCGTTTGACCAGCCGCTTCACCGGGTTCGGCACGCCGAAGCCGCCGCGCCGGACGTTCTTGGAGTTCCACCGCGCGAGGCCGGGGCGGTACCGCTCGATCGCCGCCAGCGCCTTTTCGGCTTCTTCCCTGGCCAGCGCCGACGACAAGATGAGGCCGTCCTCGGACTTGTGCCGGCAGCTGGGGTTCAGGTTGCGGATGGCCTCGTCGTCGACGAGGGAAACCGCGAGCGCGACCCGCTCGTTCGGCTGCCCTTCGCGGAAGACGAACCGCCGGACGTCGTTCCAGGGCAGGACGAGCGTCGTCTTGTCTTCGAGCGGCTGCCGGAACCCGTCGGGACCGAATTCGACCCGCGCGGTGACCAGCGCGCCGTGGCGGCGGAGGTAGCGCCCGAGGATCGGCTTGCCGCAGAAGCACAGCAGGGCCAGCAGGCCGAGCGCGGGCGAGACCAGGTGCATGACCGGATCCCCGCTGCGTACCCACGCCAGCAGGCCCGCCGCGACCGCGAGCACGAGACCGAGGAACGCCATGCACCCGACGGCCGTCTTCAGTTCGGCCGGCGGGTTGTGGATCGGCAGCCGCACCTGCACCACGGCCGTTTCCGGGCCGCCGGGAGTCGTCGACACCACGGCGCTAGATCGACCCGGAGATGCGCTGCCCGCCCTGCTGCTGAAAGACGGGTTCCGTGGCCGCCGGCTTCTTCTCGTTGTAGTGGTTCTCGCGGTAGTTCTTGTCGGCCTCGTCGTAGGCGCCCGCCGTCTTCTTGCCCGCTTCCTTACCTGCCTCTTCGCCGAGCGCCTTCGGCAGCTCCTTCAGCCCGTCCTTGAAGATGCCCGGCGCCGCGCGAGCCGCGTCCTGCAGCGCGGCGAGCAGCTTCTGGCCGACGGTCCGGAAGAGCCCGCTGAGGTGGTTGAACTGGCTGATGCCCTTCTGAAAGGCCCGCATGAGCTTCTGCAGCCACTCCGACATCCGCGTGCCGCAGCTGACGATCTCGGCCGTGCCTTCACCGGCCAGGCCCGCCGGCGCGGCGGGGCCCGGGTACCGCATGAGGATGCTGATCAGCTTGCCGATGCACTCGGTGAGCAGGTCCCGCAGCACGCTGCGCACGACGTTCAGGATGCTCTTGCAGACGTCGATCAGGACGGAGACGGCTTTCGCGCCACCGGCGACGCCGGAGTACATGTCGCCGAGCTGAGCGGCGAACGCGCGGTAGGCGTCCGCACCTTGCCCCTGCCACTCCGCGCTGTCGGCCTTCACGGTCTCCAGGAGGTCTTTGGCGACGGCGTCGATCTCGTCGCTGATGCCGCTCCACGTCTCCTGCATGACGTCGAGCTGTTCCTGGTTGCCGGTCACCCAGTCGAGCGGGGCGCGCAGGAACTCGACGTGCTCGATCAGCCAGCCGAGCCCCATGCTGGCCAGACCGGCGATCGGGTCCCGGAGGAAGTCCATCACGCCGGCCGCACCGAAGCCCAGGTTGAGCAGGCCTTCCGTCCAGTCGCCGTCGGCGGCTTTCGTCGCCACGTCCCAGAAGTCCTGCGCCATCCCGGCGCCTTCGAGCGCCGAAGACCCTTCGTCGACCTTCTTCTTGGCTTCCGTCACCAACGCGTTCTCAGTCAAGGTGGATGCCTTCCAGGCTCGCCTTGACGTCCTGCTCGCGCCAGTCGACGTGCTGCGACCACGTGCGCACGCGGTCGATCTGCTCCTGGGCCACGTTCTTCGCGTGCCCGATGGAGTCGCTCCCCAGGGTCTGCGCGACGGCGCACAGCGCACCCAGTCCGCAGGCCTGGCCGACGAGGCCGAACGCCATCGGGTCGACGACCTGGGCCGCCGCGTCCAGCGTCTTCGCGAACCGGTCGACGAACGGTTCGAGCTTCTTCGCGTGCGACAGCAACTGCTCCGGCTTGATCCGGACGTCCGGCTGCGGGTCGTTCACGGTGTTCCCCTCCCTCGTTGCCCTGGTCAGCGCAGGTAGTCGCCGTCGCTGAAGTAGTCGTCGTCGGTGCCGGGCTCGGGCGCGCGGCGCGGCGGCGCCGGTTTCGGCTTCGGCGGCGCCGGTGGCTCTTCCTCGGCGATGAAGCGCGAACCGTCGTTCTCGGGCGCCGCGTGGCCACCGTCCACGAAGCCCTGGGGCTCCGGCTCCGGAAATTCGCGGTGGAGCTGCTGGACCAGCTCGGTCATGGTCTCGGTGCCCGCGATCGACGGCATCCCGGCCTGCACGGCACCCGCCAGCTTGCTCTGGGCGCGCTGGACGGTCCGCAGGATTTCGTCGGCGAGGTTCGCCTTTTCGCGCACCGCGTGCCCGATCTCCAGGCCGACGAGGTTGCCGAGGTGGTTGACCTTGACCGCGATCTGACCGTCCTGGCTGCGCTCGGCCACCGAGACCGTCGCCATCTCGGCTTGCATGCGGTCGCCCCGCTGTTTGACCTCGGCGATCTTGGCGTCGAAGCTCGCCAGCAGTTGCTCAGGATTCGACACGCGAACCTCCCCGTTCACGTCAGTGACCGTACGGCGACCGAGTGTGGCACACGGGTCCGACAGATTCGGCGGACTTCCGGTTTTCCCCACCCGCCCGGGCGGTCAACCCGGTGTCCGCGCGGGCCCGGCAACGGCTCGCGCGGCGGTGGCTGGGTGCCGAGCCGAGGCCGGGTGGGCTGCTCGCCGGGGTGGCGTCGTTCCCGGTGGCTTGCTGGTCTGGTACCTCGTCGGCCGGATCGCGACCTTCGGGTTCTTCTGGACCGAGGACGGTGCCGCGCGGTGGCAGGTGCGATCCCCTGACCTGGTCGGTTCTTCCCACGGTGGGTGACCGGTGCGGTATCGTCCGTGACGCAAGAGGGGAAATCGAACGCGAGGGGAGCGCGGTTCGGTGGGGTTGTTCGGTGACATGCTCGACGCTGCCAAGCACGCCGGGTCGGAAATCGCGCACGCCGTCCAGTCGGGTGGTGAGCGGCTCGGAAACGTCTTGACCGGCGCGGGCGTCGGCCTGCTCGCGGGCGGGGTGCCGGGGGCGATCGCGGGCGCGTACCTCGGCTCGCAGACCGGGACCGGGGCGGCGAACCCGCAGGCTTCGGGCCTTTCGCCCGGCCAGCTGGTCCAGGCCGTGATGCGCGGACCCGGCACCGAGTCGCTGCAGAAGGTCCACCAGGCCGGTGTCGACCAGTCGACGTACCAGCGTCAGCTCGAGCAGGGCACGCGGGAACTGACGTCCGGTCTCGAATCCGCGTGGACGGGCGGCGCGTCGGACGCGGCGCGGGAGCGGCTCCAGCCGTTGACGGCGTCGGCGACTTCGGCATCCACGACCCTGGACCGCAACTCGACGCTGGCCCAGGCGCAGATCGACCAGTTCCACCAGATGAAGAACTCGCTGCACCCGGACGTCACGGACCAGCCGCCGACGCGCAGCGCCTGGGACGTCGCGACGCCGTGGGACACCGACACCGAAGACAAGATCAACCAGTACAACCGGAAGGCCCAGGAGAACGTCGAGCGGTACAACGCGTATTCGCAGCAGTCCAGCTCGAACACCGCGGCCCGCACGATCGACTACGGCCAGCTCCGCGAGTACACCGGTGGCGACTTCACGGTGCAGGACCCGAAGAAGCCGGTCGAGCCGCCGCCACGCAAGCGGACGTCGGGCGGTGGCGACGACGATCGGTCGATCGGCGCCCAGGTCCAGCCGCCGCCGGCGGTCCACCCGCCGGTCACGCCGCCACCCGGGCAGGTGACGCCTCCGGGGCAGGTGACGCCACCGGGGCACGTCACGCCACCGGGCTCGTCCGGCCTGGACGACAGCGTTCGCGCGCAGAGTTACGTACCGCCGTCCACGCAGTTCCCACCGGACTACCAGCCGCCGGGAACCGGTCCGGGCGGGTTCGGCCCCGGTTCGGGTCCCGGCGGCGGGTTCGGTCCCGGCTTCGGGCCGGGCTTCGGCCCTGGTGGCGGCGGGTTCGGGCCGGGCTCGTCGTCCGGCGCGAGCGGCGGCACCGGGCCGGGCGGCGGCCCGGGCTCGGGTGCCCGCGGTCCGGGTTCGGCCACCGGATCCGGCCTGCCGGGCGAAGGCCGTCCGGGCGCGGCCGGCGGGCTCCGCGGCGGCGCTGCGGGCAAACCGGGCTCGCCGGGGATGGGCGGCATGGGCCAGGGCGCCAAGGGTGGCAAGGGCGAGGAGGACGCGGAGCACCAGCGCGCGTCGTACCTGGTGGAAGCGGATCCGGAGAGCATCTTCGGCGGGTCCGACGAGCGGACCGTGCCCCCGGTGATCGGGCTGTGATCTTCCTGCCCAAAGCCGCGCTGCTCACCGCGTGGGAGTGGGAGCGCCACGGCCCACCCCCGGCGGTCCTCGGCGCGGACAACCTCTGGCTCGGCGACGAAACCCGCAAGCGCCTCGACGCGGACGTCCTCGACGTGTTGACGTCACTCCGCCTCGCGGCGGGCGGCACGTTGACGCGGGAATTCCGCGACGTCCTGCGCGTCTTGGCGCGGGGCACCCACCAGTTCACGGCGTGGCTGGGCGACATCGAAGCGGACGAGTCGGGCGCGGTGCTCGTGTCCGCCTCCGGGCCGGACGCGCTCCGGCTGATCCGGAAGGACGACACGGTCCGGATCGACGTCGTCGAACCGCCGCGGCTCGCGGAGTCGCTGGTGGACGTGCTGCCGCCGGTGCCGCCCGCCCGCATCGACGCGGTGTCGATCCCGGAGGCGCGGTTCTCGGGCCGGGCGGTGGAGGAGTCGTACGACCTGGAGGACCAGACCTCGGACCGAGGCCGTGACCCGCTGCCGTGGGCGCGCCGGCTGATGGCGTCTCCGCGGACGGGGCTGCACCAGTGCTACGCCGTGAATCGGGGATCGCGCAGCGCGCCGATCACCGCGGTGGACGTGGCCGGGGCCGGGCGCGTGCTGACCTACGTGTACCCGGGGCGCGAGCGGATGGTCAGCTTCCAGCCGGGGACCTGGGGTGCGCTGACCGAGGTGCTGTACGCGACCCTGAACGGGTTAGGGGGAGGACGATGACGGGCTCGATCTTCAGCGGGATCGGCTTCTGGGCGACGGACATGCCGAGTTCGGGACCGCCGCCGGCCGGCGGGCAGGGGTTCGCGATGAGCTCGGCCGATATGCGGGCAATGCTCGAAAAGGCAAAGACCCAACGGGACGCCCTCGCCGAGCAGTTGCGGGCGGCGCGGTACTTGATGATGGCGAGCCCCCCGGCGGAAGAGCCGGTCAGCCAGGCGGCGGTGAACGGGCCGAACGGGGTCAACGAAGCGGGTTCGTACTACGAGGGTCATCTGCATTACCAGTTCAACTACCTCACCGAATTGATCAACAGATTGCAGCAGGCCCTCGGAATCACCACAGCCGCGGATCAGCAAGCAGCAGACTCGACCAAGACGATCAAGGGGTCGCTCGAATGAGCCGTCAAGTTCTCCTGGCCGCCACTGCCGTAGTCATAGGCGCGACTTTGTTGACGTCGTGCACCGGAAAGAGCCCGACGAACGGCACGGCGAGCCCTGCGACGATCACCACCGACTCGACCAGCAACGCGGACTTGCCGAACAGCGGCGCGCCAAAAGTCGACAAGCCCCTCCCAGCGGCTGCACTGGCCGGCAGTCCCTGCGATTCGGCTCTGACGGCAGAGCAACTCACGGGCTACCTCGGGCAAACGAAAGCCCCGAAGGCGAGCGACACCGAGTTGGGCCCCACCTGCGACTGGGCCAGCGCCTCGGGGTCGTCCGCCGGGATCCTGGTCGGCTACGACACCAAGTCCGGGCAGGGACTGAGCCTCCCCTACAAGAACGTGAAACCCAAGGCGAAACGCTGGGTGGACGACCTGGAGCCGATCCAGGGTTACCCGGCGATCGGCTACGTGGACGAGGGAACGACGGACAACCGGGCCTGTGTGGTGGTCGTCGGTGTCGCGGACGACCTCGCCTACTCGGTCTCGCTGAGCATCGGTGACTCGGCGGTCCAAGCCGGCAAGGACGCCTGCCAGCTCGGGCGCGGAGTGGCCGACACCGTGCTCACCAACGTCAAGGCGCGCGCCTGAGCTGCACCTTTTCGTTACGACGGACATCGCGTTAATGCAAGACTTGTCGTAGTAAGCACCTAGACTGTTCGGATGAGCCACCCCACCCGCAGGGGTCGCGCGCGTGCGGCTACCGAACAGGACATCCGGCGGACTGCCCGGAGGCTGCTCGTCGAGCAGGGGCCGGAGGCGGTCACCCTGCGCGCCATCGCTCGGGAGCTGGGGATCACCGCGCCTGCGCTCTACCGGTACTACGAGTCGCGGGATGATCTCGTCGGGAACCTGCGGCTGGACGTCTGCGCCGATCTGGCGGACGAGCTCGCCGAGGAGATCGCCGAGCTGCCGGACGACGGGATGCTGCAGCTGTTCGCCATCTGCAAGGGGTTCCGGCGGTGGGCGCTCACCCACACGAAGGAATTCACCCTCGTCTTCGCCTCGCCGACCGGCGGGGTGGGGTCGACGGCCGGGAGTGCGCTGAGCCGGGTCGACGAGCCCTTCGGGCGGATCTTCCTGGCCGCCGCGGGGCGAGTGCTCGCGCGGCACGACATCGTTCTCCCGTCGGCCAGCGGGGTGCCCGACGAGCTGCGGGACGACCTCAAGACGTTCCAGGAATCGCTGGTCACCGTGCTCGTCGAGTCCGACCAGGGCGTGCCGGTGGAGAAGATCGACCTCGGCGTGACGTACCTGATGATCCAGTTCTGGGCCCGGCTCTACGGGCACGTCACGCTCGAGGTCTTCGGCAACTACCCGATCCCGATGTCCAAGCCGGACGTCCTGTTCGAGGCGATGCTCATCGACCTCGCCCGGGAGATCGGGCTCTACTCCGGTTAGGCCGCGTGGCCGCCGTCCACCGACAGCACCGACGCCGTCACGTACCCGGCATCGGGAGAAGCCAGGTGCGCGACGGCGGCCGCCACCTCGGACGGTGTGCCGTAGCGGTCGAACGCCGTCAACGCCCGCTGGTCGGCCGCGTACGGGCCGTCGGCCGGGTTCATTTCCGTGTCCGTCGGGCCGGGGTGGACCAGGTTGACCGTGATGCCGCGCGGGCCGAGTTCGCGTGCCAACGCCTTGGTCAGGCCGACCATCGCCGCCTTGCTGGTCGCGTACAGCGCCATGCCCGGGCCGGGCACGCGGTCGGTGACGCAGCTGCCGATCGTGATCACGCGGCCGCCGTCGCTCAGGACGCCGGCCGCGGCCTGGGTCACCGCGAAGACGCCGCGGACGTTCACCGCCAGCACGCGGTCGACGTCCTCCAACGAGGTTTCGGCGAACGCGCCCACGAACCCGACGCCCGCGTTGTTCACCAGCACGTCGAGCCGGCCGAATTCCGCCACCACAGCCGAAACGGCGGCCGAAACCGCGGAAACGTCCGCCGAGTCCGCCTGGATCGCCAGCGCGCGACGGCCGAGGTTCTTGATCTGCTCGACCACCTCGGCCGCCCGCGCGGCGTTGTTCACGTAGGTCAGCGCGACGTCGGCGCCGTCCTCGGCGAGCCGCAGTGCCGTGGCCGCGCCGATGCCTCGGCTGCCGCCCGTCACCAGCGCCACCTTGCCGTCGAGGGTCATCCCCGGTTCTCCTTCGCTCGAACGGTTTTCCTTGACCGTTCAATCAAATCGAGAACCGGCGAGGAGCACCGGCGGCTTTCCGCCGTGGCGCTACAGGACGATGTTGACCAGCCGCCCCGGCACCACGATCACCTTGCGCGGCGCGCCGTCGCCGACCATCGACGCCACCTTCTCGTCCGCCAGCGCCGCGGCCTGGACCTCGTCCGGCGACGCGGAAGCCGGCACCGTGACCCGCGAGCGGACCTTGCCGTTGACCTGGATCGGGTACTCGACCGAGTCCTCGACCAGGTACTTCTCGTCCACCACCGGGAACGGGCCCTGCACCAGTGAATCGACGTGGCCCAGCCGGTGCCACAGCTCCTCCGCCAGGTGCGGGGCCAGCGGCGCCAGCATCAGCACCAGCGGCTCGGCCAGCTCACGCGGCGTCGACGCGGTCGCGCCGTACACCTTGGTGACGTGGTTGTTCAGCTCGATCAGCTTCGCGCCGGCCGTGTTGAACCGCATTTCCGCGTAGTCCTCGCGGACGCCCGCGATGGTCTTGTGCAGCACCTTGCGGTCCGCCTCCGAAGCGTCCTCTGTGGACACCCGCAGCTCGCCGGTCGTCTCGTCGACGACCAGGCGCCACAGCCGCTGCAGGAACCGGTGCGCGCCCACGACGTCCTTGGTCGCCCACGGGCGCGACATCGCCAGCGGGCCCATCGCCATCTCGTAGAACCGGAACGTGTCGGCGCCGTAGTTCTCGGCCATCTCGTCCGGCGTGACGACGTTCTTCAGGCTCTTGCCCATCTTGCCGTACTCCTGGGTGACCTCTTCGTCGTTGAAGAAGTACTTCCCGTCGCGCTCCTCGACCTGCTCGGCCGGGACGTAGACACCCCGCGCGTCGGTGTAGGCGTACGCCTCGATGTAGCCCTGGTTGAACAGCTTCCGGTACGGCTCCTTGGACGTCACGTGGCCCAGGTCGTACAGCACCTTGTGCCAGAAGCGCGAGTACAGCAGGTGCAGCACCGCGTGCTCGACGCCCCCGACGTACAGGTCGACGCCGCCGGTGTCGTCCGCGCCGTACTCGCCGGGGCGCGGCCCCATCCAGTACTGCTCGTTTTCGGGCGCGCAGAACGTCTCCGAGTTCGTCGGGTCCAGGTAGCGCAGCTGGTACCAGCACGAACCCGCCCAGTTCGGCATCGTGTTGATGTCGCGGCGGTACGTCTTGGGCCCGTCGCCCAGGTCCAGCTCGACCTCGACCCAGTCGGTCGCGCGCGCCAGTGGCGACGACGGCATCGAGTCGCGGTCCTCGGGGTCGAACGTCACCGGCGAGTAGTCGGCGACCTCGGGCAGCTCGATCGGCAGCATCGACTCGGGGACGGCGTGCACTTCGCCGTCTTCGTCGTAGACGACCGGGAACGGCTCGCCCCAGTAGCGCTGGCGCGAGAACAGCCAGTCGCGCAGCTTGTACTGCACGGTCCCGGTGCCGGCACCCTTTTCGGCCAGCCAGTCGATGATCGTCTTCTTGGCCTCGGCGACGTCCATGCCGTCCAAGAAGCCCGAGTTGATCGCCGGGCCGTCACCGGTGAACGCCTTGCCGTCGAAGCCTTCCGACGGCTGCACGGTCCGGATGATCTCCAGACCGAACTTCTCGGCGAACTCCCAGTCGCGGACGTCCTGGCCGGGGACGGCCATGATCGCGCCGGTGCCGTAGCCCATCAGGACGTAGTCGGCGACGAAGATCGGGATCTGCTTGTCGTTGACCGGGTTCGTCGCGTACGCGCCGGTGAAGACGCCGGTCTTCTCCTTGTTCTCCTGCCGGTCCAGCTCGGACTTCCGCGACGCCGCGACGCGGTACTCCTTGATGGCGTCGGCGGGCGTCGCCGCGCCGCCGGTCCAGCGAGGATCGACGTCCTCGGCCCACGAAGCCGACGTCAGCTTGTCGACCAGCGGGTGTTCCGGCGCCAGCACCACGTAGGTCGCGCCGAACAGCGTGTCCGGGCGGGTCGTGAAGACCTCGATCGCGTCTTCGCCGGACTTGAACGTGACGCGCGCGCCGTGCGAGCGGCCGATCCAGTTCCGCTGCATGGACTTGACCTTCTCCGGCCAGTCCAGCAGGTCCAGGTCGTCGACCAGGCGGTCGGCGTACGCGGTGATCCGCATCATCCACTGCCGCAGGTTGCGGCGGAAGACGGGGAAGTTGCCGCGCTCGCTGCGGCCGTCGGTGGTGACCTCTTCGTTCGACAGCACCGTGCCCAGCCCCGGGCACCAGTTGACCGGCGCTTCGGAGATGTAGACCAGCCGGTGGTCGTCGATGATCTTCTTGCGCTCCAGCGCGCTCAGCGACGTCCAGTCGCCGCCACCGGGCACCGGGCGCGAGCCGTCGGCGAACGCGGCTTCCAGCTCGGCGATCGGCCGGGCCTTGCCCGCTTCGGCGTCGTACCAGGAGTTGAAGATGCGCAGGAAGATCCACTGCGTCCAGCGGTAGTACTCGGGGTCGATCGTGGAGATGCGACGGCGTTCGTCGTGGCCCAGGCCCAGGCGCCGGATCTGGCGCAGGTAGGTCCGGATGTTCTCCTCGGTCGTCTTGCGCGGGTGCTGCCCGGTCTGGACCGCGTACTGCTCGGCCGGCAGGCCGAACGCGTCGAAGCCCATCGTGTGCAGCACGTTGCGCCCGATCATCCGGTGGTACCGGGCGAAGACGTCGGTGCTGATGAAGCCCAGCGGGTGTCCGACGTGCAGGCCGGAGCCCGACGGGTACGGGAACATGTCCTGGACGAACAGCTTGTCGCTGGGCACCGGCTGCCCCTCGACGGCGAGCGGCCCGACGGGGTTGGGCGCGTGGAAGGTGCCCTGGTCGGCCCAGTGGTCCTGCCAGCGCTGCTCGATCTGACCCGCCAGCGCGGCCGTGTACCGGTGCGCCGGGACGTCGGTCCCTGTTGTCTCGGTCATCGCCGTCTTCCTCCGTGGGAGCTACTCCAGAAACAACTCGACCCCTCAGCCACCAGGGCATGAGGGGTCGCCGCGCCGGCCGGGCCGGGCCCGGTCAGCGCGGCAGGCTAAGGAGCAGCCGAGCCGTGTTCATGCGTTCATCGTAACTTGCTGGTCAAAGCCGTTCCGAGGGGACCGCCAGTGCGGCGAACTGGGTGACCTGCGTGGCCGAGAAGTTGTTGTCGCTGACGATGATCAAGCTGCGCTCGCCGCCGGGCAGCTTCGGGCCCCAGGTCATGCCCTCCAGGTTGTCCACAGTGGACAAGCCGAGGTCGGCGGCGTCGAACAGGAACCGCTTCTTGACCGGCTTGACGTGCTTGGCGTCGGCCAGGGACCGGACGTTCAGGACGTTCGTCGCGCCCTTCGTGTCGATCTCGTAGACGCGCACCTTGTTGCCGACGCCGGTGACGAACGAGCGCTCCATCATCAGGAACTTCGTCGGGTCGGCCTGGTCGACGGCCAGCATCGAGGAGACGCCGGTGGTCGCGAACGCGCCGGCGGGCACCGGTGACGCGAAAATCGGCTCCTGCGGGTACGCGTACTGCGCCAGCACCGGGCCGAACCGCGACTGCAGGGTGATCCGCGAGAGCGCACCGGTGCTCGTCGTCGGTTCGGGACCGTCCTGCAGGAGCGGGCCCTCGACCTCGCTGGCCAGCAGCGAGCCGAAGCCGGTGAAGGTGATGCCCTCGAGCACCAGGTTCTGCCGCGGGCCCGCCGTCGGCGTCATCTTCTCGTTCGCGGGGATCGGCAGGTCGCGGACGTACTTCCCGTCGCGGTGCGCCTCGCGGATCGACGGGTCGATCAACGTCGTGGCGGTGCGCTCGCCCTCCTGCGACCAGTAGTAGTCGCCGGTCCACGGGTCGACGCGCAGCTCCTCGGGGTCGATCGTCTGCTCGTTCTGCGGCTTCGAGGGGTCGTTCCGCGCGAGCGGCGGGTACGGCGTGCCGTCGGGGCGCAGCAGCGGCTTCGTGCCGGTGAAGGTGACCGGGCCGACGCCATTCGCCGACACCGGGAAGGTCGCGGTGTAGAAGCGGGCGGGGTTGATCGCCGACCGGTCGTCGCAGATCAGCGCGTAGCCGCCGGTCCGCGGGTCGTAGTCGATGCTGGACAGGCCGCCGACCGTCGTGCCCTGGAACGCCAAGGCGTTGGGGACGATCCGCTCGCCGAGCAACCGGACGGGTCGCTGGTGACTCTCGGTGGCACTCGCCGGCGCGGCGGCGAGGATTCCCCCGATCAGGGCAGCGGTCAGGACGGTGGGCAGTACACGCGGTGACATGGCCTGTAGCACAGTCGATCAGGGTATCCGGCAGGTTGCCGGGACGTCACGCTTATCCTTGACCCGTGTTCGCTATCGCGCTGGTTCCGGTCGTGCTGGGTCTGCTCGTCGGTTTTGGTGGGTTCCTCGGGTTCCGCGAGCGCTTGACGCGCGAAGGCGGCACCGGGGTGCGCACGCAGGCGGCGCTGCGCAGCGAAGAGGCGTTCAAGCTGGCCAACCGCGTCGCGGGCCTGCCGACCATGGCCGGGGGCGCGATCGCGGTGCTCACCGGGCTGGCCGGGCTGGCGATGCCGACGACGGGCGGCCTGATCTCCGCCGCGCTCGCGGGCGTGCTCGCGATGCTCCTGCTGGTGATGGGCGGTGGCGTGCTCGGCAACCGGGCCGCGCTGACCGTGCCCCCGCCGGCCCCGGCGGCGCCCGCCGGGTGCAGCGGCTGCGCGTGCGGTGCCGGCGGCTGCGGCGTCTTCAAGAAGGAAGACGCCTAGTTCCGCTGCAGGTCACCGGGGTGGGTGGCCAGTAGTGCGAGCGGGATGCCCTGGCGGCGCAGCACCTGGCTCCACAGGTCGCCGTTGGGCGAGGCCAGGATGTCGCTCGGCAGCGCGGGCACGATGACCCAGTCGTCGCGCTCGATCTCGCCCGCCAGCTGACCCGAGTCCCAGCCCGCGTAGCCGGCGAAGACACGTACGCCGCGGACCTTCGGCACCAGCACCTCGGGATCGGTGTCCAGGTCGACGAGCGCGACCGGCCCGCGGACCGCGATCACGCCCGGCACGCTCGCCGCCGTCTCGCCGGTGCGCAGCGCGGCCAGGCACAACGCCGTCTTCTTCTCGACCGGGCCGCCGACGAACACCGCCTGGGGCTCGGCGACGTGCCCACCCCAGTTGGGCAGCACGTCGTGCACGGCGACGTCGCTCGGCCGGTTCAGGACCACGCCGAGGGTGCCCTCGTCCCGGTGATCGATGACGAACACCACGGTCCGCTTGAAGTTGGGGTCGACCATCGTGGGGGCGGCGACCAGGAGCGTTCCCGGCTCAACCTCGGCGTCCGCTGGCACGCGACCCATGATCTCACCTTCGGCCCGGCGAATTACTTCGGCTCGGGAACAATCGCCCCAGCAGCCTCGTTTGAAACAGTGGTCGGCGCACTCCGTGTCCCCCGGGCTCACTGAAGAACCGCCTTTGTGGAATACCGTCCGGCTGGAGCCACACTGCGCATAGCCGCCGAGAGGCGACCTCAGTGCGCCGGCCACCTACTACGCTGGCTCCGTGACGATCAGCACCGGTGCGGCGACCGCACGACAAGGCCCCCGGGAGCTGTTCAAGGACCCCGACTTCCGCCGCCTCCTCTTCACCCGCTTCGCCGCGAGCTGGGGTGACGGCGTCTTCCGCGCCGGCCTCGCCGGGGCCGTCCTGTTCAACCCCGAGCGCGCCGCCGACCCGCTGGCCATCGCGGGCGGGTTCGCCGCGCTGCTGCTGCCGTACTCCGTCGTCGGGCCCTTCGCGGGTGCGCTGCTGGACCGGTGGGACCGCCGTCGCGTGCTCATCTTCGCGAACCTCCTCCGGGGCCTGGCGATCGTGGCCGCGTCCGCCGCCGTCGGGCTCGGGTTCGGCGGGCTCGGCCTGTTTTCGCTGGCACTGGCCGCGGAGGGCATCTCCCGCTTCATCGGCTCGGGGCTTTCGGCGTCGCTGCCGCACGTCGTGCGCGCGGAGAGCGTGGTGACGGCGAACGCCTTCGCCACGACGCTCGGCTCGGTGGTCGCCGTGATCGGTGGTGGCTGCGCGATCGGCCTGCGGGCGCTGTTCGGCAGCAACGACGTCGGCTCGGCCGAGACCACGGCGTTCGCCGTCCTCGGCACGCTGGTCTCGGCGTTCATCGCGCGCGGGTTCGTCCGCGGCGTGCTCGGGCCGTCCGTGGTCGACGAGCCGCCGAACCCGGTGCTGGCCGTCGCGCGCGGGCTGGCCGACGGCGCCCGGCACGCCTGGCGCGCGCCCAGCGTGACGGCCGGGTTCATCGCGCTGTTCGCGCACCGGGCGTCTTTCGGGGTGTCGCTGCTGGTCACCGTGCTGCTGATGCGCAACTACTTCACCGACCACGGGATCCTGCGCGCCGGCCTGCCCGGCCTGGGGCAGATGGCCGCGCTCGCCGGCGCCGGTCTCCTGCTGGCCGGGCTGCTGACGGCGCGGATCATCCGCAAGTTCGGCCGGCTGCGCGCGGTGCTCGGCTCGCTGGTGCTGGCCGCGATCGCGCAGTCCGCGCTGGGCCTGCCGATGCTGCTGCCGCTGGCGCTGCTCGCGTCGTTCGTGATCACCGGGGCGGGGCAGGTGCTCAAGCTCTGCGTCGACTCGTCGATCCAGCTCGACGTCGCCGACGAAGCGCGCGGCCGGGTGTTCGCGCTGTACGACACGCTTTTCAACATCACGCAGGTGGCGGCGGTTTCGCTGGGCGCGCTGTTCGTGCCGGACGACGGCCGCGCGCCGGGTCTGCTGATCGCCGCGACGGCCTGCTACCTCGTCGGCGGGGCCGGCTACGCGCTGGCCCGACGCCGTGCGATTCGCTGACGCAAAGACCCGAACCGGTCACGACGACTGCTCCATTGGCATTAGGGTGACGCGAAGTCATTAGTAGGTTCGAGGGACACCGGGGGCACCTGTGACCACCGCGGGCGACGACCGTGCACGGCTCGAAGCACGCAATGCCGCGATGAAGGACCAGATGGACACCCTCCTGGAGAACTTCGAGCGGCAGACCGCGCAGCTGCGCGACGCCCAGGCCGCGGCGGCCGAGACCACCGCGCAGGTGAGCTCCCCCGACGGCCTGGTCCGCGCCACGATCGACGCCGGCGGCAGCCTCGCGAAGCTCGAGTTCGCGCCCACCACCTTCGAACGCACGACCCCCGCGCAGCTCGCGAACACCGTCCAGACACTGGTGCGGCAGGGATCGCTGCAGGTCAAGCAGAAGATCGCCGACCTGATGGCGCCGATCACCGAAGGCCTGCCCGACCTCGCCGACCTGGTCGAGGGCGCGCCGTCGCTGGCCGGGCTGGTGCCGCAGATCCCGGACTTCGTCGAGGAAGAGGCACCCGCGCCGCGTCCGGAGTCGTTCGAGGACACCGGTTCGATCCTGCGCAACGAGCAGGCGCCGCCGCCGTCGATGCCCGCTCCGAAGCCCGCGCCCAAGCGCGTCCGCCCGCCGCGTGACGACGTGGACGAGGAGCCGCCGTCGTCCTGGATGACGAGGGGCGACTGATGCCGGAGGGGGGATCCGGCTTCACCGCGGAACCCGACGCGGTCCTGCGCGCGTCGAACGGCCTGGTCACGGCCGCGGACGGACTCGACAACGCGGTCAAGGCGCTGCAGGGCGCGCTTTCCGCGCAGGGCGAGTGCTGGGGGACCGACGACTCCGGCAAGGAGTTCGCGAAGGACTACGTGCCCGGCGCGCAGGGCGCCGTCGAGGGGTTCACCAACCTCGTGCAGGGGTTGCGGGGGATGCAGCAGAACGTCGCCAAGTCGATGAAGGCCCTTTCGGGGGCCGACGAAGACGTGACGTCCCAGCTGAGCAAGGGGCAATGACGCGTGGGTATGGAGATGCCCGACGCGGTCAAGTGGCTGCTGCCGATCGTCGTCGGGGAGAGCTGGCCCGAGGGCGACGAGACGAAGCTGCGCGCGCTGCGGGACGCGTGGCACACTGCGTCTTCGGCGATCGCGCCGGCGTCGGAAGCGGGTAACCAGGCGGCGACCGGCATCGCCGAAAACTGGACGGGCGACGGCGCGGACGCGTTCGCCGAGCAGTGGAAGAAGTTCGTCGACGGCGACGAGGCGTACTTCAAGCAGCTCGCCGACGCGGCTCAGGCGCTGGGCGATTCGTGTGACCAGACGGCCTTGGACGTCGAGTACACGAAGTACATGATCATCATCTCGCTGATCGTCCTGGCCGCCCAGATCGCGGCGATGATCGCGGCGGCGGCGGTGACGTTCGGCGGTTCGACGGCGGGCATCGCGCCGGCGCAGGTCGCGACCCGGATGACCGTGCAGATGCTGTTCCGGCAGCTGCTCGAGAAGCTGGCTCAGCAGGGGTTCAAGCAGGTCGCGAAGGAGCTGCTGGAGAAGCTGCTCAAGCAGGGTCTCAAGAAGATCGGCATGGAGGTCCTCAAGAACGAGGCCATCAACCTCGGCATGGACGCGGGCATCCAGGGCCTGCAGATGGCGAAGGGCGACCGCAAGGACTGGGACTGGTCGAAGACGTCGGACGCGGCGATCTCGGGAGCGGTCGGCGGCGTCGTCGGAGCGGCTTCGGGGTCTATCGGGCGAGGGGCGACCGAGGGGCTTTCGCACAGCGCTGGCGGGCAGGTCGCGGACGCCGCGATGCGGGCGGGCGCTCGTGGTGCGGTGGAGGGCGTCGCGCAGACGGTCGGCCAGGCGGCGGTTACCGGGGATCTGGGGTCGTTGACGCCGGAGCAGCTGCTGATGGGCGCTTCGAGCGGGGCGGTCGGGGGTGCCGTCGGGGGCGCGAAGGAGCAGCTGCACTCGGTTCACGAGGCGAACATCCCGCGGTCGGAGGGTGGGGACTCGGATACTGGGCCGGGTTCCGGTTCTCGGGAGTCCGGGTCTTCTGGGGAGTCGGGGGAGTCGGGGGCGGAGCCTGAGTCACGCGGGGAGCAATCGGAGAGCCGGTCCGAGTCCCGGGGTGAGTCGGAGCCTGAGTCGCGGGGCGAGCAGTCTGAATCCCGGAGTGAATCGACGCCCGAGTCCCGGCGCGAGTCCGCGCCTGAATCGGCACCCCAGTCGCGGAGCGAGCAGCCGGAAGCTCGGCAGGAGTCCGCACCGGAGTCCCGGGCTGAGTCGGCACCCCAGCCGCGCGGTGAGCAGCCGGAAGCTCGGCAGGAGTCCGTACCGGAGTCCCGGGCTGAGTCGGCACCCCAGTCAAGGAGCGAGCAGCCGGAGACTCGACAAGAGTCCGCACCGGAGTCCCGGAGTCCGGAGCCTGAGGTGCGCCGGGAGCAGCCGTCGGCCGAGGAGCCGCGACCGGAAGCGACCTCGGGATCCGATGCCGCGCCGGGGACCGGCCGGGAGCCGCACCAACGCGCGGAAAGCGCCCCGAGCCCAGCCGAGCAGACGGCCGGACCGACCACGCAGCACCGAGCGACGGCGGAACCCCAGTCTGCGGCGCCGTCGTCGTCGACCGGCGGTTCGTCCCAGGGCGGCTACGGCATGGCCCCGCCCCCGGAGCCCGGCCGCCAGAGCGCCGGACGCCCGCAGGACAACGTCGGAGCAGCGGGTTTCACCGGCGGCCAGAACCAGCCCTTCGCGGCAGACGCCGGCCCGGCACCGGTGCAGAGCGGCGGTTCCCCACAGTCTCCGGGCGGGTTCGCACCCCCACCCCCGCCGGCCGGCATGCCGAACGACGGAGGAACGGCACGCCCCGGCGCCCCGGCCCCGCAGACCCCGATGCCATCACGCGGCGGCGACCAGCCACGGACGCCGGACCCGCGCCGGATGATGCCGGGTGGGCAGCCCCCGTTGGGGCCGCAAGCCGGACAACGGCCTGGTCGGCCACCCCACGGCGGCCAATCGGGTGCGCAGGCTGGCCAAGGCCAGTTGCCACCCGGTGGTGGCCGGCCGGGTCAGCCGCCGCGCGGGGGTCAACTCCCGAACGGCGGTCATCCTGTTCACCCGGGCAGCCAGCCAGCGCACGGCGGGCAAGGGGTCCAGCCCGGTGGGCAACCGTTTCAGCCGGGCGCTCAGCCGCCGCACGGCGGGCAAGCCGTCCAGCCAGGTGGCCACCCGTCGCACGCGGGGCAGCCACTTCAGCCGGGTGGGCAACCGCCGCACGCCGGGCAGCCGCTCAACACTGGGCAAACCGCCCAGCCGGGCGGGCAACCGCCGCGCACTGGGCAACCGGCTCAGTCGGGAGGCCAGCCGCCGCACGCTGGACAGCCCGTTCAGCAGGGCGGGCAACCGCAGCACGCTGGGCAACCGTTTCAGCAGGGTGGGCAACCGCAGCACGCTGGACAGCCCGTTCAGCAGGGCGGGCAACCGCCCCGAACGGGGCAGCCACTTCAGCCGGGCGGGCAACCGCCGCACGCGGGGCAACCGGTCCAGCCGAACGGCCAGCTGCAGCACCCTGGGCAGCCGGTTCAGCCGAACGGCCAGCCGCAGCACGCTGGGCAGTCGGGTGGTCAGCCGCAGTACCCGGGGCAACCGGGTAGCCAGTCACCGCACGCTGGGCAGCCGGTCCAGCCGAACGGCCAGCCACAGCACCCTGGGCAGCCGGTTCAGTCGGGCGGTCAGCCGCCGCATGTTGGGCAGCCGGTTCAGGCGGGTGGGCAGCCGTCGCAGGGTGGGCAGCAGCCTCCGCGGAGTGGGCAGCCGCCGCATGGACAGGGCGGGCCGCCTCGGCAGGGTGGGCCGACACCTCAGGATCCGCGGTGGTTGTTGCATGGGGGGCAGCCGCCGTTGCCGGGTGGGCCGCCGCCGGTTCAGCATGGGGGGTCGTCGCATTCGCGGGGGCCTTGGCCTCCTGGGGGGCAGGCGCCGCAGGGTGGGTTGCACCCGAACGATCCGCGGCGGATGCCGCCGCAGGGTGCGCCGCGGCCTGCCGGCTATCCGAATCAGACTCGGGGGCCGCAGGGGCCTGGGCCGCATCCTGGTGGGCGTCCGCCTGTGCCGCCTCCTCCTGGTGGGCGTCCGCCGATGCCTTCGCACGATCCTCGGGTGCCGCCGCCGCGGTTCGGGTCGCCGCCGGAGCACTTGCCGCGGGGGCCCGTTGAGCAGCCTCGGCCGCTCGGGGAAACCGCTCCGGGGCCGGAACGTCCGGTGGGGCAGCCGCACGAGCAGCAACGGCCCGCCGAGGCGAGTTCGGCCACGCGCGAGCACGAAACGCGCGCGGGCGACGAGCAGCGCCCGGCGGAAACGTCCCCACGCGAACACGAGGCGCCCGCCACTGAAGAGCCGGCGCCGCAACAGCGTCCCGACGAAGCGACCCCGCGCGAACAAGAGCCGCTCGCGTACGAAGGGCGTGCCGACGAGCAACCGGTGCACGAACAGGAAACGGCCGCCGGTGAACACGCTGACTACGGGCAACCCCGGCCGGACGAGCCCTACCTCACCGACCACGACTTCCACACCGATGATCCCGCCGGCATTCGGCGGGTCGAGGACACCTTCATGGACTCCGGGCGCTCCAGCCTGGAAGACGGCGAGTGGCGCCACGAACAGGTCCGCCGCGAAGCGCTGGCCAAGCGCGACGAGCACCACCCCGGGATCTCCGATGACGGGGCCTTCGCCGTCCACGCCTACACGCGGTACGAAATGGTCGGGCCGCTCAACCGCGCCCTGCGGATGGGCGGTCCCGAACTGATCGACCTCGCGCCCCAGGCCGGGGCGCTCGTCTCCGGGCTGAACGAACTTCCTCCTCACCTCGGCACCGTCTCGCGGCGGGTCGACTTCGGCGGCAACCTCTCGCGGCTTCAGGCCTTCGTCTCGCGGTTCCACGACGGCGCGCACATCACCGAGCCCTCGTTCCTCAGCTCCTCGAAGATCGACGCCGACCACCCGCGGAGCAAGTTCCCCGGTGAAGTCGAGATGCGGATCCAGTCCAAGACCGGGCGCGACGTCGAGTCGATGGCCAGCATCGGGCACGAACGCGAGGTCCTCTTCAAGGCCGGGACGCAGTTCAAGATCACCGGCGTCGAGGAAGGCCCTGGGCACCCCAACCACAAGCCGAAGCCCGAGCCCGGGCAGCCGCACTACGTCGTGCATGCCGAGGAGGTCGTGGCCGGTGAGCCGGGGCACCTCGGGGCGCACGAGGCGCGCGACGCCATCGAGCAGCGCCGCGCCGACGAGCGGGCCGACGAGGACCGCTTCCAGCGCGAGGCCGACGAAGAGCTCGAGCAGTTTTACGCCGAGCACCCCGAACTCCGCCCGGGTGACATGTCGAAGCTCACCGCCTTCGACGACCCCAACGCGGGCCCTCCGCCCGAGCGGGTGCCGCCGGCCACCGGGGAGCCCGACGGGGGTTGGGCGCAGCTCGCCGAGCCGCTGACGCCGGGTGGGCCGCCCGTCTTGCACGCCGGGTCCGTCGAGACGCCGCAGCAGCACGCGCGGCTCGTGCGGGACGCCGTTCCCGAGCTCGGGGACGTCAACACCCGCAACCACTACGGCCCGGACGGCCTCCAGAACGGCTTCCGGACCAACGCCGCCGAGTCGATGGTCGCCTTCGAGCGACGGATGAACGGCGAGGACGTCGTCGCCGGGCCGGCCCGGCAGCAGAGCCTCGCGCACGTCAGCGAGCAGCTCGGCGGGCAGTGGCACAGCCGGGGCAGCTTCGACGACGTCGCCCGTGACCTCGGGGAACGTCCCGTCGGCGCGCGGTCGGCCGTCGCCTTCGAGACGCCTGACGGGGAGTCCCGGCTGGTCGCCGCCGTGCGGACCGAGCACGGGGTGCTCTTCGCCGATCCCGTCACCGGGCGGCTCGCCGAGCTGCCGCACGACGCCACCGGCGTCCACGCCCTGCCGCTCGGCGGCGGGGACGCGCCCCCGCACCACGAAGGCATCTCCGACCGGCTCAACCCGACGACGGAGCGGCTCCCGCACGACGAGGGCTACCTCTTCGACGGCGAGCACCACGGCACCCCGGCCGACCACGAGAGCATCCGCCGCGCGGTCGGTGACGAGGACATCTACCAGCAGATCCACGACCGGGCGCTGGACCGCCGGGACGCCGCCGGGCTGCCGCTGACCGACGAGGGCGCCGTCGCGCTGCACGGCTACACCCGCGGCGAGTACGCCTACGACGTCAACGAGGCCCTGCGCCGCGGCCCGGACCACCCCGGCTTCGACCTCGCGCACGAGAACACCCGCGCGATCCTGGACGGCCTCAACCAGGTCCCCCGCACGTCCGGGGAGAGCCTCCGCGGCATCGACGTCGGCGGCGATCCGCGCCTGGCGGAGCTGGTCGCCGGGCCGTACGAGCCGGGGCGGGTCGTCGTCGAGCCCGCGTTCTCCAGTGCGTCGATCAAGACCGGCGAGTTCTCGACGTCGAAGTTCGGCGACGACGTCGAGCTGCACGTCCGGTCGGACAACCTGCGCGACATCTCGAAGCTCGCCGAGAACCCGGGCGAGCGCGAGTCGCTTTCCCCGCCCGGCACCCAGCTGCTGGTGCACGAACGGCGTCTCGAGATCACCCCCGACGGCCGCCGCAAGTGGGTCATCGAGGCCGAAGAAATCGGGCCCGGCCACCCGCGCTACCTCGATCCCGAGGCCGCGCAGCAGAAGATGGCCGAGCGGCGCGCGGAGAACGACCACAACGCGGCCGAGTTCGAACGTCGCAAGCAAGCCGCGATGATGGAACGGCTCAGCGGGCTCAACGAGCCGGCGCACGTCGCGCCTTCGCCGGAGCAGCCGACCGTCCACGACACCGTCGACGAGACGCCGGCCGAACCGCTGCCGGCCGCCGAGCCGAGGCCGGACTACTCACGGCTGGCGCGCTCGACGAACCCGCCCGCCGAACCGGCCATCCACGCCGGCGGGACGACGCCGAGCGAGCGCGCGGCCTACGTCCAGGACCGGCACCCGCACCTGCGCGACGTCAACCCGGGCTTCCGCGAGCCCGGCGCGCTCGAAAACGGTTACCTCTCGAACTGCACACGCGGCCCTGAGGCGTACCTGGATCGCGTGCGCGGCGGCGACCTGACGGCCGAGCCGATCCTGCTGCACGAAATGGCCAGCCGCGGCACGCTCGAGCACCTCGAGGGCCGGTTCGGCGAGACCTTCTCCGCACGCGGCAGCTACGACGACGTGATCCGCGAGATGCGCGAGCGGCCGCTGGACCACCACGCCGTGGTCGCGGTGAAGTACGACGGCCCGAACGGCGTCGAGTACGGCCACGTGGCGATGGTCGTGCACACCCGCGACGGCGTCGCGTTCATCGACCCGCAGTCCGGCGACCTCATGCACCTGCCTCAGCCGCCGAAGAGCATCAAGCTGATGCACGTCGGCACGCCGGACGAGGTGCACATCGGGTCCGACCACGTCACGGGGGACCACGGCGGGTACGGGACAGCCCAGCCGCACGACGCGTTCCTCGCCCGCGACGACGTCGCCGCCGCGCTCGACGGGCACGCGTCGGCGGACTACATCCGCGAGCACATCGGGCAGCACCCCGAGCTGATCCGGATCCTGAGCGAACCGGGCAACGACTACCTGACCCGCTCGCTGCTGGACAACCCGAAGACCCTCGAGAGCCTGCTCAAGCACCCCGAGGCGATCCCGATCCTCGAGGACGCGGTCCACGAGGTGAACGAGCGCGGCTACCACGTCATCGACGACGTGGAGCATCAAGGCGTCGAGCCCTTCGACCCGACGCCGGAGCAGGCGGAGATCTCCTCGGACGTCGCTGGGATCGCCGCCGTGGCCCCGCCTGAAGCGCTGCGGCACGGCAGCTTCGACCAGGCACGGGCCGGTGATCCGGAGTACTGCGAGCAATGGGTCGCGGAGGAACGCGAGCGCTGGCCCGAGACGCAGGGCACGCTCAACCGCATCACCGAGCGGATCGCCGGAGAGACCGACGGCCACCCGGGATTCCGGCCGGAGCCGAAGGACGACGTCCGCGCGCTGGCGAAGATCGCGAAGTACGGCTGGGACGGCTCCCAGCTGCACGACCTCGTCGGCGCCAAGATCCAATTCGAGCGGGTGGCGGACATGTACCGCGCACTGGACGCGGTACGCAATGATCCCGAGCTCCAGATCGTCGACTTCACGGACCGGCTGGCCGGGCCCAAGGACAGCGGTTACCGGGACCTGCAGCTCAACGTCCGGCTGCCGAACGGACACGTGGCCGAACTGCGACTGCACCTCACGCACATCGACGAGGTGGCGTCGTACGAGCACGCGCTCTACGAGGTGCGCCGCGACTTCGAGACGTTGAGCAGGAAGGACGGGCGAGAAGGCCTCCTGTCGCCGGAGGAGGCGGCCCTCGCCGCGGCGCTGACCGAACAGGTCCGAGGCCGGTTCGAGGAAGCGTTCCGGCGGGGACTGACATCCGAGGAGAGCGGCTGATGGCCTTCCAGACCCCCAGGTTCTACAAGTACTACGCCCAGACCTACCGGATCGACTCGACGCCCGACGGCGGGTTGAAGGGCACCATCCTCAATCTGCGAACGGGCTTCTTCGAAGCCGACAGCAGCCACATCCGCGAGCTGATCTGGTCGACCACGGAGTCGAACATCGGCGGGCCGTTCAGCGAGGAGAAGTTCGTCCAAGAGACCGAGATCGAGCGGAACCACTACCTGTCCGGCGACGGCCCGATCTTCGCGCTCTACGAGACGATCAACGGCATCAACGGCACAGCATTCAAGGAGGGACGCGGCCGGACCAAGCAGGAGACCGCGCTGGTCCACGCGTTGCAGAAGCGCACCTTCAAGATGTGGGAAGACGAAGCCGCCCGGATCGCCGCCGGTGAGGCACCGTCGTTCACGGTGACGAGCCGCTTCAACGCGGGGCAATGATTCACGTGGAACAACGACTTTCGCCCGACGACCAGCGCACCCTCCTGGTGCAGCTGGGAAAGCTCCTGCGCGACCACCGGTTGGACGCCGCCGGGCCCGCCGCCGTCGACTTCCGGCAGGTCGGGGCGCACCGCGAACTCGAAGGCCACAACGCGACGACGTCGGACGCGCTCGGCGAGCTCTTCGCCCAACTGCGCGAGGGGATGTACGCCGAAGACCGCGGGACGTGGCTGCAGGCGCGGTTCACGCTCAACCCGGACGGCACCTTCGACTTCGACTTCGCGCGTGACGACGACCCGGTGTGGACCGAACCGCCGGCCGCGACCGACTACCCCGACGAGCTCGCCGCCTTCCCGCGGGCCGACGAGCACATCCCGGACTGGTGGCGGCTGCGCGCGCAGCTTCCACTCGGCCTGGTGTTCCGGCACGCCGAGATCGGCGACCCGGACGTCGAGCGGCCGCCGCTGACCGACACCGAGGTGCCGCTCGTGCTGCAGTACCTCGAACGCGAAGCCGTCGTGCACGAGGACGGCGACCAGCGGTTCCACAGCGACGGGACGTGGATCTGGTCCGACGCGGTGCCGCTGCTGCTCGCGAAGCACGGCGTTCCGCCCGAACCGGACCTCGTCGCGCACATCCGGCGCCACCACTTCCAGCCGCCGTACGTCGAGCCGCTGGTGCGGCGGACCGCCGAGGCGGATCTGCGGGGCGGGCCGCGGCCGAAGCCGGGGCGGGCCGACGTCAAGAAGACCACCGGGGACGTCGCCGCCGAGCTGGAGACGACGCCGGATCCGAAGCTGGCCGATGAAGAACTGCTGATCGTGCTGGTCCAGCGGCTGGGCGAGCACGGCGTCTGGCCCGAGGCCTACCGGGTCGGGGAGCGGGCGGACGGCACGTGGTGCCTCAACTTCACCCCCGGCGGCTGGGAGGTCGCCGCGTACGCCGGCGGAACGGCCCGGGAGCCGAAGTACTTCACCCGGCTGGAGGATGCCGCGCAGCAGCTGCTGGGCGCGTTGCTGCTGCACCCCGCCCGGATGACCGCGGGCCACGAAACCCCCTTGGAAACCGCCAAGGAGCTCGACGACTGGCCGGTCCACCCGGCTCCGGGTGAGCCTCCCCTCACCCTGCTCCGCAACAAGCGCATCACCCGGCTGGTGGCGGGTACGGTCGTTCTGCGCTTCGGCGAAGAACCCGGCAACCTCGTCCACCACGGGGAGGTACGGTTCGCCACGACGTCGCTGCCGCTGGAACGTGAGCGGCAACGGCGGAGCTACCGGCTGAGACGCCCTCTGCACGTGATCACCGGCATCACGGTTCCGTGGGCGAACCTGCCGGGTGGTGCGGTGGCCTTCGTGCTGCCGAAGACGATCGCCGAGCACGAGTCCGACGGAAGCCTGGAGAGGATCGAGTAGGTGGAAGCGGCGGAAGCGATTGCCAAGGTCGGCCAGTGGCTGCGCGCGGTGCACGGTCCGGACGTCTCCGGTCCCGCCGGGCTCCGGGTGGACACCGGGAAGGTCCTGCGCATCCCCGAGGGCTGGTCGGTGCCCTACAACACCATCGCGTTCCTCGACGAGGGACGGCCGGAGAAGGAGATCTTCCCGCCGCCGTCGGTCGTGGTCCGCGAGCCGGACGGCGAGCTGCGGCAGGCGCACCCGCACCCCGGCGGGCTGTCGGTGCCGGTGGCGTTCCCCGGCCAGGAGAACTGGCGCGAGGTCGTCGACCCCGAGTACGTGAAGGCCGGGCTCGGTGAGCTGGGCGTGCCGCTGCAGGCGGTCGCGGGCTGGGTGAAGGTCGACGCCGAGGGCAACCAGACCGGCGAAGAGCGCGAGAACCCCGAGTACAAGGCCGGCCCGATCCGCCGCGGCTACCCGAAGCCGGAGAACACCCTCGAGACGCTGCTGTCGTTCGGCAGCGTCGGCTGGCTGACCCGGGAGCTGCTGCTCATCGGGCTGATCCGCTGCGAGGTGTTCGTCCCGCTCGACCTGGAGACCGGCAAGACCGACCGCTTCTACTTCGCCGAGGAGCGCAACGAGCTCAAGGTGTTCAGCTCGACCCGGCACCTGCCCTCGCGCGAGCACGGCTGGTGGAAGGTCGACGTCGCCACGCTCGCCGAGTTCGAGCACCCGCCGAACCTGGTCATCAACGGCGGCCCGACGACCATCGAGGACGTCTCCAGCGGCGAGCTCGCGGAGATCGTCAAGCGGTTCCCGCGCCACGAGCCGCGCATCGACGTGCACGGCCGCTGCCCGGAGGCCGAGGAGGACCTGATCCGCGTCGCCGCCGACACCGCGGCGCGGATGGGGCTGCCGGACCCGGTGAAGCCGCCGCTCAAGGCGGCCGAGAAGGCCCGCCGCCGCGGCTTCGAGCTGACGGCGGAGGAGTGCGCGAAGACCGTGCTCGGCGAGTCCTGGCTGAAGCGGCTGCAGATGCCGGAGCCGCCGCGGAGCAAGCCCAACGACCTGCGCGCGAACGGCCTGGCCCCGGCCTACGACAACGCCGGGCGCACGGTGCCGCGGCTGGACACGTTCGGCAAGTACCCCGAGCGCGACCTCGACGGCTTCCGCTACGGCTGGCAGCGCGTCACGGGCGCGTACGTCGGCTTCGCCCTCGGCGAAGCGCTCGGCGCCGCGGTCGACCGGGTGCCGCTGCACGACATCCACGCGAAGTACGGCATCGAAGGCGTCACCGACCTGCTGCCCGCGTTCGACCAGGTGGGCCGGATCGGCTCGCTGACGCAGCGGCTGCTGTTCTACACCGAGGCCGTCGTCCGCAGCCCACACCGCGAGCAGCCGGAGTCCCGCGAAGCCGAGCAGCTCTTCCCCGGCGTCGTCCGCGGGGCGCTGCAGCGCTGGCTGCGCACCCAGGGCGCGCCGATGGAGAACGCCGACGGCTGGCTCGTCCAGGTCGCGGACCTGCACGCCCGCCGCGACGCCGACGACGCCGAGCTCAACGCCTACCACCAGCTCGCGACCGAGGCCGCGGGCGCGCCGCCGCTGACCGGCCCGGCCGCGCTGATCCCCGCGTTGCCCGCCGCGCTGACCATGGCCGGGCCCGGCAGCGGGCTCAGCGGCGGCGCGCGCCAGGCGGTGCGCGACCTCGCCGGCGTCACCCACCCGACCGAGCCGGACCTGGCCGCCGCGACCTACCTGACCTGGCTGTTCGAGCACGCGCTGACCAAGGACGCGTTCAGCTTCCCGATCTGGAACCTCAGCCGCGAGGTGCTCAACCCGGACAACCAGTTCCAGCAGGGCCCGGAGTGGACGGCGATCGGGGACATGGTCGCCGAGTCGGTGCCGTTCTTCGGCGAGCACGGGCTGCCCGACCTGCGGATGGCGGAGCTGATCGGCGACGGCCAGACGACGCTGTCGGTGCTCGGCCGCGCCTTCGCCGCGTTGTCCGGCTTCGAGAACTACCCGGAGCAGGCGCTGCTGCGCGCGGTCAACCACTCCGGCCGCAGCGCGCTCACCGGTGCGCTCGCCGGCGCCCTGCTGGGCGCGCGCACCGGGATCCCCGGGCTGCCGCAGAAGTGGGTCGACCAGCTGGAGCTGCGCTACCTGGTCGAGAACGTCGCTTCGGACGCCTACTGGCACTTCGACCGGCACTCGGCGCTGAGCGCGCAGGGTGACACGTGGATCGAGCGGTACCCGCGGCATTAGCCCGAGGATGGGGAGCATGGAAGAACAGGACGCCGTCGCTCGCGTGCGGGAGTGGTTGCGCACGCGACCGGGCGGTGACCGGCTGCGGATCCGGGACGAGCTCACCACGCGCCGCCCGGACGGCTGGCGCTTCACGGTCAACGCCGCCGCGTACCTGGACGGCACCGACGTCGGCGCGGGCCTGATCCCGGCCCCGGTGCTGTTCGTGCCCGGCGACGGCGGCGAGGTCACGCTCGACCAGGCGTCGATGGCGAGCACGCCCGCCGAGGCCGAGTGGCGGCCCGACGTCGATCCCGAGTTCGACGAGAAGGCGTTCCCGGAGCTCCCGGTGCGGGCGATCCGCGGCTGGACCCGATCGACCGGCGAGTACCGGGTCAACGAGCAGTACACGCCCGGCCCGGTCTGGCGCGGCTTCCCGGTGCCGGCGACGGACGCCGCCAAGCTGCTGACCTACCTGGCCGTGGGCTGGATCAGCCGTCCCGAGTTCGCCCAGGCGCTGCTCGACTGCGAAGTGCTCGTGCCGCTGCCGGACGGCGAGCCGCTGCTGCGGCCGGTGCCCGGCACCGGCGCCCGCGAAGTCATCGCCTACAGCTCGTCGGCGCTGGTTCCCGGGCGCTACCCGCGCCGGTGGCGGGTGCCCGTCCGCGATCTGCCGTCGTCGGCCGGGCTGACGCTCGACCCCGGCACCGGGCTGGTCCGCAGCCTGACCGCGGCCGAGCTGGGTGCGACCGGCGAACGCGGTCCGCGGGTCGAGGAACCCGCACCGGAAGCCGGCCCCGCGGTCGCCGACGCGCTGCCCGCGCTGGTCGGAGAGTTCGGCGTCGAGCCGCCCGACCTGCTCGAACGGCACCTGCGGTACGCGGTGAACCACGCCCGCGACCACCACTTCGAGCTGACGCCCGAGGAGTGCGTCCGGTACCTGCGCGGGTTCGCCTGGCAGTACCGCAACGGCGTCCGGCGCCGCGCGGGCCAGGCCCCGGAATGGCCCGCCGACCTGGCCGCGCACGGCCTGATCGCGCACGTCGACGAGGAGGGCCGCCCGCGGCCGGTGCCGTGGACGTTCGGCAAGTTCTCCGCCTTCGGCACGCCCGCCGGGCGCTTCGCCTGGCACCGGATCGTCGGCGCGTACGTCGGCTTCGCGATCGGTGACGCGCTGGGCGGCGGTGCCGACCCGGCCGGACCGCTGCCGCTCGGCGGGCTGACCCGGCACCTGCTGTTCCACACCGACATCGTGCTGCGCGGGCTGCCGCCGGTGCCGACCGGCGAAGTCCCGGCCACGCTGCCCGAGCCGGACCCGGTCGGCTGGCTCGCCGTCGCGACCCGGCACGCGGGCCCGCCGCCCGCGGAGTTCTCCGCGCTGCTGGCCACCGCGCTGGCCGCGACCCCGGCCGGCGCGGTCGCGCTCGCCGACGTCGACGGCGAGCGGTACGCGAAGGACGTCGCCCGCGAGCTGACCGGCAGCGGCGCCGGGGCCGAAGTCACCGAAGGCGTCGAGCTGCTGATCGCGGTCTTCCAGGCCCTGCTCACGCGCGAGGCGTTCGCGCTGCCGGTGCACGTCCGCCTGCGGGAAGTGGGCGGCGACCTGGCGACGTCGACGCTGGCGCTGCGCGAGGACCGCGACGCCGACGACGTCGCCCAGCTCGAAAGCATCGGCGACGGCCGGAGCGTGCGCTCGGTGCTCGGCCGCGCGCTGTTCGCCGCGGCCAAGCGCGGCTACGACCCCGCGGCGGCGATCACGCTCGCCGCGCGCTCCGGCCCGGTCGCGGGCGCCCTCGCCGGGGCACTGGTGGGAGCCCGGGTCGGCCTGCCCGGCCTGCCGTGGGTCTCGGCGCTGCCCGACCTCGGGCTGCTGGAGGACATCGCGAGCGACGTCTTCTGGTACTTCAACCGCAACGGCCTCCAGACGGAGACCGCGGAACACCCGCGTTGGGAGCGCCGGTACCCGAGCGGCCGGTTCACCCCGAAACCGAAGGGACCGGACTTGCGATCGCGACTGCGGGGCAGCCTGCTGGCCGGGGCGATCGGCGACGCGCTGGGCGCGAAGACGGAGTTCGACTCGATCGACCGGATCCGCGAGATCGCCGGGCCGGCCGGGATCACCGACTTCATCCCCGCGTACGGCGGCGTCGGCCGGATCACCGACGACACGCAGATGACGCTCTTCACCCTCGAAGCGCTGATCCGCGCGCACGCGCAGCGGCGGCGCACCGGCTCGGCCGACGTCGTGCACTCGCTGCAGCTGGCCTACCAGCGCTGGCTGCACACCCAGGGCGTCGCGTGGGACCGGGCGCGCGGGCCGCAGTCGGCCCTCGATGCGCCGGACGGCTGGCTGATCACCCACCAGGAGCTCTTCAGCCGCCGCGCCCCGGGCCTGACCTGCTTCGGCGAGCTCGAGGCGTACGGCCGCTCGGGCGTCCGCGGCACCGTGGAGCGGCCGGTCAACAACTCGAAGGGCTGCGGCGGCGTGATGCGGGCCGCGCCGATCGCGGTGTGGTCGGACGACCTCGCCGAGGTGTTCCGGCTCGGCGCCGAGAGCGCGGCGCTGACCCACGGTCACCCGAGCGGGTATTTGTCGTCCGGGTGCTTCGCGGTGGTCGTGCACGAACTGCTGCACGGAAAACCCCTGCTCGACGCGGTCGCGACCGCGCGGGCGGAGCTCGTGAAGCACGCGGGGCACGAAGAGCAGAGCGCGGCACTCGACGCTGCCTTGGCGCTGGCGGAGCAGGGCCCGCCGACGCCGGAGAAGCTCGAATCGCTCGGCGCGGGGAACATCGGCGAGACGGCGTTGTCGATGTCGGTGTACGTCGCGCTCACCACGACCGACGCCGACACGGCGTTGCTGGCGTCGGTCAACCACAGCGGGGACAGCGACTCGACCGGCTCGGTCTGCGGCAACCTCGTCGGCGCGATGTACGGCGAGGGAGCACTGCGGCAGAGCTGGCTGGAGCGGCTGGAGCTCCGCGACGTCATCGTCGGACTGGCGGACGACGCGATCACCGAATTCGGCCCGGGTGCGCCGGGTGACGACCGGTGGTTCGCTCGGTACCCGGTCGACTAGATTCCTGGGGTCACTGGGGCAGGGGAGGACAAAACGTGCGTTACCGGGTTGAGGTGGCCGAACGCCCGGACGGCCTGTACGCGACGTGGGGCGAGGGGACGTTCCGCGCGCAGCGGTCCACCACCGACGGCACCGTGCTGCTGTCCGTGCTTCCGGAGGAAGAGGCGCCGGACGGGTTCGACAAGGAGCACGACGGGCGGCCGGCGCGAGTGGTGCCGGCGAGCGAGGTGCCGGCGACGTTCACGCTGCGCACCTTCGCCGAGTACGACGGCGAGGTGTTCGAGGTCGCTCCGGGCGAGCGGCCCGAGCTGACCTTGCGCTGGGTCCGCGACGACAGCGTCCGCGCGGCGCAGCTGGGGCTGACCGACTTCTCGGTCACCGTGCCGGCCAAGCAGGTCACGGCGTTGTGGCAGACGCGGCTGGACTTCACCGAGGCGCCGGACGCGCGGCCGCAGCCGGGCGGCGACGACCAGAACGCGCTGCTGCGCGCGATCGGCCGGACGCTGCTGCACACCGTGCCCGGCGGCTGGTCGCGGGTCGGCGCGCAGTTCCGGCAGGTCGGCGACTACGCGGAGATCGAAGTCCGCGCGGTCGGCGACGAGGACGGCCCGGTGTCGGTGTCGCTGCCCGCGGTGCCCCGGCTCGGCGGCCTCTTCGCGCGGCTGCGCGCGGCGATGTTCCAGCCCGAGACCGGCACCTGGTTCCAGGGCACGTTCACGCTCGACTCGGCGTCGTCGTTCGACTTCGACTTCGACGCCGACCGCGAGCCGGACTGGCGGGTGCCGCCCAACGACGGCGGGCGCCCGTCGACCGCCGCCTACGAGCTGGAGCTGGCGACCTACCCGCGCACGCCGAAGCACGCGCCGGCGTGGCTGACCGCGAAGGCCGGGCTCCCGCTGGACACCGCGTTCCGCCTCGCGCGGGCCGCGGACTCGCACGCCGAGGGCGAGCGTCCGGTGGTCAACCGGCCGCCGGTGCCGCCGGATCAGGTCCGCGGGGTGCTCGACTACCTGTTCCGCTCGCCGGTCGCGCTGCACCGGCCGACGCCGCTGCCGGACATCTTCGGCGTGCCGGGCGCGAAGCCGGACGTGCCGAACGCGTTCCACACCGACGGCACCTGGATCTGGCCCGCCGCCGTGCCGCACTACCTGCGCAAGTACGGGGTGCCGCCGGAGCCGGAGCTGGTCGAGCACATCCGGGCGGCCGCTTTCCGGCCGCCGTTCGTCGGCGAGCTCGTCCGCGCGACGGCGGAGGCGGAGGTCAGCGGCACGCCGCGGCCGGCGCAGACCGCCGCCGACCTGCCGGACGAGCGCGCGCTGACCCGCGTCGCCCGCGGCGAGCAGGTGCGCAACCTGCGCGGCGCGGAGACGCTGGAGCTGCTCCAGCAGCGGCTCTCCGAGCACGGCGTGCCCCCGGCCGCCTACCGGATCGGCGCGAACGAGATCCCGGCCGAGGACGTCTGGACGCTGCGCCGCGCGGAGAACGGCTGGGAGGTCTCACGGCCGCCGTCCGACGAGCCGGTGGCGTTCGGCTCGCTCGGCGACGCGGCCCGGTTCCTGCTCGGCGTGCTGCTGATGCTGCCGCCGCGCCCGGCGGAGGAGTCCGACCAGCCCGCCGACTGGCCGATCCTGCCGATGCGCGGCGAACCGCCGTTGAACTTCTACCGCGGCAAGCGCCTGATCACGCTCGCCCCGGGCACGACGGTCGTCCGGTTCGGCAACGAGACCGGCAACCTGGTGCACGCCGCGGGTACGCGGTTCGTCGAGGCCGCTCTGGCCTTCGAGCGCGAGCGGGAGAAGCGGCTGTACCGGGTGCAGCGGGCGGTGCGGGTGCTGACCGGCGTGACGGCGCCGTGGAGCGGGATGCCGGGCGGCGCGGTCGCCTACCTGCTGCCGCGCCCGCTCGCCCAGCACCTCGAAACGGGCTCGCTCAGCAGGCAGTGATCAGGACGGCGGGCGACCACCAGTAGTCGGCGAGCGGGGTGACGTCGACGTCGGTGAAGCCCGCCGTCTTCAGCTGCTCGGTCCAGCCCGCGGCCGGGTGCTCCCAGTTCGTCCGCTCCTGCCCGGAGACGATCCCGAGCAACACCGGCAGCAGGAAACCCTGCGCGACCAGGGAGGCGTCTTCGCCGTACTCGGCGACCCCGCGCTCGTAGCGTTCGACGAGCGAGCGCAGGTGCTCCGGCGAGCCTTCCTCGAACTCGGGGACGTCGAACTCGGCGATGACCAGCTTCCCGGTGCGCAGCTGCAGCGTGCGAAGCACCTCCGCGCGCTGTTCCGGCTCGATGGACTGCAGCGCGAACGTCGACTGGACGAAGTCCCAGCCGAGGTCGTCGCGGGCCAGGAACTCCTGCGCGCTCGACTGCCAGCACTGCGCGGACGGCACCCGCTCGTGGACGCCTTCGAGCAGTGCGGCCGACGGTTCGACCAGGTCGATCCGCGCCGGGGTGTGCGCGGCCTGCTCCAGCGCGGGCACGACGGCGAGGCCGTCGCCGCAACCCAGGTCGAGCAGCGATTCGGGCTTTTCGGCGTCGTAGCGCTCGGCGAGCGCGGTGCTCAGGGCCCGGTACAGGCCGATGTTGCCGCCGCCGCGGATGAAGGTCGTGAACGCGCTCGGCTGGTCGTACACCGGCGCCGAGCCGTCTCCGCCCAGGTAGATCCGCAGTTCGTCGGCCAGCGTGGAGCCGGCGCGCCCGGCCCGGGCGGCGAGTTCGACGGCCTGGTCGCGGTCACCGGCGCGGTGGGCGAGGAGAGCGTCGGCGAGCAGCTCGATCGAGGTCATGTTCAGGAGATATCAGAAGGGGACCCAAAGCGTCACCCGAGTGCCCCCGCCGGGCAGTCCGGATTCGACCAGCGACGTCCCGCCGACCTCGGCCAGCCGCGCGGTGATGGACTCGCTGATGCCGAAGCCGGCCGGGTGGTCGGCCGCGCTGAAGCCGCTGCCGTGGTCGCGGGTGATCACCGCGATCCCGCCGTCGCGCTCCTCGACCCGGACCACCACCCGGTCGGTGCCGGAGTGCTTCATCGTGTTCCGCAGGGCCTCGCGCACGGCGTCGCGGATGGCGATCTGCCGGACCTCCGACAGCGTGTCGTCGTCCAGCTCCGCCACCACGAGCTGGGCGCGCAGGCCGTCGCGCGCCATCTCGGCGGCGAGCGCGGCGAGCTTCTCGCCCAGCGGCCGGGCGCCCGCCTCGGCCCGCTCGGACTTCGCCGACTCGATCGTGTGCCGGATCTCCATCGCCTGCGCCCGGGCCAGCCGCTGGATCTCGACCAGCCGTTCCTCGGGGTTGGCGGTGCCGGACAGCGCCATCGCCTCGAGCGTCTGCAGCACGGTGTCGTGCAGCATCCGGTGCTGCTGGGCGCGCTCGGCGAGGCGTCCGTTGCGGGTGCCGTAGGCCAGCGCCAGCCGGGTGCCGAGGCCGGTCAGCAGCAGGGCGGCGGTGGCCAGGAACAGCTCCGCGAGCAGCACGGAGTACGTCGAGAACGCGGCGTCCACCTGGAACCGGCCGGTGTTGAGCCAGTTCGCGAGCATCCGCAGCGGGAAGCTCGCCAGGCCGAACACCAGCCCGCTCGGGACGCCCAGCGCGAGCGTGAGCAGCCCGGCCTCGCCGAAGAGGTGGACGCTGCTGACCGCCAGCGCGTCGAAGTAGGCCACCGCCGGCACGGTCAGCGCGAGGACGAGCGGCGAGAGCACGGAAAAGAGCAGGTCGACGGCGAGCAGCTTCCCGGCGTCCCGGCCGCGGAACGGCGCCGAGCGGAACATCCAGCGCAGGCCGATCACGTTCAGCGCGACCGAGAGCAGCGTGAAGACGCCGACCGGCAGCAGCCCGGTCGTGCCGTGCTTGACGGTGTACACGCCGAACTGGCCGGGCACCGCGAGCAGCCGGTAGGCCAGCGGGATGAGCACGACGTACCGGGTGGCGCGCAGCAGCAGGCCGTCGCGCTCGCTCGGGTCGATCGGGCCGTTCATCCGCGAGATGCGCCGGAGCGCGTGCATCGGGGCCGGGTCGGCGATCTCGTCGGGCAGCTCGCTCGTGGCGGTGGCGATCGCGGGGGCGCCGCGGCGCATCAGCGCCACCAGGAAGCTGCCCCCGCCCGTCACCGGCTCAGCCGTTCCCGACGCCGTTTTCCGCGGCCCACTGCTTCAGCTCGGCCACGGCGTCGTCGTGGTCCAGCGGCCCGCGGTCCAGGCGCAGGTCCTTCAGGAACTTCCACGCCTTCCCGACGTCCGGTCCCGGCTTGATGCCGAGCAGTTCCATGATCTGCTCGCCGTTGAGGTCCGGGCGGACCCGGTCGAGGTCCTCCTTGGCCTTCAACGCCGTGATGCGGGCCTCGAGGTCGTCGTAGGTCGCCTGCAGCGCGGCCGCCTTCCGGCGGTTGCGCGTGGTGCAGTCGGCGCGGACCAGCTTGTGCAGCCGGGTCAGCAGCGGACCGGCGTCGGTGACGTACCGGCGGACCGCCGAATCCGTCCACTCGCCCTTGCCGTAGCCGTGGAACCGCAGGTGGAGGAACACGAGCTGGGAGACGTCATCGACGATCTCCTTGGAGAACTTCAGCGCCCGCAAACGTTTGCGGGCCATCCGCGCGCCGACCACCTCGTGGTGGTGGAAGCTCACGCCGCCGCCCGGCTGGAACTCCCGCGTCGCCGGCTTCCCGGCGTCGTGCAGCAGCGCCGCCAGCCGCAGGATCAGATCGGGTCCGGACGCCGGCTCGTGCGAAGTCTCCAGCTCGATCGCCTGCGCGAGCACGGTCAGCGAGTGCTGGTAGACGTCCTTGTGCTGGTGGTGCTCGTCGATGGCCAGCCGCATCCCGGGCACCTCGGGCAGCACCCGGTCGGCCAGCCCGGTGCCGACCAGCAGCTCCAGGCCCGGCCGCGGGTCGGCGGCCAGCAGCAGCTTCGACAGCTCGGCCTGCACGCGCTCGGCGGTGATCCGGTCGATCTCGCCCGCCATCGACGTCATCGCGTCGACCACCCGCGGCGCGGCGGTGAAGCCCAGCTGCGCGGCGAACCGGGCGGCCCGCAGCATCCGCAGCGGGTCGTCGGCGAACGACTCCTGCGGCGTCGCCGGCGTGTCGAGGACCTGCTCCCGCAGCGCGCTCAGCCCGTCGTGCGGGTCGATGAACGTGCCCGACGCCAGCTCGACGGCCATCGCGTTGACCGTGAAGTCGCGGCGGAGCAGGTCGCCCTCGATGCTGTCGCCGAAGGTGACCTCGGGGTTGCGGCCGACGCGGTCGTAGCTGTCCGCGCGGAACGTCGTGATCTCGAGCTGCATGCCCTTCTTGGTCACGCCGATCGTGCCGAACGCGATCCCGACGTCCCAGACGGCGTCGCCCCAGCCGCTGACGATCTTCAGCACCCGGTCGGGGCGCGCGTCGGTGGTGAAGTCGAGATCGCCGGACGGCCGGTCCAGCAGCGCGTCCCGCACGCTGCCGCCGACCAGGTAGAGGCGGTGGCCCGCACTGGCGAACCTCTCCGCCAGTTCCTCGGCCAGGGGGGAGACCCGCATCAGCTCCACCACCGCGTTCTGCTTGACGACCACGTCGTTCACGAAAATCCCACTACGTTCCAGGTGCGCTTGCTCCGAGCACCGCCGGACACGGACACGGAGAGCCAGCCTACCGGGGCAACCGTTTGCTCTAGCATCGCAGCATGTCTGGATCAGCCGGCCGACCCGGCGCCTCGAAGCCGCGCAGGCGGCGCAGGCGTCAGCGCGGCAGGCGCCTGACCACGGTCGACGAGACGTCGGCCGGTGGCCTCGTGGTGGACGCGGCGCGCGAACAGGCGGTGCTGATCGGCCGGCTCGACCGGCACGGCAGACTGCTGTGGTCGCTGCCCAAGGGCCACATCGAGGACGGTGAGACGGTGGAACAGACGGCCGTGCGCGAGGTGAAGGAGGAAACCGGCATCTCCGCGCGCGTCATGCGTCCGCTGGGCACCATCGACTACTGGTTCGTGGCCGAGCGGCGGCGCATCCACAAGACCGTCCACCACTTCCTGCTCGAGGCGCTGGGCGGTGAGCTGTCCGACGAGGACGTCGAGGTCACCGAGGTGGCCTGGGTCCCGCTGGCCGAGCTGGAGACCAAACTCGCCTACTCCGACGAGCGCAAGCTCGTCCGGAAGGCCAAGGAACTTTTCGCGCGCCCGGACGTCCACGGACGAGACGAGCACGCCCCTGAGGGAGCCCCCGAGTGAAGCGGTTCGCCGCAGCCTTCCTTTCCGTCCTCTTCCTGGCCGTCCCCGCCCTCGCCGGCGCCTCGGTGGCCCAGGCGGAGGAAGGTGCCCGCCTGCGCGTCGACCTGAACGAGCTCGCCCCGCGCGTGATCACCGGGTCGACCACGACGCTGACCGTCGCGGGCACGGTGACCAACACCGGCGACCGGAAGGTCACCCGGCCGCAGGTCCGCCTGCAGGTCGGTGACCGGGTCACGACCTCGCGCGGGGTCAACGACGTGCTCTCCGGCGCCGTCCTCAAGGACAGCCCGCTGACCGACTTCGCCCCCGTCGCGGACGCGCTGGACCCGGGGCAGAGCGCGCCGCTGAACATCACGGTGAATCTGACCGGCCCCCGCGCGGAGCGGTTCAGCCGGCCCGGCGTCTACCCGCTGCTGGTGAACGTGAACGGCACGCCGGAGTTCGGCGGGCCCGCCCGGCTCGGCGCGGTCAGCATGCTGATGCCGGTGCTCACCGGGCCCGGCAAGCAGTCGAGCAGTCGCGCCGGCGCGCCGAGCATGACCATGCTCTGGCCGCTGACCAGCAGCGTCCCGCAGGTGTACGCGGCCCCGTACGGCCAGCCGCTGGTGCTGCGCGACGACCGCCTCGCCGCCGAGATCAGCGGCGACGGCCGGCTGAACGCGCTGGTCGGCGCCGCGACCACGGCCGTGCGCGGCAGCTCGAACCTCGCGAAGTCGATGTGCTTCGCCCTCGACCCGGACCTGCTGACCACCATCGACACGATGAGCCGCGGCTACCAGGTGCACACCGACGGCGGGAACGTCGACGGCAAGGGCACCGAGGCCGCGAAGGCGTGGCTCGCCGCGCTCAAGACGCTGCTGACCGGCCGGTGCGTCGTGACTCTGCCCTTCGCCGACGCCGACCTCGAGACCGTCGCCAAGATCCGCCCGGGCGACGCCACGCTGGTCACCGGCGCGGTGTCGGGCGCGGCCGCGATCCAGCAGCTGGCCGGCGTCACGCCGCAGACCGGGGTGCTCTGGCCGGGCGGCACGCCGAGCGAAGCGGTGCTCACGGCGTTGTCGCAGGCCGGCGTCCGCACGGTGCTGACCGACGCCGCCAAGCTGGCCCCCACCGCGGCCGGCGGCGGTGTCACCGTGCAGGGCAGCGCCGTACGCGCGCAGCCGACCGACTCGCTGGTCTCGGCCGCCATGACGGGCGTGCCGACCGTGCCCGACTCGGTCACCTCGCCGGTGAACACCGAGCGGGCGATTTCGAGCCAGAACGGCCTCGGCGCCCTCGCGTTCCGGGCCGGTCTCGGCCAGCCGGCCGGCCAGGAGCGGCCCGACCACCTGCTGGTCGCCCCGCCGCGGCGCTGGGACGCGCCGGTCGCCGAGCTCACCGCGTACCTCGAGCAGGTCGCCGGCTTCATCACCGCCGGCGTGGTCACCCCGATCGCCCTCCCGTCGCTGCTCTCGGCCGACCCGGCCGCCTCCGGCGCGGTCGGCGACGGCGGCCAGGACCCGAACGCGGCGGTCGACCCCCAGGTCGCCGCGACGCTCTCGGCCGTCGACGGCCAGGCCACCGGCATGGCGTCCTCGATGCAGCTCGACCCGACCAAACGGGTGAAGCCGGACGACGTCGTCGCCCCGGTCCGGCTGGCCGAGCTCCGCGGCGCCTCGACGGCGTGGCGCGGCCTGCCCGCCGACGCGGCGACCGCGAACGCCCAGGCGGAGATCGCGGCGATCAGCGACCGGGTGAGCGTCCAGCAGCCGCGGCAGACCATCGCGCTGGCGTCGGGCAACTCCCCGCTGCCGGTGTACGTGGTGAACGACCTGCCGGTGGGCATCAACGCGCGGTTCACCTTGAGCAACAACACCGGATTGCGCACGGACGACCGCAAGGAGGTGTCCTTCCCGGCGGGCGGCGGACGGCAGTACCTGCTCCCGGTGGAGGCGCTGCGGGCCGGCCGGTTCAGCGTCGATGTGTCGTTGAGCACCCCGACCGGTACCCCGCTCGGGTCATCCGCGCGCTTCGAGCTGACGTCCACGGAGTACGGCGCGATCACCATCATCGCGACCGTCGCCGCAGGTGTGGCCCTGCTTCTGCTCGCCTCGCGGCGCATCTACCGGCGGGTGAAGGACGCCCGCGCGGGACGCGATGTAGTGGACTGATCCCTCGGCCTTCGCGTGTTCCGCGCGGTTCCCGATTACCCTTGGTCCGCACGTGCGCGGCACCCGGCCGCGGCACCGGAGTAGAGCACCGAGGATTGGGCACGCGTTGGAGAGAGACCCGGGCTTACCACCCGAGCGTGCGAGTCGTCCTCGGCGCGAAGCCGCTCCGCCCCCGCAACGGGGCGACGGACCCCCGCGCGCGTCGCAACCGCCCCGCCGGCAGCAGCCGCCTCCACCACCCCCGGAGCGCGGCCGCAGGCAGCCGCCCCGCAACGGCCAAACCCGCCAGATGCCGCCCCCGGACGACGCCCCACCCCGCGCCGGCCAGCCCCGCCGCGAGCAGCCCCGCGGCGACCGGGTGCCCGGCGACGACCGTCCCCGGCGGGCCGCCCGGCCGGGTCGCGAAGAGGCCCCGCCCCGCGCGCCCCGCCGCGACCGCCCCCGCGAGGACTGGCCCGCGGACGACCGCGGCCCCCACGGCGACCGCGCCTTCCGCGACGACCGAGGTCCGCACGGCGACCGCGGCCCCCGCGACGACCGGGCACCCCAGGCCGACCGCGGCCGCCGGGACGACCGGGCTCCGCAGGGCGACCGCGCCCTTCGTGAGGACCGAGCACCCCAGGGCGACCGCGCCCTTCGCGACGACCGGGCACCCCACGCCGACCGCGGCCCCCGCGACGACCGGGCTCCACAAGGAGACCGCGCCCTTCGCGAGGACCGAGCAACCCAGGCCGATCGCGGCCCTCGCGACGACCGGGCTCCACAAGGGGACCGTGCCCTTCGCGAGGACCGGCCGCCCCGCCGCGTCCCGCCGCCCCAGCAGCCCCCGCCGCGTGGGGGACAACCGCCGCGGGGCGGACCCGCGCCGACGCGGGTCCAGCCCGTGCCGCCGCTTCCGCCGCTTCCCGGCGGACCGCCTCCTGGTCAGCCGCCGAGCGGCGCTCAGCCGGGTGGCCTGCCTCCGGGCGGTGCCCAGCCGGGCCCGCAACCGAGCGGCGTACCGCTGCCGGGCCAGCCCCTGAGCGGCGCCCAACCCGTCATCACACAACCGGGCGGCCCCCACCCAGGCGGTCCGCCGCCGGGTGGCCCGCAACCCGGCGGCGCCCCACCGGCGGCACCCCAGCAAGGCGGTCCCCAGCCAGGCGTCGGTCAGCCGGGCGGCCCCCCAGGCGGCGCTCAGCCAGGCGGACCGCAAGGCAGCCCCCAGCAGGGCGGCCCCCAGCCGAGCGGCGTCCCCCTGCCCGGCCAGCCCCTGAGCGGCGCCCAGCCGGTCACCTCCCAAGCAGGCGGCCCGCCGGCCGCGCCGCCGCAAGGTGGCCCCGGCGCGCAGCAGGGACGGCTCCCGCAGCCCAGCCCGCCGTCGACCCCGCCACCCGGCATCCCGGCGGCCCCGGGCACCCCGCCGCCCGGCACGCCCGTACCGCCTCGCGGCCGCGGCACCCGTCGTCCGGCGCCGGTGCGGCCGTGGCAGGAGGAGGCCCAGCGCCCGCCCGACCCGGAGGCCACGCGGTTCATCCCGCGCACCGCCGGCGTCCCGATGAACTCGCGCTGGCCGGTCGCCGACCCCGACGTCATGCGGCCGTACGACGCGCTGGCCACCCAGGTCATGCCGGCGCTCAAGACGCCGCTCGTCAAGCCGAAGCCGGGCGAGGACGCACCGGAGGCACCGGCCAAGGCGCCGTCGCTGGCGAAGGCGTCCGGCCGGATGGCGATCGCGTCGCTGATCAGCCGGATCACCGGCTTCCTGTGGAAGCTGCTGCTGGTCGGCGCGATCGGCCAGGGCATCGCGAACGACTCGTTCAACGTCGCCAACACGATGCCGAACATCATCTTCGAGCTGCTGATGGGTGGCGTCCTCGCCAGCGTGGTGGTGCCGCTGCTGGTGCGGGCGCAGGACGAGCCCGACGGCGGCCGCGCCTACACCCAGCGCCTGATCACCGTGGCGTTCACGCTGCTGCTGGTCGGCACGGTGGTCGCGGTGTTCGCGGCGCCGGCGTTCACGAGCCTGTACGTCGACGGTTCCGGCAAGGCCAGCTCCGGTCTGACCACGGCGTTCGCCTACCTGCTGCTGCCGGAGATCTTCTTCTACGGCGTCTTCGCGCTGCTCTCGGCGGTGCTGAACGCCAAGCAGGTCTTCGGGCCGACGGCGTGGGCACCGGTGATCAACAACCTGGTCGTCATCTTCACGATCCTGGTCGTCTGGATCATGCCGGGCGACATCGACACCGCGAACCCGTCGATCACCGACCCCAAGGTGCTGACGCTCGGCATCGGCGTGACCGGCGGCATCGTCGCGCAGGCGCTGCTGCTGGTGCCGCCGCTGCTGCGGTCCGGCTTCCGGTTCAAGTGGCGCTGGGGCATCGACAAGCAGATGAAGGAGTTCGGCGGCCTCGCCCTCTGGATCCTCGGCTACGTCGCGGTCAGCCAGATCGGCTACACGATCAACACGCGCGTGCTGACCAGCGGCTCGCCCGGCGGTGTGACGGCCTACAGCAACGCCTGGCTGCTCTTCCAGCTGCCGTACGGCGTCATCGGCGTCTCGCTGCTGACGGCGATCATGCCGCGGATGAGCCGCGCGGCCGCGGACGGCGACCACAAGAAGCTCATCGGCGACCTCTCGTACGCGTCGCGGATCTCGACGGTGATGCTCGTCCCGATCTCCGCGGTGATGACCGTGGTCGGCGGCTCGATCGGCATCGCGCTGTTCACCTTCGGCAAGGGCACGGTGGAGACCGCCGAGCGGCTCGGCGACGCGCTGGCCATCTCGGCGTTCGCCCTCTTGCCGTACGCGCTGGTCATGCTGCAGATGCGCGTCTTCTACGCGATGAAGGACGCCCGCACGCCGACGCTGATCATGATCGTGATGACGCTGGTCAAGGTGCCGCTGCTGTACCTGTGCCCGGTGCTGCTGTCGCCGGACAACGTCGTGCTCGGCGTGATGATGGTCAACGCGCTGACGTTCGTGGTCGGTGCGATCCTCGGTCAGGTGTGGCTCTGGGTGACGCTGGGCAACTTGCGGAGCAAGCGGGTGATCGGCGTGATCCTCTTCACGGTGGTGGCGAGCGTGCTCGGTGTCGCCGCGGCGTGGGTCGCGGGCAAGCTGGTACCGGACTCTTTCGGGCCTACTTTCGGGGCCTGGGCGAAACTCCTGCTCCAGAGCGTGGTGGGCATCGTGGTCTCGTTCGGCGTGCTCATGGCGCTGAAGGTGGAGGAGCTGAGGCCGGCCACTTCGAGGTTCACCCGGTTGATCAAGCGCGGGTAACGATTCCGGTACGGATGGCGACGACTCCCGCGTCGTATTCTGGGTAACCTTGGCGGGGGAGCTAACGGGAGAGAGTGCGGGTGGACACGAGGCGGAGCGAACAGGCGGGGGGTGCGAACCACGTGGGCAAGGCCCAGGTCGGATCGCTGGCCCCCGGGCGCGTGGTCGGCGACGGCCGCTACCGCCTCCTCGCGCAGTTCGGCGTGGACGAGCGGGGTGACGCGCACCTTTGGCGTGCGCGCGACGGGCAGCTGAAGCGGGACGTCGCGCTGACCCTGCTGGTCGGTGACCCGGTCGATCCCGAGGCCGCCCGGCTGGCCCGGCGCACCCTCGAACGCGCCACCCACGCGTCCAAGTTCGGCCACGGCGGCGTCGCCCGCGTGCTGGACGTGCTCGCGCTCGGCAGCGGCATCACCTCGAGCGAAGGCCTGCTCGGCGTCGTCGTCGCGGAGTGGACCAAGGGCAGCGACCTGGTCGACCTCGTCGCGCAGCGGCCGGTGGCGCCCGCCGCGGCCGCGCGGATGGTGCAGGCGCTGGCCGAAGCCGTCGAGCAGGCGCACCAGAACGGGCTCGTCCTCGGGCTCGACCACCCGCAGCGCCTCCGCCTGACGCCGAACGGCGCGCTGAAGCTCGCGTTCCCCGGCCCGCTGCCGGAAGCCACGTTGCGCGACGACGTCAAGGCGCTCGGCGCGGTCCTGTACCTGCTGCTGACCGGGCGCTGGGCGCTGCCCGGCGGCCCGCCCGCGATCCCGCCGGCACCGCTTTCGCCGCAAAACCGGATCATCCCGCCCCGCCAGCTCGTGCCGACGGTCCCGGCGGACCTGTCGTCGCTGGCCGTCCGCACCATCGAGGACGGCGGCAACGGCGGCATCCGCACCAGCGCGGCCATCCTCCGGATGCTCGACCAGGTGGCCGAGGAGGAAGAGCGCACCCAGCTGATCAAGGCCGTCGGCGGTGACCCGGCCGAAGGCGAAGGCACCGTCTGGACCACGAAGAAGCCGGTCAAGGACGTCGCCCGGCGGCGCAAGCTCGCGCTCGGCGTCACCGTGCTGGTGGTCGCGACCGTCGTCATCCTCGCCTGGGGCGGGCTGATGCTGATCAACGTCTTCCAGGGCGACTCGAAGGCGAGCGGACCGACGATCAACGTCGCCGCGCCGCCGGCGTCGAGCCAGCCCGCCGGGCAGCCGCCCGCGCCGAGCCAGCCGGCCCCGCCGCCGTCACCCACCGTCGGCGCCGCGGTGAAGCCGCAGGCCGTGGCCGTCTACAACCCCGAGGGCAAGGGCGACAACACCGCGCGGGCGAAGTACGCGATCGACGGCAAGGCCGATACGCAGTGGCGGACCGAGCAGTACAAGCAGCAGTTCCCCGCTGTGAAGCCGGGTGTCGGGCTGGTCGTCACCTTCAAGGACCCGATCACCCTCAGCCAGGTGCAGGTGTCCGGCGGCACCGCGGGCACCAAGGTCGAGATCCGCTCGGCGACCGAGAAGAACCCCGATCTGGCCGACACGAAGGTGGTCGGCAACGGCGACCTGAAGGACGGCGACACCACGATTCCGCTGGCCCAGCCGACCCAGGGTGAGTACTTCATCGTCTGGATCACTCAGCTGGGTGGCGCCGACGAGGAGTTCCAGACCGAAATCGCGGACCTGACCTTCCTGCCTGCGGGGTGACCCACCCGACAGGGTCAGTAGGCTCTCCCGGGTGACAGCTGCAGCTCCCACGGATGCGGATCTGATAGCGGCTCACGCCGCGGGGGACCCCCATGCGTTCAGCGAACTCGTCCAGCGCCACCGGGACCGCATGTGGGCCGTCGCCCTGCGCACGGTCCGCGACCCCGAAGAAGCCGCCGACGCGTTGCAGGACGCGTTCATCTCGGCGTTCCGGGCCGCCGACAAGTTCCGCGCGGAGTCGCAGGTCACGACGTGGCTGCACCGGATCGTGGTGAACGCCTGCCTCGACCGGATCCGCCGCCGCCAGGCGCGTCCGACCGTGCCGCTGCCGGAGACAGGGTTCAACGAGCCGGCGTCGCCGCGGGACTCGATGGCCGAGCGGGAGACCAGCCTGCTCGTGCGCGAGGCCCTCGAGCAGCTGCCCGAAGACCAGCGCGCCCCGATCGTGCTCGTCGACGTCGAGGGCTACTCCGTCGCCGAGACGGCGAAGCTGCTGGGCATCGCCGAAGGCACCGTGAAGAGCCGGTGCGCGCGGGGCCGCGGAAAACTCGCGAAGGTTCTCGGGCACCTGCGGAACCCCGATGCGATTGCGAACGTCCCAACTCACGAAAGCAAACGGGCCGGGCGTCAGCCGGGTAGCGGGGAGGGACGATGACGGACGAAAGCCGGGGGATCGGGGGGACCGTCGGTCCGCCCTGGTCTGTCGACGTGCTCGCCGACCTCCACGCCGGGGTGCTGGACGAAGCTCAGGCGGCCGAGTTGTGGCCGCTGGTCGGCGCGGATCCGGAAGCCCGGGCGATCCTGGAGGCCCTCGACGCCACCCAGGCCGACCTGGCGGCGCTCGCCGACGCGCCGGCCCCGCCGATGCCCGCGGAGTTCGCGGCGCGGCTGGACGCGGCGCTGGCCGCCGAAGCAGCCGCCCACTTTCGTGAGACCTCGCCGGCAGCTCCGGCACCGCGGGACGCCCAGGTGGTGGACCTCGCGGCGGCCCGGCGGCGGCGGAACAAGCGGCTCGGCTGGGCCGCGGGGGTGCTGACCGCGGCCGCGGCGGCGGTCGTCGCCGTGACGGTCGCCCTCCCGGGCACGTCGCAGCAGACCGGCACCCCGAACGTCGCCGCGCCGGCGCCTTCGGGCCCGTCGGTGGGCAGCGACGGCGCCGGGGCGCAGGCCCTGGTCGGCAAGGCGATCGGCGTCCGCGACTTCGGCCCGCTGCAGAACGAGGACAAGCTGGACGCCTGCGTCGCGGCCGCCGGTCTCGACCCCAAGGTGCGCCCGGAAGGCATCCGCCCGGTGAACGTCGGCGGCAAGGCCGGGGTGATGATCATCCTGACCACCGGCAAGCTCGCCCAGTTCCGCCTGGTCGCCTTCGGCGCCGACTGCGGGCCGGGTGATCCGGCTGTGTTGTTCGACAAGGTCGTTGGGGAGAAGTAGCGGCTGTCACGGCTGGGAACATGGCCACCTACCATCGTGTTGAGCCTGGTACACGGGTCACTACGAGCGGAGGTCACGGGTGGCTGCCGAGGAAATCAGGAACCTGATCATCGTCGGGTCGGGTCCTGCCGGATACACCGCTGCCGTTTATGCGGCACGGGCCCAGCTGGAACCGCTGGTGTTCGAGGGCACGCAGTTCGGCGGCGCGCTGATGACGACGACCGAGGTCGAGAACTTCCCCGGGTTCCGCGACGGCATCATGGGGCCGGACCTGATGGAGGAGATGCGCAAGCAGGCGGAGCGCTTCGGCGCCGAGCTGCGCGCGGAGGACGTCGAGTCGCTGGAGCTGACCGGGGACGTGAAGTACGTCCACGCGAACGGCAAGCGCTACGCCGCCCGCGCGGTCATCCTCGCCATGGGCGCGGCGGCGCGGTACCTGAACGTGCCGGGCGAGCAGGAGCTGCTCGGCCGCGGTGTGTCGGCCTGTGCGACCTGTGACGGTTTCTTCTTCCGGGACCACGACATCGTGGTCGCCGGCGGTGGCGACTCGGCGATGGAGGAGGCGACCTTCCTGACGAAGTTCGCGAAGTCCGTCACCCTCGTCCACCGGCGCGAAGAGTTCCGCGCGTCCAAGATCATGCTCGAGCGCGCCCGCGCGAACGAGAAGATCAAGTGGAAGCTGAACTCGCAGATCACCGGCGTGCTCGGCGACGGCAAGGTCGAAGGCCTGCGGCTGAAGGACACCAAGGACGGCAGCGAGTCGACGCTGGACGTCTCGGGCTTCTTCGTCGCGATCGGCCACGACCCCCGCAGCCAGCTGGTGAAGGGCCAGGTCGACCTGGACGAGGACGGCTACGTCATCACCCAGGGCCGCTCCTCCTACACCAACCTCGACGGCGTCTTCGCGGCCGGCGACCTGGTGGACCGCACCTACCGGCAGGCGATCACCGCCTCGGGCTCCGGGTGCAGCGCGGCGATCGACGCGGAACGATGGCTCGCGGAGCACGGCGAAGCGGACGCGCACGAGGCGGCCGAGCTCGTCGGCGGCGGCTACGGCGCGGGCACCAACTGACTTTCCGGCGTTCACCCATCCCTGAAGGAGCAAACATGACCAACACCGTGAAGGTGACCGACGCGACGTTCGTCGACGAGGTCCTGACCAGCGAAAAGCCGGTTCTCGTCGACTTCTGGGCCACCTGGTGCGGCCCGTGCAAGATGGTCGCCCCGGTGCTCGAGGAGATCGCGGCGGAAAACGGCGAGAAGCTGACCATCGCGAAGATCGACATCGACGAGAACCCGAACACGCCGCGTGACTACCAGGTGATGTCCATCCCGACGCTGATCCTGTTCCAGGGCGGCAAGCCGGTGAAGCAGATCGTCGGCGCCAAGCCGAAGGCCGCGCTGCTGTCGGACCTCGCCGACGTCCTCTGAGCGAAGACGCCCCCGGCGGACCCGGGGCCTGCGGGAATACTCCTGTGGGCCCCGGGTCTTCGTCGTTCGGGGGAATCTCACCGCCGTGGGCGAATCGAGCGTGACGAGGGCCACTAGAGGTTCACCACGAACGGGTTCTTGACGCACCTACCGGGCCTGCGCTGTCACCGAGAGTTCGCAAGGCACAATAGAGGACCTGGGCTTGTCCCAGCGAAGGTTTTCTGCCACGCACCGAGCCCCCGAATCGGTGCCTTAGGAAGAGCGAGGAGTGCATGCGGGTACTCCGCCGCGGTGACGCCGGTCCGGACGTCGCCGAGATCAGGTCCATCCTGGCCGGGATGGACCTGCTCCCGCCGGTCACCGGTACCGATGACTACGACACGTTCGACGTCGCCGTCGAGCACGCCGTCCGTGCTTTCCAGCAGCGCCGTGGGCTCATCATCGACGGCGTCGTGGGTGCAGCCACGTTCCAGGCGCTCAAGGGCGCCAGCTACCACCTGGGCAGCCGTCCGCTGTCCTACATGATCGCGTCGCCGGTCCACGGCGACGACGTCTTCACGCTCCAGGAGCGGCTCACCGAGCTGGGCTTCGACGCCGGCCGTCCCGACGGCTACTTCGGCCCGGCGACCGAGCGCGCGCTCAAGACGTTCCAGCGCGACATGCGCCTGACGCCGGACGGCATGTGCGGCCCGGCGACCATCCGCGAGCTGCACCGCCTGTCCTCGCCGCGCGCCCGCGGCGGCCGCCCCGTGTTCCTGCGCGAGCAGGAGCTGGTGCGCCAGGCCGGTCCCCGGCTGCGCGGCAAGCGCATCGTGATCGACCCCGGCCACGGCGGTGACGACCTCGGTGTGGTCGCCGGCGACCTGCGCGAGGCCGACATCGCGTGGGACCTCGCGCGCCGCCTGGAGGGCCGGATGAAGGCCACCGGCATGGAGGCGCTGATCTCCCGCGGCCCGAACCACAGCCCGACCGAGCTGGAGCGCGCCAAGTTCGCCAACGACGCGGGCGCCGACCTGTTCCTCTCGCTGCACAGCGACAAGAACCCGTCGCCGCGCGCGCAGGGCGTGGCGAGCTTCCACTTCGGCACCGGCAACGGCACGACGTCGACGGTGGGCGAGCTGCTCGCCGGCTTCATCCAGCGCGAGGTCGCGGCCCGCACGGGCCTGCAGGACAACCGCACGCACTACAAGTCGTGGGACATCTTCACCCGCACCCGCTGCCCGGCGGTCCGCGTGGAGATCGGCTACCTGACGAACCCGGACGACAGCCGCAAGCTGGCCGATCCGGCGTTCCGCGACATCGTCGCGGAGGGCATCCTGATCGCCGTCAAGCGTCTGTACTTGCTCGGCGAGGGCGACCAGCCGACGGGAACGTTCACGTTCGCCGACGTCCTGGCGCACGAGCTCGCGAAGGCCGAGTAGGGCCGACCACAACCCCTAGCGGCTCACCTTCACCTGCCCCACCACACCTGGGGACGCAGCCTCTGCGTCCCCAGGTTCACGGGTAGTTCTCCACAGCTTTTCCACCGCTCCTATCAGCGCTCTGTGGATAACTCGGCACTTCTTCCACAGTCGTGCACAACGCTGTTTCGCACGTGACGAAACCCAGGCGCAAACGTTTGCGGGGTGGCTCAGGCGCGGCCGAGACTCGGCTCGGCCGTGGTGATCGTCACCTGGCCGAGCAGGCGCTCCAGCGCCGCCTCGACGTCTTCCTTCCAGGTGATCGCCGAGCGCAGCTCCAGGCGCAGGCGCGGCCACTTGGGGTGCGGGCGGACGGTCTTGAAGCCGACGCTCTGCAGGAACGCCGCCGGCAGCACGCAGCTGTGGCCGCCGTCCGGGTCCGTCTCGTCGGGGCGGGCGTCGCCGAACGCCTCGATCGCGCGGACACCGCGCTTGGTCAGATCCTTGGCGACCGCCTGGACCAGCATCCGGCCGAGGCCGCCACCGCGGAACTCGGGGAGGACCTGGAAGGCCGTCAGGAGGACGGCGTCCGCGCTCGGCGGGGACGTCGGGAAGGCCAGCGCGCGCGGGACGGCGTTCGGCGGGGCGTACAGCACGAACCCGACCGGCAGCGTGTCGCTGTAGACGATGCGGCCGCAGGAACCCCACTCGAGCAGCACGCTCGAGACCCAGGCTTCCTTTTCGACCTCGGTGGCGCCGAACTCCTCCGCCTGGTTCTTCAGGTGGGGAGCGAGCTCCCAGTAGACGCACCGGCGACAGCTCTTCGGCAAGTGCTCGAGGTTGTCCAGTGTGACGCCCACGACGCGACGCGACACCCGCGACCTCCCTGACCTGCGCTCCCGACGGGCTGCCCGGCCGTCAAGCCGCGCGAAAACCACAGCACGGACACGGGAGCCATGGTCGAGGATAGGCCGATGTGACGAGCGCCGAAAGGCCAGGGGTCCCGGATGGGTGCACGGTTACACTCGACAGGATCTGTTAACCGAGCCACGGGTGAATCGTCGATGACCGAGAACCGCCCCAGCAAGCCGCACAGCGGCCGCCAGAACCTCGACCCGCACCTCGAGCGGTACGCCGCCCGGACCGCCGGGATGACCGCTTCGGAGATCCGAGCGCTCTTCGCGGTCGCCAGCCGGCCCGAGGTGGTTTCGCTGGCCGGCGGCATGCCGAACCTGGCCGCGCTCCCGCTCGACACGCTCTCGGCACAGGTGGCGGAGATCATCGCCGAAGACGGCCTCGTGGCGCTGCAGTACGGCTCCGCGCACGGCGTCCCGGCGCTGCGCGAGCAGATCTGCGAGATCATGGCCCTGGAGGGCATCAAGGCGCACCCGGACGACGTCGTCGTGACCGTCGGCTCCCAGATGGGCCTGGACATGGTCACGCGGCTGTTCTGCGACCCCGGTGACGTCGTGATCGCCGAAGGGCCGTCCTACGTCGGCGCGCTGGGCTCCTTCGCCGCGTACCAAGCGCAGGTCGTGCACGTGGCGATGGACGAAAACGGCCTGGTGCCGGAGCTGCTGCGCGAAGCGCTCGTCCGGACGGAGAAGGCCGGCCGCCGGGTCAAGTTCCTCTACACGATCCCGAACTTCCACAACCCCGCCGGCGTCACGCTGGCCGTCGAGCGCCGCGCGGAGATCCTCGAGATCTGCCGCGACCACGGCGTGCTGGTCGTCGAAGACAACCCGTACGGGTTGCTCGGCTTCGACGGCCAGACCTACCCGGCGCTGCGCTCGGCCGACCCCGAGAACGTCGTGTACCTCGGCTCGTTCTCCAAGACGTTCGCCTCCGGCCTGCGCGTCGGCTGGGTGCTCGCGCCGCACGCCGTGCGCGAGAAGCTCGTGCTGGCCGCCGAGTCGGCGACGCTGTGCCCGCCGACGTTCAACCAGATGATCGTGTCGCGCTACCTGGCCACGCACGACTGGAAGGGCCAGATCAAGAAGTTCCAGGAGAACTACCGCGACCGGCGCGACGCGATGTTGTCCGCGCTGGAGCAGCACCTGCCCCCGGGCTGTTCCTGGACCAAGCCGGACGGCGGCTTCTACGTCTGGGTGACGGTGCCGGAGGGCGTCGACACGAAGGCGATGCTGCCGCGCGCGGTGACCGCCCGGGTGGCGTACGCGTCGGGGACCGGCTTCTACGCCGACGGCTTCGGCAGCCGCCAGATGCGGCTGTCCTACTGCTACCCGACGCCGGAGCGGATCCGCGAGGGCGTCCGGCGGCTGGCCGCGGTGCTGGAGTCCGAAATGGACCTGGCCCGCACCTTCGGTAACGTGGGCTCGCGCCAGATCCAGGGGCCGCAGAACCCGTCCCCGGACACGGTCTAGTTCTTTTAGCTAAGGAGTTTCCACGGTGGTCGACCGTACCGTTGCCGTGCTCGCCGGCGGGCTTTCGCACGAACGCGACGTCTCGCTGAGGTCCGGCCGGCGGCTCTCCGCGGCGCTGAAGTCCGAGGGCCTCGGCATCGAGGAGTGGGACACCGACGCCGGGTTGCTGGAGCGCCTGCGCACCCAGCGGCCGGACGCGGTCGTCGTCGCGCTGCACGGCGGTGAGGGCGAGAACGGCTCGGTGCAGACGGTGCTGGAGATGCTGGACGTGCCGTTCGTCGGCACCGGCTCCCAGGGCTGCCGCCGCGCGTGGGACAAGCCGACGGCGAAGGCGCTCATCGAGAACGCCGGGTTCGTGACGCCGGGCTGGGTGGTGCTGCCGCACAGCACGTTCCGCGAGCTCGGCGCCCAGGCGGTGCTCGACGCGATGGTGGAGCGTCTCGGCCTGCCGCTGATCCTCAAGCCCGACCAGGGCGGCTCGGCACTCGGCACCCAGGTGGTCCGCGAGGCCGCCGAACTGCCGGCGGCGATGGTCGGCTGCTTCGCGTACGGCGACACCGTGCTCGCCGAGCGGTTCGTGGACGGCGTCGAGGTGGCCGTGACGGTCATCGAAGGCGCGGACGGCCCCGAGGCCCTCCCCGCGGTCGAGATCGTCCCGGAGAGCGGCGTGTACGACTACACGGCCCGCTACACGGCCGGCCTGACCGACTTCTTCACCCCGGCCCGCCTCGACGACGCCGCGGCCAAGGCGGCGGCCGAACTCGCCGTCGCCGCGCACCGCGTCCTCGGGCTTCGGGACATCTCGCGCACCGACGCGATCGTCGCGGCGGACGGGACGGTGCACTTCCTGGAAGTGAACCCGTCGCCGGGGCTGACCGAGACGTCGACGGTGCCGATGGCGATCGAAGCCGCGGGCAAGTCGCTCGGCACGGTGTTCGCCGAACTGATCGGACGCGCGATTTCCCGCTGACCCTTCGCACGCGAAAGGCCGCCTCGGAGCTTCCGTGGCGGCCTTTTTCGTGTCGCGATCTCATGATCACTGGATGTGGTCGTCGCGACTGCGTCGAGCAATCATCACCGTGACGAAACACCCTGGGGTGATCCCTAATCGGTTTTCGGTGTCTGATTCGCCCCATTCGCATCGATGATCGCGACGATCCGCTCGAGATCGTCGACCGACCCGAATTCGAGCGTGATCCGCCCCTTGCGCCGGCCGAGGTCGACCTTCACGCGGGTGTCGAAGCGATCCGAAAGGCGGTTCGCGAGCTCCTGCAGTCCCGGCGCCTGGATCGGCTTGCGTGCGGCGGGCTTCGGCTTGGCCGGCTTCTCGCTCTTCTTGAGCGTGACGGCTTCCTCGGTCGCCCGGACCGACATGCCCTCCGCGATGATCCGCGCGGCGAGCTCTTCCTGACTTTCGGGGTCCTCCAGCGACAGCAGCGCGCGGGCGTGCCCGGCGGACAGGACGCCCGCGGCGACCCGACGCTGGACCGGCAGGGGGAGCTTGAGGAGCCGGATCGTGTTGGTGATGACCGGGCGGCTGCGACCGATCCGGCTCGCCAGCTCTTCGTGCGTGACCGCGAACTCGTCGAGCAGCTGCTGGTACGCCGCCGCCTCTTCGAGCGGGTTCAGCTGGACGCGGTGGATGTTCTCCAGGAGCGCGTCGCGCAGCATCGACTCGTCGGCGGTCTGCCGGACGATCGCCGGGATCGCTTCGAGCTCCGCCTGCTGCGACGCGCGGAGCCGCCGCTCGCCCATGACGAGCTCGTACTCGTCGTTCCCGAGCTCGCGGACCACGATGGGCTGCATGAGCCCGAACTCGCGAATCGAGTGCTCGAGTTCGGCGAGCGCGTCTTCGTCGAAGACCTGCCGCGGCTGCTTCGGGTTCGGCTTGACCGAACCGACCGGGATCTCGCGGTAGACCGCGCCGGCCACCTCGCCGCTGTGCTGCTTCGCCTGACCGTTGGCCGCGAACCAGCCCTTGTCCTCGGCCGCCTTCTTGTCCGCCGCCGTGTCCCCGGCGGTGGGCAGGGGACCGCCGGTGGCGGGTCCGGTCGGGATCAGGGCGGCGAGGCCGCGCCCCAGCCCTCCTCGGCGCTCGGTCATGTCGAACTACCCCTCTCCAACTGTGCGCCGCGCTCGGCGATCTCCTTGGCCGCGTCGACGTAGCTCATCGCACCCCGCGAACCGGGATCGTAAGCGAGGACGGTCTGGCCGTAGCCAGGCGCCTCCGACACCTTCACGCTGCGGGGGATGACGGTCTTCAGCACGGTGTCGCCGAAGTGGTTGCGGACCTCGTTCGTCACCTGGTCGGCCAGCTTGGTCCGGCCGTCGTACATGGTGAGGAGGATCGTGGAGACGCGGAGCTCGCGGTTGAGGTGCTGCTGCACGAGCTCGATGTTGCTCAGCAGCTGCCCGAGACCTTCGAGCGCGTAGTACTCGCACTGGATCGGGATGAGCACCTCCTGCGCGGCGACCATCGCGTTGACCGTGAGGAGACCGAGCGACGGCGGGCAATCGATCAAGACGTAGTCGACGCCGATCTCGTTGAGGACCTCCGCGGAGATCGCTTCCTTGAGCCGGGACTCGCGGGACGCCATCGAGACGAGCTCGATCTCCGCACCGGCGAGGTCGATCGTCGCGGGAACGCAGAAGAGGTTCGGCGACTGCTCGGTCGCCTGGGCGGCCTCCGCGAGCGTCACTTCACCGATCAGCACCTCGTAGATGGACGGCGTCCCGGACCGGTGGTCGACGTCGAGCGCGGTGCTCGCGTTGCCCTGCGGGTCGAGGTCGACGACGAGCGTCTTGAGCCCGTGCACGGCCAGCGCGGCGGCGAGGTTGACGGTGCTCGTGGTCTTGCCGACACCGCCCTTCTGGTTGGCCACGGTCATCACCCGACGGCGGCCGGGACGCGGGAGCGTCCCTTCCTCCGGGTGCAGCAGACGCGCGGCGCGGGCGGCTTCTTCGGCGATCGGGGTCCAGCCCACGTCAGGGGTGGTCTCCGTGGAGTCGGACGGCGGGGGATTCACCGGTCTCGACACCTCCTCCATGTAGAAGTCTGGTCGGTGGTCGAGTCGCGTCGTTTCACGTGGAACATCGCGGCCCGTTAACGCTTCCTGCTCCGCGCCTTCGGCTTGCTCGTTGCTGGGAGACGACGGATCTTCACAACCGTGCTGGGGACCTCTAGTACTGCGGCACCGCACTCGACGATCAGCGGATCGGCCCCGCCGGCCTTGCGGATGGCAGCGCCGTCGCGATCGATCTCGTCGGCCGCGCTGGCGCCCTTGAGGGCAACCAGGAAGCCGTCGGGACGGACCAGCGGGAGACACCAGTCCGCGAGCCGGGCGAGCGGGGCGACCGCGCGAGCGGTGACGATGTCGGCGCCACCGAGCTGCTCACGCACAGGCCGCTCCTCCGCGCGTCCACGGACGATGGTGATCGGGAGTTCCAGCTTCTCGGCGACCTCGGCCAGCCAGTCCACCCGGCGGGCCATCGGTTCAAGCAAGACGATATCGAGGTCCGGTCGAGCGATCGCGAGCGGTACACCCGGAAGCCCCGCACCCGAACCGACATCGACAACGCGGGCGCCGTTCGCCATCTGCTCACCGATGACCGCCGAGTTCAGAACGTGCCGCTCCCAAAGCCGCTCGACCTCCCGCGGCCCGATCAGCCCACGCTCGACCCCATGAAGCTCCAGGAGTTCGACGTACCCGGCCGCTCGGTCCAGGTGCTCACCGAACACCCGCTCCGCCGCGGCCCGCACCGCCCCCGCGGCCTGCTCCAAGCTCACTCCGTCTACTCCTCGTCCGCGCGTTTCACGTGAAACGGCGCTCGTTCGATTGTCCCTGATGTCGGAGCGAAAACGAGCCGACAGACCGCAGATGTGGACAACTCCACTCACCCGGCGTCCCCCTGTGGGCGGTTCCACGTGAAACACGGCACCTGCAGTCGGGGGTGGTTCCAGGGGGCGCCGCCCTCTCGGCGCTGCCGCTCGGCATTCGTCGCGACACGCCGTCCACGTCGAGGCGACCAAGCGCCGTCTCCCGGGCCGGCGGCTCGACTCCGACGGCCCCAGTTCCACGTGAAACATCACCGCTGTAATTCGCTCTTCGCCGACCGGTTCCGGCGGTCCCAGGGGTGACACCTGCTCGGTCGCCACCATCGCGTGCGCGTGCTCGCCCAACGACCTGATCTCCGCGAGCCGGCCGTACTCGATCGCGTGCACCCGGGGGCTGCCGAGCCACGAGCGATCCGCCGCGGGTGATCGTCGGGTCCTCGGAAAAGTGGAGTACCTCGCCTGGCGCCGGGCGCACCAGTCACACCCAGCACAAAAAGAAGCGGCCCCACCCGGAGGTGGGGCCGCTTGTGAAAGACCGGGTCTCAGGACTCCGGGAAGATCACCACGCGGCGCTTCGGGTCTTCGCCCTCGCTCTCGCTGGTGACGCCGGCGACCGTCGCGACCGCGTCGTGGACCACCTTGCGCTCGAACGGGCTCATCGGCTGGAGCCGCACCCGCTCGCCGCTCTGGAGGACCGATTCCGCCGTCGAGCGGCCGAGCTCGCGGAGCTCCTCGCGGCGGTCCGCGCGCCAGCCCGCGATGTCCAGCATCAGGCGGCTGCGGGAGCCCGTCTCCTGCTGGACCGCCAGGCGGGTCAGTTCCTGCAGTGCCTCGAGCACCGTGCCGCGGGGGCCGACGAGCTTCTCGAGGTCTTCGCCGCCGTCGATGCTGACGATCGCGCGGCCCGCTTCGACGTCCAAGTCGATGTCGCCGTCGTAGTCGAGCAGATCGAGCAGGCGCTCGAGGTAGTCGCCGGCGATGTCGCCCTCTTGCACGAGGACGTCGTCACCGCCGCCCGCCTTCTGCTCGCCCGCCTCGTCGGCGGCCGGCTCCGGGGTCGCGTCTTCCTGATCGGCGTCGATCGTCTCGATCGTCTCCGACATCATTCGTCTCCTCTCCGAACCGGTCGCGCCTCAGCGGCGCTTCCGGCCCGACTTCCTGGTCGAGTCTTTGAGAAGGCCCGGCACGCCGGTGCCGTTGTCCTTCGAGCCGTTCTGGCCGTTGGTCTCCGTGGGCGTCGTGGCCGGCTCCGCGGAATCGCTCGCAGGAGCCGTCTGGGCGAAGCCGTGGGCCGAGCCCGCCTTCGCGACCTTCTTCTGGGCGCCGCCCTGAGCGGTCTGGTTCTTCTTCTGCTGGACCGGCTTCTGACCGACCTTCGGCGCGGCCGGCTTCTGACCCGGCTTCGGGCCGAGCGTCGCGCGCTTCTCCGCGGCCTCCGCCTTGCGGGCCGCCTCTTCCTTGTCGATTTTCGTGTAGACGAGCCGCTGCTGCATCAGGGTCCAGCCGTTGTTCGCCAGCCAGTAGAAGAGGAGGCCGAGCGGGAACAGCGCACCGAAGACGAGCACACCGAGCGGGAAGATGTACATCGTCAGCTTGTTCATGATCGCGGTCTGCGAGGTGGCCGACGCGGCGTTCTGGCGGGCGACCGAGTGGCGCGCGGTGAGGTGCGTGGCGATCGACGCGACGATCATCAGGGGGAGCGCGACCGGGAGCACGCTCCAGTGGAAGCCGACGTTCGTGGCACCGCCGCTGACGACACCGACACCGTTGTAGACGGCTTCACCGAGGTTGACGCCGAAGAGCTTCGCGTTGACGTAGGACTCGACGTCGTGCTGGCTGAAGAAGTAGTTCTCGGTCTTCACCCCGCCACCGGGCGGCGGCATCGTGAACGCGCGCAGGACGTGGTTCAGGCCGATGAACACCGGGATCTGGAGCAACATCGGCAGGCAGCTGCCGAGCGGGTTGACGCCGTGCTCGCGCTGGAGCTTCTGCATCTCCTGCGCCTGACGCTGCCGGTCGTTCGCGTACTTCTTCTGGAGCTTCTTCATCTCCGGCGCGAAGTCCTGCATCTTCTTCATCGACCGGACCTGGTTCACGAACGGCTTGAACATGATGCCGCGGACCGTGAACGTCAGGAAGATGATGCCGAGGATCCAGGCCACCGCGGTCGATTCGCCGAAGACGAACCCGAAGACCTTGTGCCAACACCAGAGGATGAAGGACACGGGGTAGTAGATGAAATCGAGCACTGCTGCTACTCCTCGATCGGTGTTTCAGGTCGTCGGTGGCGCCACGAGAACTCCTCGGGCACGGGGTCGCGGCCGGGTGGCGTCCAAGGGCCGCAGCGCAGCAGCCGGCGCAGCGCGAGGTAGGAGCCGCGGCCGGCACCGTGCCGGGTGAGGGCTTCGACTGCGTACGCGCTGCAGCTCGGGTAGAACCGGCAAGCCGGCGGGAGGAAGGGCGAGATCGCCTTGCGGTAGAGCTTGATGGGGAGCAGCAGGACCCAGGCGACGGGACCGGGCTTCAGCGGCTCGGGTTCGACGTCGTGCGTGTGGTCGTGCTCGGGGGTGGTTCGCATGCCGGTCACACCGCTGATCCGTGGTCGGGGGTCGCGTCCGCGGGACGCGTCGGGCGGGGGACATCCCCGGCCGGACGGCGCGACGACAGAAGCCCCAGCCGACGCAACGCGGCGTCGAGGTCGGACCCGAGCTCGGCGCTGGACGCGGTCGACGACGGCGGCAATGCCCGTACGACCAACGAAGTGCCGGCGGGCAGTGTTCCGAGCTTGGCGGAAACGAGATGACGCAACCGGCGGGAGACGCGGTGGCGGACCACCGAGTTGCCGACGGCCTTGCTCACCACAAAACCCGCCCTGGCCGCCGACGGTACGTCGGCGGCCTCGGACGGGTCCGTGGTCAGTGCGTGGACGACGAGGCGACGCCTGCCTGCCCGGGACCCGCGACGGAGAACCACGCGGAAATCCTCGCTCCGCCGCAGACGTGCGGCAGCCGGCAGCACGGCGCGCCCCGACGTGCCGGATCAGGCGGACAGCGCGGCGCGGCCCTTGCGACGGCGGCCCGCCAGGATGGCCCGGCCGGCACGCGTACGCATGCGCAGGCGGAAGCCGTGCGTCTTCGCGCGACGGCGGTTGTTCGGCTGGAAGGTGCGCTTACCCTTGCTCACTGCTTCTCCTGTGTGTCGCGTCGGGCGGGAAGAATCTCTTCCCCCCACCTGGCGTGTCGTGCGGGCGCACGGCAGTCTCTGGTGTCTCCTACCAACGTGTGGCCTCGTCACGACGAGCGACGACAACGTGGGCACGCGAATAGCACCCGTCGCATACGGGAGACCTTACGAGGGTACGCACCCCGGTCGGGCGGGCGGTAAGCACCCCCTCGGCCACGGTACGCGACCGCCTCGCGGAGCCGAGATCATCGACGCCCCGGCACCGAATGGCAACACGCCGTGCACCGTGAAATGCTGGCCGCCGAGGATGCCTTGTGGCAGCGGGCGGGGCTTGTTAGCGTGCCTCTCTCGGGTCACCGGTCGAGGTGCACGAGTATCCGGGTGGTGGAGTGCCCACCGGCGTACGACGAGCCCGCAGGTGGCGTCGCCGCGGGTCGCCGTACATTAGTGCACAGCTGTGGACAACTATGTGGATATTCGCTGTGCCGGTGCACACGCGGGTCCGCTGATGAGCACGGGCCGTGTGACCAGGGGCGTTCGGCCGTCCACGCCGACGAGGGGAGGGGAGCCAGTCAGGTGTCGGAGCACCAGCACAATCTGGGTGTCATCTGGGAACAGGTGGTACGCGAACTGTCGGACGGGACCCTGTCCCCCCAGCAGCGCGCGTGGATGCGCGTCACCCGCCCGATCGGCCTGCTCGACGGCACCGCTCTGCTGGCGGCCCCCAGCGACTTCGCGAAGGAAGCGATCGAACGCGGCCTGCGCGGCGCGATCACGGACGCGCTTTCCCGGCGGCTCGGCCGCGCCATCTCGCTCGCGGTGAAGGTCGACAGCACCGAAGCCGTCGCCCCGGTTCCCGGCCCCCACTACGTCCCGTCACCCGGCCGGGTGGAAAACGGCGCTGGGCCCGAGCCGGCGCCCGTGCCGCGGCCGGGTCCCGGCCCGATGCTGCCGCCGCCGCGCCCCGAGCCCACGCCGCCGCTGCCCCCGCACCAGTCCGTCGCGCCGAAGCCCGACGACGGTGACGACACGGACGAAGAAGTCGACGAAGAGGGCGAAGCGCTCGCCGCCGTCCACGAGATCTGGCCGACGTTCTCCGGCCAGCCGATCGCCGGCCAGCCCTACACCGCGCCGGCGCAGCCGCAGACGTCGAAGACGAAGCTGAACGAGAAGTACACCTTCGACACGTTCGTCATCGGCGCGTCCAACCGCTTCGCGCACGCCGCCGCGGTCGCCGTCGCCGAAGCGCCGGCCCGCGCGTACAACCCCCTCTTCATCTGGGGTGAGTCCGGGCTCGGCAAGACGCACCTGCTGCACGCGGTCGGCCACTACGCGCAACGGCTCTTCCCCGGCATGCGCGTCCGGTACGTCTCGACCGAAGAGTTCACGAACGACTTCATCAACTCGCTGCGCGACGACCGCAAGGTCGCGTTCCAGCGGCGCTACCGCGACATAGACATCCTGCTCGTCGACGACATCCAGTTCCTGGAAGGCAAAGAAGGTACGCAGGAAGAGTTCTTCCACACCTTCAACACCCTCCACAACGCGAACAAGCAGATCGTCGTCAGCTCCGACCGCCCGCCCAAGCGCCTCGAGACGCTGGAGGACCGGCTGCGGACGCGGTTCGAGTGGGGCCTGATCACCGACATCCAGCCGCCCGAGCTCGAGACCCGTATCGCGATCCTCCGCAAGAAGGCGGCTCAGGACCGGCTCGCGGTGCCGGGCGACGTCCTGGAGTTCATCGCCTCGCGCGTCGAGGCGAACATCCGGGAGCTGGAAGGCGCGCTCATCCGCGTCACCGCCTTCGCGTCGCTGAACCAGCAGCCGGTGGACGCCGCGCTGGCGGAGATCGTGCTGCGGGACCTCATCCCCGACTCCCACGCCCCGGAGATCACCGCGCCCACGATCATGGGCGTCATCTCCGAGTTCTTCGACGTCACGCTCGACGACCTGTGCGGCCCCGGCAAGACGAAGGCGCTCGCCACGTCCCGCCAGATCGCGATGTACCTCTGCCGCGAGCTGACCGACATGTCGCTCCCGAAGATCGGGCAGACGTTCGGCGGCCGCGACCACACGACCGTCATGCACGCGGACAAGAAGATCCGCAAGGAGATGGCCGAGCGCCGGCGCATCTACGACCAGGTGCAGGAGCTGACGTCGCGCATCAAGCAGCGCGCCCGCCAGTAGCAGCTCTCCCTTACCCAGCAACGACTTCGGGGCGTCCGCACACAGTGGACGCCCCGAAGTCGTGTTCGGGGTGCCCGCCCGAAATTCGTGAAACTTCTTTGTACACAGCCAAGTTTCCCCATGGTGTGGGCGGATTGCCCACAGTGCCACCAGATCTCTGATCAGCGACGACGCGGGTTCCGTCCACATCCCGCCCACAGGTGATCCACAGCGCATCCACACCCTTGTCCACGCTGATTCCACAGGTTGCCCACATTCTGTGCACAGGACGTCCCGATCACCCGGTAGGGCGAACCGGACCCCGGCAAGCACCCCCAGATCCTGGGGATCGATCACCCCACACCTGGGGACAACCGTGGGGACAACTGGGCCCGGCTGTGGACGAATCGGGGATCGCCCGAAACCATCCACCGATGCCCCGATCTACCCACAGGTCCACCACCATGGTTCTCCACATGCCCGCGAGCACTCCGACCTGCGCGAACGAGCTCAATCCACACAATCCACAACGCCTACTACTGCTACTGCTCTTAGATCTTTTCTAAGAGAGAACAAAACAAAAACAGGCGATGGACGAAGTTGGGGACAGCCGCGAGAACGTGTCGTCAAGTCGACAAACTCAAGGGGAGGCCGAGGTGACGGCGGCCCCCGCGACGGCCTAACGTGGACGCCTGCACCTGGTCCGCGTTCTGGCCGCTAGCGCGGAGGGCGGACCGGCCGGAGGGGGCAGCCGGTCACTGTCCCGCGAGAAGAGGCCTGGCCCGAGCCACCGCGGCTCGGTCGTCGAAAGGATGCGCGCATGAAGATCCGCGTCGAGCGTGACGGGCTCGCCGACGCCGTCGCGTGGGTGGCCAGAAGCCTCCCCTCCCGGCCTCCCGTGCCGGTACTCGGCGGTGTCCTCCTCGACGCCGGTCCGGACGGCGACACCGACGCGCTGACGGTCTCGGGCTTCGACTACGAAGTCTCGGCCACGGTCGGCGTCCCGGCGACCATCGCCGACGGTGGCCGTCTGCTGGTCTCCGGCCGGCTACTGGCCGACATCACCAAGTCCCTGCCGAACCAGCCGGTCGAGATCTCCGTCGACGGCGCCCGCGCCACCATCACGTGCGGCAGCGCGCGCTTCTCCCTGCCGACCATGCCGGTCGAGGACTACCCGCAGCTGCCGTCCCAGCCCGCCTTCGCGGGCGAGCTCGCCGGCGACGCGTTCGGCCAGGCCGTCACCCAGGTCGTCGTCGCCGCGGGCAAGGACGACACCCTGCCGATGCTGACCGGCATGCGGCTCGAGATCTCCGGCAGCTCGCTGACCCTCGTCGCGACCGACCGCTTCCGGCTCGCCATGCGCGAGTTCACCTGGCAGCCGGCCGAGGGCCTCGCCGACGCCGCGGTGCTCGTCCCGGCGCGCACCCTCGCCGAAGCGGCCAAGACGCTCGGCGCGAGCGGCGCCACGATCCGCCTCGCCCTCGCCAGCGGTGAGGGCCTGCTCGGCCTCTCCGGGTCCGGGCGCTACACGACGACCCGCCTGCTCGACGCGGAATTCCCGCCGTACCGCCAGCTGCTGCCCGCGTCGCACACTTCACGCGCGGTCATCGACGTGTCCGCTCTCACCGAGTCCATCAAGCGCGTTTCACTGGTGGCGGAGCGGGGGACTCAGGTACGACTGGAGTTCGGGGACAACACGCTGCGGTTGTCCGCGGGTGGCGACGACGAGGGAAGCGCCGAAGAGGAGCTTCAGGTCGACTACGAAGGTGAGCCGGTGACGATCGCGTTCAACCCGGGTTACCTCGTCGACGGTCTCGGCGCCCTCCACAGCGACCGGGCGGAGCTGACGTTCACCACGCCGAACCGCCCCGCGCTGATCAAGCCCGCCGACGCCGAGGGCAACCTCGTCCCCGGTTACCTCTACCTCCTGATGCCGGTCCGCCTTCCCGGCTGACCCGCGACTTTCTTAGCACGTAAGGGGATCTCATGGTTCAGCTCGGTCTGGTCGGCCTGGGCAAGATGGGCTTCAACATGCGTGAGCGGCTGCGCGCGGCCGGTCACGAGGTGGTCGGGTACGACCGCAACCCGGACGTCACCGACACGACGTCGCTCGAGGACCTGGTGTCCAAACTGGACGGCCCGCGGATCGTGTGGATCATGGTGCCGGCCGGCGAGCCGACCCGGCAGACCGTCACCGAGCTCGGCAACCTGCTGTCCGCCGGCGACATGGTGATCGACGGCGGCAACTCGAAGTACACCGACGACAAGCTGAACGCCGATCTGCTGGCGGCGAAGGAAATCGGCTACGTCGACTGCGGTGTGTCCGGTGGCGTGTGGGGCAAGGACAACGGCTACGGCCTGATGGTCGGCGGCACGGCCGCCGACGTCGAGCGGGCGATGCCGATCTTCGACGCGCTGCGCCCGGAAGGCCCGCGCGAAGAAGGCTTCTCGCACGCCGGCGACGTCGGCGCGGGCCACTACGCGAAGATGATCCACAACGGCATCGAGTACGGCATGATGCAGGCCTTCGCCGAAGGCTTCGAATTGCTCGAAGCCGCGAAGGTCGTCAACGACGTGCCCGCCGTGATCAAGGGCTGGCAGCGCGGCACGGTCGTCCGGTCTTGGCTGCTCGACTTGCTCGTGCGCGCGCTCGACGAGGACCCGGAGCTGGACGACCTCGAGGGCTACGTCGAAGATTCCGGCGAAGGCCGCTGGACGCTGGAAGAGGCGATCAACAACGCGGTGCCGGCGCCGGTCATCTCGGCGGCGCTCTTCGCGCGGTTCGCTTCGCGCCAGGAGCACTCGGCCGCGATGCGCGCGGTCGCGGCGCTGCGCAACCAGTTCGGCGGGCACGCGGTCAAGAAGGTCGGCGGGTAAAGGAGTTCTGGTGCATCTGCGACACCTGCAGGTCACCGACTTCCGCTCCTGGCCGCAGGCCGATCTCGCGCTCGAACCGGGGCCGACCGTGCTGGTCGGCCAGAACGGTCGCGGCAAGACCAACCTGCTGGAAGCGATCGGGTACGTCGCGACGCTGGGTTCGCACCGCGTCGCGACGGACGCGCCGCTCATCCGGCACGGCTGCGAGCGCGCGCTGGTGCGGGTCGCGGTGGTCAACGACGACCGCGAGCTGACCGTCGAGCTCGAGATCACGGCGGGCCGCGCGAACCGCGCCCGGGTCAACCGCGGCGCGGTCGGCCGGCCGCGTGACGTGCTCGGGATCCTGCGCACGGTGCTGTTCTCCCCGGAGGACCTGGCGCTCGTGCGAGGTGACCCGGGCGAGCGACGCCGGTTCCTCGACGAGCTGCTCGTGCTGCGCGCGCCGCGGTACGCCGGGGTCCGCGCGGACTACGAGAAGGTGCTGAAGCAGCGCAACGCACTGCTCAAGACGGCCGGGAAGCGGCGCACGGGCCGCGAAGACCCGTACGCGCTGTCGACCCTGGAAGTCTGGGACGACCACCTCTCGGTGGCGGGCGCGGAGCTGCTGGCCGCGCGCCTGAACCTCGTCGCGGACCTGGGGCCGTACGCGGCCGCGGCGTACATGGGGGTGGCGCCGGACTCCCGGCCGGCGAAGATCGTGTACCGGTCGTCGCTGGGTGCGGGCCTGCCGGAGACGTACGGCGTACCGGATGGCGAACGCGCGCAACCCGCTGTCCTCAAGGACGTCCTACTCAAGGCGCTCGGTGAGGCCCGGAAGGCCGAACTCGAGCGCGGGATCAGCCTGGTCGGCCCGCACCGGGACGAACTGGAGCTGATCCTGGGCGAGGCGCCGGCCAAGGGCTACGCGAGCCACGGCGAGTCGTGGTCCTTCGCGCTGGCGCTCCGGCTCGGCAGCTACGAGCTGCTGCGCGGGGAGGCCGGCGAACCGGTGCTGCTGCTCGACGACGTGTTCGCCGAGCTGGACCGCAAGCGCCGCGCCCGGCTGGCCGAGGTGGCCGCGAGCGCCGAACAGGTGCTGGTGACCGCGGCGGTCGACGAAGACGTGCCCAGCGAGCTGGCCGGCGGCCGGTTCGTGGTGGCGGATGGTGAGATCACGCGTGGCTGAGCGGGACGGACGAGTACCCCGTGTGACGGGCGGCACAAACCGCACCCGATCTGGGGACAAACCTGTGGACAGTGTGGATAACACGGTGAATGAGTTATCGCCCCGCGTGACCGTGCGGCCAGATGGGTGGCACAAAACGCCCCGCGGCGACTCCAAGCCCACTGTCAGTACTGAGCGCGAGGGTGCCGCTGGGCCGAACGAGGCACCCCCGACCGGGCGCGACCTCGCCCACGCCGCGCTCGAAGCGGCCAAGGCGAAGGCCAAGGAGCGGGGGACTTCCCCCGGGTACCGGCGCCGCACCGTCGGCGGTGGCGGTGGCCAGAACCCCCGGCGGCGCCGCTGGTCAGGACCGGGCGCGGACGCGCGCGACCCGCAGCCGCTCGGCCGGCTCGTCTCCCGGCTGGTCGCCGACCGGGGCTGGAACGAGAGCGTCACGAGCGCCCGCGTCTTCGCCCAGTGGGCGCGGCTGGTCGGCGAAGACGTCGCGGAACACGCCCAACCGGTCGCGCTGAAAGACGGCGAACTCACCGTGCGCGCGAGCTCCACGGCGTGGGCCACCCAGCTCCGGCTGCTGCAGGGAAAACTGCTGCACAAGATCGCCGCGGGCGTCGGGAACGGCGTCGTCAAACGGATGCGGATCCAGGGTCCGACCGCCCCGAGCTGGCGGAAAGGGCCCCGGCACGTGCCGGGGCGCGGCCCTCGTGACACGTACGGCTGACCCGGGTTGCGCGTTGCTCGGTTGAATGCCCCGAGAACGCATCCAGACCTCCCGAGTTACGTCAAGACTCGGCTCGAACCGATTTCGTCCGTCTGTGACGCGTTCAGGGGTGTCCTTGCCGCATGTCAGCGGACGCGGCCAAGTACACTGGAGGTGAGCGAACGTCCGCTCGGGCGAGACGAGGAGAAACAAGGCCTGTGACCGAGAACCAGCACGAGTACAACGCGTCGTCGATCACGGTGCTCGAAGGCCTCGAAGCGGTCCGCAAGCGCCCCGGCATGTACATCGGCTCCACCGGTGAACGCGGGCTGCACCACCTCGTCCAGGAGGTCGTCGACAACTCCGTCGACGAGGCGATGGCCGGGCACGCCACTAAGGTCGAGGTTACCCTCCTCGCCGACGGCGGGGTGCGCGTCGTCGACGACGGCCGCGGCATCCCGGTCGACATGCACCCCAAGGAGAACAAGCCGACCATCGAGGTCGTGCTCACCCAGCTGCACGCGGGCGGCAAGTTCGACAGCGACTCCTACGCGGTGTCCGGCGGCCTGCACGGCGTCGGCATCTCCGTGGTGAACGCGCTGTCGACGAGGCTGCTCGCCGAGGTCAAGTACGGCGGCCGCAGCTGGCGCCAGCTCTACACCGACCAGGTCCCGGGTCCCCTCGAAGACCTCGGCCCGGCGACCGAGACCGGCACCACGATGACGTTCTGGGCCGACGGCGACATCTTCGAGACCACGACGTACAACTTCGAGACGATCTCGCGCCGGCTCCAGGAGATGGCGTTCCTCAACAAGGGGCTGACGCTGTCCCTGCGCGACGAGCGCGTCGCCGACGAGGAGACCGAGGCCGACGCGGAGGGCAAGGTCGCCCGCGTCAAGGAGAAGGTCTACTGCTACCCGGGCGGGCTCGAGGACTTCGTCAAGCACATCAACGGCAGCAAGGACCCGATCCACCCCAGCGTGATCTCCTTCGACGCGAAGGGCACCGGCCTCGAGGTCGAGGTCGCGATGCAGTGGAACACCGGGTTCACGCCGTCGGTCTACACGTTCGCCAACACGATCAACACGCACGAGGGCGGCACCCACGAAGAGGGCTTCCGCGCCGCGCTGACCCGCGTCGTCAACTCCTACGCGCGCGACAAGAAGCTGCTCAAGGAGAAGGACGCCAACCTGACCGGCGACGACGTGCGCGAGGGTCTCGCCGCGATCGTGTCCATCAAGCTGGGCGAGCCGCAGTTCGAGGGCCAGACCAAGACCAAGCTGGGCAACAGCGAGGCCAAGACGTTCGTGCAGCAGCAGTCGAACGAGTGGCTGGCCGACTGGTTCGAGCGCAACCCCACCGAGGCGAAGACGATCATCAACAAGTCGATCTCCTCGGCGCAGGCCCGGATGGCCGCCCGCAAGGCGCGCGACCTGGTCCGCCGCAAGGGCGCGCTCGACATCGGCGGTCTGCCCGGCAAGCTGAAGGACTGCCGCTCCACCAAGCCGGAGGAGTGCGAGCTCTACATCGTCGAGGGTGACTCGGCCGGCGGCTCGGCCAAGGAGGGCCGGGACTCGATGTACCAGGCGATCCTGCCGATCCGCGGCAAGATCATCAACGTCGAGAAGGCCCGCATCGACCGCGTCCTCAAGAACACCGAGGTCCAGTCGCTGATCACCGCGCTGGGCACCGGCATCCACGACGAGTTCGACCTCTCGAAGCTGCGCTACCACAAGATCGTGCTGATGGCCGACGCCGACGTCGACGGCCAGCACATCACCACGCTGCTGCTCACCCTGCTGTTCCGGTTCATGACGCCGCTGATCGAGCACGGCCACGTCTTCCTGTCGCGGCCGCCGCTGTACAAGATCAAGTGGCCGCGGACGGAGCCGGAGTACGCGTACTCCGACCGCGAGCGCGACGCCGTCATCAAGGCGGGTGTCGAGGCCGGCAAGAGGCTGCCGAAGGACGACGCGATCCAGCGCTACAAGGGTCTCGGCGAGATGAACGCCGAAGAGCTGTGGGAGACCACGATGGACCCGGCGAACCGCCTGCTGGGCCGGGTCACCATGGACGACGCCGCGCAGGCCGACGACCTCTTCTCGGTCCTGATGGGCGAGGACGTCGAGGCTCGCCGCTCGTTCATCACGCGCAACGCGAAGGACGTGCGCTTCCTGGACGTGTAGGCGTCCTCCCGCTCTCGTCCGCCGCCAGGACCACCCGCACCCGAGAAGGACCCCATGACGGAAACCCTCCCGCCGGCTCCGGAGAACGACCGGATCGAACCGGTCGACATCCAGCAGGAGATGCAGCGCTCCTACATCGACTACGCGATGAGCGTGATCGTGTCGCGCGCGCTGCCCGACGTCCGCGACGGCCTCAAGCCGGTCGCCCGCCGGATCCTGTACTCGATGTTCGACTCCGGCTTCCGGCCGGACCGCGGGTACAACAAATGCTCCCGCGTCGTCGGCGACGTCATGGGCAACTACCACCCGCACGGTGACTCGGCGATCTACGACGCGCTGGTGCGGCTCGCCCAGCCGTGGTCGCTGCGCTACCCGCTGATCGACGGCCAGGGCAACTTCGGCTCGTCGGGCAACGACCCCGCCGCCGCCATGCGGTACACGGAGTCGCGGCTCGCGCCGCTGGCCATGCAGATGCTGGCCGACATCGAAGAAGACACCGTCGACTTCTCCGACAACTACGACGGCCGCACGCAGGAGCCCGACGTCCTGCCGTCGCGGTTCCCGAACCTGCTGGTCAACGGCGGTTCCGGGATCGCGGTCGGGATGGCGACCAACATCCCGCCGCACAACCTGCGCGAGGTGTCCGAAGGCGTCGTCTGGGCGCTGGAGAACCCCGAGGCGACCGACGACGAGCTGCTCGCCGCGCTGCTGGTCCGCATCAAGGGGCCGGACTTCCCGACCAAGGCGATGATCCTCGGCACGGCCGGCATCGAAGACGCGTACCGCACGGGCCGCGGCTCGATCCGGATGCGCGCGGTCGTCGAGGTCGAGGAAGACGCGAAGGGCCGCACGATCCTGGTCGTGTCGGAGCTGCCGTACCAGGTCAACCCGGACAACCTGGTCGAGAACATCGCGAACCTCGTCCGCGACGGCAAGCTCACCGGCATCTCCGACATCGCCGACGAGTCCAACAGCCGCTCCGGCATGCGGATCGTCGTCACGATCAAGCGGGACGCGGTCGCGAAGGTCGTGCTGAACAACCTGTTCAAGCACACCCAGCTGCAGCAGAACTTCGGCGTCAACATGCTGGCCCTGGTCGACGGCGTGCCGCGCACGCTGCGGATCGACCAGATCATCCGCCACTACGTGAAGCACCAGGTCGAGGTCATCGTCCGGCGGACCCGCTTCCGCCTGAAGAAGGCCGAAGAGCGGGCCCACATCCTGCGCGGGTACGTCAAGGCGCTGGACATGCTCGACGAGGTCATCGCCCTCATCCGGCGGTCGCCCTCGGCGGACGAAGCCCGGCCGGCCCTGATGGAGCTGCTGGACGTCGACGAAATCCAGGCCACCGCGATCCTCGACATGCAGCTGCGGCGCCTCGCCGCGCTGGAGCGCCAGCGGATCATCGACCAGCTGGCCGAGATCGAGCTGGAGATCGCGGACCTCAAGGACATCCTCGAGAAGCCGGAGCGCCAGCGCGGGATCATCCGCGACGAGCTGATGGCGATCGTCGAGAAGTACGGCGACGACCGGCGCACGCAGATCGTCGGCTTCGGCGGCGACGTCACCGACGAAGAGCTCATCGCGGTCGAGGACGTCGTCGTCACCATCACCCGCACGGGGTACGCCAAGCGAACGAAAACGGATCTGTACCGCTCGCAGAAGCGCGGCGGCAAGGGCGTGCAGGGCGCGACGCTGAAGCAGGACGACATCGTCCAGCACTTCTTCGTCTGCTCGACGCACGACTGGATCCTGTTCTTCACGAACAAGGGCCGCGTCTACCGGACCAAGACCTACGACCTGCCCGAGGCCAACCGCAACGCGCGCGGCCAGCACGTGGCGAACCTGATGGCGTTCCAGCCGGACGAGCAGATCGCCCAGGTCATCCAGATCAAGAACTACGAGGTGGCGCCGTACCTGGTGCTCGCCACCCAGCGCGGCCTGGTGAAGAAGACCAAGCTCACCGACTTCGACTCGAACCGCTCGGGCGGCCTGATCGCCATCAACCTGCGCGAGGGCGACGAGCTGGTCGGCGCGGTGCTGGCCGCGGCCGAGGACGACCTGCTGCTGGTGTCGGCCGAGGGCCAGTCGATCCGCTTCCACGCGACCGACGAGGCGCTGCGGCCGATGGGCCGCCCGACGTCCGGCGTGATGGGGATGCGCTTCAACGACGGCGACGAGCTGCTCGGCATCAGCGTCGTCAAGGAAGGCAAGTTCCTGCTGGTCGCGACGGACGGCGGCTACTCCAAGCGCACGCCGATCGAGGACTACCCGGTCCAGGGCCGCGGCGGCAAGGGCGTGCTCACCATCCAGCACGACCGCAAACGTGGCAGGCTGGTGGGTGCGCTCATCGTCGACGCCGAGGACGAGCTCTACGCGATCACCTCGAGCGGCGGCGTGATCCGGACGCCGGCGGGCGACGTGCGCAAGGCAGGACGGCAGACGAAGGGGGTCCGGCTGATGAATCTCGGCGAAGGGACGACTCTTCTCGCCGTCGCACGCAACGCGGACGAGCCCTCGGACGTCGCCAATGGTGACACCCCCGAGGACGCACCGGCGCCGGAAGCGGACGCGCCGGCTTCGGAAGCACCTGACGCGGGTGAGGAAACGACGGCCACGCCGGAGCAGTAAGTTTGCTCTCGACGGCGGCCCCACGGCACGGGTAAGGACTGACTCTTCGTGACACCATCCGAGAATCCCGACGCAGCGGGTTCGAACGGGACTCCGGCGAGCCCGCCCTGGCAGCGGGTCGACAAGGAAGGCGACTCCGAAGCGACGGTCAAGCTGGCCACGGAGGACGCCGCGCTGTACAAGCCGGAGGCACCGGCCGGGGAGACCCAGCCGGTCTCCCCGGAGCAGCGCCCGGTGGTGACCGGAAGCGCCGCCCCCCGCCTCTTCGGCGGCAGCGGCGACACCCCACCGGGCGGCGAGCAGGCGATCCCGTCGGCCTCGAGCCAGCGAGCCCGCCCGAGCGCGCTGCGTCGCCCGGGTCGCGGCCCGCGTCGCGCCTCGCTGCAGGTGAAGCGGTTCGACCCGTGGTCGGTCCTCAAGCTGAGCCTGGTCCTCGGCGTGGCGATGTTCTTCGTCTGGCTGGTCGCGGTCGGCGTCCTGTACACGGTCCTCGACGGCATGGGCGTGTGGGACAAGCTGAACGGCACGTACTCGTCCCTGGTCGGCGGCGAAGGCGCGAATGCGTCGTCGGAGCCGCTGATCAGCGCGGGCCGCGTCTTCGGCATCGCCGCCATCCTCGGCGCGATCAACATCGTCCTGGTGTCGGCGCTGGCCACGGTGAGCGCGTTCATCTACAACGTGTCCGCGGACCTGGCCGGCGGCCTCGAAGTCACCCTGTCGGAACGAGAGTGACCCGGTTACAGGACCCCTCCGGGGGTCCTGTAAAGTTCTCCTCGTTCAAGGGCCTATAGCTCAGGTGGTTAGAGCGCTTCGCTGATAACGAAGAGGTCCCAGGTTCAAGTCCTGGTAGGCCCACTCGAACAGAACCCGGTTCGCCACTGCGCGAGCCGGGTTTCGTCGTTTCCGCTCCTTAATTCTCGATCAAGCGCGGGTTCTCTTCGCAGTCAACGGGTTTACCGTCGAAGCAGACGAAGGGGGCCGGACATGGGGTGGATCATCGCGGGAATCGTGCTCGTCGCGCTGCAGGCGATCGCTGTGGTCGTCGACCTGCGGGACCGGGGGCGCCAGGGGAAGCGGATCGCCGGCGGGCTGCGGCAAGCGCGGCAGGACGACGTCGTGCCGAACCCGCAGGTCGGCGACCAGGGCAACTACCTGGGCAGCTGGTAGCGCGTCAGTCCCGCTCCATCGAAAGGACCGCGCCCGTCTGCTGGGCGACGTCGACCTCGATGCGCCCCTGGCTGCTGTCCGCGATCTCGACCTCCCAGCTCGGCTGCCTCTGAGCGGTGTCCCGCTCCACGCCCAGCGACCGGCCGCCGTACTCGTCGGTGGCGATCCGGGCGGCCTGGGCTTGGTCGACCGAGTGCGCGGGCGGCGTCGACGAACTGCACGCGGCGGTGGCGACGAGCAGCGCAGCGGCGCCGGCCAGCAACGCGGTACGCATACGGGAACTCCTTCCGTTGACGGCTTTCCTCTCCCGAGGGTGTCTTCGGCGGAAGGCGCCGGCATCGGGGCCCGACCCCGAAATGTCCCGGATACAGGTCAGCCCTGCCGGGAAGAGAAGGCCGGCAGGGCTGAGCAGTCACGGTCGGCACGCACCACGGTCGCCTCTCGGCGAGGTGGCGCTTCGCGGCTCCAGCCGGACGGAACTCCGCGAAGGCAGTGGTTGAGGCCCGGGGGACACGGTGGGCGAACCGACCAATGGGTACAACAGGACGCCCGGCCGCGGTATTTCCGTGGGCGTGTGACGTCGATTACCCGTGGTTCCACGTGGAACCACCGGCACCCGGCAACCGCGCCGAGCCGGTGCAGTAACATCGCGGGGTAAGGGAAGCAAGCTGAGAAGGGGGCTTCGGTGAAGAAGCTGCTGGCACTCGCGGTCATCGCGGGCGGCGTCCTGTTCGTCGTGAAGCGCAACAAGGCGGCCAAGGCGGAAGCCGACCTCTGGCGCGAGGCGACCGCGCCGGTCCCCTCGAGCAACGGCACCACGCCGGCCAAGCCGGCGGGCGCGTCCCACAACTGACGCTGTGCGCGGGCGGCCGTGCGCCGCTCGCGTCCGGGGCTGTAGCTCAATTGGTAGAGCACCGCCTTTGCAAGGCGGGGGTCAGGGGTTCGATTCCCCTCAGCTCCACATCACGTCCGACGAAGGCCAGGTCCGCGAGACCTGGCCTTCGTCGTCCCGGGAGGTTGTCGAAATCCCGGAGCCGGCTCCGTCCCAGGGGTGTGAGCGGCTGCGGAGGCCGCCTGACTCGGGAGGCAATCATGGCGATCCACCGGCTGGACCACACCGGTTACGTGGTCGAGGACCTCGCGGCCGCTGTCGCGTTCTTCGTCGAGCTCGGGATGGAGCTCGAAGGCGAAGCCACCGTCGAGGGGGACTGGGCCGACAAGCTCATCGGGCTCGACGACGTCCGCGCGGACATCGCGTTCCTGAAGACGCCCGACGGCCACGGCCGGGTCGAGTTGTCGACCTTCCGGACACCGACCTCCGCCGAGAAAGCGCCGTGGGCGCCCGTCAACGTCCCCGGCATTCCGCGGATCACCTTCGTCATCGATGACGTCGACGACCTCGTCAAGCGCCTGCGCGAGCACGGCGGCGAGCTCGTCGGCGAAATCGCGCGGTACCAGGACTACTGCCGGTACGCCTACGTCCGCGGGCCCGCCGGCGTCATCGTCGGGCTCGTCGAAGAACTCAGCTGAAGGGGAACTGCCATGGCCGTCGCCGATGACCTCGACCGCGCCACCGACTCGGCTTGGGACTGGGTTGCCGAGCAAACCCGCACCTACCTGGACTCCGGGGGAACCGAGGGGCACGAGTCGAACGGTCTGCACACGCTGATCCTCGCCACCACCGGACGCCGGACCGGGACCCCGCGGCGCTGTTGCCTGATCTACGGGACCTCGGGGGACGACTTCGTCGTCGTCGCCTCGAAGGCCGGGGCCGACGAGGATCCGGCGTGGTTCAAAAACCTCGAGGCGAACCCGAGCGTCGGCGTCCAGGCTGGGACGCGCCGGTTCACCGCCCGTGCGCGGGTGGCGTCCGCGGCCGAGCGCGAGACGCTCTGGCCGATGATGGCCGGCATCTTCCCGCTGTACGACGAATACGCGCGGAAGACCGACCGCGTGATCCCGATCGTGCTGCTCACGCCGCAGGACTGACGTGACAGCGCCCGTGTCAGGGTGAGGTCAGGTCGGTGTCAGGCCGGCCGAACACAGTGCTCCCATGACAGAAATGGCGATCACGGCTTCCGGGCTTCGGAAGGCCTACCAGGACAAAGTCGTGCTCGACGGCATCGACTTGCAGGTACCCGCGGGGACGATCTTCGCCCTCCTCGGCCCGAACGGCGCCGGGAAGACGACGATGGTGAACGTCCTGACCACGCTGCTCAAGGCGGACGGCGGCGCGATCAGCGTCGCCGGTCACGACATCGCGGCCGAGACCAAGAAGGTCCGGTCCGCGATCGGGGTCACCGGGCAGTTCGCGGCCGTCGACGAGCTCCTCACCGGCGAAGAGAACCTCCAGCTGATGGTGGACCTCAGCGGGGCCAAGGACGGCAAGCGGGTCGTGGCCGACCTGCTCGAGCGCTTCGAACTCACGGAGTCGGCGCGCAAGCCGGCGTCGACCTACTCCGGGGGCATGCGCCGGAAGCTCGACCTGGCGATGACGCTCGTCGGCCACCCGCGGATCATCTTCCTCGACGAGCCGACGACCGGTCTGGATCCGCGCAGCCGCCGGACGATGTGGGCGATCATCCGCGACCTCGTCGCCGACGGCGTCACCATCTTCCTCACCACGCAGTACCTCGAGGAAGCCGATCAGCTGGCCGACCGGATCGCCGTGCTCGACCAGGGCCGGCTCGTCGCGGAGGGCACCGCCGACGAGCTCAAGCGCCGGCTGCCCGGCACCCACGTCCGGCTCCGGTTCGCCACCGCCGCCGAGCTCGACGCCGCCGCGCGCGTCCTCGTCGACGGCACCCGCGACGACGAGGCACTCGCTCTGCGCGTTCCCGGCGACGGCAGCTCGAAATCGTTGCGGACCTTGCTCGACCGGCTCGACGAATACGCGCTCACCGCCGAAGAGTTTTCCGTGCACACCCCCGATCTCGACGACGTCTTCCTCGCCCTCACCGGCCACGCCACGGAGGTTGTTTCCCGATGAGCACCCACGCCACGGTCATGCTTCGCCGCAATTTCAAGCACATCGCCCGGAACCCGACGTCGGTCTTCAACGCCGTCCTGATGCCGATCGTGATCATGCTGATGTTCGTCTACATGCTCGGAGACGCGTTCGACGTCGGCGTCGATTACGTCGACTACGCCACGCCGGGCCTGACGCTCCTCGCGATTTGCTACGGCCTCGGCGCCACGGCGACGTCGGTGAACTCCGACATGACGAAGGGGATCATCAACCGCTTCAAGGTCATGGACGTCTCGCGCGGCGCGGTGCTGACCGGGCACGTCGTCGCGAGCGTGCTGACCAACCTGATCGCCATCGCCGCGCTCGTCGGCGTCGCTTTCCTGCTCGGCTTCAGCCCGTCCGCGGGTTTCCTCGACTGGCTCGGCGTGGTCGGCATGATCGTGCTGCTCGGTTTCGCGGCCGGCTGGTTCACCGTCGCGCTGGGACTGGCCGCGAAAACGCCGGAAACGGCGGGGATGGCCGCCGTGCCGCTGGTGATGCTGCCGTTCTTCAGCAGCGCCATCGTGCCCGCCGAAAAGATGGGGCCCGGCCTCCGGGAATTCGCCGAGTACCAGCCGTTCACGCCGATCATCGAAACCGTGCGCGGACTGCTCACCGGCACGCCGTCCACCGGCTACGCGATCGCCGCGGTCGCCTGGTGCGTCGGGATCGCCGTGGTCGGTTACGTGTGGGCGCGGGCGAAGTTCACGAAGCGAGCGTGACGCCCGCCAGCTCGTCCCAGCTCGCCGCCGTTCCCTCCCGCGTCGCCTCGGTGAACCCTTCGTCACCGAGGCGATTCCGGGTGTCCGCTTCGATCCGGGCGAAGTCCGGGTGGGAGCGGTCCGCCAGTCCGCGCAGGCCGGCGCTCGCCGCGAGCAGGCGGGCGGCCTGCGCGGGTTCTTCGGTGCGCAGCGCCAGATCCGCGATTCCCACGAGGACCTGCGCGAGCACGAGCGGGTGGCCCGTCTCGGACGCCGCGGCGAACGCCGCGGCCCGGTGTTCACGGGATTCGCCGACGTCCGTGGCCAGGTAGCCGAGCAGGTCGCCGGTCACCGCGCGGACGGTCGGCAGCCCGGCGCCGTCGCCCAGCATCGTCGTCGCGACGTCGAGCTGGCGGCGGGCCTGCTCGAAATCACCGCGCCAGCGCGCGAGTTCCGCCTTCGACAGTGCCAGCTCGGCCAGCGCGTTCGGCCAGGCGACGCGTTCCGCGGCTCGCTGCGCTTCGGCCAGCGCCACCGCGCTCGCGTCCTCGTCGCCGAGCAGCCAGTACAGCTGGGCCTGCCGCATCCGCATCCGGACGACGTCCTCGATGGCCCCGACCTCGGTGACCACCACGACGGCTTCTTCGTAGTACGCGCAGGCGCCGGCGAACTCGCCGCGCACGGCGATGCGGTCGGCCAGCTCGGTCAGCGCGAACGACGTACCCCACCGTTCGCCGATCGCGCGGAACTCGGCGAGCGCCGTCTCGAGGTGCGCGTCCGCCTCGCGATCGCCGTGGCCGAACTGGATCCGCATCTTGCCGAGCTGCAGCCGGGCCACCGCGCGAGCCCACGGGTCTTCGTCGGCGAGCAGCGGTTCGAACGCGGTCAGTGCCGCGTCCGGCCCGTGCAGCAGGCGTTCGAGCGCGGGGGCGAACCGCAGCTCCAGGTCGCCGTCCGGGGTCTGGCGGCTGATTTCGTAGGCCTTCCGGATCCAGTCCACCGCCTGGGACTCGTCGCTCTGCTGCCCGGACGTCACGAACTGGACGACGAACGAATAGACGACACCGCGGAGCTCGTCCGGCACGTCGCCGGGCACGGCCGTGGCCGCCAGGACCAGCTCGTTGCCCTCCGCCCGGTGCCCGCCGAGCCACCAGTACCAGGCGGCACCGGCCGCCAGGCGCATCGCGGGCTCGGCTTCGGCGGCCGCGAGCGCACCGCGCATCGCCGCCGCGATGTTCTCGTGCTCGGCTTCGAGCTTGGCCAGCCAGTCCAGCTGTTCGCCGCCGCGCAGGTGAGGCTTCGCGGTCTCGGCCAATTCGGTGAAGTACGCGAGGTGCGCGTGCCGAGCCCGCGTCGTTTCCTCGGCCTCGGCGAGCCGCTGCTCGGCGTACTCCTTGATCGTGCCGAGCATCCGGTACCGCTGCGCGCCGTCGCGCTCGCTGACCACCACCAGCGACTTTTCGGTCAGCGCCGTCAGCAGTTCGAGGACTTCCCACTCCTCGACGACGTCGCCGCCGCACACCCGCTCGGCCGCTTCCAGGCTCGCGCCGCCGGCGAACACCGACAGCCGGCGCAGCACGACGCGCTCGGCGTCGGTGAGCAGTTCCCAGCTCCAGTCGATGACCGCGCGCAGCGTCCGGTGCCGGGGCAGCGCGGTGCGGCTGCCGCCGGTCAGCAGGCGGAAGCGGTCGTCGAGCCGGTGGGCGAGCTGGTCGAGCGACATGGTGCGCAGCCGCGCGGCGGCGAGTTCGATCGCCAGCGGCATCCCGTCCAGCGCCCGGCAAACCCGCGCCAACGTCGGCAGCGCGGCGTCGTCGGTCGCGAGCTCCTTGCGCACCGCGCCGGCCCGGTCGCGCAGCAGCCGGACGGCCGGGGCGGCCTCGATTTCGGCGGGATCGGCGTCCGGCGCGGGCAGGACCAGCGGCGCGAGCTGCCACAGCGCCTCGCCGGTGATGCCGAGCGGTTCCCGGCTCGTCGCCAGGATCCGCAGCCGACGGCACTCGCCGAGGACGCGGTGGGCGAACGCCGCCGCGGACTCGATGACGTGCTCGCAGTTGTCCAGCACCAGCAGCATCGATCGCTCGCGCAGCGCCGCGATGACCCGGTCCGTCGGCTCCGCGTCCGGTGCCTCGCCGAGGAGCGCGTCCCGCAGCTTGAGCGCGCCGAGCGTGGCTTGCGCGACGTCGCCGTCGGCGCCGATGGCCGCGAGCTCGACCACCCAGGCGCCGTCCGGCAGGTCGCCGAGCAGGTGCCGCGCGGTTTCCGTGGCCAGCCGGGTCTTCCCCGAGCCGCCCGGGCCGATCACGGTGGTGAGCCGGTGGCCGGAGCTGAGCTCGCTGACCGCGGTGACGTCGGCGTCCTTGCCGACGTAGCTGGTGAGCTCGGCCCGCAGGTTGGTTTTCCGGTCCGCTTCCGGCCGCGCCAGCTCGCCCCGCAGCAGCGCGACGTGCAGCGCCGAGAGTTCCGGCGAAGGATCGACGCCCAGCGAATCGGCGAGCGCGTCCTTCGTGCGCTGGTACAGGAGCAGCGCTTCGGAGTCGCGGCCGCTGGCGACGAGGGCGCGCATCAACGCGGCGACGAGCCGTTCGCGCATCGGGTTGGCGGCGACCAGATCGGTCAGCTCGGTGACGACCTTCGCGCCGTGACCGAGGTTCAGCTCGGCGTCGAAGTACTCCTCCACGGCCGTCAGGCGCAGGGCTTCGAGTCGGGTGACGGCGGCTTCGAGGGCCGCGCTTTCGGGCAGGTCGACGTCCTGCATGGCCGGACCGCGCCACAGCTCGAGCGCTTCCCGGAGCCGGCCCGGTTCGCCGGCGAGGCGTTCGAACCGCACGGCGTCGACGTCGTCGGGGCCGAGCAGCAGCCGGTAGCCGGTCGGCTGCCCGTCGACGGACCCTTCCGGCAGCGCTTTCCGCAGCCGGGAAACCAGGCGTTGCAACGCGTTCGCGGCATCGGCGGGCGGGTGCTCACCCCAGATCCAGTCGACCAGCGTCGCCTTCGGGACGACGTGTCCCGGGTCGAGCGCGAGGGCGGCCAGCAGGCCGCGCAACCGGGCGCCCGGCACGTCGGCCAGTGCGCCGTCGTCCGTCCGGACCTCGAAGGGGCCCAGTATCCCGATCTGCACCAGGCCGATCTTGCCACGGACGCCGGTGTCCGAGCGGTGTCAGGCCCGTGTCAGCCGGCCCGGCCATCGTGGCGGCAACCACCACGAAAGGAAATCCGATGAGCCAGAAGGTCGACGTCCCGCACGGTCTGCCCATGGAGCGCGACGCGGGCCCCTTCGACCCGCCGAGCGGGATCAGCCGGCTGCGCGACGCGCGCCCGGTCAGCCCGCTCGTGTTCCCCGACGGGCACGAGGGCTGGCTCGTCACCGGCTACGAAGAGGTCCGGCAGCTGATGGCCGACACGCGGTTCAGCTCGCGGCTGGACCTCGACGTCATCCACGTGCCGTACGAGACGGGCATGCCCGCCGCGACCGAGCCGTCCCCGCAGCTGCCGGGCATGTTCATCGCGATGGACCCGCCGGACCACGGCCGGCTGCGGCGCAAGCTGACCGGCGCCTTCACCGTCAAGCGGATGAAGACGCTGGAGGACCACATCGTCGAGATCGTCGAGCGGCAGCTGGACCACCTCGCACAGCTGACGCCGCCGATCGACCTGGTGAAGGAGTTCGCGCTCCCGGTGCCGTCGCTGGTGATCTGCGAACTGCTCGGCGTGCCGTACGAGGACCGCGAAAGCTTCCAGGCCGACTCGGCGCAGTTCATGGTCCGCGACCAGCCGCTCGAGACGAAGATGGGCGCGTACATCGCGCTGAACACGTACCTCACCGAGCTGGTCACGAGCAAGCGCGCCGAGCCCGGCGACGACATCCTGTCCGACCTGGCCCGCCACGAGGACCTGACCGTCGAGGAGCTGACCGGCGCCGCGTTCCTGCTGCTGCTCGCCGGCCACGAGACGACCGCGAACATGCTGTCGCTGGGCACTTTCGCGCTCCTGGAGCACCCGGAGCAGGCCGCCGGGGTTCGTGCGAACCCGGACCTGCTGCCGGGCGCGGTCGAGGAACTGCTGCGCTACCTGTCGGTGGCCGACATCTTCTTCCGCTACGCCACCGAAGACCTGGAGCTGGGCGGCGAAACGATCCCCCAGGGCTCAACGGTCGTGGTTTCGCTGCTGGCCGCCAACCACGACCCCCGCCGCTTCGACAACCCGGACACCCTCGACGTCCACCGCAACGCCCGCGGCCTCCTCTCCTTCGGCCACGGCGTCCACCAGTGCCTCGGCCAGCAGCTGGCCCGCATCGAGATGCGCGCCGGCTTCGAGGCCCTGCTGCGGCGCTTCCCGACGCTGGCGCTCGCGGTGCCCGCGGGGGAGGTGAAGCTGCGGACGGACATGAACATCTACGGCGTCCACGAGCTGCCGGTCACCTGGACGGCTACCGCAGGAAGCTGATCACCGCGTCCCGGCCCGCGTGGCCGCGCTCGCGGTTCTGGATCGAGTGGGACTCGCCCGGGACGATCACCAGCTGACCGCGCGGAGCCTGCGCCGCTTCCTCCCGAGCCCACTCCAGCGGTGTCGACAGGTCGCGGTCGCCGTTCACCAGCAGCACCGGGACGTTCGGCAGCCGGCCGGCCGGGTTCGAAGCGGGGCGCTCGGCCGGCCACGGGAGGCAGCTCTGGATGAATCCCTGCTGCGTGGCCACTTCCGTCGTGTACGGCCAAGTCGCGCGAGCCGGCAGCGTGCGGGCGGCCAGCGATAGCAGTGGTTGGCGCAGTGACACCGGCGTCGCCGCGGAGTCCCACGGGAAGCGCTGGTCCGCGCACAGCGTCGCCGCGTGGAGGCCGGCGCTGAACGATGCCGGGTCGTCGCCGCCGGACTTGTACGCCTCCAGCAGGCCGTCCAGGTCAGCCGGGGCGCCCGCGCGGGCCTCGTGGACGGCGCCGACGAGGTCGCCCGCCGCCGCGTTGCGGTACGTCGGGTCGACGAACTCGTACGTGACGACCAGGTCGAAGATCCGCACGCCGTCGGCCGGACTGCGGTGGCGGACCACCCACGCCAGGTCGTCGGCCGGGTCGTAGCCGCACGCGGGAGCTACCGCGCACGCCGCTCGCAGCACCCGCGCTTCGGCCGTCAGCCCCGTCAGGTACAGCGAGGCCGACGCCGAAGCGTGGTGCGGCAGCACCGAATCGAGGACGACCTTGCTGACGTTGCCCGGGTGCGCGAGCGCGTACCGGGCCGCCGTGAAGGAGCCGTACGAGACGCCGTCGACCACCATCTTCGGCACGTCGAGCGCGCGCCGGAGCTGGTCGAAGTCCGCGACCGTCTGGTCGGTCGAGTACAGCGGTGCCGTGTCGCCGAGGATGTGTGCGCATTCGAGCACCGCGTCGCGGGAAGGCGTCGCGATGTCCGAGCTGCCCATCTGCTCCTGCAGCCCGGGGCACTTCAGCGCGCCGGACGGGCCGGTGCCGCGCTGGTCGAGCATGACGAACCGGTAGTCCTTCGCGACTTCCGGCAGCCGCTGCTTCGCGATCCGCGTGATGGTGCCGACGCCACCCTGGCCGGGGCCGCCGGTCAGGAACAGCAGGACGCCCTTGGGCGCGTCGGCGTTGTCGGCGGTCGCCACGGCGAGGTCGAGCGTGCCCGGCACGCGGCCGGTGTGGTCGAGCGGCACGGTCAACGTCGAGCAGGTGAAACCCGGTTGGCCCGGGCACGGGTGCGGATCCGTCAGCTTCGGTCGTCCCCCAGGACGAGCCCGGCGGTCAGGAGCTTCGAGCGCATGGGTGCATCATGCGCACAGCCGCCCGCGTACGGGATACCCCCGATCAGGGCTTCTCAGGGCCAGAGGCGTTCGCGGACCCAGCCGCCGCCGGTCTTGCGGTACCGCAACCGGACGTGCCGGCGGTCGTGGCTCGCCTGCCAGAACTCGACGACGTCCGGGTCCACGAAGTACCGCGTCCACGTTTCCGGGGCGGTGCCGGGGTTTTCTTCGACCCAGCGCTCCGCTTCCGCGGCCGCGGCGACGAGGTCCGCCGGGTCGGCCAGCACCTGGGACTGGCGCCCGATGAACGCCTCGACGCGGGACGCCGGCGGCCGGGCGAGGAAGTCCTCCGCCGAAACTTCGGGCGCGGCCGGGGAAACCGGCCCGCGCAGCCGGACCTGGCGGCCGCGGCCGGGCCAGAAGAACGTCAGCGCGGCCCGCGGGTCCTTGCTCAGCTGCAGGCCCTTCGGGCTTTCGGAGCTGGTCGCGACCGCCCAGCCGGCCGTGCCGACGTCCTTGAGGATCACGACGCGGGCGTCGGGCGCACCATCGGCGTCCACTGTGGACAGTGTGACGGCGTGCGGCGCGAGCACGTGCTCGCCGGCTTCGGTCAGCCAGTCCAGGAACAGCGCCCGCGGGTCCGGCGGCGCCGTTTCCGGCGTGAACACAGGGAGTTCTTCGGGGAACGACGGCCACCCGCGCAGCTGCACCATGTCAACGACCGTACGGCTGGTGCCCCGGCGGCGGGTAGACGGGCGGCTGGGGACCGCCCGGGCCGACGGCAGGCGGGGGCGGCACCTGCGGCATCGGCGCCTGCTGCTGCCAGCCCGGCGGCGGCTGCTGCGCGGGCGGTTGCTGCTGGACCGGTGGTTGCTGCTGCTGGTGCTGGGCCTGCTGCCACTGCACCTGCTGGTAGACCTCGGCGGGCTGCGGGAAGCAGTACGTCAGCTTGGCGTTGACCGAACCCTGCACCGCGGCGCCCCAGAACTTCCCGCCGACGAACGCGAACATCTGCCCGGCCGAGAGGTCCACCGCGACCATCCGCGTCTCGCCGCCGAACTGGTTGCCCGACTTCGCGGACGCGGCCTGCGCGGCGTCCGGGTACACGCGCTGGCCGACCAGCCCGGCGATGACCACCGACGCCGCGGTCCAGCCCATGGTGCCGATGAGGTTCGCGCGAGCGTGCTGCGTGGCGCGGCCGGTGAAGTCGTACAGCGCCGCGGCGCTGACCTCGGGCACGGCCGCGGCGATGACGCAGTAGTTCATCGTCGAGAGCATCACCGACTCGGTGAACAGGCCGACGACGGCCGTCGCGGGCCCGATCTGCACGGAGTTCAGCCGGCCGCCCGAGCGCTGGATGCGCTCGGCCACCGCGCCGAGGTACTGCTCGGGGGTGAGCACGCCGGACCTCCTCGGGTCGTGAACCGGACCACTCGCCGCCATCGTCGCACGCCTCGGCGTCCCGGCGTCTTCAGCCAGCGGTTTTCACACACGCCGCATGGTTGACTGTGCGCGCTATGCGACGACTCGTACTTCTCGCGCCCGCCGCGGTCCTCCTGGCCGGCTGCGGCCCCGCCATCGTGTCCGGCACCGCGACGCCCAGTTCGCCGTCCGCCTCCTCCGCCGCGGCCGCCGGGCTGCCGCCGGAGCCGCAACCCGGTGCGACCGAGGACTGCCCTTACCTCGGCAGCGAATTCGTGGCCGACTCGAACGGCCAGCACGTGTCGAAGGTGCGCGTGTCCGCCGACCAGCCCCACCCGGCGTGCTTCTTCTATCGCCCGGACGGGAAGGTCCAGCTCACCGTCCGGGTGTACGTCGGGGACGCGAAAACGGCGACGGCGCTGGTCAACCAAGCGGCGCCGGTGGACTCGTCGAACCCGGCGAGCGACCCTTCCGGCTGGAAGGGCGGCTATTTGTCCACCGACGACGGCGCTGTCTACGCTGTCGCCAAGGGCTCCGCGGCGGTCATCGCGACCACGAACCAGAAGCAAAGCGTGAAGGCACGCACAGTGGTCAAGAAGGCTATCGCTGCCCTGAAGCTCTAGGTAGCGGGCTCCACACGGGTGAGTGATGTTGATCTTGTATTACCCTGTGCGTCACGCGCAGGCTTCGTGGACTCGCGCACCGCAGCCACCGGGGCATCCCCACCCCGGGGCGGGGCACCAACTCTGCAACGACAAAGGACAAGATTCGTGGCTGACACCCTCAAGGAAATCCTGCTCGACTCCAGCCGTCGCCCGGCGGTCGTGACCGACTTCGAGACCCTCGTCGACGCCGAGGTCTCGGACAAGGGCGGCGTTTCGGGTGCCGTTGTGAAGACCGGCTTCGCGGCCGTCAAGAAGATCAAGCCGGGCATCATCCCCTCGGCCGTCGACACCCTGCTCCCCGACTTCGTGGTCGCGCTCGAGCCGTTCTACGGCGACTACCGCGCCAAGGGTGGCAACGACTTCGGCGCCTACCTGACCAGCCGCTCGGACGAGGCTTCCGACGCGCTGCTGAGCGTCACCGACTCGCGCGCGGAGCGCAGCAGCCGTGACAGCATCAAGAAGGTCTACGGCAAGCTGCGCCCGAACGGCAAGAAGAACGTCGAGGAGGCGCTGCCGAGGCTCGGCGCGCTGGTCGACAAGCACGCCGCCAACGCGTGAGCTAGCTCGGAGCACGACTGAAGAGGCCCCCGGTGCACCCCCGGGGGCCTCTTCGCGTCGCTATCAGTTCTTCTTTTCGGCGGGCGCCGCGGAGGGCGCCTTGCCGTTCGCCTGCGGGGTCGGCTTCGCCGTTTCGGCGGGCTTCGGCGCGGGCGGGGTGGCCTTCGGCGGCGCGGGCGCGACCGGCGGCTCCTGCTTCGAACGGAGGGCGTAGGCGGCGCCGGCGCCGACCACGACCAGGCCGAGCAGCCACGGCCACTTGCGACGGCTGCGGGTGCCCTTCGCGGCCGACTTGGCCTCGGTCACGGCAGCGTAGAAGTCCTTCTTCGCCGCCTTGAAGTCCTTCTTGCCGCGGCGCTTCGAGTCGCCGGCCGCTTTCGCGGCCTTGATGGCGGCCTTCTTCGCCTTGCGACCCGGCTTGCGCAGCTCGGACAGGCGCGCGAGCGCCTCCTGGCGAGCGGCCTTCGAGCTCTTCTTGAGCTCCTTGCGGGTCAGTTCCGTCTTCTTCGCGAGCTTCTTCTGCGCGCGCCGCCCCTGCTTGACACCCTCGGTGACGAGTTTGTCGGCGGTCTCGACGGCCTGGGCTGTCGCCCGGGACATGGGCTTCACCTCATCATTCGTTTTGACACTGCTCTGTTACCCGTAACCTATCGTGCCCCTTTTCCGCGCCGCCCGCTCTGTCCTTCTGGGGTCAAACCCCAGACCCCAGCCGGGGGCGCGCCCCCGGACCCCCGAACGATGTGGGAGATGGCACGATGAGTCTCGTGAAAGCTACGCTGCACACCAACCAGGGTGACATCCACCTGAACCTGCTCCCCGACCACGCGCCGAAGACGGTCGCGAACTTCGTCGGGCTCGCGGAAGGCACCAAGGAGTACACCCAGCCCAACGCGGCGGGCACGAACTCCGGGCCCTTCTACGACGGTTCGATCTTCCACCGGGTCATCGACGGCTTCATGCTGCAGGGCGGCGACCCGACCGGCACCGGCCGCGGCGGCCCCGGCTACAAGTTCGGCGACGAGTTCCACCCGGAGCTGCAGTTCAGCAAGCCGTACCTGCTGGCCATGGCGAACGCCGGGCCGGGCACCAACGGCTCGCAGTTCTTCATCACCGTGGCGCCGACCGCCCACCTGAACTTCCGCCACACGATCTTCGGCGAGGTGGCCGACCAGGAGTCGCGCAACGTCGTCGACGCGATCGCGCGCACCGCGACCGGCCCGGCGGACCGCCCGCTGACCGACGTCGTGATCGAGAAGGTCACCGTCGAGCACTGACGGCTGACTCGGCGAGGTTTCGGTAGGTTGGTCACATCGTGAACCAACCGCCGAACCCCGCCGCCGAACAAGCCGCGCTCCCCGGGTGCTGGTGGCACCCGAACCGCCCGACCGGATTGAGCTGTTCCCGGTGCGGGCGTCCGGCGTGCCCGGATTGCCTCCGCGAAGCGCCCGTCGGCTTCCAGTGCACCGACTGCGTGCACGCCGGGGGCCAGCAGCAGCGCCGTCAGCACCGCGAACACCAGGAAGCCGGCTTCGGCCAGCGGACGGTCTTCGGTGCGCGCCTGTCGAAGTCCGTGCTCGTCACCCAGGTCATCCTCGCGGTGAACGTCCTGGTCTACCTCTTCACGGCGTTCCAGGCGCAGAGCCTCAACGACAACGACACCTCGGCCGTCTTCCAGCGCGGCAGCCTCTACGTCGCCGCGACCCTGGGCAACGACGAGTGGTGGCGGGTCCTGACCAACGGGTTCCTGCACTACGGGCTCATCCACATCGCGGTCAACTCGTTCTCGCTGTGGATGATGGGCCGGGCCCTGGAGCAGGTGTGCGGCCGCGGCCGCTACCTCGCCCTCTACTTCACCTCGATGCTCGGCGCGTCCGCCGCCGTCCTGATCTTCGACCAGAACGGTCCGCCGACGGTCGGCGCGTCCGGCGCGCTGTTCGGCCTGATGGGCGCCTACGCGGTGCTCGTGCTGAAGCTGCGGCTGAACCCGACCGGGCTGATCATCACCCTCGCCCTGAACGCCTTCATCACGTTCGGCATCCCGGGCATCTCGATCTGGGCCCACGTCGGCGGCCTGGTGACCGGGGCGGTGGTCACCGTCGCGCTGCTCTACGCCCCGCAGGAGGGCCAGGCGCGCTGGCAGGCCATCGGCATCGCGATCATCGTGGTCGCCATCGTCGGCCTGCTGGCCTACCAAGCCACCCGGTTCGGGACGGCGACCTGCGGTTTCCTCCCGTACCGCGGCGTCCAGACCTACGTCTGCGCGGCCTAGCCGCGCGCACGCAGCGTGCTGAGGACGTCCAGGACGTCCCGCGGGTCCTCGCCGAGGTCCAGCCACCCGAAGACGTAGAGCTGCTCGTCGTGCTCGAGCTCGAGGGTGACGCCGTCACGGCCCAGCCGGCGCGTGGTGCGCAGCCGGGTGCGGGTCTGCGCCCACGGCAGCCGGTGCGTGCCACCCAGCGTGCGGGCCACCAAGCCCTCGGCATCGGCCGCCAGCCGCGGCCGGACGAGCGTGGCGTGGGTCGCGAACGCGCCGACGGCCACGGCCGCCAGCACGAACAGCACCAACCCACCGCGGTCGCCCGACAGCGCGTCGAACACCACGCCGGCCAGCAGCAGCGCCGTGACCGCCCAAGCCGATACCACAACGGCCTGCCGGGGCGCCCAAGAGGTGAGGTAGTTATCCACAGGGGTTATCCACACTGGGGATGAGTCACACCGGTGTAATTCGGCGTCAAGCCGCCGTTCGGAGTAATAATCAACGCCAGCGCATGGTCATCAGCAGACCCGCGATCATCAGCGCGAAACCGCCGGCGAAGTTCCAGTTGCCCAGATCGGCCATCCAGGAAATCTTGTCACCGGCGATGTAGTTCACCAGCAGCCACACCAGGCCCACGAGCATCAGCCCGAACATGGGGATCTTCCAGGCGAGGCCGGTCGGGCCGGCGGCCCGCACCTTCACCGGCGTGCGCCGGTCGGCAGGCGGGGTGTAAGCGGTCTTCTTGCGGACCTTGGACTTGGGCATCGTGTGTTCCTCGCGGTGCTCTTCGGGCTCGTCTGGTGGCGATGTCCCGCTGAGGGTGCGCAACCAGCGCCACGTGCACACGTTAACGTAAACGACCGCAGGAAAGCAGCGGCCGGAGTGGTCGGATTTTCCCGCACCGTGACAACGGCGTCACCCAGGGTTCGGCGCGGCTTGAGAGGAGCTTGCGTGGAGATGCGCGAAGGACCGGATGACGACCGGCGCAGACACCCAGGACAGCGGCCGGTGCCGCCGCGTCGTCCGGCCACGCCCCCTCGCGGCCAGGTGCCGCCCCGGCCGCCCCAGCGCGGGCCGCAGGGGCAGCAGCCGCCCCGGCGTTCGCCCGCCCCGGCGCCCCGCCGGTACGCGAGCCCGCCGCCCGCGGGTGCGAACGAGGAGACCATCGTCTTCGCCCCGGTCGGGAAGGGCGGCGCCGCGACCAAGGAGAAGCCCGCCCCGGCCCCGCTGGGCAAGGGCGGCGTCGCGATCCGGACGGCCGGCGAAGTCCTCATCACGCTGGGCCTGGTCGTACTGCTGTTCATGGTCTACGAGCTGTACGTGACCGACCTGTTCTCGGCGGGCAAGCAGTCCGAGGCGAGCGACCAGCTCGACGGCGAGTGGGCGCACGACCGGACGCTGCACCCCGAGCTGATCGACGGCAAGGCGTTCGCCCGGATCCACATCCCGACGTTCGGCGTCGACTACAACTTCACCATCCAGGAAGGCACCGACGAGACCGCGCTCGAGGTCGGCCCGGGCCACTACAAGGGCACGTCGCTGCCCGGCGAGCCCGGCAACTTCGCCGTGGCCGGCCACCGCGTCGGCAAAGGTGCCCCGTTCAACGACCTGGACAACCTCTCGTCTTGTGACCAGATCGTGATCGAGACTTCGACCGACTTCTACATCTACAAGGTCCTGCCCTACGACGACGAGATCGAGAACTGGGCGGGCACCAAGGGCGCCGACCCGAAGTGCAAGGGCGTCTCGACGCTGCGCGACCCCAACGCCGAAGACGGCGGGGCGTACAGCGAGACGTTCGGCCGCAAGGTCGTGCTGCCCAGCCAGGGCACCGCGGTGAACCCGGTCCCGTACAAGGACGCCGAGACGCTCCCGAAGGCCCAGCAGGCGGCGCTGCTCACGCTCACGACGTGCCACCCGCAGTTCTCCGCCCGCGAGCGGCTCATCATCACGTCGGTGCTGACCCAGCAGGTGCCGAAGAACCAGGTCAAGGACTACGGCGACCTGCTTTCGAAGATCGGGGAGGCCTGATGTACGCCTGGCTCTGGCGGAAGTTCCCCGGCCCCTTCGCGGTCAAGCTGACGATCGCGGTGGTCCTCGTGCTCGGCGTGGTCGCGCTGCTGATGTTCGTGATCTTCCCGTGGCTGGAGCCGCGGCTGTGGTTCAACGAGGTCGCGGTCAACTGAAGACGCGGCGGAAGGACCGGGACGACCTCGTGCTGAGCCTGTACCAGCGCGAAGGGCACGGGCCGCCGCCCGGCGTCGAACACCACCTCGCCGAGATGCCGGACGGGCCGTTGAGCGAGGCGCAGATCGCCGGCGCCGAGCGGTTCGCGGTGCTGGCCGCCGATGCGGTGCGCGCGGGCCGGTCGACGCTCGTGCGCTGCCACGCCGGGCTCAACCGGTCCGGCCTGGTCGTCGCGCAGGCTCTGCACAACGAGCTGTTCGTGCAGTACCTCGAGAGCGGGCTGCCGACCGCGCGCCTGCTGGTCGGGCTCGGCCCTTGAGGTTCGGGGTCTTCCTGGTCAGCGGCCGGTTCCCCGGGCAACGCGACTCCGACGTCCTGCGCCGGTCCGTCCGCGCGGCCGAGCTGGCCGAAGAAGCCGGCTTCGACGACGTCTGGTTCGCCGAGCACCACTTCGTGCCCTACGGCGTCTGCCCGTCGGCCATCACGCTGGCCGCACACGTGCTCGGGCGGACGTCGCGGATCGGCGTCGGGACCGCGGTGAGCGTCCTGTCGACGACGCACCCGGTGGCGCTGGCCGAGCAGTGGGCCCTGCTCGACGCCGTCTCCGGCGGCCGGCTGCGGATCGGCGTGGGGCGCGGTGGCCCCTGGCAGGACCTCGAAGTCTTCGGCACCGGGCTGGACCGCTACGAGACCGGCTTCGAGGAGACCCTCGACGTCTTCCTCCGCGCCACCACCGGCCGGGCGCACGCCGGGGGCCGGCACTTCGCGTTCCGGAAGGTGCCCGTCGTGCCGTCGCCGGAGCGGCGGCCGGACGTCGTCGTGGCCTGCGGCGGGCCGAAGTCGGACGCCGTGCGCCAGGCCGCGGACCGGAACCTGCCGCTGCTGCTCGGGCTGCACGCCGACGACGAGGAGAAGGCGGCCACCGTCGCGGCCTACGGGAAGCCGGCGGACCACGTCTCGACCGTGCTCTGCCAGGTCGGCGACGAAGCCGTCGTCCGCGAAGCGCTCCCCGCGTGGCTGAAGGACGGTTTGGGGGCGCACGTCACGGTCGACGGGCGGCCGGGGCCGTCGCGGGACCCGCGGGAGTACACCGAACGGCTCTGCGCGATCCACCCCGTGGGGACCGCGGACCACTGCGTGCGGACCCTGGGAACGAGCCTCCGGCGCACCGGCGTCTCCCACGTGCTGATGCTCGTGGAAGCGTCGGGTACGCCGGAGGGGACCTACGCGAACATCACGCGGATCGGCACCGAGGTGCTGCCCGCGCTGCGGGCTAGCAGTCCCGCAGTTCCGGGCTCTGGTTGAGCAGCTGGCCGCGCGGCGAGACGAACGCGCGGTAGCGGTCACCGTCCACTTCGGTCTTCTTGAACACGGCGACCCGGTGGCAGTTCTGGAACGCGAGCTTGACGCCGAAGTGCCGCTCGAGACCGCCGCGGATCGCGTCCGAGGCCAGCGCCCGCAGCAGCTGCCCGCGGGCGACCTCGCTCGGCGGGGGAGTCTCGTTGTCGGCGAAGCCGTCCGCGGCGCCCTCGGCGTCGGCGATGACGCCGGTGATGACTTCCCAGGCGTACGGCAGGGATTCCTTGACGCAGGTGACGAACTCGGCGTCGGTGACCTCCCCGCGCTCGGCCTTCTCCAGCAGCGCGGGTGACACGTCCAGGGACATCGAACCTCCAGTTTGAGCAGGGCCACCCTCTTGGCTACCGGCCGGGTGGCCTGGCCACAAGAGAAAACGATGATCATCACCAATATGGCGGAAGGCCTGGTCACTCCCAGCGGAAGAGCTTCGCCGCCAGCGCGGTCCCGGCCACCGCGAAGGCGGCGAGCACGACCAGTTGCAGCGGCTGCACCCCGGTGCCGACCCAGGCGTCCTGCAGCGGCTGCGAACCCGGCGGCACGTAGTCGCCGATCCGGCGGACGACCTCCGGCAGCAGCGGCCGCGGCAGGTACACGCCGCCGAAGAACATCGTCGGCAGGAACGCGACCATCGCGACGCCGTTCGCGGCCTTCGAAGTGCGGGCGACCGCGGCCGCGACCAGGCCCAGCGCGAACATCGAGACGACGCCGAGCAGCAGCGTCAGCGCGAACGAGAGCGGGTGCTTCGGCAGCGGGACGTCGTAGACGGCGTTGCCCAGCCCCAGCACCAGCGCGATGCCCGCGAGCGCGACCACGACGTGGATGAGCAGCTGCGCACCCAGCAGGTTCGCCGGGTGCACCGGCGTCGTGGCCAGCCGGCGCAGCACCCCTTGCTCGCGGTAGGCGGTGACCGCGGCGGGGATCGACTGCAGCGCGAGCATCGCGAGGCTCACGACGATCAGTGACGGCACCCACGCGTCGATGAACCGGAACCCGCCGGTCTTTTCGCTGGGTTCGGTCATGCCGGGGATGGCGCCGATCGCGAGCAGCAGGATCGACGGCAGCAGGACGCCCGCGACCGCCATGAACGGCGAGCGGAGGAAGAGCTTCGTTTCGGTGGTGGTGATCTTGGCGAAGGTGTTCACAGCGCACTCCTGGTCAGCGAGACGAAAGCGTCGTCCAAAGTGGACGCGTTGACGGATTGGCGGAGCTCGGCCGGGGTGCCCGTGGCGACCACGCGCCCGGCGTCGAAGATCGCGACGCGGTCGCAGAGGCGCTCGGCTTCGTCCATGAAGTGGGTGACGAGCAGGACCGTGACGCCGGTGTCGCGCACGCCCTCGACCAGCTGCCAGGTTTCGCGGCGGGCGTGCGGGTCGAGCCCGGTGGTGAGCTCGTCGAGGATCGCCAGCTCGGGGCGGCCGACGAGGGCCAGCGCGATCGACACGCGCTGCTTCTGGCCGCCGGAGAGCTTTCCGAACGCGCTGCGGGCGTGGTCGCGCAGGTCGAGCTGGTCGAGCAGGGCGTCGATGTCCGCCGGGTCCGGGTAGAAGGAGGCGAACAGCTCCAGCGCCTCGCGCACCCGCAGCTTCGCGGGCAGCTGGCTTTCCTGCAGCTGGACGCCGACGCGGCGGGTCAGCGCCGCGCGGTCGGTCGCCGGGTCGAGGCCGAGCACGGAGAGCGTGCCGCCGTCGGCCCGGCGCAGGCCCTGGAGGCATTCGACGGTGGTGGTCTTCCCGGCGCCGTTCGTGCCGAGGATGCCGAAGATTTCGCCGCGCTCGACGGTGAACGAAACGCCGTCGACCGCGACCCGGGTGCCGTAGCGCTTGCGGAGGTCGGTGACTTCGATGAGGGGCATGCCGACAAAGCTACGAATCGGCCCGCCCGCGCGGAATGACGCTGAAACCCCAGCTCAGGTAGCGTTTTGCTGAAGCGGGGGTGGGGCTGGGCCCACCCCGTTCGTGGGGCTTCGCGGATCGCGGCCGCGCCGGCGGTCCGGCGAAGATTCCGGGGGGAAAGGAGGTGCCGGGATGACGTACCCGCGTGCCCTCGGCCGGGCGCTGGCGCTGGCCGCGCGTTCGCTGCTGAGCTGGTTCGACGTGCTGGTCGAGCTGATCGCGTTCGCGCTGCTCTGCGCCGGGCTGGTGTTCTTCCTCGGCCCCGCGGTCGAATGGGCCCGCGGCCGCTCGACGACGGCCCGGGCGCTGGCCGGGCGCTGGTGCGGCGTCGAGGTCGAAGCGCCGTACCAGCCCGAGCCGCCGGAGCCCGTGCGCGAGCGCGACGGCTGGTACCGCGACGGCAACACGCTCTACAAGCGGGCGTTCTGGATCCGCTGGCAGCACCGGCTCACCTGGGCGCTGGAGGACCCGGCGGCCGAGCGCGAGTTCGCGTGGCAGCTGGTGAACCCGCTGGTCACGCTGTTCCTCCCGGTCGCCGTGCTGGTCGGCGGGCCGTCGGTGCTGCGCGGCTACGGCCGGTGGACGCGCTGGTGGCTCGGCCCGCGGCCGGTGGTCGAACGCCGCGGGAACCGGCTGCAGCGGCACCTGGAATCGCTGGGGCACCAGATCGGCATCCTCGTGCTTTCCCTGGTGCAGTTCGTCTTTTCGGCGTGGCAGCTGGTCGTCATCGCCGTTGCCACGCCGGTGGCGGCCCCCGTCGTGCTGTGGAGCCGGACCATCACCGACACGCTGCGCCGCGAAACCGGGAACTGGACCGGGGTGCGGATCGCCCGCCCGTACCTGCCGCCGCCCGGCCTGCCGGTGCCGCGACCGGACGGGCTCTACCAGGTCGGCAAACAGCTCTACGACGAGCCGTTCTGGCCGGTGCAGCACGCCCGCAGGCGGTGGATCCTGCGCGACCGGGCCACCTGGCGCGACCTCGCCGGCGGCGGCCTGATCCCGCTCGTCTCGCTGGCGCTGACCCTGCCGACGGTCGCGTTGCTCGGCTGGGGGCTCGTCGGTCTGGTGACGCTGTGGGGGTGGCGGCCGTTCGTGAGCTCCCCGGTCCGCTGGCTGGTCCTGCCCGAGGTGTCGACGCACCTGGGTGCGCTCGCGCAGACCCCGCTGGCGCTGGCGATGATCGTCGCCGGCCTGGTCCCGACCACCTGGCTCGCCCGCCAGCAGGCCCGCTTCGTCAAGGTGTGGCTCGGGCCGACCGAGTCGTCACGGCTCGCCCGGCGCGTCGAACGGCTCAAGCAGACGCGCACCGACGTCACGGTCGCGCAGGCGGCGGAGCTGCGCCGGATCGAGCGCGACCTGCACGACGGCATCCAGTCCCGGCTGGTCGCGATGGGCATGAAGCTCGGCGCGGTCGAGGCACTGGTGGACACCGACCCGGCCGCGGCGAAACGGCTCGCGGCCGAGCTGCGCGCGTCGTCGTCGGAGGCGCTCACCGAGCTGCGGGTGCTGATCCGCGGCATCCACCCGCCGGTGCTCTCCGAACGCGGGCTGCTGGACGCCATCCGCGCGCTGGCACTGGACAGCCCGCTGAAGGTGCCGGTCACCGGCTCACTGCCGGACCGGCTCGAGGAGCCGGCGGAAGCGTGCGCGTACTTCACCGTGTCCGAGCTGCTCGGCAACGCGGCGAAGCACGGCGCGAAACGGGCGTCGATCGAGGTTTCCTTCGACGAGGACCTGCTGACGCTGGTGGTGACCGACGAAGGCCCGGGCGGCGCGAACCCGGCCCGCGGGTCGGGACTCCGCGGAATCGAACGCAGGCTGGGCGCCTTCGACGGTAGGTTGACGCTGACCAGCCCGATCGGCGGGCCGACCAGGGCGACCGTGGAGCTCCCGTGTCAGATCTACCCAGAACCGTCGTCGCCGAGGACCAGTACCTCCTCCGAGACGGTCTGACGCACCTCCTCGCGGCGCACGGCTTCGACGTCGTCGCGGCGGTCGGCAGCGGTCCCGAACTGGCGGACGCGCTGCGGGAACACCGGCCCGAGGTGTCCATTGTGGACGTCCGGATGCCGCCGACGAACACCGACGAGGGCCTCCAGGTCGCGCTGGCCGCCCGCCGCGAGGTGCCGGGGCTGCCGATCCTCGTGCTGTCCCAGCACGTCGAGCAGCTGTACGCGCGCGAACTGCTGGCCGACGGCACGGGCGCGATCGGCTACCTGTTGAAGGACCGCGTGTTCAACGCGGACCAGTTCATCGACGCGGTCCGCCGGGTCGCCGCCGGCGGCACGGTGATGGACCCCGAGGTGATCGCGAAACTGGTGGCGGGCAACGCCACCGACCCGCTGGCCGCGTTGACGGCCCGCGAACGCGAGGTGCTCGGCCTGATGGCCGAAGGCTGCTCGAACGCGGCGATCGCGGCGAAGCTGCACTTCAGCGAAGGGGCGGTCGGCAAGCACACGGCGAACATCTTCGCGAAGCTCGAGATCACGGCTTCGGACGACACGAACCGCCGCGTGCTGGCCGTTCTCGCCTACCTCGGCGCGGACGCCTAGCCGCGCGAAACCCGCGTCATCTCCTCGCGCTCGACGACCTTGATCCGCTCCCGGCCCGCCGCCGAACCGAGCGACTTCTCGTGCGCGTCCAAGCGGCCCCAGCCGTCCCACGTCGTGAACGGGATCCCGCGCGCGGCCAGGAAGTCCAGGATCGCGTCGGGCGAGGAGAACTTCGGCGCCGTCAACGTGTCCGCGTCCGCCAGCAGGCTCGCGACGGTCTCCGCCGCGTCGCCCTTCGTGTGGCCGATCAGGCCGACCGGGCCGCGCTTGATCCAGCCCGTCACGTACACGCCGGGGAGCTGGTTTTCGTCCAGGTCCAGCACACGGCCGGCCTGGTTCGGGACGACACCCGCCGTGTGGTCGAACGGGATCTCCGGCAGGTGCGAGGACAGGTAGCCGACCGCGCGGTAGACCGCCTGGACGTCCCAGTCGTGGAACTCGCCGGTGCCGCGGACGTTCCCGTCGCCGGTGAGCTCGGTGCGTTCGGTGCGCAGCCCGGTGACGCGGCCGCCGGTGCCGACGATCTCCGCGGGGGAGTGGAAGAAGTGCAGGTGCAGCCGCCGCGGCCGGGTACCGGGCTCGCGGATCGCCCACTCCTGCAACGTCTTCACGACCATGTCGATCTGCTTCGACGCCCGCAGCGCCGCGATGCTGCCCTCGTCGAACTCGATGTCCTCGGGGTACACGATGACCTCGACGTTCGGCGAGTGGTCGAGCTCGCGCAGCTCCAGCGGCGTGAACTTCGCCTGCGCCGGCCCGCGGCGGCCGAACACGTGCACGTCGGTCACCGGGCTGGCCTTGAGGCCCTGGTAGACGTTCTCCGGGATGTCCGTGGTCAGCAGCTCGTCCGCCGTCTTCGCCAGGACGCGCGCGACGTCCAGGGCGACGTTGCCGACGCCGAGGACCGCGACCGAAGACGCCGTCAGCGGCCAGGTGCGCGGCACGTCCGGGTGCCCGTCGTACCAGGACACGAAGTCGGCGGCGCCGTAGCTGCCGTCGAGGTCGGCGCCCGGGATGTCGAGCGCGCGGTCGGCCGACGCACCGGTCGAGAAGATCACCGCGTCGTAGAACTCGCGCAGCTCGTCGAGCTTGATGTCGGTGCCGTAGTCGATGTTGCCCAGCAGCCGGACGTTCGGCTTCGACAGCACCTTCTCCAGCGCGGTCACGATGCCCTTGATGCGCGGGTGGTCGGGGGCGACGCCGTAGCGGATCAGCCCGAACGGCGCCGGCATGCGCTCGAACAGGTCGATCTGCACATCGGCGTCGGACTTGTCGAGGATGTCGGCGGCGTAGATCCCGGCGGGACCGGCGCCCACCACGGCTACGCGAAGAGTTCGGCTCACACGTTCCACCGTAAGTTAGGGTCACCTAACTTGAAATGTGATCTCGCGTACGGTCCACCTGGTGGGAGGGGCCGGGTCGCGCAGTGTCGTGAGCAAGACATGCCTCACCGGGTCGAAATGGCCTGGCATGCTGTTGTCCGACGTTTTCCAGCGTGAGTTGTTCGTGCCGTCGCAGTGACGATTCCGAGCGCCGGCCCACGACCCGGCGTGGTTCGAACGTCGCCTCCGGCGACTGCCTGTCCTTCGCGGAAAAGGGTGCGGGCGTCGGCGAGTCCGCCGGGAACGGCAGCGACTACCCGGCCCGCTTTTGGTCGAACGGAAATTGCACCGGGATCAGCAAGATCGTGAATCCGCAGGCCGAGAACCCCCAATCTCGGGTTCCAGGCCTTTTCCCTCGGCGGAATCCAAGGCGTGGAGGGCGGCGCCGGGGAGCCGGTAAGCTCGGCGCCATGCGCGTCCTCGTCGTCGACAACTACGACAGCTTCGTCTACAACCTGGTCCAGTACCTGGCCCAGCTCGGCGCCGACTGCACGGTCTGGCGCAACGACGTCGTGGACCTCGACCGCGTGCCCGAGTTCGACGCCGTGCTGGTCTCGCCCGGCCCCGGGACGCCCGAACGCGCTGGTCAGAGCATGGACGTCGTCCGCAAGTGCGCCGAGACGCGCACGCCGATGCTCGGTGTCTGCCTCGGGCACCAGGCGCTCGGCGTCGTCTACGGCGCCACCGTCGACCGCGCGCCCGAGCTGCTCCACGGCAAGACGAGCCAGGTGCGCCACACCGGCGCCGGCATCCTCAAGGACCTGCCGGCGGAGTTCACGGCCACCCGGTACCACTCGCTGACCGTGCTGCCCGAGACGATCGCCGAAGACGTCTTCGAGGTCACCGGGCGCACCGAGTCCGGCATCGTGATGGGCATGCGCCACCGCGAGCTGCCGCTGGAAGGCGTGCAGTTCCACCCGGAGTCCGTGCTCACCGAGGGCGGCCACCGGATGCTGGCGAACTGGCTGGCCGCGGCCGGGCACCCCGTCGACCCGGTCCGGGTGGACGAACTCGAGCGCGCGACCCAGGCGCTCCAGAAGGCCGCTGTTGCGTGATCCGGCTCGAGGGGGTCGGCAAGCGGTACGGGCGAGGTGACTTCGTCCTCCGCGACGTCGACCTGAGCGTCGAGCCCGGGCACGTCGTCGGCGTCCTCGGCAGCAACGGCTCCGGGAAGTCGACGCTGCTGCGGATCATGGCCGGTGTCTCGCACCCGACCACCGGCTCCCTCACCGGCACCCCGCGGATCGGCTACCTGCCGGACCGCTTCCCGGCCGGCCAGCGGATGGGCGCGCGGGCGTACCTGCGGCACATGGCGCGCATCCACGGGCTCACCGACCTCTCGATGATCGACCCGCTGCTCGAGCGGCTCGCGCTGGTCGGCGGCCCGGCGGCGCCGTTGCGCACGCTGTCCAAGGGCAACGCGCAGAAGGTCGGGCTCGCGCAGGCCGTCATGGTGCATCCCGACCTGCTGGTCCTCGACGAGCCGTGGTCCGGGCTCGACGTCGGCACGCACGCGATCCTCGGCGAGCTCGTCGCCGAGACGCGGGCGCGCGGGGCGAGCGTCGTGTTCACCGACCACCGCCCGCAGGTCGTGCACGACCACGCCGACGTCGTCCACCTCATCGACGAAGGCAGGCTCACGGCGGAAAGCACCGAGCCGACCACCCGGATCGTCCTGCGCGGCGGCGGTACCGGCTGGGCCGGCGAGCCCGGCGTCCGGCACGCCGTCGTCGAAGGCGCGCAGGTGGTGCTCACCGTCGAGGTCGCCGCGGTGGACGCGGTGCTGCTGCGGGCGTTGAAGGACGGCTGGTCGGTGCGGGAGGTGGCGCCGTGCTCGCCATGACCCGCTACTACTTCGTGCTGCTCGGCCATTCGCAGCGGTACCTGCCCGCGCTCCTGGCCTACCTCGCGCTCTGCGTGATCCTCTACGCCGACCCGAATTCGCCGCCACTGCCGCTGTTCGGCGTGAGCGCCGGCGGCTTGCTGGTCGTCTCGTGCTGGCTGACGATCGCCCTGCTCGACATCGAAGACCCGGTCCAGCGCCTGGTGACCCTCAGCCACGCCCGCCAGTGGCGGCGGATGATCACCGGCGCGGTGCTCGCGGTGCTGGCGTGTTCGCTCGTCCTCACGGTGATCACCGAGGTGTGGTCGGCGCTCAAGTCGTTCAAGGTCCAGCCGTCCGCGCTGGGCATCGGGCTGCTCGCCCACCTCGCGTGCGCGCTGCTGGGCATCGCGATCGCCCTCCCGTGCTCGCGGCTGCTGGTGGGCCGGATCGGCTGGACGGTGCTCGCCGCCGTCATCACGCTGGTCGTCGTGCTGCTGGCGAAGATCCCGCTGGTCCACCCGCTGCTGCACGCCCTGACCGACGAAGAACCGGTGGCCGGCCCGCTGGCGCTCGCGCTCGGGACGTCGGTGGTCCTGCTGGCCGCCAGCTTCTCCGGCGTCTCGGCTCTCGTTCGCCGCCGCTCGTGATGGCAACTTGCAGAATTCAATTTCCGCACCGGGCTTCCTGCGGGAGCCCGCGGCCGACTAAGGTTCGGGGCCTCTCCGGTTCTGGGTGAAGGGAGAACGGGTGACGGCTGGGATCGTCGCGATCACCGTGCCGGATTCCGGCGGCGAGCTCCCGGAGCTCGCCGCCTGGCTGCGCGGGGAAGACGAACTCCGGGGCCGCGTCCAGCTCTTCGACGCCGTCGTGGTCGGCGTGACGAGCAACTCCGCCGGCGTCTTCTGCAGCTCGCTCTTCGCGTGGCTGCACCGCTGCCGCGAATCCCGCGTCTCCCTGAAGGTGAAGCGCTCCGGCGCGGCCGAGGAACTCGAACTCGACTGCGGCCCTTCGAGCGACGCCGAACAGGTGCTCGGCGCCGTCCGGGGATTCCTCGACAAAGCCTGACGAACGAAAAAGGCCCGCACGGCGAACCGTGCGGGCCTTTTCGCTGTCCTCCGCTAACGCGAGCTGGTCGGCGGGGTGAACGTGAAGCTCGGGATCCCGCTGCCTTCCGACACGTTGACCGTGATGTTCGCGTCCTTGCTGATCTGCGTGCCCGGCTGCTGGCTCTGGCCGGTGATCGTGCCTTCCGGCGCGTTGCTGTTCCGGTCGGCCTTCTCGTTCAGCTTCCCGGTCCAGCCCATGCTCCGCAGCTTTTCCTCCGCCTGGTCGGTGGTCATCCCGACCAGCGTCGGCATCTGGATCTGGTCGGTGTTCTCCGGGCCGGTCGACACGGTCAGCGTGATCGTCGCCCCCACGGCCAGCGAACCGCCGTTCGGGTTCTGCGTGATGACGCTGTCCTTCGGGACCGTGTCCGAAGCCTGCTCGAGCTTCTTGGTCTTGAAGCCGAGCGCGCGCAGCGCCGAGTCGGCCTGCGAGTACGGCTTGCCGGTGAAGTCCTGGACCGACTTGAGTTCCTTGGACTTCGCGACCGTGATCTGCACGCTGGTGCCCTCGTCGACCTCCGACGACGCCGTCGGTGTCTGGTTCTGCACCAGGCCGGCCTGGTTCGGGTCGTCGACCTCGACTTCCTGGACGTCCGGGTTCAGCGTCAGCTTCGCGTCGGTCAGCGCCTTTTCGGCCTGGTCGCGCGTCTTGCCCTTGAGGTCCGGCACGCTGGCCTTGCCCGGGGCGACCCCGACGTAGAGGGTGATCTTCGCGTCCGTGCTGACCGGAGTTCCGACGTTCGGGTCGATCTTGACGACGTTGTTGATGTCGTCCTGCGTGCACGTCGGGCTGCCGTCGGTCGGCTGCACGCCGCAGGTGACGTTCTTCGTGTCGAACGTCTTGAAGCCCTTGCCGATCAACGTTTCCTTGGCCTGCGGCACCCGCTGGTGCAGCACGTCCGGGATCGCCACCGTCGTGGATTCGTTGCTCTTGAACGAACCCGACAGCCACATGATCAGCAGCACCGCGCCGAGCACGAACACCGCGGCGAGCGCGGCCAGGATCGTCCGGCGGCGGCGCTTGGCCTTCGGGTCCTCGTCGTCCGGTTCGCTGTACTCCTCGTAGCGCTGCGGCTGGCGCCGGTCGGAGTTCATCACCTGGGTGCGCTCGTCCTCGGACATCACCATCGGCGCCGCCGGGCGCTGGCCCGAGAGCGTGCGCACCAGGTCCGAGCGCATCTCCGCCGCCGACTGGTAGCGGTTCGCCGGGCCCTTGGCCAGCGCCTTCAGCACGACGGCGTCGAGCTCGGGCGCCACCGCCGGGTTCACCGACGACGGCGGGCTCGGGTCTTCACGGACGTGCTGGTAGGCGACCGCGACCGGGGAATCACCGGTGAACGGCGGCTCGCCGGTGATGAGTTCGTAGAGCACGCAACCGGCGGCGTAGACGTCGGAGCGGGCGTCGACGGACTCGCCGCGCGCCTGCTCCGGTGACAGGTACTGCGCCGTGCCGATCACCGCGGCGGTCTGGGTCATGGCGGACTGGCCGTCGTGCATCGCGCGCGCGATGCCGAAGTCCATCACCTTGACCGCGCCGTTCTTCGTGATCATCACGTTGGCCGGCTTGACGTCGCGGTGCACGATGCCGTGCCGGTGGGAGAAGTCCAGCGCCGCGCAGACGTCGGCCATGACCTCCATGGCCCGCTTCTGCGACATCGGGCCTTCGGTCTTGACGATGTCGCGCAGCGTCCGGCCTTCGACGTACTCCATGACGATGTACGGCAGCGGCCCGAACTCGGCGTTGGCCTCACCCGTGTCGTAGACCGCGACGATCGCCGGGTGGTTCAGCGCGGCGGCGTTCTGCGCTTCACGGCGGAAGCGCTCCAGGAACTGCGGGTCCCTGGCGAGATCGGCACGGAGGATCTTGATCGCGACTTCCCGGCCCAGGCGCACGTCGTGGCCGTGATGGACCTCGGACATGCCTCCGTAGCCGAGCGTTTCGCCCAGCTCGTACCGGTTGGAGAGCAGTCTGGGTGTGCTCATCTCTGGGTGCCGTTCCATTCCGTCCAAGGTGTGGTCATGATGCCTTGCTGGCCATCGTCGGTCGTGCCGGGAGACTCCGCCGGTAGGACACTCGTAGCGGGCGGCTCTTCCGTGGGCGGCTGTCTGCCCGGGACCACCTGGCTCGTCGTCTGGCCGGTGTGCGGCGGCGAGCCGGAGCTGCCGATCATCTTCGCGATCAGCACGATCCCCGCCACCAGGACAACGAGCAGGATCGCCGCGAGGAGCGCCCACCAGCCCCATTGGGACTTCTTCTTCGGGACCGGCATCATGACCGGCCGCACCGCGGGGCGGGACGGCGGGCCGATGACGACCATCGGGTTCACCGCGGGCGACGGCGGACCGACCGGCATGTGCTGCTGCTGCGGCGGGACCGGCTGCTGCGGAACCTGCTGCGGCGGCGGCGGTTGCTGCTGCGGCTGCTGCCCGGTCGCGTAGGCGGCGTTGACCAGACCGGACGGGGCCGGCAGCGGCAGCCCCGCGCGGACCGCGGCGACGGCGGCCGCGAACTCGCCGCCGTTGTTGTAGCGCTGCCGCGGGTCCTTGACCAGCGTCGCCTCGATCACCGCGCGCGCCGCGGGCGGCACGTCGGGTGGCAGTGGCGGCGCGATGTCGCGGATGTGCATCATCGCGACCGTGACGGCGTTCTCGGAAAGGAACGGCCGGTGCCCGGCGAGGCATTCGTACCCGCACACCGCGAGCGAGTAGACGTCGGACGCCGGCTCGGCCGGGGATCCGAGCGCCTGCTCCGGCGCGATGTAGTGCGCGGTGCCCATGACCATGCCGGACCGGGTGACCGGGGCCGCGTCCGCGGCCTTCGCCACCCCGAAGTCGGTGATCTTCACCTGGCCCGCCGACGTCACCAGGATGTTGCCCGGCTTGACGTCGCGGTGGACCAGGCCCTGTTCGTGCGCGGCCTGCAGCGCGTTGCCCGCCTGCTCGAGCATGTCGAGCGTGAACTCCGCCGACAGCCGCCCGTGCTTGGCCAGCAGGCCGGCCAGCGGGTCGCCGTCGACGAGCTCCATCACCAGGTACGCGATCGACAGGTCGCCGTCGAACAGGGTCTCGCCGTAGTCGTGCACCGCGGCGATGCCGGGGTGGTTGAGCGACGCCGTCATCCGCGCTTCGGTCCGGAAGCGGTGGAGGAATTCGGCGTCACCGGAGAGTTCGGCCTTGAGGATCTTGACAGCCACGGTCCGGTCCAGGCGGGTGTCGCTGGCCTGCCAGACCTCGCCCATCCCGCCGACGGCGATCCGGCTCGTCAGCTTGTACCTCTCGGCCAGCAGCTGGCCCGAGGACAGCATCCGCTATCCACCCCCGAGCTTGGCGTTGATCGCCGCGCGGCCGATTTCCGCCGCGACGGTACCGCCGGTGGCCGCGAGCCCGCGGTTGCCGCCGTCTTCGACGATGACGGCGACCGCGATCTGCGGGTCGTTCGCCGGGGCGAAACCGGTGTACCAGGCGTGCGGTGCGGTGTTCTTGGAGTCCGTGCCGTGTTCGGCGGTTCCGGTCTTCGACGCGATCTGGATGTCCGGGCGCTTGCCGCCGCCCTTGGTGAAGCCCTCGGAAGCGATCATCATGTCCTTGAGGATCGCGGCGTTCGACGACGAAAGTGCCGCCGTGCCGGTGAGCTCGGTGGGGCTGTAGTCCTCGATGGTCGACAGGTCCGGCGCCAGCACCGACTGCACGAGCTGCGGCTTCATCGCCATCCCGCCGTTGGCCACGGTGGCCGCGAGCAGGCAGTCCTGCAGTGGCGTGAGCCGGACGTCGCGCTGGCCGATGCCGCTCTGGTAGAGCGCGCCCTGCGAGTCGAGCGGGCCGACCGTCGACGGCGCGACCTTCATCGGCACGGTCAGGTCGGTCTGCCCGATGCCGAAGTTCGCCGCCGTCTTCTTCATCTTGTCCGCGCCGAGCTGGCCGGCGAACTGCGCGAACGGCACGTTGCAGGAGTGCGCGAGCGCGTCCTTGAACGTGGTGCCCGGGCACGCGGCGCCGGCGTAGTTCTCCAGCGTCACGCTGGTGCCGGGGAGCTTCGTGTTCGGCGCCGGGTCGACCGGGGTGTCCGGGCCCTTGCCGTCCTCGAGCACGGCCGCCGCGGTGACGAGCTTGAACGTCGAACCCGGCGGGTAGGTCTCGGAGATCGCCCGGTTCAGCATGGGCTTCTTCGGGTCTTTGTTGTTCGCGTTCCAGGCGTCGGTCTGCGCCTTCGACGTGTGCGAAGCCAGCTTGTTCGGGTCGTACGACGGCGTCGAGACCATCGCCAGGATCCGGCCGGTCTTCGGCTCCAGCGCGACGACGGAGCCGGTGTAGCCCTTTTGCGTCATCAGGTCGTACGCGGCCTTCTGCACGGCCGGGTCGATGGTCAGCCGGACGTTGCCGCCGCTGGGGTCGCGGCCGGTGACCATGTCCGAGAGCCGCCGCACGAACAGCCGCGGGTCGGAGCCGTTCAGGACGTCGTCCTCGGAGCGCTCGAGGCCGCCGGCGCCGTAGTTGATCGAGTAGTAGCCGGTGACCGGCGCGTACATCGGGCCGTCGGCGTAGGTCCGGATGTACTTGTACTTGTCGTTGGACGGGTCGACGCTGGCCAGCACCTCGCCGTTGGCCTGCGACACGATCTTGCCGCGCTGGCGGGCGAACTCGTCGTAGAGCACGCGCGCGTTGCGCGAGTCGGTGCGGTAGTCGTCGGCCTTCACCACCTGGATGTAGGTGGCGTTGGCCAGCAGCAGGACGACCATGACGAGCATCGCCATGCCGACCTTGCGGAGCGGGGTGTTCATGCCTGCGCGCCCCCGTCCGCCGGCGGGCGCTGCACGAGCACGGTGTGCGCTTCCGCGATCGGCGCCTGGGGCTGCTGCTGCGGCTTCGGGCGGGCGGCCGGCTTGCGGGCGGCGTCGGAGATCCGGAGCAGCAGCGCGACCAGGATGTAGTTCGCGAGCAGCGACGAGCCGCCCTTGGACAGGAAGGGCGCGGTGATACCGGTCTCCGGGATGAGTTTCGTGACCCCGCCGACGACGACGAAGATCTGCATGACCATGGTGAACGCGAGCCCGCCGCCGAGCAGCTTGCCGAACGTGTCGCGCACCGCGAGCGCGCTGCGCATGCCGCGCATCGCGACCAGCAAGTACAGCATCAGGACGGCGGCCAGCCCGATGAAGCCGAGCTCTTCGCCGATCGACGCGGTGATGAAGTCGGTGTTGGCCTCGGGCACCATGTCCGGCCGGCCGGCGCCGAGCCCGGTGCCGCCGACGCCGCCGGTGCCGAGCCCGAACAGGCCTTGGGCGAGCTGGTAACCGCCGCCCGCCTCGTCGTAGGTGGCCAGCGGGTCCAGCCAGTTCGCGACGCGCTGCTGCACGTGCCCGAAGAGGTTGTACGCGATGACGCAGCCGACCGCGAAGAAGCTCAGGCCGAGGACGACCCAGATGGCCCGCTCGGTCGCGACGTACAGCATCACCAGGATGACGCTGAAGAACAGCAGCGAGGTGCCGAGGTCCTTCTCGAACACCAGGATGCCGATGCAGACGAACGCGGCGATGAGGATCGGGCCGAGGTCGCGGGCGCGCGGCAGCTCGACGCCGACGAGCCGCTTTCCCGCCACCATGAACAGGTCCCGCTTCGACACCAGGAACGAAGCGAAGAAGACCATCAGCAGGATCTTCGCGAACTCGCCCGGCTGGATCGAGAAGAACGGCAGCTTCAGCCACACCTTGGCGCCGTTGACCTCGGAGAGGCTCGACGGCAGCAGCGCGGGCAGCGCCAGCGCGACGATCCCGACCAGGCCCGCGGTGTAGCCGTAGCGGGTCAGGGTGCGGTGGTCGTTGACCACGACCAGCACGGCGACGAAGAACACCAGCGAGATCACCGTGAACAGGACCTGCGCGGTGACGGCGGGCGTGTAGTCCTTGCCGTTCTGCAGGGCCCGCTCGGCCAGCGCCAGGTCGATCCGGTGGATCATCACCAGGCCGATGCCGTTGAGCAGCGCGACGCAGGGGAGCAGCACCGGATCCGCGTACGGCGCCCACTTGCGGACGGCGAGGTGCGCGGCGGCGAAGATGCCGAGGTAGGCCAGCCCGAGCCAGAGGATCGAGGCGGTGAGCTCCTGCTCCTGGTTCGCCTCGACGAGCACCAGCGCGATCGTGACGATGAACGCCGCGAAGCCCAGCAGGACGAGCTCGGTGTTGCGCCGGGTCGGGACCTCGCGCGGCGGGTTCGTCTGGAACTGCGCGGCGAGCGGCTCGGCGGAACGCGCGACGGGCTGGCCCATCAGTTACCGCCTCCCGTCGTCGGTGCCGTCGAACTCGGCGTCGAGCAGTCCCTCCCCGCTGGCTGGTTCGCCGACGATGGAGCGGTGGAACCGGCCGGTGCCGTCGGAGTCGTCGTCGGCGAGACCGGGTTGGTCGGCGTCGGCGAGGTCTGACCGCCCGTCGGCGCGCAGTTGTTCAGGCGCTTGTGCAGCTGCAGGAAGTCGTCGATGTACTTCCGGGCGTCGTCGAGGCTGTCCTTCTTGACGCCGTTCTGCACCGCCAGCCGCGCGTCCTCCTGGAGCTGGTCGACGCGCAGCTTGTCCGTGCACACCTGGTTGGGCGGGCAGGAGCCCTGCTCGTAGGTGTGCAGGTCGATGCCGAGGATGCTGCCGGGGACGCCGCGGTAGATCACGACTTCCTCGTCCGCACCTTCGCCGACATAGTACTGACTCAGCACGAAGTACCGGGTGGCGATGGCGGCCGCGGCGAGCACCACCAGGACCACCAGTGCGCCGGCGAGCCAGCGGAACCGCTTCCGGCGCTTGGCTTTCGGATCTTCGGTCGGCTGCGGGAGCTCCGGGCGCTGCTGTGGCGGCGGCTGGGTCAGCGCCCTGGCCCGCGCCGCGGGCGAATCGCCCTGGTGCAGCTCGTCGCTGCCGTCCCCGGCGGCGCCGCCCACGATGGGCGCGTCCTCGCCGAAGTCGACGTCGACCACGTCGGCGATGATCACGGTCACGTTGTCCGTGCCGCCGCCCTTGAGCGCCAGCTCGATCATCCGGTCCGCGCACTGCTGCGGGTCCGGGATCTGCACGGCTTCGGTGAGCGTCTCGTCGCTGACCATGCCGGACAGGCCGTCCGAGCAGATCAGGTACCGGTCGCCGGCGCGGGCTTCGCGCACGGTCAGGCTCGGTTCCACCTCGTGCCCGGTGAGCGCCTTGAGCAGCAGCGACCGCTGCGGGTGCACCGCCGCCTCTTCCGGCGTGATGCGGCCCTGTTCGAGGAGTTCGTTGACGAAGCTGTCGTCGCGCGTGATCTGCGCGAACTGACCGCCACGGAGCAGGTACGCCCGCGAGTCGCCGACGTGCACCAGGCCCAGGCGCGTGCCCGCGAAGAGCACCGCGGTGAGCGTCGTGCCCATGCCGTCGAGATCGGGGTCCTGCGAGACGAGTTCGGCGATGGCGGCGTTGCCGTTGGCCACCGCCTCCCGGAGCTGGGCGAGGAGGTCGTCGCGCGGTTCGTCGTCGTCGAGGGGAGCGAGGGAGGCGATGACGACCTTGCTGGCCACTTCACCCGCCGCGTGGCCACCCATCCCGTCGGCGAGCGCGAGCAGGCGAGGGCCGGCGTACACGGAGTCCTGGTTGCTCGAACGCACCAGGCCCCGGTCGCTGCGGGCTGCGTAGCGGAGGACGAGAGTCATGGGCGAAGCTCGATCACCGTCTTGCCGATCCGGATGGGGACTCCGAGCGGGACCCGGAGGGGTGCAGTGACCTTAGCCCGGTCGAGATACGTCCCGTTCGTCGAGCCCAGATCTTCCACGTACCAGTCCTCACCGCGCTGGGCGATCCGCGCGTGCCGGGTCGACGCGTAGTCGTCGTCGAGCACCAACGTGGAGTCGTCGGCCCGGCCGATCAGGATCGGCCGGCCGTCCAGCGCGATGCGCGTCCCCGCCAGTGCGCCGTGGGTGACCAGCAGCTGCTGCGGGGACTTGCTGTTGCGCGGCTTCTTCTCCTTCTTGCGCCCGAAGGTCGGAACCTGGACGCGCATGCCCGATGCCGCGTAGAGGTCCGAGCGGACGACTCTGAGCGCGGCGAACACGAAGAGCCAGAGCAGCACGAGGAAGCCCACCCTGGTGAGTTGTACGACCAGCTCTGGCACTTGGTGTGTCCGCTCCCGACTCGTCCGTGCAGCCGCGGCGCGGGTACGCCGCGGTCCCCCCGCACGTCAATTCTGCGGGAACAGTATTCCGTGCCCCGAGTCAGCCCTGTGTACGGAACACGAGGGACGAATGGCCCACCCGGATGACGTCGCCGTCGGCGAGCTGCCAGGTCTGGACCGGAGTCCCGTTCACGGTCGTGCCGTTGGTCGAACCGATGTCGGCGAGCGTCGCGCTCTGGCCGTCCCAGGTGATCTCCAGGTGCCGGCGGGAGACACCGGTGTCCGGGAGGCGGAAGTCCGCGTCCTGGCCGCGGCCCACGACGTTCCCGCCCTGCTTCAGCGAGTACGTGCGGTTCGAGCCGTCGTCCAGCTGCAGGCTCGCCGCGAGCTGACGGCCCGCCGCGGGCGGGGCGTAGCCGCCCTGCTGCTGCGCGTACGGGTCGGCGGCCGGCTGGCCGTACGCCTGCTGCTGGCCGTACTGGTCGTACCCGGCCTGCTGCTGGCCGCCGTACTGGTCGTACCCGCCCTGCTGCTGGCCGCCGTACTGGTCGTAGCCACCCTGCTGGGGCTGGGCGTAGCCGCCCTGGTCGTAACCGCCCTGCTGGGGCTGGGCGTAGCCGCCCTGGTCGTAGCCCGGCTGCTGCTGGCCGCCGTACTGGTCGTAGCCACCCTGCTGGGGCTGGGCGTAGCCGCCCTGGTCGTAACCGGCCTGCTGCTGCTGGCCGTACTGGTCGTAACCACCACCCGGCTGCTGCTGGCCGTACTGGTCGTAGCCGCCCTGCTGCTGGCCATAACCCTGGTCGTACCCGGGCTGCTGGCCACCCTGCTGTCCGTAGCCGTACTGGCCCTGCTGGCCGTACGGGTCACCCTGGTCGTATTGGCCGTAGCCGGGGGGCTGGCTCATTGCTGGGTCTCCTGCGTTGCTGGGTCGTGCCGACCGCGGTGAACCGGCGGCCGCGGGGCGGGCGTCGGGATCGACGGACGAACGGGTCTTGAACTGTCCAGTATGCAGCGCCTCGTTGCGCTCGAGTGATACGACGACGTCACCATAGGTGTCCAGGCCTTCGGCGGCGAGGTGTTCCGCCACCGCCTCGGCCAGCACCTGGGTGACCCGCTGCTCGTCACCGGCCATGCGCTCGTGGTCAGCCGTCCCCAAGGACACGATGTAGTGATTCGGGGCGAGCTGCCGACCGCCTGCCAGCTCACGAACGTTCTCCTCACTCTCCCGCTCCAGGGCGATCGCCACTTCCTGCGTGACGACGTTGCCACCGAACATGCGCGCGAAAGTGTTCCCCACCAGGTTCTCGAGTCGCCTGTCGAATCTCTCGGCGCGGCCCACCGGGGAAAACCTCCTTCACGCTCGTGCTTCCGCATCGATCCTATCCGGGTGAGCGAGCCTCTACACGGCCCCCGGTGAAACCCGTTCAAACCACCTGCTAGTCTTCTCCTCGCTGTCAGAGAAGCACTCGGGCGAGTGGCGGAATGGCAGACGCGCACGGTTCAGGTCCGTGTGTCCGAAAGGACGTGAGGGTTCAACTCCCTCCTCGCCCACGCTGTTCAGGGGCCCCGGCTGACGCCGGGGCCCCTTTCCCGTTGGCCCTATCTCCCCCGGGGGGCCGAGCCCCCCGGACCCCCCACGGTGCCTCGCGTGCGGCTTCCAGCGTGGTCCGGTGGGGAATGTCACGGGGCCGGGGGGGCTTGTTCGCCCTGGGCGAAGTTAAGCCGTGTGGGTGGCTATCCAGTCCGCTATCACGTCCGCTCGGCTTGTTGTTTCGATGCCTGCGTGGGGGCAGCCCGGGCCCGTTGCCTCCAGGGCGACCAGTTTGCCGCCCGTGAAGTACGGGGCTCCCGAGTCGTACGTGCACGCACTCGTCGTGATCTCCGGGGCCGCGCCGCGGACGCCCAGCGTGGCCGGGTCCACCTTCGCCACCGCCACCGTGCCCTGCTGCATGCGGGTCGCCGGCTTGGGGTCGGTGCCCGTCAGGCTGCCCCAGCCGGCCAGGGTCAGCTGCTGGCCGACCTTCGGGACCGCGCGGCTCACCGCCAGCGGGGGCACCGTCGTCACCGGGGTGTCCAGGCGGATCAGCGCGACGTCGTTCTCCTTCGCCTGGAGGACCTCGGTCGCCTTGCGGGCCACGCCCGATTCGACCGCTTCGTCGACCAGGCCCAGCGTCACCGTCGTCGGGTACGGGACCTTGCCCGCGACGCGGTTGCGGTTGGCGTCGTGGAAGCAGTGCCCGGTCGTCAGCACCCAGGCCGGTGCGATCAGCGCGCCGGTGCAATAGCTGCTGTACGTGGAGCCGTCCGGGCGCGGGATCTTCGTCATCGAAAGCTTCGCGACGTTCCCGAACTGCCCCGGTGGGACGTCGGTGCCGTGGGCGACGGCCCAGGCCGTCGGTGCGGTGGTGATGGTCAGGACAGCAGCGGCGAGCAGGGCGCGCAGGCGCATTCTTCCCCTTCGTCGAGTCGACATCGACGTTCGACGTTAGGGCCGCCGCGGCCCGCGGGGAATTCCCTGGCCGGGCGTCACCCGATGTCGTACCCGGGTGACGCCCGGACGGTGGTCAGCCGAGGTGCGAAGCGATCCAGTCCGCTACGACGTCCACCCGGGAGGTCGTCTCGAGCTGGTTGTGGGGGCAGTCCGGGCCGGTCGACTCGACGGACACCAGCTGCCCGCCGGTGCCGCCCGCGACGAAGTACGGCGCGCCCGAGTCGTACACGCACGCGCTCGTGGTCGTCGTCGGGGCGACGCCCTGCACGCCGAGCGTCGAGGTGGCCACCTGGCCGACCTTCACCGTGCCCTGCTGCAGCTTCGTCGACGGCGCCGGGTTGGTGGCGGTGAGGCTGCCCCAGCCGGCGAGCGTCAGCAGCTGCCCGACCGACGGCGTGACGCGGTTGACCGTCAGCGGCGTGATGCCGGTGACGTCCGCGTCGAGGGTCGCGATCGCGATGTCGTTGGCGCTCGCCTGGTACACGGTGACGACGTTGCGCGTCACGCCCGGCGTGCTCTGGTTGACCGTGCCCAGCAGCACCGACGTCGGGTACGGCACCGGGCCGGAGACGCGGTTGCGGTTGGCGTCGTGGAAGCAGTGCCCGGCGGTGATGATCCACTTCGCCGCGATCAGCGCGCCGGAGCACGCGCTGTTGTACTTCGTCCCGTCGGGCTTCGGGATGTTCGTCATGGTCAGCTTCGCGGCGAACTTGAACGTCCCCGCGGGGACGTCGGAACCGTTCGCCACGGCCGAAGCCGGCCCCGCCGTGGCGAGGCCGGCGGCCAGCGTCAAAAGGACAGCAGAGAACACAGCGCGTACGCGCATCGGTGGATCCCCCTTGTCACGCACCGGCGGTCGAAGGCCGGTGATCACTTTCGAGGGTAGTGACGCCGAGGCGCGGGAAAAGACGCCGTTCAGCCCAAGTGCGAAGCGATCCAGTCCGCCACGACGTCGACGCGCGCGGTGGTTTCGGCCTGGTCGTGCGGGCAGTCCGGTCCGTCGCTTTCGACGGACACCAGACGGCCGCCGTTCTTGCCCGCCGGGACGAAGTACGGCGCACCGGAGTCGTAGGTGCAGGCGCTCGTCGTCGACGTCGGGGCGAAACCCTTCACGCCGACGTACTGCGGGTCGACCGTGGCCACCTTCATCAGGCCCTGCTGGAGTTTCGTGCCCGGAGTCGGGTCGACGGCGGTGAGGCTGCCCCAGCCCGCCAGCACGACCTTCTGGTCCACCACCGGCGTCCTGCGGTTGATCGTCAGCGGCTCGATGCCGGACACGGCCTTGTCGAGCTCCGCGATCGCGATGTCGTTGCTCGGCGACTGGTACACCGTCACGACGTTGCGGGTGACGCCCGGCTTGTCCACGGTGGTGGTGCCCAGCAGCACGGACGTCGGGTACGGCACCGGGCCGGAGACCGGGTTGCGGGCCGCGTCGTGGAAGCAGTGGCCGGCGGTGATGATCCACTTCTTGGCGATCAGGGAACCCGAGCAGGCGCTGTTGTACTTGCTGCCGTCGGGCTTCGGGATGTCGGTCATGGTGAGCTTCGCGGCGAACTTGAACGTCCCCTGCGGGACGTCGGCGCCGTTGGCCACGGCCGAAGCCGGTGCCGCGGTCACGACCGCCGCGGCGAGCGCGAAGAAGGTTGCGGAAAGGAGTGCGCGAGCGCGCATCGGATCCCCCTGTGCGGGTCGGCGGTGGCGAGCACTTCCCGCCACCGCCGGACAACCTAGTTCACACCGACCAGGTCGACGACGAAGATCAAGGTCTCGCCGGGCTTGATGACGCCGCCCGCGCCGCGGTCGCCGTAGGCCAGGTGCGGCGGGATGACGAGCTTGCGCCGTCCGCCGATCTTCATGCCCGCGACACCCTGGTCCCAGCCGGCGATGACCTGGCCGGCGCCCAGGCCGAAGCGCAGCGGCTCGCCTCGGTCCCACGAGGCGTCGAACTGCGCGCCCGTGGCGTGCGAAACACCGACGTAGTGCACGGTGACGGTGGTGCCGGCCGTGGCTTCGGCGCCGTCACCGACGGTGATGTCGGTGATCTCGAGGTCGGCCGGCGCAGGGCCGTCCGGGCGGTCGATTTGGGGCTTTTCCAAGGTCATGGGCCTCACCGTACCCACGCGTGAGGGGCTGCGCCGATCGGCCTACGCCCAAGGAGGGAAAAACGCGAAAACTCTTCACACTTGTCCTACTGCTCGGTAGCGTGCGCTTCGTCACTCTTCTGAGCTGAGGGGAGCCCGGTATGCGACGAGGCATCCGAGCCTTGACCTTCACGGCGCTGGGGGCCCTCGTGGCCGGGCTGACCCAAGTCGCCGTCACCGCGCCGGCCGCGCAGGCGGCCGCGTCGCCCGACGACTACTGCGGCGGGCAGTGCAGCGACATCCTGCCGCCCGGCGAACAGGGCAGCGCCACCCTCGCGGAAATCCTGGCGCACAAGGTGCTCGGTACCCGTCCGGCGCACTCGGCCGACCAGCTCGGGAAGTACTCCTCCCTGGCCAACGGCTACCAGACGCTGACCACCGGCGCGATCAACCAGTACTTCAACGACTCGTCGTTCGGCGTCGCCGCCGACCAGGTCGCGAGCACGACCAAGCCGCGCTCCGACGTGACGATCGTGCGGGACAAGGCCCTCGGCGTCCCGCACATCACCGGCACCACCCGGTCCGGCACCGAGTTCGGCGCCGGGTACGCCGCCGCGCAGGACCGGCTGTGGCTGATGGACGTCCTGCGCCACGCCGCGCGCGGGCAGGTCACCCCGTTCGCCGGCGGCGCGGAGGCCAACCGCGAGCTGGAGCAGCAGTTCTTCTCGAACGCGCCGTACACCGAAGCCGAGCTGCAGCAGCAGATCGACCGCGTCGCGAGCAACGGCCCGCGCGGCGCGCAGGGCCTCGCCGACGCGCAGGCTTACGTCGACGGCATCAACAAGTACATCAGCGACTCCTACAGCGGCCGGTACTTCCCGGGCGAGTACGTGCTCACCGGGCACGTCGACGCGATCACCAACGCCGGGTCGATCGACCCGTTCAAGCTGACCGACCTGGTCGCGCTCGCCTCGCTGGTCGGCGCCGAGTTCGGCGCGGGCGGCGGCGGCGAGGTGCAGAACGCCATCGCGAAGCTCGCGATGCAGGAGAAGTACGGCGTCGTCCAGGGCGAGAAGGTGTGGCAGAGCCTCCGCTCGGAGGACGACCCCGAAGCCGTCAAGACACTGCACGACGGCCAGACCTTCCCGTACGGCAAGACGCCGGCCAACGCGGCCGGCCGGGCGATGCCGGACAAGGGTTCGGTGACCGGGCAGCAGCTCGTGTTCGACAAGACCGGCTCGGCCTCGACCGCGACACCGTCCACTGTGGACGTCGCCGCGCCCGCCGACCAGGAGCCCGCCCGCGGCATGTTCGAAGGCGGCGTGCTGCCGGGCAACATGCTCAGCGAGAAGCACGGCATGTCGAACGCGTTGCTCGTCTCCGGCGCGAAGACCGCCAGCGGCCACCCGGTCGCCGTGTTCGGCCCGCAGACCGGGTACTTCGCCCCGCAGCTGCTGCTGTTGCAGGAACTGCAGGGCCCGGGCATCAGCTCGCGCGGCGCGGCCTTCGCCGGCCTGAGCATGTACACGCTCCTCGGCCGCGGCCAGGACTATTCGTGGAGCGCGACGACGTCGGCGCAGGACATCATCGACACCTACGCGCTGACGCTGTGCGACCCGAGCGGCAAGGCGCCGACGAAGGACTCGAACTACTACACCTGGCAAGGCCAGTGCATCCCGATGGAGACCGTCGAGGTCAAGAACGCCTGGAAGCCGACGGTGGCCGACGGGACCGCGGCGGGTTCGTACACCTTGCGCAGCTACCGGACGAAGTACGGGCCGGTGCAGAGCCGGGCGACCGTCGGCGGCAAGCCGGTGGCCTACGCGGCGCTGCGCTCGTCGTACTTCCACGAGGTCGACTCGCTGATCGGCTTCCAGGAGCTGAACGACCCGGGCTTCGTCAAGTCCGCGGCGGACTTCCAGAAGGCCGCGGCCGACATCAACTACACGTTCAACTGGTTCTACGCCGACTCGAAGGACATCGCGTACTTCAACTCGGGGAGCAACCCGTCGCGGCAGTCCGATGTGGACCCGAACATGCCGGTGTGGGGCGACCAGGGCCACGACTGGAACGGCTGGAACCCGGCGGGCAACGTCGCGACCTACACGCCGGCGTCGCAGCACCCGCAGTCGGTCAACCAGGACTACTACGTCAGCTGGAACAACGCGCAGGCCAACGGCTACGCGGCCGCCGGCGCGGACAAGTCCGCCGTGCACCGCGTCGACCTGCTCGACACGCGCGTGAAGACGATGATCCTCACCGGCACCAAGGTCACCCGGGTCAACCTGACCCAGGCGATGGAGGACGCCGCGCTGGCCGACCTGCGCGCCGAGCGCGTCCTGCCGCTGCTGCTGCAGGTGCTCGACAAGACGCCGACCACCGGGGCGGCCGCCGACGCCGAGGCGAAGCTCAAAGCGTGGCTGGTCAACGGCCACAAGCGCACGGAGACTTCGCCGGGCAGCAAGGCGTACGCGGACGCCGACGCGATCCGCATCTTCGACGCCTGGTGGCCGCTGCTCGTCCAGGCCGAGTTCAAGCCGGGCATGGGCGACGACGCCTACAACGCGATGACCGGCGTGATCGGCATCAACGAAAGCCCGTCCGGCTGGCAGAACGGCAACGGGCAGCACACCGGCCAGCCGCACAAGGGCTCGTCGTTCCAGGTCGGCTGGTGGGGCTACGTCAGCAAGGACATCCGGCAGGTGCTCGGCCAGCCGGTGGCCGGCCCGCTCGGCCAGACGTTCTGCGGCGCCGGCAACGTCACGACGTGCCGCCAGGCGCTCGTCGACTCGCTGACCACCGCCGCCGGCCAGGCCGCCGGCACCGTCTACCCCGGCGACGCGTCCTGCTCGGCCGGTGACCAGTGGTGCGCCGACACGATCGTCCACAACCCGCTGGGCGGCATCACGCAGGACAAGATCAGCTGGCAGAACCGCCCGACGTTCCAGCAGGTCGTCGAGTACTCCGCGCACCGCGGCGACAACATCGCCAACCTCGCGCCGGGGAAGACGGTCAGCGCCACCAGCGCCGAGACCGGCCTCTACAACTCGCCGGTGTCGAACGCGATCGACGGCAACGCCTCGACCCGCTGGGCCAGCGACTGGAGCGACGACCAGGCGATCACCGTCGACCTCGGGTCGGTCCAGCCGGTCAGCCGGGTGCTGCTGAGCTGGGAGAAGGCGTACGGGAAGAGCTACCGGATCCAGCTCTCCCCGGACGCGGTGAACTGGACGGACGCGGCTTCGGTGACCGACGGCGACGGCGGGCAGGACAACGTCTCGTTCGCCGCGACGCAGGCCCGGTTCGTCAAGCTGCAGGGCGTCCAGCGCGGCACGAAGTACGGCTACTCGCTCTACGAGTTCGAGGTGTACGCCCACTGAGACCAGGCCGGGCCGTTCGCGGACGCGCGGGCGGCCCGGCCTCCCCACCCGAGTCGCGGGTTACCGTGATCGCATGGACGACTGGACGCCTCGCACCAAGGCCATCGCGGCCGGCCGCCCGCACGGCCCCGGCGAACCCCTCAACACTCCGCTCGTCGCCACCAGCACGTACCAGGCCGGTGGCGATTTCGTGTACGCGCGCGGGGACGGCACGCCGACCTGGCTGGCCCTCGAAGAAGCCGTCGGGGCGCTGGAAGGCGGGTACGCGACGGCGTTCGCGTCCGGCGTCGCCACCCTCTCCGCCGTGCTGGACCTGCTGCCGGTCGGGTCGCGGGTCGTCGTGCCGACGTTCAGCTACGCCGTGACGCGCGGGGTGCTGGCCCACGCGCAGAAGCTCGGCAAGCTCGCCGTCACCGAGCTCGAGCCGACCGACACCGACGCCTGGGTCGCCGAGGCCGCGACCGCCGACCTGGTCTGGCTCGAGTCGCCGACCAACCCCACCCTCGACGTGATGGCGATCGAGACCATCGCCGCCGCCGCGCGCGGGCGGGTCGTCGTCGACAACACCTTCGCGACGCCGTTGCTGCAGCGGCCGCTCGAACTCGGCGCCGACGTCGTCGTGCACAGCGCGACCAAGGCCATCGGCGGGCACAGCGACCTGCTGCTCGGCATCACCGTGGCCAAGGACCCGGCGGTCGCCGAGGAGCTGAAGGGCGCGCGGACCCGCGTCGGGTCGACGCCGGGCGCGCTGGAGGCGTGGCTCGCCCTGCGCGGCCTGCGGACCATGCCGGTCCGGCTGGCGGAGCAGTCCCGCACCGCCGCGCTGCTGGCCGGGCGCCTCGCCGGGCACCCCGCCGTCCGGCGCGTGCGGTACCCGGGCTTCGGGATGATGGTCGCGTTCGACCTGGCCGACGCCGAGACGGCCGACGCCTTCTGCGCGGGCGTCCGGCTGATCCGGTCGGCGACCAGCCTCGGCGGCGTCGAAAGCCTGGTCGAACGGCGGGCCTGGCTCGCTGGCGAGGAACGCGTGCCGCCCGGGCTCATCAGGTTCAGCGTCGGTTTGGAGGACCCCGAGGACCTTTGGCGGGATCTGCGGTTCGCCCTCCCGGAGTAACGCGGACGGGTGATGCCTCGATAGTCCGGCATCGCAGTCCTCGCCGTTGGGAGTCCGTCGTGGGTAGAACGCTGAGCCGGGTCGCGGGCATCGTGTCCGCGGGTGCGCTGATCACCGCCGCCACCGCACCGGCCGCACTGGCCCAGACGGACACCACCACGCCGGAGACGACCACGACGACGTCGTCCGAAACGACGACCACCACCGCGCCGAGCACGACCGGGACCACGACGACGGCACCGTCCACCTCGGAGACCACCGGGACGACCACGACGCCGTCGGTGACCGGCCCGGTGAAGACCGACGCCCCCGACCCGACCACCAGCACGACGGCGACGAGCGAGCCGCCCAAGGACGACTACCAGGACAACGTCGGGCACGGGTTCGTCGGCCTCGGCGGCGAAGGCGTCCTGGTCATCGCCTGCGCGGCCGGGCGCCCGGGCGACGTCGCGACCCAGTACCTGAGCGTCACCGGCGGCCCGGACCAGGACGAGGCCGACGGCCGCTACTGGAACTACTCCGTGCGCGTGGTCGACGCCCCGGCCGGCACCACGACCGCGAAGTTCAGCTGGACCTGCGCCGGCGTCGAGGGCAACGGCGTGGTCGAGTTCGAGCAGGAGCAGCCGCCGGGCACCAGCACTTCGTCTTCGAGCACCGTGCCGTCCAGCACCGCCCCGGTCACCACGGCGACGTCCGCCACGACGACGTCGACGTCGGCCGCGCCGGGCAACAGCGCCCCGAAGGCCCAGGTCAAGGTCGCGCCCAAGGGCGGGGTCGAGACGGGCTTCGGCGGCACGGCCTGGTGAGCGCCCGGCGGGCGGGTGCCGCACTCGCCCTCGTGCTGGCGCTCGCCGCCTGCAGCACCCCGGAGCAGCCGAAAGCCGCCGCCCCGGTGCCCCCTTCGGCGCCGGTGACGGTGCCGTTCAAGGGACTCCGGCCGACGTCGGTGAAGATCCCCAAGATCGGCGCGGAGTCCAGCCTGCTCGCGGTGGCGGTCAAGCCCGACGGCGCGATCTCCGTCCCGTCGGTGCACACGCCGATGCAGGCGGCCTGGTACAAGCTCTCGCCGGTGCCCGGGGACGTCGGCCCGGCGATCGTGCTCGGCCACGTCGACGGCGACAAGAAGCCCGGAATCTTCTTCAAGCTCAAGGATCTCGTGCCGGGCGACGAAGTGGACGTCGACCGCAGCGACGGCAAGAAGCTGAAGTTCGTCGTCGACCGCGTCACGCAGGTCCCGAAGGACACGTTCCCCCGCGAAGCCGTGTACGGCAACAGCGACAAGCCCGAGCTGCGGCTGATCACGTGCGGTGGCGCGTTCGACCACGCCGAACACTCCTACCGGGACAACATCGTCGTCTACGCGAACCTAGCCGACGCCTGAACCCGGGTACGGGAACTCCGGCTTCAGCGTGGTTCCCGGGCAGACCCAGCGCCGCATGCCGGCGTCGCACACCGCGTAACCCCAGTTGATCAGGTGGTCCTGCGTCTGCTCCGGCATCCTGGTGAGCCGCGTCTTCGTCACGGCCAGCGCGCGGGTCTGCTCGACCGGCGCCGGCAGCGCGTCGGGCAGGTCGAAGTGCGAGATGTCGCTGTAGGTCGCCCAGTACGTCCCGGCGAACCGCTCGTCCTGGTAGGACTTCAGCAGTGAGCCGGTGCGCAGCTCGCGGACCTGGTTGTCCATCACGGTCAGCACGCGGAACATCTGCATCGGCCAGTTGTGGCTCGGCTTTTCCTCGTGCTTCATCTTCTTGCCCGCGTCGCTGACCAGCACGGTCGCGCGCTGGTTCTCGATCGGGTCCAAGCCGAGGTTGTCGTACACGCCGGCGTCGCTGAGCACGATCCTGCGGTCGGGCTGGTGCGGATCCGGGATGACGACCGGCGAGAGCAGCGGCGGGAAGGCCGACGACGCGGCCACCGCGGTCGCGAGCGGGATCTGCCCGTGCGGCCCGGCTTGGCGGAAGAACCACCACAGCGAGCCGTCCTGCAGGCTGGTCGCGGTGAAGACGAAGTTCGGGCCGGCCGGGTCGAGGTCCGCGAGGCGGCAGTCGCCGAAGAGGTGCTTCGCGTACCGGCTTGCGAGCTCTTCGCCCGCGCTGCGCCACGGCATGAGCATGGCCTTCAGCGTCACGGGGACGTCGAGGTTCGTGCGGGCCAGTTTCCGCAGCGGCTGCACGACTTCCTTGCCGAAGTTCTCCGCGACGCCGTCTTCGCCGAAGTACAGCTTGTGCCACGCGTGCGCCAGCACCCCGGCCGCGATCGACCCGCCGGAAACGCTGGAAACGGTGGTCAGCTTCGGCAGCCAGCCGAGTTCGTTGAGGCGCCAGAGCGCGCCGGCGTGGAAGAGCATCGCCCGGTAACCACCCCCGGAAAGCGCGAGCCCGACACCGTCCCGTTTCGCCGCGTCCACCCGGCCGAGTCTAGGACCGCAGCAACGGCGCCAGCAGCGGGCGTTGCGGTGCGGGGACGTATTCGGCGTAGTTGTCGTACAACGCCTGCTTGGCCAGGTGCGCCGCACCGGCGCCGTCGGCGGACCGGATCGCGTCGAGCACCTCGGCGTGGTGCGCGAGCCAGGTGCGCATCAGCGACGTCCGGTTGCTGGCGTGCTCGAGCTTGTCCTCGATCAGTTCCAGCACGACCCCGCGGACGACTTCTTCGCTGACCACCAGCAGGGGGTTGCGCGAGATCCGCGCGATAACCTCGTGGAAAGCGACGTCCGCGCGGCTGAACTCCGCATACCCGCGCGAGACGCCTTCGCGCATGGACTCCAGCGCCGTGTCGAGGCCGGCCAGGTCGTCTTCCGTGCGCAGCTCGGCCGCGAGCAGGTGGGCCGAGCCGTCGAGGATCATCCGGAACTGCAGGAGTTCCGCGAGCCCGACGTGGTTCGCCCGCGCGAGCCGGTGCATCGAGCGGTGCAACGCGGCGGGGGAGGCGGCCAGCACCTCGGGTCCGCGCGGGTCACCGGGCCGCGAGCGGATCATTTCCGCGGCCTGCAGCACGCGCAGGGCTTCCCGGATCGTCGAGCGGCCGACGCCGAACTGCGTCATCAGCTCGCGCTCGCTCGGCAGCCGTTCGCCCGGTTTGAGCTCGCCGCTGATCACGGCCTGCTCGATCTGCTCGACGACCCGCTCGTACGCGCGGACCGGAGCCACCGGTTCGAACCGCATCCCTTGACCTCGTCGTCCCCGCAATGTCAGGCTACTGGTCAGACCAGTGTACTAACTTCTTTCGGGGGTCCGGGTGGCGGAGCCCCCGGCCCGGGGGCGAGGCCCCGGTTGTTCCAGCCCTGGAGGCCGAATGAAAGCCCGACTTCACGTGCTGGCAGCGGCGCTGCTGCTCGTGGTGTCCGGCTGCTCGGCCGGCTCGTCGGCGAGCGTTTCCGCTGGTCCGAACACACTTTCCGTCGGCTTCACGGCGGAGCCGGCGAACTTCGACTTCACGCGCACGGACGGCGCCGCGATCCCGCAGGCGCTGCTCTACAACGTCTACGAAGGCCTGGTGAAGCTCGACTCGCAGGGTCGTGTGGTGCCGTTGCTCGCGAAGTCGTGGACGATCAGCCCGGACCGGAAGACCTACGACTTCCAGCTGCAGCCGGGCGTCAAGTTCAGCAACGGCGCGCCCTTCACCGCCGAAGACGTCAAGTTCTCGCTGCTGCGCGTGAAGACCGACTGGACGATCTCGATCAAGTCCACGATGGACGTCGTCGACCACGTCGACGTCGTGGCGCCGGACCACGCGCGGGTCGTGCTCTCGAAGCCGTCCAACGGCTGGCTGTTCAGCCTCACCAGCCGGCTCGGCGCGATGTTCAGCCCGACCGGCGTCGCCGATCTGGCGACCAAGCCGGTCGGCACCGGGCCGTACGTCGTGGCGGCGCGCAAGCGCGGCGACTCCGTGGTGCTGAAGGCGAACCCCGCGTACTGGGGCCGGAAACCGGCGTACTCGACCGTCGTCCTCAAGTACATCAAGGACCCGACCGCGCTGAACAACGCGTTGTCCAGCAACGGCATCGACGTCATCTCGGCGATCACCGCGCCCGATTCGATCCCGCAGTTCCAGGCCGACGACCGGTTCCAGGTCGTCCAGGGCACCTCGAACTCCGAGGTCACGCTGGCCATGAACGGCGCGCGGCCGCCGCTGAACGACGTCCGCGTGCGCCAAGCTCTGACGTACGCGATCGACCGGAAGGCGCTGGTCGACACGGCGTGGGCCGGGCGCGGCACGCTGATCGGCAGCATGGTCCCGCCGACCGATCCCTGGTACGAGGACCTGTCGAAGGTCTACCCGTTCGATCCCGGGCGCGCGAAGGCGATGCTGACCGAAGCCGGTGCGACGAACCTGAACCTGCGCCTGCGGATCCCGAACCTGCCCTACGCGGTGTCGGCCGCGCAGGTCGTCCAGTCGCAGCTCGCCGACGTCGGCGTCCGGACCACGATCGAGCCGCTCGACTTCCCGGCGGTGTGGCTGAAGCAGGTGTTCACCGACCACGACTACGACCTGTCGATCATCCAGCACGTCGAAGCCCGCGACATCACGACGTTCGGGAAACCGAAGTACTACTGGGGTTACGACAGCAAGCGCGTCCGGCAGCTGCTCGCCGAGGCCGACAGCGGGACGCCGGAGCAGCAGGTCGCGGACATGAAGCAGGTGGCGCGGCAGCTGAACACCGACGCCGCCGCGGACTGGCTGTTCCTGTTCCCCAACGTCATCGTGGCGAAGGCCAAGGTCGGCGGGTTCGTCCGGAACCAGGTGAGCGAGTCGTTCGACCTCACCGGACTGGCCCCGCGATGACCGCCAAGGTGCTGCGCCGGGTGGCGATCTTCGTGGTCAGCGTGCTGGTCGCGTCGATCGTGGTGTTCCTGTTCATGGCCGTGCTGCCGGGCGATCCGGCGCAGGTCGCGCTCGGCGTCAACGCGACGCCGGAGCTGCTCGCCAAGACCCGCGCGGAGTTCGGCATCGACCGGCCGCTGGTCACGCAGTACTTCGACTGGATCTCCCGTGTGCTGCGCGGCGACTTCGGCCGCTCGTACGTCACGCGCGACTCCATCGGCCCGCAGCTGCTCGACCGCCTCGGCGTCACGCTCTGGCTGGTCGGCGCGGGCATGCTGGTGGCGCTGGTGATCGCGGTCCCCGCGGGCACGTTCGCCGCGGTGAAGCACCGGAAAGCGTCCGGTGCGGGCGTTTCCGGGCTGTCGCAGATCGGCGTCGCGATCCCCGCGTTCCTCGCCGGGATCATCCTCGTGCAGATCTTCGCCGTGCAGCTGCGCTGGCTGCCGTCGGGCGGCTGGACACCGCCCAACCAGAACGCGGGCGAGTTCGTCCGCGGGCTGATCCTCCCCGCGTTGTCGCTCGGTCTGGTGCAGGGCGCGGTGCTCACGCGCTATGTGCGCTCGGCCGTGCTCGACACGCTCGGCCAGGACTACCTGCGCACCGCGCGGTCCAAGGGCTTGCGGCCGGGGCAAGCGCTGGTGCGGCACGGCTTGCGCAACGCCTCCGTGCCCGTGGTGACCGTGCTCGGCCTGCAGCTGGCGACGCTGCTGATCGGTGCGGTCGTCGTCGAGCGCGTGTTCGTCCTGCCCGGCCTGGGTTCGATGCTGCTCGACGCCGTCGCCTCCCGCGATCTGCTGACCGTGCAGGGGATCGTGCTCGTGCTGGTGGTCGGCGTGCTGCTGGTCAACTTCGTCGTCGACCTCCTCTACACCGTGCTCGATCCGCGATTGCGGGGTTCGTGATGCGCAATCTCGTCCTCGGCGGGGTGCTCGTCGGCCTGGTCGTGCTGGCCGCGCTGCTGTCGTTCGTGTGGACGCCGTTCGACCCGGTGAAGGTGGACGCGGCGAGCCGGCTGCTCGACGCGAGCGCGGCCCACTGGTTCGGCACCGACAAGTTCGGGCGCGACCTGCTGAGCCAGCTCATGGTCGGCGCCCGCACCACGCTGTACGTCGGTGTCGTCGCCGTCGGCATCGCCGCGGTGATCGGCACGCCGCTGGGCATCCTCGCCGGGATGTCCCCGCGGTGGCTCGGCGAGTTCGTCATGCGGGTCAACGACCTCGTGCTCGCGTTCCCCGCGCTGCTGCTGGCGATCATGTTCGGCGCGGTGTTCGGGGCGGACACGCTGACCGCGATGGTCGCGATCGGCATCGCCACGATCCCGTCGTTCGCGCGGATCGCGCGCTCCGGAACGCTGCAGGTGATGAGCACCGAGTTCGTGCTCGCCGCGCGGGCCGGCGGCCGGTCGCGGCTCACCATCGCCGTGCGGCACGTGCTGCCGAACATCTCCGGCCTGCTGATCGTGCAGGCGTCGGTGTCGTTCGCGATCGCCGTGCTCGCCGAAGCGGCGTTGTCGTTCCTGGGCTTCGGCACGCGGCCGCCGACGCCGTCGTGGGGCCGGATGCTGCAGGAGTCTCAGGAACTGCTGACCGTGCACCCGCGGCTGGCGCTGGTCCCTGGCATCGCGATCGCCGTCGCCGTGCTCGGGTTCAACCTCCTCGGCGACGGCCTGCGCGACCGCCTGGACCCCCGATTGGCGGCGCGGGTATGACGCTTTCGGTGCGGGGCCTCGGCGTCGGCGACCTCGTTCGCGACGTCTCTTTCGAGATCGGCGCGGGTGAGCGCGTCGGGCTGATCGGCGAGTCCGGCTCGGGGAAGTCGTTGACGGCGTTGTCGATCATGGGCCTGCTGCCCGAAGAGCTGCGCGCGTCGGGCTCGGTCCGGCTGGGCGATCGCGAGCTGCTCGGAATGTCCGAAAAGGACCTCTCCCGGCTGCGCGGCGACGAGCTGGCCATGGTGTTCCAGGAGCCGATGACGGCGTTGAACCCGGCCATGCGCGTCGGCCGCCAGGTCACCGAGCCCGGGCGGATCCACGGCCGCCGCCGGTCCGCGGACGAACTCCTCGATGCGGTCGGGCTGGCGGGCACCGCTCGCGCGTACCCGCACCAGCTGTCCGGCGGGCAGCGGCAGCGGGTCGTGCTGGCGATGGCGCTGGCCAACGAGCCGTCGCTGCTGATCTGCGACGAGCCGACGACCGCGCTCGACGTCACCGTGCAGGCCCAGATCCTCTCGCTCATCAAAGCCGCACTTTCACGTGAAAGTGCGCTCCTCTTCATCAGCCACGACCTCGCGGTGGTGGCGTCGGTGTGCGAGCGCGTGCTCGTGATGCTGGACGGCGAGATCGTCGAAGCGGGCTCGACGCGCGAAGTCCTGACCTCGCCTTCGCATGCCTACACGCGGAAACTCCTCGACGCCTCGGACCTGGAGGGCCGCCGATGAGCATCATCGAAGTCCGCGACCTCGAACGCCGGTACGCGCGGCGGGACGTCCACGCGCTGCGCGGCGTCAGCTTCGACGTCGAGGCCGGACAGCGCTTCGGCATCGTCGGGGAGTCCGGCTCCGGCAAGTCCACGCTGGTCCGGCTGCTGGCCGCGCTCGACAAGCCGACGGCCGGCACCGTCACGTTCCAAGGCCGCCGGATCGACGACCTGCCCGAACGCAAACTCGGCTTCCTGCGGTCGGAACTGCAGATCGTCTTCCAGGACCCGATGGGTTCGCTCGACCCCCGCATGCGCGTGCGGGACATCATTTCCGAACCGCTGGGCCGCCGCGAACCCGACCGCGTCGCCGAGCTGCTCGCCGCCGTCGGCCTGCCCGTCGACGCCGCCCAGCGCTACCCGCACCAGTTCTCCGGCGGCCAGCGGCAGCGCATCTCCATCGCCCGCGCGCTCGCGCCCCACCCGAGCGTCCTGATCGCCGACGAGCCGGTCAGCGCGCTCGACGTCTCCGTGCGCGGCCAGATCCTCGACCTCCTGGCCCAGCTGGTGGAGCAGTTCGCGCTGACGCTGATCTTCGTCTCGCACGACCTCGGCGTCGTCCGGCACGTCTGCGACCGCGTGGCCGTGATGCGCCGCGGCGAGATCGTCGAACTCGGCGACGTCGGCCAGGTCTACGAGGCGCCGCGGCACGAGTACACGCGGGAACTGCTGGCCGCCGCGCCGAACCTGCGCGCCGAGCTGGCCCGGCTGAGCGGAGGCGACGATGGCTGAGTACCCCGGCGGCCTGCCGGTCGGAGCGGGCTGGGTATCCACTGTGGACGTTGAAGAAATCGTATTCCCCTACGACGGGAGCGTCGTCGGCACCGCGCCGGTCGGCACGCTCGAGCTGGCTCGACAAGCAGTCGACGAAGCTGTCGCCGTCGCGCGCGAAGTGGCTTCGCTGCCTTCGCGGGTTCGGCGTTCGCTGCTCAACGACGTCGCTTCGGCGGTGCGGGAGCGACGCGCGGAGTTCGAAGACCTGCTCGTGCTGGAGACCGGGAAGCCGCTGGTCGACTGCCGCGTCGAGGTCGCGCGCACGATCGTCACGTGGGAAGCCGCCGCCGAAGAGGTGTCGCGGCTGCACGGCGAGACCGTGCCGCTGGACTTGTTGCCCGCCGGCGACGGACTGGTCGGGTTCTGGAAGCGCAAGCCGATCGGCGTCGTCGTCGGCATCGCGGGCTTCAACTACCCGCTGCTGCTGGCGTCGCACAAGATCGCCCCGGCGATCGCCGCGGGCTGCCCGGTGATCGTCAAGCCCGCGCCCCAGACGCCGTTGGCCACCCTGTGGCTGGTGCACCTGGTCCGGACGCTCGCGCCGCTTCCCGCCATGGTCCAGCTGGTCACCGGCGACGCCGGGGTGGGTGCCGCGCTGACGACCGACCGCCGGATCGGCGCGGTCTCGTTCACCGGCTCGGCCGCGGTCGGCCACCGCATCGCCCGCGACGCGGCCCCGACGAAAACGCTGCTGGAGCTGGGTTCGAACGCGGCGCTCGTCGTCGCGGCGGACGCGGACCTCGAAGCCGCGGTGGACGCCGTGCTGCGCGGCGGGTTCTACGCGTCCGGCCAGGCCTGCATCTCGGTGCAGCGTGTGCTCGTCGTCGCGCCGGTCGCCGAGGAGTTCACCGAACGGCTGCTGGCGCGGCTCGGCGAAGTCGTCGTCGGCGATCCGCGGGACGAGCGGACGCGGGTGTCCGCGCTGATCGACCCCGCGTCCACCGACCGCGTCGCCGCCTGGATCGAAAAGGCCGGCGGCCGCCGGTTCGGCGGGGGTGTCGACGGCACAGTGCTGCGGCCGGCGGTCCTGCTCGACGTCCCGGACGGCGTCGAAGCCTGGGACGAGGAGATCTTCGGCCCGGTCGTCTGCGTGCGCACGGTGTCCGATGTGGACGAAGCCTTCGCCGCGGTCAACGCGTCCCGCTACGGCCTCCACGCCAGCGTCTACAGCAAGTCCTTGAACACGGCGTTCCGCGCGCTCGACGAGCTGGAGGTCGGCGGCGTCGTCGTCAACGAGGTGCCCGGGTTCCGCTCGGACACCATGCCCTACGGCGGGGTGAAGGACTCCGGCATCGGCCGCGAAGGGCCGCGGTTCGCCGTCGAAGAGCTGACCGTGACGAGGATGGCGGTGCTGCGCCCGTGAACTACTCGACGTTGTTCCGCTTGGACGGCCGCCGCGCGCTCGTGCTCGGCGCCGGTGGCATCGGCCGCGAAGCCGCTCGCGCGCTGGCCGCGCACGGCGCCGACGTGGTGTGCGCGGACCGCGACCTCCAAGCCGCGCGCGAGGCGGGCGTCGGCGAGGCGTACGAAATCGACCTGCTCGCGCCCCGTGCCGTGGACAAGGCGGCGAGCGAGCTCGGCCCGCTCGACGTCGTCGTGCTGACCGCCGCGACGAACGTCCGCAAGCGGCTGCTGGACTACACGCGCGAGGAGTTCGACCGCGTCATCGCGCTGAACCTCGGTGTGTCGTTCGAGGTCGTGCGCGTCTTCGGTGCCGACATGGTCGCGCGCGGGCGGGGCAGCATCATCGGCTTCTCGTCGATCCGCGGCACGACCGTCGAGCCCGGCCAAGGTCCGTACGCGGCCACGAAAGCCGGGCTGGTCCAGCTGTTCCGGACGGCGGCGGCGGAGTTCGGCCCGGCCGGCGTGCGGGTCAACGCCATCGCGCCCGGCGTCGTCGAGACGCCGTTGACCGCGCAGATCAAGGCGAACCCCGAGTGGTACGACGCGTACGCGGCGAAGGGCGCGTTGGGGCGCTGGGCGCGGCCGGACGAGCTCGCCGGCGCGGTCGTGTACCTCGCTTCGGACGCTTCGTCGTTCGTCACCGGCTCCGTGCTCGCGGTGGACGGCGGCTGGACCGCCGTCGACGGCCGCTTCGAACCGCCTGCCTCTTAAGGAGCGCGCATGACCGAGTTGCCCGACCTGACCGCCGTCGAGCTCGTCGCGCACTACCGCGCGAAGACGCTCTCGCCGGTCGAGGTGACCGAGGCGGTGTTGCACCGCATCGAGGCGCGAGAGCCGGAGCTGCACGCGTTGTACGCGTACGACCCTTCAGGCGCTCTCGACGACGCGAAGGCGTCCGAAGCGCGCTGGGCGGCCGACGAGCCGCTCGGCCCGATCGACGGCGTCCCGCTGACGCTCAAGGAGAACATCGCGACCCGCGGCACGCCGGTCCCGCTCGGCACCGCGGCGACCGCGCTGACCCCGGCCGCCGAGGACGCACCGGCGGCGGCGCGCGTCCGCGAGTCCGGCGGCGTTCTGCTGGCCAAGACGACCATGCCGGACTACGGGATGCTGACGTCCGGGCTCTCGAGCTTCCACGAAACGGCCCGGAACCCGTGGCTGACCTCGGCGTCGCCCGGTGGTTCGAGCGCGGGGGCCGGCGCGGCGGCCGCGGCGGGCTACGGGCCCCTGCACGTCGGCACCGACATCGGTGGCTCGATCCGGCTACCGGCGGGCTGGTGCGGCCTGACCGGCCTGAAGCCGAGCTTCGGCCGCGTCCCGGTCGACCCGCCGTTCCTCGGCCGGGTGGCGGGCCCGATGACGCGGACGGTCGCCGACACGGCGTTGCTGATGAGCGTCCTGTCGGCGCCCGACGAGCGTGACCACCTGAGCCTGCCGCCGGCGGATCTGCCGTGGACTTCCCCCGCGGGTTCCCTGGCCGGTCTGCGCGTCGGCCTGCACCTCGACCCCGGCGTCGGCCTCCCGGTGGATCCGGCGACGCTCGACGCCGTCACCGCGGCGGGCCGCGCCTTCGAGGCCGCGGGCGCGATCGTCGAGCCGGTCGGTCCCTTCCTGACCCGCGAAATGCTCGACGGCCTGGACGTCTTCTGGCGCACGCGCGCCTGGTCCGACATGCAGGGGCTGCCGGCGGAGCGGCGCGCGAAGGTCCTCCCGTACATCGCGGACTGGGCCACGGGCGGCGCGGAGCTGTCCGGAGTGGCCGTGTACCGCGGTTTCGCCCAGATCGACGTGATCAGCGTGGCGGCGTTGCGCGCGACTTCCGCTTACGACGTCGTTCTCTCGCCGACGTGCCCGGTCGCGGCCCCGCCGGCGGAGTGGGCGTCGCCGACGAACGACCCGGCGCGGCCGTTCGAGCACATCGCGTTCACCGTCCCGTACAACATGTCCGGCCAGCCGGCGGTGTCGGTGAACTGCGGCTACACCGACGACGGCCGCCCGATCGGCCTGCAGCTCAGCGGCCGCCGCTTCGACGACATCGGCGTCCTGCGCGCGGCCGCGGCGTACGAAGGCCTTCGCGGCCCGCAGCGCGCCTGGCCGATCGGGTAGGGAAGAAGTTCCGGTCCCGCGGCGAAGTGGTGGTGAAGCTGTCGCCGACGGGAAGGAACCCCATGACAGAGGCAGCCCCGGTGACCGGCGCCGACCAGTTCACCGAGGTGCACGACCGCCACTTCGCCGGGATCTACCGCTACGTCGCCGGCCGCCTCGGCGCCCAGGCCGCGGAGGACGTCGCCGCGGAGACGTTCCTCGTCGCCTACGACCGCCGGTCGACGTTCGACCCGGCCCGCGGTGACCTGCGGGCCTGGCTGTTCGGCATCGCGACGAACCTCGTTTCGCGCCACCGCCGCAAGGAAGCCCGCCACTACCGCGCCCTCGCCCGGATCGAGGTGCCGCGACCGGTCGAGGGCCACGAAAACCGCGTCGTCCTGAGCGGTCAGCTGGCGAAAGCGCTGGCGCGGCTGACCGCGGGCGAACGCGACGTCCTGCTGCTCGTGGCCCTCGCCGACCTCGGTTACGCCGAAGTCGGCGAAGCGCTCGGCATCTCTCCCGGCACGGTCGGCTCCCGGCTGACGCGTGCCCGCAAGAAGCTCGCCCCTGTTCTCGCCCCGGAGGCCTCCGATGGATGACCTGCAGACGCTGCGGGCCGCACTGCTGCCCGCCGAACCCACCCCGGACGTCGTCGACCGCAGCCGCCACCGGCTGCGGAACCGGATGCTCGCCGCGCCCCGGCCCCGGCGCGTCCGCCCGCTCGTCATCGGCGTCGGCGTGGTCGCCGCCGCGGCCGCCGTCGTGGTCGCGACCCTGCCCGCCACCCCGGTTCCGGAACCGGTACCTCCGCAGGCGGTGGTCCCGGTCAGCACCGGCCAGGCGATCCTGCTGGCCGCCGCCGAGCGCGCCCAGACCGGCGGCCGCACCTACTGGCACGTGACGACGAAGGTGGGCGGCGAAGCCTGGGAGTACTGGACCAAGGCCGACGGGCACGAGTGGTACCGCGGCGCGAAGACCCACGGCAAGGCCGTTCTCCAGCCGCAGGTGCGGCCGTTCCGGATGTTCGGCGCCGAGCTCACGCTCGGGCAGATCCAAGCCCTGCCCACCGAACCGGCGGCCCTGCGGGCCTGGCTCACGGACTCGATCAAACGCAGCGGCAGCTACCCCGGCGGCCTGGACCTGACGGTGCTCCAGGCCCTGATTTCTCTGGTCACGGCAGTGCCCGCACCCCCGGCGGTCCAGGCGGCGGCGTTCCGCGCGATCGCCGCGTACCCCGGCGTCAGCGCGGCCCCGGACGGCCGCACGGTCCAGCTCCCGGGCGGCGGCCACCTCACCATCGACCCGTCGACCGGCACCGTGACCGGCGCGTCGATGTACCTGGACGCCAAGGGCGCCCCGGTCAAGAGCGTGGACGGCGACGGCTACACGGTCAGTGGCGAGTGGACGGACGACCTGCCGAAGTGACCCCGGTGGCCGGGGCCGTCAGCTCTTGACGGCCTCGGCCAGCGCCAGCACCCGCCGCGCGTTGTCGACGTGCAGGTTCTCGATCATCCGACCGTCCACAGTGACCACGCCGCGGCCCGCGGCGCGCGCCTCCTCGAAGGCGTCGATGATCCGCCGCGAGCGGTCGATCTCCGCCTCCGAAGGGGCGAAGATCCGGTTGCACGGCTCCACCTGCGCCGGGTGGATCAGCGTCTTCCCGTCGAAGCCGTACTGCCGGCCCTGCTCGCACTCCGCTTCGAAACCCTCGAGGTCCTTCACGTCGTTGTAGACGCCGTCGAGGATCACCTTGCCGGTCGCGCGCGCGGCCAGCAGGCACAGCGAAAGCCCGCCCAGCAGCGGGCCGCGGCCCGGGACGAACTCCGCGTGCAGTTCCTTGGCCAGGTCGTTCGTGCCCAGCACCAGCACGGTCAGCCGCTCGGACGCCGCCGCGATCTCCTCCGCGTGCAGCACCGCGACCGGCGTCTCGAGCATCGCCCAGATCTTCGTGCGGTCCGGGGCGCCGCCGAGTTCCAGCGCGCGCTCGATGTTGTGCACCTCGGCCGCCGAGTTCACCTTCGGCACGACCACCGCGGCCGGGCCGGCGGACGCGGCCGCGCGCAGGTCGGCGTCGTGCCACTCGGTGTCCAGGCCGTTGACCCGGATCGTCACTTCGCGGTCGCCGTAGGAACCGACCGCCGCGCAGACCCGCTCGCGTGCGGCTTCCTTGGCGTCGGGGGAGACGGCGTCCTCGAGGTCGAGGATCAGCGCGTCGGCCGGGATCGTCTTGGCCTTCTCCAGCGCTCTTTCGTTCGCGCCGGGCATGTAGAGGACGGAGCGGCGGGGCGTGGTCATCCGAGGGTCTCCTTGGTGGCGGCGTCGTAGGCCGCGGCGAGTTCGGGGTCGTCCGCCGCGAGGGCGTCGGCCAGTTCGGCGACCACGCGGCACTGCTTCACCGACGCGTCGTCCTGCATCTTCCCGTCGATCATCACCGCGCCCGTGCCGTCGCCCATCTCGGCGATGACGCGCCGCGCCCAGGCCACATCGGACGGCGAAGGCGAGAACACCTTCTTCGCGATGTCGATCTGCACCGGGTGCAGGCTCCACGCGCCGACGCAGCCGAGCAGGAACGCGTTGCGGAACTGGTCCTCGCACGCGACGACGTCGCGGATGTCCCCGAACGGCCCGTAGTACGGCAGGATCCCGTGCATCGCGCAGGCGTCCACCATCCGCGCGACCGTGTAGTGCCACAGGTCCTGCTGGTACGTCGTGCGGCCTTCGGTCAGGTCGTCGCCGGTCGGGTCGGTGCGCACCAGGTAGCCCGGGTGGCCGCCGCCGACGCGGGTCGTCTTCATCCGGCGGCTCGCGGCCAGGTCGGCCGGGCCGAGCGAGATGCCCTGCATGCGCGGACTCGCCCCGGCGATCTCCTCCACATTGGCCACGCCGCTCGCCGTTTCGAGGATCGCGTGCACCAGCAACGGCTTCGTCAGGCCGGCCCGCGCTTCGAGCTGGGCCAGCAGCCGGTCGACGTAGTGGATGTCCTGCGCGCCCTCGACCTTCGGCACCATGATCACGTCGAGCTTGTCGCCGATCTCGGTGACGAGCGTCACCAGGTCGTCGAGCACCCACGGCGAGTCCAGGCTGTTCACCCGGGTCCACAGCTGCGTCCTGCCGAAGTCGTTCGCCTTGGCGATCGAGACGAGCCCGGCGCGCGCGGCTTCTTTGCGGTCCGCGCGGACCGCGTCCTCGAGGTTGCCGAGCAGGACGTCGACCTTCTTCGCGATGTCCGGCACCTTCGCGGCCATCTTCTCGTTGCCGGGGTCGAAGAAGTGGATCATCCGGGACGGCGTCACCGGGATCTCCCGCACGGGGGCGGGCGCGCCCAGGGCGAGCGGGGCGAAGAAGTCCTTCGGGGAGCGCATCGGTCCTCCACGGCGACGACTAAGTGACTGATCGGTAACTTTAGTCCGGGGCGCCTCCGGCCGCTGCGGCGCAAGTCACCGTCGGGGGAGCGACGCCGGGCAACCGCAGCTCAGCGGCCCGCGTCCACTGTGGATTGCACCGAACGGGCTAGTCGGCGATCCTGCCCCCGGTAGTCGGCCGCGGGCGGACGGTAATGCCACTCACCTCGCGATCACTCGGTTGGCCGCACCGTTCGACCGAAGTCGGATGACCGCCTACCGACCGGTCATCGATCGCTGAGCGCCGCCGATCGCAGCCACGCGCCTTACCCGGCGACGCCGCGCCGCCGCGCTGTTAGACAAGTGAGGTGCCGGTTTTCACCGGTCACGAAGCGGTGCAGGTAAGAAGGAGGCGGACTCGTGGCGGCTACACCTCAGAACACCGAGCGCTCGACGGTCGCCGGTGGCGCGAAGCGCAGCCGGTCGATGCCGAGCCGCGTGGTGCCGCCGATCGAGCTCCCCGCGAGCGTCGACGAGCTCGCCACCGCCGCCGCGGCCCAGCTGGGCTGGAACGGCATCGTCCTGCCCGAGACCACGATCCTGGGCCGCAAGGTCTGCGTGGTCGCCAAGCTTCGCACCGACGTGCACGCCGAGCGCATCGCGATGGGTGCCGGCCCGGTGGCCGATCGCGCCACCGTCGACACCTGGACCTGGCCGGAGCTGGCCGGAACCGCCCCCGCCCCGGCCGCCGAGATCGTCGGCGTCCTGGCCGTCGCGCGCCACTGGCGCACCGCGATGGCCTCCGCGGTTCCGTTCGCCCGCTACGGCGAGGCCGCGATGGTGCTCCCCTCGCCGGCCATCCTCACCGAGGACTACGTCGGCAACTGCCTGCCGCGCGCCCGCGCGTACGGCCTCGCCGTCGTGACCGCCGACCCGAACGCGGTCGTCGACCTCGACCTCGAGGGCCGCACCGAGCGCGTGCTGCTGGCCGAGGACCCGGTCTCGCGGCTGGTGAACGAGCTGGTCTACGACCACCTGCTCCGGACCGCAGAGGCGCCCGCTTCGCACTAGGGTCGGCTCCATGCGAGTCGTCATTGCAGGTGGACACGGTCAGATCGCGCTGCGGCTGGAGCGGCTGCTCGCCGCGCGCGGGGACGAAGCGGTCGGCATCATCCGGAACCCCGCCCACGCGGCGGACCTCGAGGCCGCCGGCGCCCGAGGCGTGGTGCTGGATCTCGAGAACTCCGATGTGGACGCCGTCGCCGAAGTGCTGAAAGGTGCCGACGCCGCGGTGTTCGCCGCCGGGGCCGGCCCGGGCAGCGGTACCGCCCGCAAGGACACTGTGGACAGGGGCGCCGCGGCGCTGTTCGCCGAAGCGGCCGAGCGGGCCGGGGTCCGGCGGCACATCCAGGTGGGCTCGATCGGCGCCGACAACCCGGACAACCCCGACGTCACCGAGGAGTTCCGGCACTACCTGCGCGCCAAGCGCGCGGCGGAAGACGACCTCAAGGCCCGCGACCTCGACTGGACGATCCTGCGGCCGGGATCGCTCACCGACGACCCCGGTACCGGCCTGGTGCTGCTGGCCGAGCAGACGGGCCGTGGCCCGATCCCGCGTGACGACGTCGCCGCGGTGCTCGTGGCCCTGCTCGACACGCCGTCGTCCGTCGGTCGCACCCTGACGCTGATCTCGGGCGAGGACGCCATCGGCGAAGCGGTCTCCGCGCTGTGATCTCTGAAGCGTCGAGAGAGATCGCCGTCTTCAGCGGTAGTGCGCACCCCGAGCTGGCCGAAGAGATCTGTGCGCACCTGGGCGTGCCGTTGCGACCGGCGGAGGTCCGGCGGTTCGCGAACGACTGCCTCGAGGTGCAGCTGCAGGCCAACTGCCGCGAGCGGGACGTCTTCATCATCCAGCCGCTGGTCAAGCCGGTGCAGGAGCACCTGGTCGAGCTGCTGCTGATGCTCGACGCGGCGCGCGGTGCGTCGGCGTCGCGGATCACCGCCGTGATGCCGCACTACTCCTACGCGCGCTCGGACAAGAAGGACGCACCGCGCATCTCCATCGGCGGCCGCCTGGTCGCCGACCTGCTGGTGACCGCGGGCGCGAGCCGCGTGCTCGCGATGACCCTGCACTCGCCGCAGGTGCACGGCTTCTTCAGCGTCCCGGTCGACCACCTGCACGCGCTGCAGGAGCTGGCGAAGCACTTCCGGCAGTACGACCTCTCGCGCACCACCGTCGTCTCGCCCGACCTGGGGAACGCGAAGGAGGCGTCGCACTTCGCGCGGCTCCTCGGCGTCCAGGTCGCGGCCGGCGCGAAGGAGCGCTTCCCGGACGACCGCGTCCAGATCAGCTCGGTCATCGGCGAGATCACCGGCCGCGACGTCATCGTGCTCGACGACGAGATCGCCAAGGGCAGCACGGTGATCGAGCTGCTGGACAAGCTGGCCGAGCTGGAGCCGCGGTCGATCCGGGTGGCGTGCACGCACGGGCTGTTCGCGGCGAAGGCCATCGAGCGCATCGGCGGCCGGCCGGAGGTGCTGGAGATCGTCTGCACCAACACGGTTCCGGTGCCCGAGGAGGAGCGCACCGAGAAGCTGAAGATCCTGTCGATCGCCCCGGCCATGGCCGAGGCGATCCGCCGGATCCACAACGGCGAATCGGTGTCGGCGCTCTTCTAGACCTTGCCCAGCACCCGGTCCAGGTAGGTGTTGGTGAACACGCCGTTCGGGTCGGTTTCCTTGCGCACGCGCAGGAAGTCGTCGAAGTGCGGGTAGCGCGAGCGGAGGACGCCGGCGTCGAGGTCGTGCATCTTGCCCCAGTGCGGGCGGCCGCCGACCGCGCCGGCGATCTTCTCGAACGCGCTGAAGTACTCGCGGTACGGCATGCCGGCGAACTGGTGGATCGCGATGTAGGCGGAGTCGCGGCCCTGCGCGGTCGACAGCCAGATGTCGTCGGCCGCGGCGACCCGCACCTCGACCGGGAACATCACCGGGTCCTTCAGCTTCGGCACCACTGCCCGTAGTTCAGCGAGCACGTCCAGCACTGATTCACGCGGAACAGCGTATTCCGTTTCGGTGAACCGGACGTTGCGCGCGGTGACGAAGACGCGGTGCGAGGTGTCGCTGTACTCGCGCGCGGAAAGCATGTTCGACGCGAAGTTGTTCAGCGGGCGCACGAGCCGCGGCATCAGCCGTCCGGTCCGGCAGAGTCCGCCGAAAGCGACGTTCTCCATGATCTGGTAGTCGACGAACTCGCGGACCTTGCTCAGCGGTTCGGCCGTCTCACAGCGGTTGTTGCGCTTGACCAGCGCGTTCTTGCCGTAGGGGAACCAGTAGAACTCGAAGTGCTCGTTGTCCTCGGCGAAGTCGTGGAAGCCCTCGAGCACCTGCTCCAGCGGCTCCGGCCGCTCCTGTGCGCGCAGGTAGAAGGACTTTTCACAGCGCAGGGTCACGGTGGTGATCACGCCGAGCGCGCCGAGGCCGACGCGGGCGGCGGCGAAGAGGTCGGGCTTTTCGTCGGCCGAGCAGGTGACGACCGAGCCGTCCGCGAGGACGAGTTCGAGCGCGGCGATCTGGGTGGCGATCCCGCCGAGCTTGGCGCCGGTGCCGTGGGTGCCGGTGGAGATCGCGCCGGCGATGGTCTGCGCGTCGATGTCGCCGAGGTTGGTCATGGCCAGCCCGAGCGTGTCGAGGGCGGCGTTGAGCTGCTTGATCGTGGTGCCGGAGCGGACGGTGACGTGCCCGGTCTCGACGTCGACGCGCTCGATCCCGGTCCAGTGCCGCAGGTCGAGGGCATCGGAGTCGGCGACGGCGATCGCGGTGAAGGAGTGCCCGCTGCCCCAGGGCCGCACGGTCCGGCCCGCCGTGGCGACACTTTCGACGGCCGCGGCGATCTCGGCCGCGCTGCGCGGCTGGTGAACGTGCCGCGGCGAGGCGGACGCCGTGCCCGCCCAGTTGGTCCACCGGGTCATCCGCGCGCCCTCCATCGGTCGAGTGCTCGAAACAGTAAGTGAATACTATTCGCGTTTCAAGCCTTCGTGTCGTACTTTAGACCTCGTGACCAGTGCGACGGTGTACGACTTGGCGACCAAGGACCTCGACCCGCCCTTGGCCGTGGTCGACTTGGCGGCGTTCGACGCGAACGCCGACGACCTCCGTCGCCGCGCGGCGGGCAAGCCGATCCGCGTGGTCAGCAAGTCGGTCCGCTGCCGGGCGCTGCTGGAGCGCGTGCTCGCGATGCCGGGCTTCGAAGGCCTGATGTGCTACTCGCTCGCCGAAGCCGTCTGGCACGTCGAGCAGGGCACGACCGAGGACATCGTCGTCGCCTACCCGACGGCCGACCACGAAGCCCTCCGCCGCCTGGCCGCGTCGGATTCCGCGCGCGCGGCGATCGCGATCATGGTCGACTCGCCGGAACACCTGGACCTGGTGGACGCGGCCCTCGGCCACGGCCACCCGGAAATCCGCGTGTGCCTGGAGCTGGACGCGTCCTGGCGCCCGCTGCCGGGCGTCCACGTCGGCACGCGCCGCTCGCCGGTGTTCACCCCGAAGCAGGCTGCGACGCTGGCCCGCCAGATCGTCGCCCGCCCGGGGTTCCGCCTGGTGGGCGTGATGGCGTACGAAGGCCAGATCGCGGGCCTCGGCGACGCGGCGGGCGGCCGGGCGAACCGGCTGGTGATCGGCTGGATGCAACGTCGTTCGGCGGCCGAGCTGAACCGCCGCCGCGGCGAAGCGGTCCGCGCGGTCCAGGCGGTGACGTCGCTGGAGTTCGTGAACGGCGGCGGCACGGGAAGCATCGAGTCCACGGGCGCGGACGCGGTGGTCACGGAGATCGCGGCGGGCTCGGGCCTGATCGGCCCGACGCTGTTCGACGGCTACTCCCGCTTCAGCCCCCGCCCGGCAGCGTTGTTCGCGCTGCCGGTGGTCCGCCGTCCGACCCGCTCCATCGCGACCCTGTTTTCGGGCGGCTACATCGCTTCCGGCCCGACGGGCGCTTCGCGCGTCCCGCAGCCGTACCTGCCGACGGGCTTGAAGCTGCTGGGCTTCGAAGGCGCGGGCGAGGTCCAGACCCCGGTGACGGGCCGAGCCGCCCGAAGCTTGAAGCTGGGCGACCGGGTGTGGCTGCGGCACGCGAAGGCGGGCGAGCTGGCGGAGCGGTTCACGCACTACCACTTGGTCCTGGGCGACCGGGTCGAGCGCACGGTCCCGACGTACCGAGGCGAGCACCAGAACTTCGGCTGACGGCGGCCCGTGTGTCCCGCGTCCGTGCGGCAGAACGCTCCGCCTCGCCGCGCGGACGTGGTTTGTCCCAGCTCCCGGACGGGCGAATCCCCGCTCACCCCGGCACGGCAAGAACGTCATGAACGACTCGTTCACCTCGTCCGACGACAGGAAAGAGTCGTTCACAACGTCGGCGTCAGCGGGATGCGGGCCGGCCTGGTCCGCAGAACCGCCGTCCACGCCGGCAACCCCTCGCCGCCAACCCCCGCGCGCGGCCCGCCCTTCCCCGGGGGAACCCCCGCTTCCAGTCTATCGGCGCCCACCGACAAGCCGGCCCGAAACCACCGGGTTGTCCACAGCTGTGCATGCCTGTGGACAACTTCTGTGGACAACTACGACCGTTCCCCGAACCGGGCCGCCAGGTACCCCTTCACCACGTACTTCGCTTCAGCGACGATCTTCTCGTCCCCGCGCGGGTCCTTGCGGAACGCCAGCTTCAGCAACGCATCCGCCACCTCGTTGGCGATGCCGATCGCGAACCGCAGGTCCTCCACCGGCCGATCGACCTGCGTGGACACCAGGTCCGTCAGGGAATCCACGATCACCGCGTTGTTGTCGCGCGTTTCGTCGAGCAGCTGGCGGTCGATGATGTCGCCGAAGTGGACCTTCGAAAAGCCCGGGACCGAGCGGTGCATCTCGAGGTAGATGTCGAGGATCGAGTCCACGACGTCCCACCAGTGCTCCGGCCCGAGCTGCTTCAGGCGCTCGTTCACCGCGCCCACGAACCTCTCCAGGTTGCGGGCGGTAAGCGCTTGTACCACGGCGCGCTTGTCCGGGAAGAACTGGTACAGCGACCCCACGGCCACCCCGGCGCGCTTGGCGATCAGGGTGGTCGTCAGCGCGTCGTAACCGAGCTCGTCGATCAACGCCGCGCTCGCGTCGAGCATCTGCTCGACGCGTTTGGCGCTGCGTTGCTGAACCGGCTGGCGGCGCAAGGGGGTGGCTTCTGCCGGCACCTTCGCGGCCTGGATGTCGGACACGGCGCTCCTCCTCGTCTGATCTGGGACTTTATCGTGCCGACGGGCTTCCCCACGGACGAGTGAAGACCTAGTATATGAGAACTTTTCATGTTCACCCGAAGGGGTGTCTGACGAAGGGGTCAGCAGCCGGTGCAGAACCCGAACTTCCCGCCCGACTTCCTCTGGGGTGTTTCGACCTCGGCGTTCCAGATCGAGGGCGCCACCAGCGAAGGTGGGCGCGGACCGTCCATCTGGGACACGTTCACCGCGACCGAGGGCAAGATCGCCCGCGATGAGACCGCCAACGTAGCCGCCGACCACTACCACCGCTACCCCGAAGACATCGCGCTCATGGCGGAGCTCGGGGTCGGTGCCTACCGGATGTCCGTCGCGTGGCCCCGCATCCAGCCCGACGGCAAGGGCGCGCCCAACCCCGAAGGCCTCGGCTTCTACGACAAGCTCCTCGACGCCGTCTGCGAGGCGGGGATCGCCCCCGCCGTCACGCTTTACCACTGGGACACCCCGCAGGCGATCGAAGACGACGGCGGCTGGCTCTCCCGCGGTACCGCTGAGCGCTTCGCCGAGTACGCCCACATCCTCGGAGAACGCTTCGCCGACCGGGTGAAGCTGTGGATTCCGCTCAACGAGCCCATGGTCATGTCGATCTACGGCTACGCGATCGGCGAGTACGCGCCCGGCAAGACGCTCCTGCTCGACGCCGTCCCGACCGCGCACCACCAGCTCCTCGCCCACGGCCTCGCCGTCCAGGCGCTGCGCGCGGCCGGGGCGACCACCATCGGCACCGCCAACAACCACTCGCCGATCTGGCCCGGCGAAGACAGCGACGACCGCGACCGGGCCGCCGCCGAGTGGCTCGACGCGCTGATCAACCGGCTCTACGCCGATCCCGTACTGCTCGGCAGCTACCCCGAACAGCTCCACCCGCACCTCCCCGCCGGGTTCGCCGACGACCTGCCGGCGATCGCGCAGCCGCTCGACTTCTACGGCGTCAACTACTACGAGCCGCAAGGCGTCGCGAAGCCCAGTCCGGGCAACCCGCTGCCGTTCGACCTCCGCCCGATCGAGGGCTACCCGATGACGACGAACGACTCGCCGATCGTCCCGCACGCCCTGCGCGAGCTGCTGCTCGACTTCCACGCCCGCTACCGCGACAAACTGCCGCCGATCCACATCACCGAGAACGGGTGCAGTTTCGCCGACGAAGTCGCCGAGGACGGCGGGGTGCACGACCCCGAACGGATCGACTTCCTGCACAGCCACCTGGTCGCGGTGCGCGAGGCGATGGACACCGGCGTCGACGTCCGCGGCTACTTCTGCTGGTCCCTGATGGACAATTTCGAGTGGTCCAAGGGCTACGCGCCGCGCTTCGGCCTGGTGCACGTCGATTACGAGACCCTGCGGCGGACGCCGAAGGACTCCTTCCACTGGTACCGGAAGCTGGTGCGGGATGAGTGAAACGACCCAGGCGCTGCCCGAAGCGCTCGCCGAACCCACCGCGCGGGTGCGGCCCGGCTGGATGAGCCTGCTGTTCTTCGCGAACATCGCGCTCTGGCTGGGGATCTACGCGCCGATCCAGGTGCTGCTGCCGCAGCAGGCCGAACTGCTCGACCAGGTGAACAAGGAGTTCGTGCTCGGCCTGGTGATGGGCGTCGGCGCGATCGTGGCGCTGGTCGTCAACCCGGCGGTCGGGCTGCTGTCGGACCGGACGTGCTCGCGGTTCGGCCGCCGCCACCCGTGGACGGTGATCGGGGCCGCGGTCGCGGCCGTCGGGCTGCTGGTGCTGGCGTTCGCGCCCGACGTCGCCCTGCTGATCACCGGCTGGTGCCTGGTGCAGGCCGGCCTCAACGGCATGCTCGCCACCCTGATGTCGGCCATCGCCGACCGCGTCCCGGTCGGCCAGCGCGCGCAGGTCGGCGGGCTCGTCGGCATCGCGCAGATGCTCGGCACCGTGCTGGGCGCGGTCGTGGTCGTCGTCATGCTCGGCATCGCCGGGCTGCCGTTGGCCTACGCGGCCTGCGCGGGCATCGTCCTGGTGGGCGCCGCGTTCTTCGTGCTCCGGACGCCGGACGCGCGGCTGCCTATCGAGTACCGGCCCTCGTCCGACACCCGCGAGGTCCTCCGCAACCTCTGGGTCTCGCCTCGGCGGCACCCGGACTTCGCGTGGGCGTGGTCGTGCCACTTCATGATCAACCTCGGTAACGCGTTCGGGACGCTCTACCTGCTGTTCTTCCTCAAGGACGCGGTGCACTACCCCGACCCGGACACCGGGCTGCTCATCATGATGGGGCTGTACGGCGTCGCGCTCGTCATCGGCGCCGTGCTCGCCGGCCACTTCTCCGACAGGTCCGGACGGCGCAAGCCGTACGTCCTGGCGGCCTCCGGCGTGATGGCGCTGGCCGCCTTGCTCCTCGTGGTGTGGCAGAGCTGGCCGGTCGCGCTCGCCGCGTCCCCGCTGCTCGGCGTCGGGTTCGGCGCGTACATGGCGGTCGCCTTGGCGATGCTGACGCAGGTGCTGCCGACGGCGCAGGACCGCGCGAAGGACCTGGGCGTCATCAACATCGCGAACTCGCTGCCGCAGGTGGTGGCCCCGCTGCTGACACCGCTGGTGCTGGCCTACCTGGGTGGCTACTCCGGCCTGTTCGCGGCTTCGGCCGTCGCGACGCTGCTGGCCGCGGTGCTCGTGCTGCGCGTGAAGGCGGTCCGCTGAACGCCGTACAACGAAGTGGAACCGCGGGCCGGTGCCGGTCGGGGGAGGGGAGTGCAACGGCACCGGCCCGCGGAATTCGGGGACCGCTCGAGGAGCGGATCGCCGCGGTGGGACCCATGGTCCACACCGGGGGCTTGATGATCAATCTAGCGGGGGATTACGGCCCCGGCTAGGGCTAACGCGTATTTTTTTCGATTAATCGCGGAGCGGTCTGAGGTGATGGCCGAGGGCTGGTTCGCGCTGCTCGGGGGTGCGGGCGAAACAGCCCTCGGCCGGGGCGAGTGCCGACGCGGAGCCGATGGGGCGATCGGCCGGTCGCGCTCGCCGGTTCGTGGGGGCCGCCGACGCGTCACTTTCCCTATGAAAGTGCCGCTTCTTCACATGGGTTTCACGTGGCGACGGCCCGGGTGGGTCAGGCGGTGACCGCTCGGCGCGGGTTCACCAACGCGTGGCGACCGGTGGTCTCCGCCGCGGTGGGGGCTGGGACCGGGCTCATGCGGCGGCTCTGCAGGCGGCTGTCCGGGGAAGACTGCTGCTGCGGGGCGAGGCCGCCGGCTACCAGGTGTTCGTGCGCGACCTGCCAGACCGAGCACGGCGCCTTGCAGCGGTGCCACCGGGTCGAGCAGGTCGGGCAGTCGCCGCGCTCGTCGGGCTCGTGCATCTTCAGCATCGCGCGCCACGCTTCGGTCAAGCGGGGGAGTTCGCTGCGCGCCACCGAGACGAGCGACTGGGCGTCGGCGCGGTTCGCCAGGTCGGTCAGCATGTCGAGGCGCTCCCAGACCGCATTGCGGAGGACCTGCCCGAGTACCTGATCCATGTCAGCTCACCGTTACCTTTCCGCCATCTTGGCGGCTTCGTTGAGCGCGGCGCGCAGCTGTCCGAGCTGGCCGGACGTCAACCGCGCGGTCTCGCCGGGGGGCGAGACCAGTACCACCTGGTTGTCCTCTACGAAGACCGTCACGGCGCGCTCGCGCTCGATCAGGTCTCCGCACTGCACCCGCCAGACGAGCTGGCCGCCCTCGTAGTGGCGGACGCTCGCGGTGCGGGGGTCCACCGCGGCGGCCGGGGTGACGGGGCGGACGGCGGAGACGGGAGAGACCGTCGCGATCGCCGGCCGCACGGCGCGGGTGGCCGTGCCGGCATGTCCTCCTGCGAACGAGTCCACGAACTCCACGCCTTTCTCCGCTCTGTCGAAAGTCCTTCGAAGATGCCTTCTGCAACATCCCTGCGGTTTTCGTAGCTCTCCGTGATCGCTGCCGGTGTCCGGGCGGTGACGGAGATCTGACAACTACAGTGAGGTGCAACCGGCTGCGATAGAAGGTCGAAATGGCGTCATAGCGGTGACCGGACTCGGTTCCACGGTAAGCGGTCAACGGACTTCGCCCGGGCCGATCAGGGCGCCAGTCCGGCAGTTCACACGGTTCACCAGGTTTGCCTACGCTGTTTCACAGACGCCCGACCGGACAGTGGAGGGGGCGCGATGGACGCCAGTAACGGTGGCAGTGCCGAAGCCCGGCAGAGCCACGCGGTTCCCGCTGACGCGTGGGAGCAGCCCGAGATGAGAGCTGCTCTCGCGTCGCGAGAGATCAGCGGCGTCTACCGCCTCTTGCGCAAGCACGGTGTCTCGCAGCGCCAGATCGCCGCGATGACCGGACAGTCCCAGTCCGAGGTGTCGGAGATCCTCAAGGGTCGCCAGGTCATGGCTTACGACGTCCTCACGAGGATCGCCGACGGCCTGGGCGTCCCCCGGGGGTACATGGGCCTCGCCTATGACGAGGTCACGGCGACACGCGTCGTCGGCTCCGCCGACGGCCAGCAGGCTGAGGAGGACGAGTCCGTGAAGCGACGGAGGTTCCTCGCGCACGCCGCCCAGGTCACGATGGGTGCGGCGGTGTTCGGTCCGGAATCGGGCACCTGGTCGGCGGGTCCGGCGCGCACGCCGGCACCCGGCCGGATCGGCATGACCGACGTGCGCCAGGTGGAGGCCGCGACGCGCGCGCTCCGGGCGCTGGACTACCAGTACGGCGGCGGGTTCTGCCGCGACGCCGTCGTGGCGCAGCTGTCCTGGGGACAGCAGATGCTCGAGTCCCACGGCACCGACCTGGTGAAGAACCGGCTCTACGTGGCCCTCGCCGACCTGCACTCGCTGGCCGGCTGGACGTCGTTCGACACCGGCCTCATGGACTCCGCCCGCGGCCACTTCGCGAACGCGCTGGACCTGGCCAAGCAGGGCGAGAACCACCCGCTGGTGGCCAACGTCCTCTACCGGATGGGCCGCGTCTACCTGCACCAGGACGCCCCGAACGACGCGCTGAAGCTGTTCCAGCTGGGCCAGATCGCGGCTCAGGAAAGCGGTTCCGAGCTGGCGGTCTCCGTGCTGTGCGCGAACGAGGCCTGGGCCTACGCGATGATGGGCAACGAAGAGCAGGCGGTGAAGCTGCTCGGCCGGAGCAAGGACGAGTTCGAGCGCGCCAACCTGGCCGAGGCCGAGTCCTGGGTGAAGTTCTTCACCGAGACCGACGTCTACGCCATGGTCGGCACCGTCCACACGGTCCTCGCGCAGAAGAACGCCGAGCACACCAAGTACGCGATCCCGGCGCTGAGCCGGGCGGTCGACTCCTACGACGACGAGATGGCCCGGTCCAAGACGTTCATGCTGAGCGCGCTGGCCACCAACCACCTGCTCGACGGCGACCTCGACCACGGGGCCAAGGTCGGCGGCAAGGCCATCGACTGCGCCGAGGGCATCAAGTCCGAGCGGGTCAAGGACCGGATGCGGCCGCTCCAGGAAGAGGCGGAGCGCCGCCGCAACAACGCCGACGCGCGTGACCTCGCCGATCGCCTCCACGCTTTCTACGCCGCATAACGCCGGCGGCGGCGGGGACACCGAGGCCGTCTTGGCCGGCCGGTTCACAGCCGGGAAGCTGCGCGGCGTGCTGGCGGAGACGTGCGCGCTGCTGGGCGTCGACCCGGCGGGCGCGCGGCTGCTCCGGTTCACCAACAACGCGGTGTACGCGCTGGTCACGGCCCCGCTCGTGATCCGGATCGTCGGTTCGACGCAGCTGCGGCACCGCGTCGGGACGGTCGTCCGCGTCGCCCGGCACTTCGAACGCCACGGCGTCCCCGCGATCCGGCTCCTCGACGGCGTCGACCAGCCCCTGGAGGTCGGCGAGCACCTCGTGACCGTGTGGCACCAGGTGCCGAGCATCGGCCGCCCGGCGACGGCGACCGACCTGGCCCGGCTGCTGCGCCGGGTGCACGCGCTGCCCGCGCCCGACGGCCTCGCCGAGTGGGCGCCGTTCGCCGCGGTGCGGGCCCGGGTGTCCGACGCCGAAGAGCTCGGCGACGCCGACCGCGAGTTCCTGCTGGAGCGCTGCGCCGAGCTCGAAGACCGGCTGTCCGGGCTGGAGTTCCCGCTGCCCAGGGGCCTGGTCCACGGCGACGCGTACCCCGGCAACGTCATCCCCGGCCCGGACGGCCCGGTGCTCTGCGACTTCGATTCGTCGTGCGTCGGCCCGCCGGAGTGGGACCTGACGCCGCTGGCCGTCGGCCGCGAGCGGTTCGGTGACCCGCCGGTGCACTACCGCGGGTTCGCCGCGGCGTACGGCTTCGACGTGACGTCCTGGTCCGGGTTCGCGGTGCTCCGCGGCATCCGCGAGCTGAAGCTGACGACCAGCGTGCTGCCTATCCTGCGCAGCCGGCCGCAGGTGCGGCCCGAGCTGTTCCGCCGGTTGGCCGACCTCCGCAGCGGCCGGACGGACGTGCGGTGGACGCGTTACCGCTGAGCGAAGACTGTCACATGATGTGACCGGCACCACAGCTTGCACGTGCATTCGCCGACTGCAAATGACCGTTCGTCGCTTCGGAAATGCGGCCCGCTCAGGGTAGAAAGTTCGGTCCGACAGGTCGCCCCCAATGGTCTACCCGTCATCCCAATGCGCAAGTTGCAGCTACTCGCCGTGACTCCGCACCGGTCTCACCAGCGGGGAAGGGCTTTCAGGACGCGACGACCGGCGCCCGCGTGAGCACGACGGCGAACCCGAAGGCCAGTCCCATCACGGTCAGCTCCAGCGTCGCCCACGCGGCGAGCGCGGTCCGCTGGTGCCGGACGATCTGCGGCATCAGCCGCCAGCGGACGTGCGCGCCCAGCAGCGCGACGACGCCGGTGCACGCCGTCTTCAGGATGAGCAGCTGCCCGTACGGCGTAGTGAAGATCGCCGCCCAGAACCCGATGGTCGGGTTGAGCGAGATCTCGACCAGGCCGTTGAACAGGCCGGTCGCCGCGGAGAGGACCAGGCAGAGCGTCGCGAGCTTCGAGAACCGCGGCAGCGCGTGCGCCAGCAGCGTCCGGTTCGCCACCAATAGCACGGCCATCGCGCCGAGGCCGCCGGTCCAGGCGACGGCGCTCATGACGTGCAGCTCCATCGAGATCATCGTGTAGTCGTGGTAGTTCCAGTTCGACGCGTGCCCGGTGACCGGCAGCGGCAGCAGCGCGAACAGGCCGAGCCCGACGCGCACCTCCGCGGGCACCTTCTCGCCGAACCGCAGCGCCAGCGCGCCGATCCCGGCGTGGGCGAGCGCGAGCACCGCGACGATGACGAGCGCCTTCCCGGCGCCGACGGCGGCGATGTACTGCCCGATGTCCGACGGCGAGAGCGTCGACGAACCCGGCTTGTACTCCGCGGTCTGCAGGATCAGCGCGACGACCGCGGTGGTGGCCCAGACCAGCGCCGCCGCGACCCCGGCCGGGCGGGCCAGCCGCAGGATCGGCTCGGTGAGCTTCGGCCGGTCGTAGCCGACGAGCACGGACAGCAGGGCGAGCCCGATGGTCGTGACCGCGGCCAGGTCGAGCAGGACCCGCACGACCGGGATGCCGGCCGAGACCACCGCGCCGGGCTGCACCACGCCGGGGACCGGCGCGGTGGCGGTGAGCGCGACGCCGATGAGGGCGCCCAGCAGTCCCGCCGTGACGACGCACAGCAGCGTCGCATAGCGGACGTTCGTGGTGGTCTCGGCCTGCGTCATCAGTTCTTCTCTTCGACTTTGCCGCCCGAGCGGAGCGCCACGGTCAGCCCGATGGCCAGCAGCACGACGGCACCGGCGATCCAGACCCAGATCGGCACCCCGGTGGACGAGGACTGCTGCGGGGACGCCGACGACGTGCTGCCCGGCGAGCGGGCCGCGTCGACGGTCGCCGGCGTGCCGGTGCCCGCCGCGGTCAGGGTGAAGGTGAGTTCACCGGTCACCGGGTGGCCGTCCGCGGAGAGCACCCGGTAGCCGACGGTGTACTTCCCCGCCGGGCCGAGCGGCCGCAGCGGCGCGCTGATGACGTTGTTCACCACGCTGATCGGTCCTTCGGCCCACTGGCCGCCGCCGGGTCCGGTCACCGCGATCTGGTTGACGTCCGCGCCCTGCACGTACTGGTCGAACGTCAGGCTGATCTTCTGCGGGCCGGCGGCGACGGACGAGCCGTTCGCCGGGTCCGAGGAGATCAGCACGTTGTGCGCGAGCGCCGGGGTGGCCGTGCCGAGCACGGCCACCACCGTCAGCGCCAGCGCGACGAGCGCCTTCCGCATTTAGCTGTTGCCTCCCGACTTGGCCGTGGCCTTGCGCGCCCGGATGGTCGCACCGGCCCCGACGCCGAGGCCGACGGCACCGACGAGCAGGCCGGCACCGCCGAGCCAGCGGGCCGTGCTGTCCGACGTCGCGGCGGCCTGGGTCTGGTCGCCGGTCGTCGCCGCCGTGTTCGCCATGGTGCCGTGCGCGTCGCCCTCTTCGGCCTTCGCGGCCAGCTTGACGGCCGGGGCCGGGTGCTCCGGCTCCTCGCCGCCCGCCGGGGTCGGCTGGTTCCAGTCGACGACCTTGCCGTCGCTGTAGGACTGGTGCGCCGGGAACTCGACCTGGTCCACGTTGGTGGGCAGCGGGCCGAAGCTGACGGAGAACTCCTGGTAGTCGGTGGCCTTCAGCTCGTTGCCGGGCTGGGCGGTCCACGTCACCGCGGTGACGGCCTCGGTGATCTGCGTGCCGTTGTCCTTGGTGATCGGCGCCGGCAGCTTCGACTTGGTGACCTCGGCGGTCCAGCCGGGCAGCGGCTTCGTCCGCACCGAGCCGATGCCGTAGTCCGCCTTGAAGTCGACGACGACCTTCGTGGTGGTGACGGGCGCCTTCTCCTCGCTCGGCACGCGGAACACGATCGCCGCGTAGCCGCCCTTCGTGGGCTGCGGGCCGTAGACGTTGGCGGTGACGTGCGCGGAGGCGATGCCGGCGCCGAGGAAACCGGCGACACCGACGGTGGCGGCGAGGAAACCGGCGCGCTTGAAGACGTGCTGGGACATGGGTTCACTCCTGATGAACTCAACAAAGGGCAGCGGACTCGGGGGTCCGCTGTGTCGGGGACGAGCTGGAATCAGGAGTGACTCGGCGGGCCGCGCCGCCCGTGGATCCGGCGCAGGTCGACGCCGACGAGGTGGTCCGGACCGCCCACGCGGGCGGGGACGAGCGCGGGAGCCGCGGCCGGGACCGTCAGCGGGGTGAGCAGCCGCGGCAGGATCGCGCGCAGCACGGCCAGCACCGTGAGCAGCGTCGCGTCCGCGCGGGCGAGCAGGAGCGCGGTGAGCAGGGTCGCGACCGCGTGCGCGGCGATCATGCCGGCCCCGGTCCGGTCCGGCACCGCGTACATGTCTTGGTGCCCGGCGAGCGTGGTGAGCAGCAGGTGCATCACCAGCTGGGCGGACCCGAGCAGGGTGATCGTGGCGAGCGGGCCGCGGGCCTTGCGGGTGAGCGCGGTGGCGGTCCAGCCGAACAGGCCGGTGAGCAGCAGGAGCATCGCCGGATCGGGCAGGCCGCCGTCGGCGAGCCGGTGCGCGGTGACGGAAAGCACCGCCGCGCTCACGGCGAGCAACGCACCCCGGGTAGCGCCGAGCACGGCGGGACGCCGTGCCGGAACGCTCATGAGCAGCAGCCTAAGGGACCTGCCCCGGGGTGAGCGTGTGATCCCGTGAAGTGAGCACACACCGAGTTCACGTCCCACGCCACGCCGTGGTTCAGGCCATTTCTTGCCGATCTGCCCCGGTTGGGCCACGGTGGGCGGAACCGGTGACCGATGACTGGGGTTTGGACCGGCTGTGCGCTGGGTACTGAGCCGTCGGTCAGCAACTAGCCCGTTCGGGTGAAGGCCGGCGTGAAGGGCGGGAGAGCGGACACGGATGAACCTCTTCGACTACATCTCCGACCGGGCGAGCAAGCTCTGGCTGGAGGCCTACCTGCACACGAGCATGGTCGTGCAGTGCACGATCCTCGCCGCGGTCCTCGGCGTGCTGATCGGGATCGCGGTCTACCGCAGCCCGATCGGTTCGGCGGTGGCCACGGCGCTGGCGAGCACGATCTTGACGGTCCCGTCGTTCGCCCTCCTGGGCCTGCTGATCCCGATTTCCGGGCTCGGTCCGACGACGGCCGTGATCGCGCTGGTGCTCTACGGCCTCCTGCCGATCGTCCGGAACACCATCGTCGGGCTCGACGGTGTCGACCCGGCCATCACCGACGCCGCGCGCGGGATCGGGATGAGCCGCTTCGGTGTGCTCACCCGGGTCGAGCTGCGGCTGGCGTGGCCGGCGATCCTCACGGGCATGCGGGTGGCGACGCAGATGCTGATGGGCATCGCGGTGATCGCCGCCTACGCGAAGGGCCCCGGCTTCGGCGCCGAGGTCTTCTCCGGGCTCACGAACGCGGGGAGCACCAACTCCCTGAACCAAGCCGTCACGGGCACGGTCGGCGTGGTCATCCTCGCCCTGCTGCTCGACGGCGTCTACGTCCTGATCAAGCGCTTCACCATTTCTAGGGGTGTCCGTGGCTGAGAACGAGGAAGTCTCCGGCGTCGAGATCGAGCTGGAGCACGTGACGAAGCGGTACCCCGGCACCCGCGAAGCGGCGGTCGACGACTTCTCGATGGTCGTGCCCGCCGGCAAGATCGTGGTCTTCGTCGGCCCGTCCGGCTGCGGCAAGACGACGACGATGCGGATGATCAACCGGCTCGTCCAGCCGACGTCGGGCAAGATCACCATCGGCGGCGAGGACGCGCTCGGCCTCGACGTCGACACCCTGCGCCGCCGGATCGGCTACGCGATCCAGCAGGCCGGCCTGTTCCCGCACTTCACCGTCTCGCAGAACATCGGCGTGGTGCCCGGCCTGCTCGGCTGGGACAAGAAGAAGGTCAACGACCGGGTCGAAGAGATGATGGACCTGGTCGGGCTCGACCCGGCCGACTTCCGCGACCGCTTCCCGCGCCAGCTCTCCGGCGGGCAGCAGCAGCGCGTCGGCGTCGCGCGGGCGCTCGCCGCGGACCCGCCGGTGCTGCTGATGGACGAGCCGTTCGGCGCGGTCGACCCGATCACCCGCGGCAACCTGCAGGACGAGCTGCTGCGGCTGCAGAGCGAGCTGAAGAAGACGATCGTGTTCGTCACGCACGACTTCGACGAGGCCGTGAAGCTCGGCGACAAGATCGCGGTGCTCGGCAACCAGTCGTCGATCATGCAGTACGACACCCCCGAGGCGATCCTGGCCAACCCGGCGAACGACACGGTCGCCGGCTTCGTCGGCGCGGGCGCCTCGCTGAAGCAGCTGACGCTGCTGCGGGTCCGGGACGTCGAGCTGGCGCAGGACGCGCTGACCGCCGGCGTCGACGAAGACCCGAGCGAGCTCCGCAAGAAGCTCGAAGACCAGCGCAAGCACTTCGCGCTGGTCCTGGACGCGCGCCGCCGCCCGACGCGCTGGGTGCACGTCCGCGACCTGACCGCGGGCGCGTCGCTGGCCAACGCCGGCAAGCCGCTGCGCGACATCGTGAGCCTGCAGTCGACGCTGCAGGACGCGCTGGAGGCGATGCTCGCCGAAGGCGGTTCGGTGCCGGTGACCGGTGCGCGCGGCGAGTACGCGGGCACCATCCAGCTGGACACCGTGATCGCGACCATCCAGCAGCTGCGGGACGAGCACACGAACGGTGAAGAGGTGTCCGCATGACGGCTGCCGTCGACACCGGTTTCAGCACCGAGTCCGGATCGAAACGCGCGGAACGCGTCCGGCTGTTCGCCCAGCCCGTCGCGGTGCTGGTGATCGTCGCCGTCACGCTGGTCTCGGTGTTCTCCAGCGGGCTGACGGCGACCGAGAAGGAGACGCTCAACGCGTCTTCGCTGTTCACGGCGTTGTGGGACCACCTGCTGATGACGATCGTGGTGACCGCGATCGTCGTGCTGGTCGCGGTGCCGCTCGGCGTGATCGTGACGCGGCCGTGGGCTCGCTTCCTCGCGCCGGTCTTCCTGGCCATCGCGAACATCGGGCAGGCCGCGCCCGCGCTCGGCGTGCTGGTGCTGTGGTTCATCGTCACCGGCGCGGTCGGCGGGCTGTGGGTGGCGGCGCTGCCGCTGGCCTTCTACTCGCTGCTGCCGGTGCTGCGGAACACGATGGTCGGCATCCAGCAGGTCGACCCGGCGCTGATCGACGCCGGGCGCGGCATCGGGATGTCGGCGACCGCGGTGCTGTGGCGGGTCGAACTGCCGCTGGCCGTCCCGCTGATCCTGGCGGGCCTGCGCACCGCGCTCGTCCTGGCGGTCGGCACGGCGACGTTCGGCATGTTCGTCAACGCCGGCGGGTTCGGGCTCCTGATCGACACCGGCTACAAGCTGAACCTGACGTCGGTGCTGGTCACCGGTTCGGTGCTCGCCGTCGCGCTGGCGCTGCTGGTGGACTGGCTGGGCGCGGTCGCCGAACAGTTCTTCGGACCGAAGGGGCTGCGATGAGGTTCCAGCGTGTGAAAGCCCTCTTCGGCGTCGCGGTGCTGGGGGCGACGCTCTCGGCGTGCGGGCTGACGGTCAACCAGGCGGTGCCCTACGACATCCAGCCGGGCACGATCCAGCCGATCCCGTCGCTGCAGGGGCTGAAGGTGACGGTGGGGTCCAAGGACTTCACCGAGAACATCATCCTGGCGTACATGTCGGAGATGGCGTTGTCCGCGGCGGGCGCGGAGGTCGTCGACCTGTCGGACATCAAGGGCTCCAACTCGTCGCGGCAGGCGCTGCTGTCCGGGCAGACCGACGTCACCTGGGAGTACACCGGCACCGGCTGGATCAACTACCAGGGCAACGAGCTCCCGGTACCCGGCGGCGAAAAGGCCCAGTACGAGGCGACGGCCAAGGCGGACGAAGAGAAGTTCGGCGTCACGTGGCTGAACTACTCGCCGCTCAACGACCAGTACGCGTTCGCCGTCACCGAGGAGTACGGCGCGAAGAACAACCTGAAGACGACGTCGGACCTGGCGGCGTTCCTCAAGCAGAACCCGGACCAGAACCGGTTCTGCCTGGAGACCGAGTTCACCAGCCGCCAGGACGGGTTCCCGGCCGCGGTGAAGGCCTACGGCTTCCAGAACTCGAAGATCGAGAACTTCGGCATCGGCACGATCTACTCGGCGGTCGCGAGCGGCACCTGCCCGGTCGGCGAGGTGTTCACCACCGACGGCCGCATCTCGGGGCTGAACCTGCGTGTGCTCGAGGACGACAAGAAGGCGTTCCCGCAGTACAACGCGGTCCCGACGCTGCGCACGGAGTGGCTGAAGCAGCACCCGGAGGTCCGCGGCCCGCTGGAGAAGGTCGGCGCGGCCCTGACCAACGAGCAGATGGTCGAGCTGTGCAAGCAGGTCGACGTCGACGGCCAGGACGCGGGCAAGGTCGCCCACGACTGGATGGTCAAGAAGGGCTTCGTCAAGTAGCGCCGTAGCTTTCACGGGAAAGCTACGAACCGGGGCCGCACTTTCACGTGAAAGTGCGGCCCCGGTGTTCGTGGTCAGAGGCCCAGCCGGTGCAGCAGCTGGCCTTCCAGCCGCTCCAGCTCGCCCGCCACCGCGCGGTGCACGGACTTGCGGCGTGCCGCCGGCATCCGTTCCGCCGCGCGGATCGAGGCCGACAGCTGCTCCAGCGTGCTCAGCGCGTCCTTCGCGAACTCCTGGTCCGCCTTCGACGCCTTCTCGGACTTCTGCAGATCTCGGCAGCCGTCGGCGATGCCCGCGATGCGGGCGTGCAGCGCCGCGCCGCGGCCGGTGTACTCGCCCAGCTTGTCGACCGAGACGCCGAGCTTGCGTGCCTGGTAGCGGTCGTACAGCTCCCGGGCGGAGCCCGCCGCGCGCACCGCGAACGGTGCGACCACCGGGATCACCACGGGGCCGAGCACCTTCGCCACCGCGATCGCGTTCTTCGCCTTCTTGGGGGTGAACCTGGCTTCACCCTCGACCTTGGCTTTGCGCGCCATGGCACCTCCCTGCGACGTGTCGAGGTCGAACTTACTGGTAGCCAGGGTGGCGGGCATGTCGGCTCGGCGGTGGGAAACTAGAGTGATCTCCATGCAGGGTGAGGTGGTACTCGACGCGGGCGCGGTCAGCCGCTGCCGTCGCCGCGTGCACCTCGAGCACGATCCGGCGATGCGCGAGGTACCGCTTTCCCCGCCGGACCCGACGGCGCAGCAGCGGATCGACGACGCCACCGCGCACCGCGAAGACATCGTCAGCAGGCTGATGGCCGCGAACCCCGGGCACTGGGTGAAGATCGACCGCGACCTGCCCGCCCACGAGCGCGTCGAGCGCACCGAGCAGGCTTTCGCCGCCGAAGCCACCTACATCTGGGGCGCGCTGCTGCCGGTCGACCCGGCCGGGCACCGCCGCGGCGGCATCGACCTGCTCGTGCGCACCGGCCGCGGGTACGTCCCCGTGCTCGTCGTGCGTCACCGCATCACCGACCGCGGCGCCGGCGCGGTCGTCACCGAGCTGACCGACCTCGACCCCGCGCACCGCAAGGCCGACGAAGCCCGCAAGGTCCGTTCGCAGCCGCGTGACCAGCTCCGGCTGGTGCACATCCGCCGCATGCTGCAGACGCTCGGGCAGGCCGACGAGAGCCTCACCACCGGCGGCGTGATCGGCCTCGACGCCGACGTCGTCGTCTGGCACGACCTCACCGCGGGCACCTGGCCCGGCGGCCGCAGCGCGCTGACCGAGTACCAGGTCCGGTTCGCCGACCGGCTCGCCATCGCCACCGCGGCCGCGAACGGCGAGGAGCCGCTGGCCGAGCCGTCGCGCGTGCTGGAGTGCCGCCGCTGCCCGTGGTGGCCGACGTGCGAGGTGGTGCTCACCGAGACCCGGGACGTCAGCCTCGTCGTCCGCGGCGAGGACGCGGTCGAGCTGCGCCGCGCCGGTGTGTCCACTGTGGACAAGCTGGCCGCGCTCGACCCGGCCGGCGAGCCGCCGGCGGTGAACTGGACGGGCGTCACCTTCCCGGACGCGGTCGTGCTCGCGCGCGCCTGGCTGGCCGACCTGACGCTGGTGCGCCGCGTCGAGGCGGTCGGCGTGCCGCGCGGCGACGTCGAGGTCGACGTCGACATGGAGAGCTTCGGCGACGCCGGCGCGTACCTCTGGGGCTGCCTGCTGACCGGCGCCGACATCGGCGTGCCGCAGGGCTACCGCGCCTTCGCGACGTGGGACCCGCTGCCGACCGGCGACGAAGCCCGCTCGTTCGCCGAGTTCTGGGCGTGGCTCACCGACGTCCGCGAGCGCACCGAAGCGGCCGGGCTGACCTTCCGCGCCTACTGTTACAACGCGCTCGCCGAGAACCGCTGGCTCTTCGGGTCCGTCGAGCGCTTCGGCGACCACCCCGGGATCCCGGCGAAGAAGACCATTCAGTCCTTTGTGGATTCCGAGGAGTGGGTCGACCTCTTCCGCAGCGTCACCGACCAGTTCCTGTGCTCCCACGGCAAGGGGCTCAAGGTGATCGCGCCGGTGGCCGGGTTCTCGTGGCGCGACCCCGAGGCGGGCGGCGAGGCGTCGATGCGCTGGTACCGCGACGCCGTGGGCATGGACGGCGAGAAGCCGGACGACGAGCAGCGCGAGCGGCTGCTGCGCTACAACGAGGACGACGTCCTGGCGACGCGGGCGCTGCGCGAGTGGATCAGCGAGCGGGCCCAGGCCGAAGTCCCGTACATGTTCGACCTCTGAGTGGTTCACTCACCAAGACACTTGCCCGCTGACGCGTCCGCGTGGATACTCGTCTACGAGTACTCGTAGACGAGGAGCCGGGATGAAGCGGCGGAAGGTCGGCAACCTGCTCGGGCTGGCCGTGCTGTCCGTGCTGCTCGACGGGCCCAAGCACCCGTACGAGATGGCCGTCGTGCTCAAGCAACGCGGCAAGGACAGCGACCTGCCGATCAAGTGGGGCTCGCTCTACACCGTCGTCGCGAACCTGGACAAGCACGGCTTCCTCGAGGCCGTCGAGAGCGTGAAGGACGGCGGACGGCCCGAGCGGACCGTCTACCGGATCACCCCGGCCGGGCGCGAGGAGTTCGAGGACTGGGTGCGCGAGCTCGTCGGCACCGTCGACCGGGAACCGCCGCGGTTCAAGGCCGGGCTGTCGATGCTGGGCGTGCTCGGCCCGGACCAGACCGCGGCGCTGCTGCGGCAGCGGGCACAGGCCCTCGAGGAACGCGCCGAGGCGCAGCGCACGTCCCTGGCGCAGCTGGGCGCGCTGATGCCGCGGCTGTTCCTGGTGGAAGTCGAGTACGACCTGGCGATGACGGAAGCCGAAGCACGCTGGGTGCGCGGCTTCCTCGACGAACTGACCAGCGGCGCCGTGCCCGGCACGGACGCGTGGCGACGCTGGTACGAGACCGGCGAACTCCCCGGCGACTTCGGGGAGTTCGTGGAAGAGAGATAGCACGGACCCCGGGAGGTGCTGGCACACCGCCCGGGGTCCTCGACCCCGAACCGAGCACGCCCGGCCCCGAGGTGGCACCAAGAGGATAACCGGGCGGCTCTTCGGTTCGGCTTCACCGAAGGGGATGACATGGAAACGACCCGCAAGCACAAAGTGCCCGAAATGGAGGGCTTCCAGGCCCGCTGGTACGCCAAGAACCGCGGCACGGAAGCCCAGCTCAGGCAGTACCGGAAGCAGGCAGCCGAGGTCACGTCCGGGCTGCCGGAAGGTGCCGAGGTCCTGGAGGTGGCGCCCGGGCCGGGCTTCTTCGCCATCGAAGTGGCGAAGCGCGGCTTTCGCGTCACCGGGCTCGACATCAGCCACACGATGGTCGAGATCGCCCGGGAAAACGGCGCGGGCCTGGAGATCGACTTCCGTCAGGGCGACATCACGCACGCCCCGTTCGACGCGGGGTCGTTCGACTTCGTGGTCTGCCAGGCCGCGTTCAAGAACTTCCGGCAGCCGGTGGCGGCGTTGAACGAGATGCACCGGGTGCTGCGCCCGGGCGGGCACGCGGTGATCCAGGACCTCAACCACGAGGCCACCGGCGCGGACATCGGCCGCGAGGTCGCGTCGATGAACGTCGGCGTGGTCAGCGGCTTCACCGTCCGGCAGACGCTCGGGTGGCTGCGGCGCCGGGCGTTCACCCGGGAGCAGTTCGAGGCACTGGCCGCGGAGAGCGCTTTCGGCGGCTGCTCGGTCACCGCGGACGGCATCGGCCTGGAGGTCCGCCTCATCAAGCCGTAGCTTTCACGTGAAAGCTCCCACCTGGGGGCGTAGCTTTCACGTGAAAGCTACGCCCTCGGGGGTTAGCGGGGGGCCATGCGCAGTGAGCCGTCCATGCGGACCACCTCGCCGTTCAGGTAGTCGTGGTCGATCAGCGACAGCGCGAGCTGCGCGTACTCGTCCGGCCGCGCGAGGCGCTTCGGGAACGGGATGCCGGACGCGAGTGCCGCGCGGAACTCGTCGCTGACCGTGGCCAGCATCGGGGTGTCGACGATGCCCGGCGCGATGGTCAGCACGCGGATGCCGTGCGAGGCCAGGTCGCGCGCGGCCGGCAGGGTCATCCCGACGACGCCGCCCTTGGACGACGAGTAGGCGACCTGCCCGATCTGGCCGTCGAACGCGGCGATGGACGCGGTGTTGATGATGACGCCGCGGGCGTCGTCCGCGAGCGGCTCGGTCTTCGCGATGGCTTCGGAAGCGACCGTCAGGACGTTGAACGTCCCGATCAGGTTGATCTGGATGACCTTCGCGTACAGCGCGAGGTCGTGGCGGCCCTTCTTGGACAGGATCCGCGCGGACGGCCCGATGCCGGCGCAGTTCACCACGGTCCGCAGCGGCACGCCGGCCCCCGAAGCCGTCGCGACGGCCGCCTCGACCTGCTCGACGTCGGTGACGTCGGCCTCGACGTAGGTGATGCCGTCGACCTGCTCGGCCTTCTCGATCGACTGCGCCAGGTCGAGCGCGAACACCTTCGCGCCCTTGGCCGCGAGGGCCTTCGCCGTGGCTCCGCCGAGGCCCGACGCACCACCCGTGACGAGCGCCGCGGTGTCCGTGATCTGCATCTGTGCCGTTCCCTTCGCTGCTCCGGTTCGCGGACCCAGGTTAACGCTCGTTCGCATCGACGTGGTTCGTGTCTTCGCTCACCGCTCTCGGGGCCGACTGTTTCCGTTAGCGTCGTGGTCAACTCCGGCTGTCACCTTCAGCACCATGACGCCAGCTCGGATCGTGGTGGTAGGTACCGGTTACGTCGGCTTGACCACGGGGGCGTGCCTGGCCAGTCTGGGGCATTCCGTCACCTGCGTGGACGTCGATCGCGCGAAGGTGTCCCGGCTGAGCGCGGGCCGCGTCGACATCCTCGAACCCGGGCTCACCGACCTGGTCACCCGCGGCATCGCCGCCGGGCGGCTCCAGTTCGTCGTCGGCGCGCGGGAAGCGGTCCGCACCGCGGAGGCGGTGTTCCTCTGCGTGCCGACGCCGATGGGGGCCGGCGGCTCCGCGGACCTGCGCGCGGTCGAGGCGGTGACCACCGAGATCGGCGACGTCCTGCCCGCCGGGTGCGCGCTGGTCACCAAGTCGACCGTCCCGGTCGGCACGTCGGAGCGGATCCAGGCGATGCTCGGCCGCGCCGACGTCCCGGTGGTGTCGAACCCCGAGTTCCTCCGCGAGGGCACCGCGGTCGCGGACTTCCTCGGCCCGGACCGGATCGTCGTCGGGTCCGCCGACCTCGCGGCCGCCCGCTGGGTCGGCGAGCTGTACGCCGACCTGGACGCGCCGCTCGTCGTCGCCGACGCGGCGAGCGCGGAGCTCGTGAAGTACGCCGCGAACTGCTACCTCGCGCTGAAGCTGTCCTACGTCAACTCGATCGCCGAGCTGTGCGAACGCCTGGGCGCGGACATCACGCTGGTCACCGAGGGCATGGGCTACGACCGGCGGATCGGCCGCACGTTCCTCAAGCCGGGCCCGGGCTGGGGTGGCTCGTGCCTGCCGAAGGACACCAGCGCGCTGGTCAAGGTGGCCGAGTCGGTGAACTACGACTTCAAGATGCTGACCTCGGCCATCGACGAGAACATCGCCCAGCGCGACCGGATCGTCGCGAAGATCGCCGGCGCGGTCGGCGGCACGCTGGCCGGCGCCCGGATCGGCGTGCTCGGCCTGGCGTTCAAGGCGGGGACCAACGACCTGCGCGACTCGCCCGCGCTCGCCGTGGCGTCGGTGCTGGGCGCGCTCGGCGCGGAGCTGATCGCCTACGACCCGGCGATCGACGGCGGGATCGACGGGGTGACCGTCGTCGACGACGCCTACCAGGTCGCGAAGGACGCGGACGTCGTCGTCGTGCTGACCGAGTGGGCCGAGTTCAAGCACCTCGACTGGGCCGCGATGGCCGAGCTCATGGACGGCATCGACGTCGTCGACACGCGCAACCTGCTCGACCCGCGGGTGCTCGTGGCCGCCGGGCTGGCCTGGCAGGGCGTCGGGCGGCCGCGGGCCGCCGCGCGAATCAAGGTTTCCTGACCGCCCGCTCTTGGCTAGGGTGATCGACACGGCATCGCGTGTCGGTCACCGGCTGGGTGAGGCATGGAGGTGGCGGGAGTGCCCGTGGAGGCATTTCACCGTGTCAGTTTCCGTTGAGTTGAACCATTTGATCGTCCCGTCCCGGAACAACCGGGAATCCGCCGAATTCCTGGCGAATCTGCTCGGCCTCGAAGTCGGGGAGGAATGGGGTCCGTTCGTCCCGGTCGAGACCCGCAACGGGGTCCGTCTGGACTTCGCGAGCATCCCCGAAGAAGACCTTCGCCTGCAGCACTACTGCTTCCTGATCCCGGAGGACGACTTCGACGCCGTCTTCGCGCGGCTCGTCGAGACCGGCGTGACCTACCACGCCGACCCGATGGGGAAGCAGGTCGGCGAAATCAACCACAACCACGGCGGCCGTGGCGTGTACTTCCTCGATCCCGGCGGCAACGGGATGGAGATCATCACGCAGCCGTACGAGCCGGAGCGGAAGCGTCCGTCGGCTTGGTAATTCGTTAGCGTTGCGTACTATCGGGAGCATGTTCACGACGCGGCCGGAGCTGGCCGGCACCTTCGGGATGGTGGCATCGACGCACTGGCTGGCTTCGGCCACCGGGATGGCGGTGCTGGAAGACGGCGGCAACGCGTTCGACGCGGCGGTCGCGGCCGGGTTCGTCCTGCAGGTCGCCGAGCCGCACCTGTGCGGCCCGGCGGGCCAGGTGCCCGGCCTCTTCGTGACAGCGGACGACCCGACCCCGCGGGCGCTGGCCGGCCAAGGCCCGTCGCCCGCGGGGGCCACGCCCGAGCATTTCGCGTCGCTCGGACTGGACCTGATCCCGGGCAGCGGCCTGCTCCCGGCGACCGTCCCGGGCGCCTGGGACGGCTGGCTCCTGCTCCTGCGCGACTACGGCACGAAGCCGCTTCGCGCGGTGCTGTCGTACGCGATCGGCTACGCCCGCAACGGCGTCCCGCTGGTTTCGCGGGTCACCGACACGATCGGCGCGGTGTCCCGCCTGTTCATCGAGCACTGGCCGACGTCGGCGGAGCTGTGGCTGCGGGACGGCAAGCCGGCCGCGGGCCTGCACCGGAACCCGGCACTGGCGGACACCTGGGAGCGGCTGCTGCGGGAAGCGGAAGCCGTCTCGGGCCGCGAAGCGCAGATCGACGCGGGACGCCGTGCCTGGTCGCAGGGTTTCGTCGCCGAAGCGATCGACGCGTTCAGCCGCCGAGCATTCCGCGACGACTCCGGCCGCGACCACGCGGGCCTGCTGACCGTCGACGACCTGGCTTCGTGGTCGGCGACGTACGAGGACCCGGCGTTCGTGGACATCGGCGACCGGCGCCTGGTCAAGATGGGCGGCTGGACACAGGGTCCGGCGCTGCTCCAGCAAGCGCTGCTGCTGCACGGCTTCCGCGACGAGCTGTCCTTTGTGGACGGAATCGCGTCGGAGCGCACGGTCCACCTGGCGACCGAAGCTGCGAAGCTGGCCTTCGCCGACCGCGAGGCGTGGTACGGCGACACGGACGTCCCCCTCGACGTGCTGCTTTCGGCGTCGTACACCGATGCCCGGCGCGCGTTGATCACCGACACGGCGTCCGCCTCGCTTCGCCCGGGAGACGCCCGCGGCCCGGCCCGGCTCCCGGCGATCCTCGACTCGCTGCGGGGTGTGCAGTCCGAAGGCGGCGCGACGGGCGAGCCGACGGTCGGTCCCCAGGGCCGGACTCGCGGCGACACGGTCCACCTCGACGTCGTCGACGCGGCGGGCAACCTGGTCTCGCTGACCCCGTCGGGCGGCTGGCTGCAGTCGAGCCCGGCGATCCCGTCACTGGGCTTCTGCCTGGACTCCCGCGGCCAGATGTTCTGGCTGGAACAGGGCTTGCCGAACTCGCTGGCCCCGCGCAAACGCCCCCGCATCACGCTTTCGCCGTCCCTGGCCCTCCGCGACGGCGTCCCGAACCTGGCCTTCGGCACCCCGGGCGGCGACCAGCAGGACCAGTGGCAGCTGTGCTTCTGGCTGGCCCACGTCTACGGCGGCCTGAACCTCCAGGAGTCGATCGACGCACCGGCCTGGCACACGACGGCGTTCCCGAGCTCGTTCTACCCCCGCTCCTGGAACCCCCGCGAGCTGGTGGTGGAGTCCCGCCTGGGCACGTCCACTTTGGACGGATTGCGCGACCGCGGCCACGAGGTGCTGGACGCGGGCGCCTGGGCCCTCGGCCGCCTCTCGGCGGTCTCCCGCACCGACGGCCTCCTCCGCGCGGCGGCCAACGCCCGCGGCATGCAGGGCTACGCCGCAGGCCGGTAGGTGGTCACGACCCCGGCACCGCTCAAAGGGTGAGCGAGGCCCAGCCCCCGCCTTCCGCGAGCAGCGTGCGGACTCCAACGGCGTGGTGGCGCCCTGCCACAGCTCGCAGATCCAGCTCGCGGCCAGGTGCATCGGCCGCACGGACCCGGCCACTTCGGTCCCGCCGGCCGTCGCGATGATCTTGTGCCCGGCGAGGTCGCTCACTTCCCGGGCTTCTCCCACAGCCAGAACTCGATGCCCTGGTTGTCGGTGCAGTCCGCCGTCGTCCCGTACGGGTGGTTCTCCACCTCGCCCGCCTGACCGCCGCTCTCGCGCACCCGCGTGAGAGCCGCCGCGAGGTCGTCCACCGCGTACATCAGCTTCCACCCCACCTGCCGGTCGCCGGCCCACAACCCGCCCTCGAGGCCCGGCCCCGAGAAGCCCCAAGCGTCCGAGACCGAGCCCGGCGTGAACTGCCAGCCCAGCACCGCGCCGTAGAACGACTTCGCGGGCTCGGCTTCCGGCACCTGGAACGTGAAGTACATGGCCGAGCCCGGCGCGGGCGAAGCCGAAGCAACCGCCTGCGAGACCAGCCAGCGCTGGCCGAACGGGTCGCGGAACGAGCCACCCCGCCCGTACGGCGAGTCGCTCACCGCGCGGATCAGCGTCGCCCCGCGCTCCAGCGCCCGCGCCACCGACACGTCCGGGTCCGGCACCTCGACCCGCACCGACGCGCCCCCCTCCCGCGGCGCGACGTGCCCGATCTCGGGGTACTCCTCGGCCAGCATCAGCACCGCGTCGCCGATGGCCAGCTCGGCGTGGCCGATGCGGCCGTCGTCCATCAGGATCGGCTCGCCGCGGCGGACCGCGCCGAACACCTCGACGTAGAAGTCGAGGGCGGCGCGCGCGTCGGAAACGGCCAGGTACGGCGTGAGTGAGCGCAGTGCGGCGGTGGTGGCCGGCGCTTCGGAAGTGGTGGTCACATCGGCTCCGTTCAAGATCGAGCGGCGCAGGTTGTCGCGCAGCTCGGCGGCGAAGTCCGGGTCGGGTTCGACCCGTGCGGAGGGACGGCGGAGCGCGTCGAACGGCTCAGGCATCGCGACCCTCCTTCTCTTCGTAGGCACGCCGGAACGCGGCGCGGGCGCGCACGAGCAACGCCTCGGTGGCGTGCACGCTCCGGCCCAGGTGGCCGGCGACCTCGGGCACCCCGAGGCCGTCGACGTACCGGAGGGTCAGCGCGGCCCGGTGGTGCGGGCCGAGCGAGTCGAGCACCTGTCTCGCGCGCAGGGCGTCGAGCTGCTCGTCCCACGGGTCTTCGACGGCCGGCTCGCTGTCGTGCACGAGCCGCAAGCCGCGTTCCTCGCGTTCCCGGCGCCGCCAGTGGTCGGCGAGCTTGTGCCGGGCGACGCCGATCAGCCACCCGGTGCTCACTGGCGGTGCGTACTCCTTGCGACAGGCGGCGACCGCCCCGAGGAACGTCTCGGACGTCAGTTCCTCGGCGAGCGTGCGGTCGCCGCAGCGGGACAGCAGGTACCCGTAGACCTCCGGCAGCGCGGTCTCGTAGAGGCCGAGCAGCGCGAAGGCCGGGTCCGGTCGTACCCGAGGTTCCGTCACACCCCCATAGTCGTCCGGCGGGCCGCTTTTCCGACGGGTGAATCCGGGATTTCTACGCGCGCGGGTCCGGCAGCCGGCGCCCGGTGATCGCGACGATCGCCGCCAGCACCGCGATCAGGCCGATGACCAGCGCGAACGCGTCACGGCTGCCCAGCGAGCCGGCGAGGGCCGCGTACAAACTGCCCAGCGTCGCCACCCCCAGCGCCAGCGACGTCTGCTGGTTCGTCGTCATCACGCCGCTGCCCACGCCGGCCAGGTCGGTCGGCACGTGCGACAGGACGATCCGGAACAACGTCGTCATGGCGAGGGCGTTGCCGACCCCGATCGCCACCATCGACGGCGCCAGGTCGAGCACGGTCAGGTGCGGCCACTGCGCCAGCGTCGTGCACAGCAGCGTCACCATGCCGACCGCCGTGATCGCGCCGCCGATCGGGACGACCCGCGGCCCGTAGCGGGCCACCAGCCGGCTGCTCAGCATCGACACCGTGAAGTACGCGACCGCCAGCGGCGTCAGCGCGAGACCCGCGCCCAGCGGGCCGAAGTGCAGGCCCTCCTGCAGCGTCATCGCGTAGACGAACATGAACGAGCCGAACGCGCCGAAGAACGGGATCGCCACCATCAGCCCGCGCCGGACGCTCGGCAGGCGCAGCACCGACGGCGGGAGCAGCGGGGTGCCGCCGGTGCGCTCCAGGCGTCGTTCCACGTGGACCAGCGCCGCGGCCGAGAACGGGAACAGGGCCAGCAGCACGATCGTCCACACCGGCCAGCCCAGCGCCCGGCCTTCCATCAGCGGGACCAGCAACGACAGCAGCGTCGCGGCCAGCAGCAGCGTGCCGGCCCGGTCGACGCCCAGCGGGTTGTGCGCGCGGCTCTCCGGCAGGCGGCGGGCCAGCACCAGCACCAGCAGGCCGATGGGCACGTTCACCAGGAAGATCGGCCGCCAGCCGGTGCCGAACAGGTCCGCGGCCACCAGGCCGCCGCCGAGCAGCTGGCCGACGACCGTCGAGAGACCGCCGGTGGCGCCGTACAGACCCAGCGCGCGCGAACGCTCTTCGCCGGACGTCGTCGCCTGGATGATCGAGAGCACCTGCGGCAGCAGCAACGCCGACGCCGCCCCCTGCGCGGAGCGGGCGATCACCAGCGTGGTCGCCGTCGGGGCGATTCCGCAGGCCAGGGACGTCAGGGTGAACAGCCAGAGGCCCCAGAAGAACAGCCGCCGCCTGCCGAACGAGTCGCCGAGGCGCCCGCCGACCACCAGCAGCACCGCGTAGGCGATGCCGTAGGCGGCGACCACCAGTTCCAGGGTCGCGGTGGACGCGTGCAGGTCGGCATCGATCGTCGGCAGCGCGACGTTGACGATGAAGAAGTCGATGATCGGCAGTGCCGCCCCCAGCAGCACCGTGACCAGGCCGGCGGGGGTCAACCCAGGCCGGGCGGGAGCGCCGGTGGTACTCGGCGCGAGTTCAGTCGTGGTCATGGGTACTACGATCGGCCCCGATTTAAACTGGTACCAGTTGTTGTTTATCCGGGTACCGCCACTACCTGGTACCAGTTTCGAAGGCGTGTCATCCTGGCACCATGACCACCGCCGTCGAATCCGAACTGCGCCGCCAGGAGCTGGCGAGGTTCCTGCGCAGCCGGCGCGAGCGCATCACGCCCGAACAGGTCGGCCTCCCGCTTCTGGGCCGCCGCCGGACGCCGGGGCTGCGCCGCGAAGAGGTCGCGCAGCTCGCCGGCGTCGGGGTCACCTGGTACACGTGGCTGGAGCAGGGCCGCGACATCAACGCGTCCGAGCAGGTGCTGCAGGCGATCGCCCGCACGCTGCGGCTCGACCCGCACGAGCACACCCACCTCTTCCGCCTGGCCGGCGCGCCCGAGCCCGAAGGCGAGAAGGACTGCCAGGTCATCACGCCCGCCATGGAGCTGATGCTCGAAAAGCTCGAGCCGTACCCGGTCGCCGTCCGCAACGCGCGCTGCGACCTGCTCGCCTACAACCGCGGCTACACCTGGCTGATGGGCGACGTCGACGCGATCCCGTTCGCCGACCGCAACACCCTGGTGCAGTGCCTGCTCAACCCCGAGTGGCGGGCCCGGATGCTGGACTGGGAGACGAACATCCCGCGCGTGATCGCCTCCTTCCGCGCGGCGATGGCCGACCACGTCGCCGAGCCCGCGTGGAAGCAGCTGGTCAAGCGGCTCAAGGCGGAGTCGCCGCTGTTCGCCGAGCTCTGGCCGCACCACGACGTCAACTCGGAGCCGATCCGCACGAAGCGGTACCTGCACCCGGACGTCGGGCTGCTGCGGTTCAACTTCACCTACCTCCACTACGGCCGTCGCTCGGAGATCACGGTGTCGACCTACACCCCGGCCGACGAGGAGACCGCGGCCAAGCTGCCGCTCATGCTCGGCTGACTACGGCGTACGGCGTACGCCGGGAGCCGCTCCGGGACGGACGCGCCGCGGCCGCGCGACCGGTAGCTTTCGCGGCATGAGATGGCAGCCGTGGGTGGGGCGCGTGGTGCGCACCGTCGTCGTCACCGGGTTCGTGCTCGGGGCGACCAGCGGTGCGTCGCGCTGGCAGCCCGGCTCGCCGCCGATGACCCCGCTCGCGGCCGCGTGGCTCGCCGCCACCGGGCTGACGCTGCTGCTCGTCCACCGCTTCCCGCTGACGATCTTCCTGGTCACCACGGCGTCGGCGTTCGGCTACTACGCCTCCGGGCTGCCCGGCGGGCCGGTCATCCTCGTCCCGACCGTCGCGCTCTTCCTGCTCACCCGGCAGCGCGGGCCGCTGACCGCCGGGATCACCGGGTCCGCCGCGCTGACCGTGCTCTATCTGGTCCACGTCATGACGTCGGGGTCGTTCGCGCCGGCGTTCGGCGCCGGGTTCCTCGTCGTCTGGCTGGTCGCGGTGATCGGCGTCGGCACCGCCGTGCGGTACCAGTTCGACGCGCTCGCCGCCCGCCGCGCGCAGGCCGACGAGCACCGCCACCGGCTCGCCGAGCAGGAGCGGCTGCGCATCGCCCGCGAGGTCCACGACGTCGTCGCGCACAGCCTCGCCATGATCAACGTCCAGGCGGGCGTCGCCGCGCACGTCGCCGACCGGCGCCCCGAGCAGGCGAAGGAGGCGCTGCTGAACATCAAGGCCGCCAGCGCGTCCGCGCTCAAGGACCTGCGGGCCACCCTGGCCGTGCTGCGCTCCGGCGAGGACAAGGCGCCCGCCCCGAGCCTCGCTCAGGCCGGCGAACTGCTCGAACACGCCCGCGACGCCGGGCTGGCGGTCGAGGTCCACGGCGAGCCCGGCGACCTCCCGGCGCCGGTGGACGCGGCCGCGTACCGGATCCTCCAGGAGTCGCTGACCAACGTCGTCCGGCACGCCGACCGGCCGGAACGCGTGGCCGTCCGGTTCGAACGGCAGCCGGGGACCTTCACGCTGGGGGTGCGCGACGACGGTCGCGGCACCGCCCGGCCGACGCCGGGCCACGGCCTGCGGGGGATGAGCGAACGCGCCGCCGCGCTCGGTGGCCGGTGCACCGCCGGGCCGGTCGACGGCGGTTTCGAAGTGTGCGTCGAGCTGCCGATCGAGGGGGAAGCATGATCCGCGTCCTGCTGGCCGACGACCAGGTCCTGGTCCGCGCCGGGTTCCGCGTGCTGCTGGAGACCGAGGACGGCTTCGAGGTGTGCGGCGAGGCGGGCGACGGCGAGCAGGCGGTGGCCGGCGCGCTCGAGCACAAGCCGGACATCGTCGTGATGGACGTCCGGATGCCCGGCGTCGACGGTCTCGAAGCGACCCGCCGGATCACCGCGAACCCCGAGCTCGCCGGGACGAAGGTGCTGGTCCTGACCACGTTCGACGTCGACGAGTACGTCTACGAAGCGCTGCGGGCGGGCGCGAGCGGGTTCCTGCTGAAAGACACCGAGCCGGTCGAGCTGCTGCGCGCGCTGCGGGTCGTCGTGAGCGGGGAGGCGCTGCTGGCGCCGACCGTCACGCGCCGGCTGATCCAGGAGTTCGTCGGGCGCCCCGAGAACCGGCGCATCGACACCAGCGCCGTCCGCGAGATCACCGACCGCGAACGCGAGGTCCTCGCACTCGTCGCGGGCGGCATGTCGAACGACGAAATCGCCGCCCACCTGGTGATCTCGACGGCCACGGCGCGCACCCACGTCAGCCGCATCATGACGAAGATCGGCGCGCGCGACCGGGCCCAGCTGGTGGTGCTGGCCTACGAATCCGGGCTGGTCAGCCCGCGTCGCCCCGCCTGACCGCCCGCACGGTCCGCACCAGGAACACCACGGCGAGGACCGCGACCAAGCAGATCCAGATCATGCGGCGCCTCCTCTCCCGGCCGACTCTCTGCTCAAGAGGCGTCCGGGAGGGGGACGGCGTTCACCGACACGGCCGAACTCACCCGTTCGGGTCAGTTGTTGGTGCGCTCCGTCGGCGGCGCCTTCTGGACCTGCGCGGTCAGCAGCGTCTTGAACGAGCTGAGCGTCGCGTCCTTGGACGGGCCGAACGAGTCGATGATGATCACGCGGTTGTACAGCACGTAGACCGCGCGGTAGACCTGCTGGTTCGTGTCCGCCGCCGAGTACACCTGGACGCCGTGCAGCGACAGGTTGCGGTTGACGGTCAGGCCGCCTTCCTGCTCCGCGTTGCCGTACTCGGCCGCCACCGCGGAGGCGGCCTGCGCGTTCGGCAGCTCCAGCGCGAACAGGCCCAGCGTGACGTCCCCGTCCTTGGTCGTCTTGAGCAGGCCTTCGGTCATGCCGCTCTGCTTGAGCTTCTCGATGACCGTCGTCGGCAGGTACTTGGCCGACTGCAGCTTGTCGAGGTCGAACTCGCCACCGCCGGCGCGGGTCGTGCCCGCCGGGGTGACCAGGGAGGCGGAGTTGTCGGCCGGCTCCGGCTTGGCCGCGGGCGGCTCCGGGAGCGGCTTCACGGTCGGCGCGGGCGGCGGCTGCTGCTGGCTCGAGCTCTGCGCGACCGGCGGGTTCTGGCCGCCGCCGTCCTTGATGAACAGCGCCCAGACGCCGAAGCCGAGCCCGGCCACCACGAGCACCGCGAGCACGGCGAACGCGATCTTCTTGCCCTTGCCGGACGACGGCTGGGTCTGGAAGCTCTCCGGGCCCTGGCTGATCCAGTCGGCGTTGGTGGACGGCGCCAGCGGCGGGAACTCCGAACCGCCCCACGGCGGGCTGACGTCCTGCTGCTGCGCGCCCCACGGGTTCTGCTGCTGCATCGGCTGGGCGAACCCGCCGGCGGGGGAGGGCTGGCCGTACTGCGGGGGCGGCTGCTGCTGCGGGAACCCGCCCGAGGGCGAGTGCGGGTGCTGCTGTTGCTGCCACTGCGGGACGACCTGGGTCCGCTCGCCACCGCCGGCGTCGGCCGCGGAGACGACCTGCGTCGCTTCGGCGGAGTTCTCCTGCGACTGCGGCTGGGGCGGGGACACCGGCGGGATGATCTGGGTCTCGGCGGCGTTGCCGGCCGGTTGCGCCTGCGCGGGCTGGACGGGCTGCGCGGAGGCCGCCGACTGGCTCTCGCCGGTCGACACGGCCATGGACAGGACCCGGTCCCGCCGCGCCCGGTATTCGTCGGCCGTCAGGTTGCCCGCCGCGAGCTCCTCGTCAAGCCTGCGCAGCTCTTCCTGCCAGGTCACCCCGGTACCCCCTTGGGTATGTCGCCTGCGAGTGCGAACTGAGGGTTCGCACGGAGTCATTGTGCACGGGTGTGCTCACCTGTTCGTCGCCCACCACCCCGTCGTTACCTCGGCGTGGCGGAGGTCAGCGCGGGTGCGCCGCGAGCACCTGCCCGAGCAGGTCGATCGTCTGGTCGCGCAGCAGCGCCGACGACCCGCCGATGACGCTCCGCTCGACCAGTTCGAAGGTCACGATGTCGCGATCGGCGAACAGGCCCGCCATCTCCTGCGCCGTGCTCTGCGCCACCGTCTCGGCGTGCACGATGGTGACGTCCTGGCAGGTCGCGGCCAGGAACGGGCTGGCGAACTGGGTGAACGAGTCGGCGACCACCGCCGTGTTCGGAGCTATCGAACCCTTCGGCTTGGCGCCGTCCGGCTGGCTCAGGTGCAGCGGGGACTTGAAGTCGCTGGCGATGTAGCGGGTCCGGTCGGCGCCGCCGTCGGTGGACAGGCTGTACGTCGTCAGCGAGCGCTGTTCGTTCTTGCCGAGCACCCGGGCCAGGTCGGCGGGCCACGGCCGGACGCCGGTCGGCGCCGCCTGCCAGTTCGCCGTGCTGCCGGGCTGGAGGGCCGAGCCCAGCGCGTACGTCATCACCAGGCCGCCGTCGAACGACCAGTGCGTGTCGTTGCGGTCGTACAGCGAGTGCCCGACGCGCTTTTCGGCGTCGGCGAGCGCCGGCCGCAGGTCGATCGCGCCGGCCTCGCGCGGCACGCGGTTCCAGAACTCGGCGGTCCGCGCCTGCGCGCACGGCTTGCCGACGTAGGTGTCGGGTAGGTGCGACGGCTCTTCGCTGTACTTGTCCGGCGCGATGACCAGCTCGAACTTCCGCCCCGACCGCTCGACGACGCCGCGCAGCTTCCGCAGGGCCGCGACGACGTGGTCGGTGTCCATCACCGGGCGGCACCGCGCGTTGACGTCCTCGCCGAGGTAGAGCCAGCCGTCCTTGCCCGGGAGCACGGTCGGGTAGACGTACCCCGGGACGTCGCCGGTGTTCGGCTGCCCCTGGTCGACGCCGACGGTGCCGCCGTCGTGGCTGGTGCCCTGGCCGGACCCGGGCGGGTCGCCGAAGACGCCGGTGCCGATCGCGTCGGCGGCCTGCACCCCGGCCTGCCGCAGCGGCAGGTGGTCGGTCGCCCAGCCGGACAGGCCGGTGAAGAACCCGAAGCCGTCGGACAGGCTCGGGAAGTCGCGCAGCGGCCGGTTCTCGAACGCGGACGGCCGCACGCCGACCGCGGACAGGAACAGCGGCGTGACGAAGAAGAAGGCCGCGCAGGCCAGTGCGGTGCGCTGGCGCTTGCTGTGCCGGGGCCGGTAGAGGTTGTGCTCCTTGGGGAGGAACGACTCCGGGGTCCTCGGCAGCGCCGGCTGGGTGGGCAACTGCGACGGAGGACGGGACGACACGGCCGTATCCTAGCGCCGGGCCGGTACCGGGCGGTTCCGGAATCGGTGATCTCGGAGGGACGTGCGATGAACGGTGGCCGAGGGCCGGGCTACGAGGCGCGGCTGGCCAGGGAACGTGAGACCTTCGCCGGCCAGGAGGAGATCCACGGCAACCTGCCGCCGTCGGCGCACCGGTGGTCCAACCGGCACGTGCGCCCGAAGCTCGAAGCGCTCGGCGTACCGGGCCTCGACGAGCTGATCGTCGGGCAGATCGCCGAGCGCGCGCGGCAGCTCTCGCGGGACGCGGTCGTGCTGTCGCTGGGCAGCGGCAACGGCGACCAGGAGCTCGGCTGGCTGCGCGGCCTCGCCGCCGAAGGCCTGGACAACGTCCGGCTGCGGCTGCTGGAGCTGAACCCCGAGATGCAGGCGCGGGCCGAGGCCTCGGCCCGCGAGCAGGGCGTGGCCGACCGCGTCGAGCTGATCACCGCCGACTTCAACACCTGGCGCGCCGACGCCGAGCACGACGTCGTCGTCGGGTTCCAGGCGCTGCACCACGTGCTGGACCTCGAACACCTCTACGGCCAGATCAAGCGCAGCCTGACCGCGGACGGCGTCCTGGTCGTGCACGACATGATCGGCCGCAACGGGCACCGCCGGTGGCCCGAAGCACACGAGGTCGTCGACCGGATCTGGGCGACGCTGCCGCCCGAGCTGCGCCACAACTCGCTGACCGGGCGGACCGACGAGCGGTTCGAGGACGTCGACTGCGCCGCCGACGGGTTCGAGGGCATCCGCGCCCAGGACGTCCTGCCGGTGCTGCTCGACCACCTGCACCCGAGCCTGTTCCTGCCCTACGGCAACGTGATCGACCCGTTCGTCGACCGCATCTACGGTCACAACTTCGACATGGACGACCCCGCGCACGTGGCCCTGATCGACGAGATCGGCGTGCTCGACGACAGCCTGCTCGACCTCGGGCTCGTCACCGGCACGCGGCTGACCGCGCTGTTCCACCCGACGCCGCAGCCCCTGCGCGTGCACGGCAACCGGACGCCGGAGCGGTCGGTGCGCGACACCCGCGTGGTCGACCCGGCGGGCCGCGTCTCGTTCCGGCCCGGCGGCACCAACGGCGAACGGCTGGTGAGCGGCGCAGGCGTCGTGACCGGGCGGATGAACGGCGTCGCCCACGACGACTGGGCGGCGCCGTCGATCGAGTTCCCGGTGCTGACCACGGCCGGGGTCGAGGCGCTCGAGCTCAAGACGTACCTCCCGGACGACGCCACCGAGCACGGCAGCGTCACGGTGTCCGTGGACGGCGTCCCGGTCGCCAAGGCCGACGTCGGCGCGGGGCTGACCGAGCAGGTGCTGCCGGTCCGGCTCGACGCCCACCGGCAGGTGCGGCTCTCGCTCGACGCGGACTGGTCGATCACGGCCGGGCTGGGCGGGGACCGCCGCACACTGGCGTACGTCCTGGTCGGACTGAGCCTCCGCTAATCTGCCCGCCATGGGCAAGGGGACGAGCGGTGAGCGCCTGATCGAGTGGACCGGCGAGCGGTGCGTGCCGTGGACCGAAGACCTCCAGGTGATCTACGAGCACTACCACCGCTACGCGTTCGCGGGCCGCTTCACCGCCGGCAAGCGCGTCCTCGACCTGGCCAGCGGCGAGGGCTACGGCGCCGCGCTGGTCGCCACGTCCGCCGCCGAGGTCGTCGGGCTCGAGATCGACCCGCGGACCGTCGAGCACGCCCGCGCCCGCTACCCGCACGTCCGGTTCGAGGTCGGCTCGATCACCGACCCGGCCGCGCTCGAGGGCGAGGTCTTCGACGTCATCACGTGCTTCGAGGCGATCGAGCACGTCGACGAGCAGGACCGGCTGATGGCGCTGGTCCGCAACCGGCTCGCGCCGGGCGGGGTGTTCCTCTGCAGCACCCCGGACATCGAGGTCTACACGCACGACCACGGCAACGAAAACCCCTACCACGTGCACGAGCTGACCGAATCGGCGTTCCGCTCGCTGCTGGCCGGCAGCTTCGCGCACGTCGCCGTGCTGCGGCAGAACGTCGCCGTCGGCTCGCTGATCCACGACAACGGCGCGGGCACCGGCGCCGAGGTCCTCACCGTGCGGCCCGACGACGCCGACGGCTGGGTCATCGAATCCGGCGCGCCCCACACCTACTTCGTCTCCGTCGCGTCGGACGAGCCGCTCGACGTGCCCTCGACGTCCGCGATGATCGACCCGAAGCTGACGCTCGTCGCCCGCGCCGCCGCCGAGGCGGGCCGCCTGCGCGACGGGCTGGGCCGCGCGGAAGCCGAGCGCGACCGGGCGACGGCGTCGGTCACGCGGCTCACCGGCGAACTCGCCCAGGTCACCGCGGCCGAACAGCGGGCCGCGTCGGAGCGGGACGAAGCACTCCGGCAGGCCGAGCGTGCCCGTGAGGACCGCAAGCGCGCGGCCGACGAGCTGAACCGCCTGCAGCGCAAGGCCGGCTACGACCGCGAACGCCTGGAGTGGCTGGCCGGCAACAACACCGGCCTCAGCGAGACCATCGGCAGGCTCGCCGCCGAGAACGAGAAGCTGCGCGCCGAGACGTCCGCGCTCGTCCAGCGCGTGATCGGGAAGTACCGCGGCTCGATCGAGAAGTACGCGCCCCGCGGCACCCGCCGCCGCGACTTCTACGAGACGGCGCTCGGGCGCCCGGCCGGCGTGCTGCCCGGCGAGCCCGCCGGCGTCCCGGGTCCGGTCGCGGTGACCACCAGCGACCAGCCGATCGTCAGCGTCGTCATCCCGGTGTACGGCAACTGGACCTACACCCGCGGCTGCCTCGACTCGATCCAGCGGCACCTGCCCGCGACGCCGTTCGAGGTGATCGTCGTCGACGACAAGTCGCCGGACGACTCCGCCGACCGCGTGGCCGGCTGCGCCGGGGTCCGGCTGATCCGTGCCCCGAAGAACCTGGGCTTCGTCGGCGCCTGCAACCTGGGCGCGGAGAACGCGCGCGGCGAGTTCGTCTTCTTCCTCAACAACGACACCGAGGTCCGGCCCGGCTGGCTGGACGAGCTGGTCGCCGTCGTCGAGACGCGGCCGGACGTCGGGCTCGTCGGGTCCAAGCTGGTCTACCCGGACGGCCGCCTCCAGGAGTGCGGCGGCATCATCTGGGCCGACGGCACCGGCTGGAACTACGGCAGGCTGCAGAACCCGGACGCGCCCTGGTACCAGGCCCTGCGCGACGTCGACTACTGCTCCGGCGCGGCCCTGCTCGTCCGCCGTGAGCTCTTCGAGCGCATCGGCGGTTTCGACCAGCGCTTCGCCCCCGCGTACTACGAGGACACCGATCTCGCCTTCGCCGTGCGCGCGGCCGGGTACCGGACGATGGTCCAGCCCGCGTCGGTCGTCGTGCACCACGAGGGCATCACCAACGGCACCGACGTCTCCTCCGGCGTGAAGCGCCACCAGGAGCTCAACCGCGGCGTCTTCGTCGACAAGTGGAGCGTCCAGCTGCGCGACCACTTCCCCGAGGCGAGCCCGCGGGCGGTCTGGGCCGGGCGGCAGCGCACGGCGGACGGCCACCGCGGCGGCACCGTGCTGGTCGCCGACCACCAGGTGCCGATGCCGGACAAGGACTCCGGCTCGGTGCGGATGTTCCGCATCCTCGAACTGCTCGTCGGCCTCGGGCAGCGCGTCGTCTTCATGCCGCTCAACAACGCGCTCCCGGAGCCGTACGCCGAGGCGCTGTACCGCGCGGGCGTGACGGTGGTGACCGGCCTCGGCGAGCAGCTGGAGTTCCTGCGCGGCGCCGGCGCCGACCTGAGCCTGGCCGTGCTGTCCCGGCCGCACGTCGCCTGGCAGCTGCTGGAGCAGGTCCGCGAGCACGCGCCCGACTGCGTCATCGCCTACGACACGGTCGACCTGCACTTCGTCCGCCTCAACCGGCAGGCCGACCTGGCCGCGCAACTCGGCGAAACCCGCGAAGAGCTCACGCTGCGGCGGCGCGCCGAAGTGCTGCGGGAGTCGGAACTCGGGCTCACCCGCGCCACCGACGTCACCTTCGTCGTGTCCGATGTGGAGCGCGCGCTGCTGCGGGAGCTGGTGCCGTCGGCGCGCGTCGAGGTGCTGTCCAACGTGCACCACGCCGACGGCTCGGTCGCGGTTCCCGAAGGCCGCTCCGGCGTGCTGTTCGTCGGCAGCTTCGACCACCTGCCCAACCGGGACGCGGCGCGCTGGCTGGCGGAGGAGATCATGCCGCTCGTGCGCCGCCGCCGTCCGGACGCGGTCGCGCAGATAGTCGGCAGCAACCCGCCGAAGGAGATGTTCGAGCTCGAGCGCGACGGCGTCGTCGTCCGCGGCTGGGTCCCGAACCTCGACAGCGCGTACGGCGAGGCCAGGGTCGTCGTCGCGCCGCTGCGCTTCGGGGCGGGCGTGAAGGGGAAGCTGGGCGAGAGCCTCGGCTACGGCGTCCCCGTGGTCGCCACCCCGCTGGCCGCCGAGGGCATGCACCTGACGCACGGCCAGGACGTCCTCGTCGGCGCTTCGGCACAGGAGCTCGCCGACGAGATCGTCACGCTGCTCGAGGACGACAAGCTGTGGCAGCGGCTGTCCGAAGAGGGCAAGACGGTGGTGGACCGCCTGTTCGGCGCCGACGTCGCCCGCCGCACGCTCACCGGGGTGCTCGAGCGGCGCGGCTGATCAGCTGGGCGGCAGCGCTTTCTTGAACACGGCGACGGCGTTGTCGAGGCTGGTCTTCAGCTCGTTCTTGTCCTTGTCGAACGGCTGCGACGCCCAGAGCACGATGGCGACCTTGCCCGAGGTGTACCAGGTGCCGTCCAGCCGCTGGTCGTCGTTGCGGCCGGTGACCGACGCCGGGTCGGCGGCGATCGGGGCGAACCCGCCGGCCGCGGCGGCGTCGCGCAGGTAGTCGACGATCGCCTTCGCACCCTCGGCGTTCTCGGCGGGGATCGCGTAGCCGAGGAACCCGGTGTCCCCGGCCGACGAAGCGCGGTAGACGAGCTGCGTGACGCCGTGCTGCGAGAAGACCTGCGCGGCTTCCTTGGGGTACAGCTTCAGGTCGAGCCCGCGGGCCAGCGACATCGTCGAGCTCTCCGGGTGCTGCAACCCGGGCAGCGGCGGCACCTGGTCCTCCAGCTGCGGCTGGGTCGCGGCGGCGGGCGGCTGCGTGACGGAGGGCGTGAACGACGAGAGGGCGCTGGGCGCCGGGTCCTCGTTGCCGAGCCACATCGTCGCCCCGACGACCATGCCGAGCACGACCAGCACGCCGAGCGCGATGAACGGCCAGGTCGGCCGGCCCGGCGATCCGCCTTCGGTGTCCCACCGGTGCTTGCCCGACGGGCCGTCCGGTTCGAGCTGCGGCGGCCGCGGCTCGCCGCCCGGCGGCGTGATCGGCGGGAACCGGCTGCCCGGCCCCTGCTCGGCCGGCCCGTCGACGCGCAGGTAGCGGGTCGGCGTGATGTCGGCCGGGCTCGGCGCGGTCGTCATGTGGTCGGGGATGGCGGGCACGTGGCTCGTCGAGACCGTCTTCGGCAGGCCGGTCCGCTGCCACGGCGGGGGCGGCAGCGGCACCGCGGGCCGGGGCGACTCCATGCGCTGCACGGGCGCGACGGGGTGGACCGGCGTGGGGTGGCTCGCGGGGTTCGCGCTTCGCCAGGTTTCACCCGGACGGCGTAGCGGCGACGGCACCGGTGACGGCACGGTCGAACCGGAGGCCTGCGCGAGCAGCTCATCCCGCTGTTTGCGGTGGTCAGCGGGCTCGATGCGACCCTCGGCAAGCTCCGCGTCGAGACGGCGAAGCTCTTCCTGCCAGCTCATCCAAGGACCCCCATCCACCGTTCGGGGCATCAGTCTGGCACGCGCTGCCGACCTGCGAGGTTGCGGTTTGAGGTTGATCGGCAACGTAGCGCAAGTCGGCCGGTTTCGGGAGTCCCCTCCCGGGTCACCCGTCGAGCGGCCGAAAACTGTCGTACATATGTTCTAAAATTGGCGTTGTCCAGGGGAGATGCCGCCCGCGTCCGCGGGTGGCGTGATGGAGGAAGGCAGGGCCATGGCCTACATCACCCTGTCCACGTTCGTGGGCTACAGCGCGAGTTCCGGTCCGTCGCGGTCGTCGTTCGTCCGGCGGCAGCGGAGGCAGTACGAAGACCCGGCGCGAGCGGCGTTCAACTACTACCGGCGGGCGGCCAACGCGGTGCGGTCCGGCCGGGCGGCGAACCAGGACGAAGTCGCCTTGCGCGCCCTCGTCAACGCCGCCGACGACCGGACGAAGCCGCACTACGCGGCAATCGCCGACGGCTGGCTGCGCTACCTCGGCCGCAGGTCGCCGGGGCTGGTCGAGGTCGGCCGCGGCCGCTGCCGGATCGGCGAGCTGGAGATCGGCGTCAGCCCGCAGATGGGGCTCCGCAAGAGCGACGGCCGCCGGTACGCCACCTGGCTCTACTTCAAGGAGGAGCCGTTGGCGAAGTCCTCGGCGCAGCTCGCGCTGTGGGTGCTGGAGCAGGCGATGCCCGACCTCCTGCCCGGCGGCGAGGCACTGGTGATCGACGTCCGCCGCGCGAAGGAGTACCAGCTCTCGACGCGTGACCGCGAGCGGCTGAAGCCGTGGGCGCGCAGTGAAGCGTCCGCGTTCTTGACCCTCTGGGACGCCGCCTGAGCCCGGGGGAGGCGCCGGGAGCGCCCGGCGCCTCCCCTAGCATCGGCCCCCGAGCTTTCAGGGGGCGACGATGAGACTGGTCGCGGGGCGGTACGCGATCTCGGCCGAGCTCGGCCGCGGCGGGATGGGCGTGGTCTGGCGCGCCGAAGACCAGGTGCTCGGGCGCCCGGTCGCGCTGAAGGAACTGGCCACCCCGCCGGGCACCAACCTCGAACGCGTCATGCGCGAAGCCCGGACCGCGGGCCGGCTCAGCGACCCCGGCGTCGTCACGGTGTACGACGTCGTCAGCGAGCAGGGCGCCACGTTCATCGTCATGGAACTCGTCGCCGCGCCCACCCTCGCGGACGTCGTGGGCCGCGAAGGCGCGCTGGCGAACGACCGCGTCGCCGCGCTCGGCCTGCAGGTGCTCGGCGCGCTCGAAAGCGCGCACCGGGCCGGGATCGTGCACCGGGACGTCAAGCCCAGCAACATCATGGTGCTGCCCGGCGACCGCGTGAAGCTCGCCGACTTCGGCATCGCGCGGGCCATGGACGACCCGGGGCTGACGCAGACCGGCGGCGTCATGGGCTCACCCGGCTACATGGCGCCCGAGCTGTTCGCCGGCGCCGGCCCGTCGCCCGCGGCGGACCTCTGGTCGCTCGGCGCGACGCTGTTCCACGCCGCCGAAGGCCGCGCGCCCTTCCAGCGCACCACCACGGCCGCGACCCTGCACGCGATCATGTACGACCAGCCGGTGCTGGAGCGCTGCCGCGGGCCGCTCGCCGACGCCGTCCGCGGCCTGCTCACGCAGTCCACTTCGGACCGGCTGACCGCGTCCGGGGTGCGGGAGCTGCTGGAAACCGCGCGCACGGCGATCACCGGCTCGCCGACGCAGGCGGTCGACCCGGCGTCGCTGCCGACGATCGTCTTCGAGCCGGTGACGGCGAAGGTGGCCGCGCCGTCACCGACCACAGTGGACTGGGACCGGCCGCCCAAGAAGCGGCTCCCGCTGGTGCTGGCCGGGGTCGCGGCGGCGGTGGTCGTCGCGCTCGGCGCGATCTTCCTGCTCAAGCCGTCGGCGCCGCCCCCGGTGGCGGCTGCGGGCGCGACCTCGGAGCAGCCGCCGGCGCCGTCGAAGACCGCGTCGCCCAGCCACAAGAAGCCCCCGGCCCCGAGCGCGTCCGCTTCGACCTCGCCGACGACGAGCACCGCGGCGAAGCCCGACCCGGCGAAGGTGCCGCTGATCCGCTTCCACCAGAAGGACGGCGGCCACTTCAGCGGCACGAAGAAGGTCGGCCCGCCGGGCGGCTTCACCAAGGAAGGCATCTTCGGTTCGCTCGTCGCGACGGCCGAGCCGGGGACGCGGAAGTTGTTCGCGTGCAAGGTGAAGGACCAGAAGGACTGGTTCACCTCGCCCGACCAGAGCGGGAAGTGCGAGGGCCAGCAGGCGCTCGGCCTGCTGGGGAACATCTACGCCGACCCGCCGTCCGGCGCGAGCGCGCGGGCGCTGTACCGCTGCAACGCGGGCGCGAGCCACTTCGACTCCCTCGACGCCGGCTGCGAGGGCAAGAAGAAGGAGTTCCTGATGGGCTACCTCGTCCTCTGAAGCAGCACCTCGGCGACGAGCTCGGGCCGCGTGACGAACGGGTGGTGCGCCACCGGCAGCTCGACGACGTCGGTCGCCCGCGCGGCGTGCTCCCGCTGCTTCTCCGGCGGCGTCGCGAGATCGTCCCCGCAGACGACGTAGGTCGACGGCTTCACACGCCACGCGGCTTCGGTCGTCCGCTGGCCGAACACGACCTCGTTCTGGGCGGCGAGCCTCGCCGCGGCCGCCGCGTAGGTGACGTCGTCGAAGTCCTGGGCGAAGAGCGGCCGCACGAGCTCTGCCCGGACGCTCGCGGTGCCGTCACCGTGGCTGACGTGCCGCGGCTCGCCGCCGCCGAAGTCCGCGAGCGCCTGACCGACGTCCGGCAGGAACGACGTCACGTAGACCAGCCGGCGGACCGCGGGGTGGTGGCCGGCCTGTGTGATCACCATCCCGCCGTAGGAATGCCCGACCAGCAGCGCGGGCTCGTCGGAGGCGTCGAGCAGCGCGCGAACGGCCGCGACGTCGTCGTGGAGATCCCCGCGCGGCTCGGCTTCGCAGCTCGGCAGCACGGCCGCTGAGCTGCGCAAACCCCGCCGCGCGAGGAGGTCCGCCGTCGGCTGCCACCACCAGGCGCCGTCCCGGACGAAGGCACCGTGGACGAAGACGATCCGCATGGTGACAACCTGACAGACTCCACCCGGTCGAGTGACACGGTTCGCGGCGAGCGGACGGGGACTGGACAAACCGAGGGTCGAACACGAAGCTTTCGCGTGTTCTTCTGTGCCTGGCCAGACTCGAGGTCCTAAAAGTGAATGCTGCCTGGGAAGCCGTCTCCCGCGTCGTGGACGAGCCCGCCTGGTACTGGGTGTACGACAAGCTGGGGTTCTGGCCGAGCACCTACGCCCACGCGTGGCCGGGCTTCCGCGAGCCGGCGCCGTCGCGCACCTGGGACCTCTCGCCCGGCGACCTGGACCGCGCCTCCGCCGAGTTCCGCCTCGGCCCGTACGCGGTCGACGAGCACCAGGTGGCCGCCATCGCGCTGGCCGCGTTCCGCGAGGTCTGCGGCCCGGACGACTGGCTGTGGGCGCTGCACTGGCAGCACCAGACCTACCGCGTCCGCCCGCACCTGATGACCGAAGGCGCCCGCTGGCCGGTGCCGGCGTTCCCGCGCGCGGACTACCACCTGTTCCTGGCCTCCGACTTCTCGTTCGGCACGCTCGGCCACCCGTGGGAGCGCACGCTGTGCGTCTTCGGTGAGAAGCTGGTGCCGGCGTTCGAGCGCCACGGCGAAGGCGTGCTGACCAACGTCCTGCGCCGCGACGGGAAGCCGTCCGCGCTGGCCCGCTGAGCCCGGCGTTGATCTCTTGCTACCGTTCTGCTGGTGTTCGAGTACCACGGCTGGCTGACGATCCAGGCGACCGCGAGCGGCGACGACGACGCGGCGCTCCTGGAGCGCCTGGTCGACCGCGTCCACCGGGCGGTCCGCGACGCCGGTGACTTCGACCTGGTCGACCTCCGCTGGAGCGCGGGCATGCCGATGCTCCACTTCGCCGGCTTCGACAAGCACGGCGGCCGCCTCGGCCCGGAGCTCCTGGACCTGTTCACGCGGGTGGGCGAGCTGGCCGCGGGTTCGTACGGCCTGCTGTACACGTGGGACGACCAGGACACCGAGCACGACAACGAGTTCCGCGTCTACCGCATGGCCCGCGGCCAGGTCACCGAGCGCGAAGACCCCCACCTGACCCCGGTCGCCCCCACGGTCCTCGACGTCTACGAGCTGTAGCCACATCGCAACCGCGGCTGAGTAGTACTGCTCAAGACACCCGCGACCGCCGGACGAGACCGTGGTCACATGACCAAAACCGGAACGACGTCCCCCACCACGACGGCCTTCTACATCCAGGCGGCCCTCTCCTTCGCCCTGGCAATGGCGGCGATCACCGGCGGCATCGCGTACCTCCCGGTGAACGGCTGGGTCCGCGGCTTCCTCGCGCTCGGCATGCTCTACCTGGTGACCTCGACGTTCACGCTCGCCAAGTGCGTCCGCGACAGACAGGACGAGACCTCGGTGGTCTCCCGCGTCGACCAGGCCCGCCTCGACAAGCTCCTCGCCGAGCACGACCCGTACAAGACCACCGCGGTGTGACCGGGGACGGCCGACCGCGGTGACGATCGCCGGGGATCACCCGAAAGACTGAAGGCCGCCTCCCGGGCGAACCGGGAAACGGCCTTCAGTTTTGAGCGGATGACGGGATTCGAACCCGCGACCCTCACCTTGGCAAGGTGATGCGCTACCAGCTGCGCTACATCCGCACTGCCTTGCTGATGTGAAGACTCTATACCCTGCCCCTACTGGGCCGAACGCCGGGTCCCCCGGTGCCCTGACCCGGTGCTTCGGCGTCACAGCTGGCGTACAAGGGGTGACGACGGCTGATTCCCTCCGTATGGTGTCCCCATTCGACCGAACGGGGAGACCTTCGGGGAGGAGGTGCCGGGCCGGATGACCGAGCTGGGCACGGTGCCGCCACCAGCGGCCTCGGAATCCGACGAGCAGGCACTGCTGCAACGGCTCCGCAACGGCGAAGACGCCGCGTTCGGGGAGCTGTTCGAGCTGCACGCCGCCGCCGTCCGCCGGCTCGCGCAGAGCCTGGCCGCCGACCGGTCCGAGGCCGAGGACATCACCGCGGAGACCTTCTTCCGCGTGCTGCAGGCCCTTCGCCGCGGGGCCGGCCCTCGCGACTACGTCCGCGCCTACCTGCTCACCGTCGCCCGCCGCGTCTCGTGGGAGTGGCACGGTGCCCGCCGGGACGTCCCGGTGTCCGACGACGAACTGACCTTCCGCGCCGGGGCGGGTGCCGACACGCACGCCCGCACCGCGGAGCACACGCTGATCACCACCGCGTTCACCAGCCTGCCGGAGCGCTGGCGGACCGTGCTGTGGCAGACCGAGGTCGAGGGCGAGCAGCCCGCCATGGTCGCGCCCCACTTCGGGTTGAGCGCGAACGCCACCGCGGCGCTGGCCCGCCGGGCGCGCCAGGGGCTGCGCGCGGCGTACCTGCAGGCACACCTTTCGGTGAACCGCGGGCCGGACTCGTGCCGCTCGGTCGTCGAGAAGCTCGGCGGGTTCACCGCGGGCAGCGTCACCGGCGCCGAGGCCGAGCGCATCAAGGCGCACCTGCACGGCTGCGCGTCGTGCCGCGCCACCCAGGACGAGCTCCGCGACGTCTGTTCGTCGCTGCGCGCGCACGCCGGCGTGCTGGTGCTGCTGGTGCCCGCCGCCGCGTCCGTCGGCGGCAGCGGCGTGCTGGCCGGGCTCGGCACGACGATCAAGGGCGTCCTGGTCGGGTCGAAGGTCAAGATCGGGCTCGCGCTGGCGTCGACCGCCGCCGTGGGCGCGGTCGGGGTGGCCGCCGGGCCGGTGGTCTTCGGGTCGGCGTCGGTCCAGGACGTCGGGCTGACCGGCGGGGCGCCCGAGCTCGTCGTGGTGCCGCCGACCGAGACGCACCACCAGCCGCCACCGCAGCAGCCCGACGCCCAGATCGGCATCGGCGTGCTCAACGGCCGCGGTACCGGCATCGCCCTCCCGGTCCGGCCGCGGGCCGGCGCCGGGCAGCTCGGCGCGAACGAGGTGCCGTACGTGCCCGCCGGCGACGTCCCGGCCGGCGAAGTCGGCGGCGGCGACGGACTCACGCCCCGCGAAGACCTCACGTCGTCGACCTTGAGCGCACCCGACCACCCGGCGACGTCGCCGCGGCTCGACACGACGACGACCCCGGACCTGACGATGACCACCGAGTCGAGCGACTCGCCGGAGAGCGCCGAGGTGCCCGAGCTGTCGCCGACGGGCCGCCCCGAAGCCTCCACGCCGCCGTCCGACGGCACGAAGCCGAAGGACGACGAGAGCGGCACGACCGAGCCGACGACGACGGTGACGCCGACGTCCGGAAAACCGTGCCCGAGCAGCACGTCGGAAGTCACTGGTTCGAGCGAACCTTCGGAATCGACCGCGACCGGCTCCGAACAGCGGTGATCCACTTCGCCGGGTGGGATGTCCGATTCCTCCCTCGCGCGGTCGCGGCCGGGCACGGTACCGTTGTGCTGCTCACCCTGCGGGCGGCCCTGGAGGCAACTGAATGAACCGGCTGGTGCGCGGCGAAGACGGCCGCGACTGGGTGGTCCGTGCCCAGATGGAATGGCGTGCGCCGGCGACGGCCGACGACTTCGAGCACGACGTCGCGGGCAGCTACGGCCCCGGCATCGCGATGATCGTGGTGACCGCGCTCTTGGCCGTCATCCTCGTCGTGTGGACGCCGGACCAGGTCAACATCCCCGCGTGGGTGCTGCTGGCGCTGCTGCTCGTCATCCTGTTCTTCCCCCTGCGGTGGATCCTGCGCCGCCCCTGGACGGTCGTCGCGGAGACCGAGGGCGACGTGACCGGCGACCGGCCGTCCGAGCGCTGGGTCGGCACCATCCGCGGCATGTTCACCGTGCAGGGCGAGGTCAAGAAGATTTCCAAGACCATCCAGCGGCACTCGCTGCCGGACTTCGACGGGCCGCTGCACCCGGTCGAATAGCCGGTACCGGAATTCGGCCGAAGGGGTGAAACTGGGGACATGCCCGAGCTACCCGAGGTCGAAGCGCTGGCCCACCACCTGCGTGAGAACGCGGTCGGCCAGACGATCTTCCGCATCGATGTCGCATCGCTGAGCGTGCTGAAGACGGCGACCCCGCCGTGGACCGACATGCACGGCCGCGAGATCACCGGCGCGACCCGGCACGGCAAGCACCTCGACGTCGTCGCGGGTGACCTGCACCTGGTCGTCCACCTGGCGCGCGCGGGCTGGCTGCGCTGGTCCGACGGCCTCGCCGCGGCGCCGCTGAAGCCGGGCAAGGGCCCGATCTCGCTGCGCGTGCACCTCGAGTCCGCGACCGGGCCGGGCTTCGACCTCACCGAAGCGGGCACGAAGAAGGGCCTCGCCGTGTGGATCGTCAAGGACCCCCAGGAGATCGCGAGCGTGGCGCGCCTCGGCCCGGACGCCCTCTCCCTGGACGCGACCCAGCTGCGTGAACTGTTCGCCGGCAAGAACACCCGCTTGAAGTGGGCGCTCACCGACCAGTCGCTCATCGCCGGGATCGGCAACGCCTACTCCGACGAGATCATGCACCGCGCGAAGCTCTCGCCGTACGCGACGATCGGCAAGCTCGACGACGGCGCGCTGGAAACCCTCGCCGAGGCGATCGTCGAAATCGAGTCCGACGCCGTCAAGCGCTCGGTCGGCCAGAAGGCCGCGCGCCTGAAGGGCGAGAAGCGCTCGGGCCTGCGGGTCCACGCGCGGACCGGCCTGCCGTGCCCGGTCTGCGGCGACACGATCCGCGAGATCTCGTTCGCCGACAAGTCGTTCCAGTACTGCCCGACCTGCCAGACGGGCGGCAAGCCGCTCGCCGACCGCCGGATGTCGCGGCTCCTGAAGTAGCAGATTCGCCCGTTCGGCCGCACGTGCTGCGCCGGGCGTCTCCGACGGCGGGTCCGCTTCCGGCGAAACCCACGCCTTCCTGCGGCTTTCGCCGGAAGGGGTGGAACAGGCGACGCCTCCCGCGTGTTGCGGACAGTGACCACGCGGGCCCGGTTCCGACTCTCGGTAGGGTCCCTTCAACCCTCGGTCATCACAGTTGGACAGAAAGTGGGAACAGGCCTTGCACCCGGTTGGTCGAGCGCAGAGCATGGACGCCGTGTCCGGGTTTCCGCTTGCGCAGATCATCCCGTGGGGTGTCGCGGTCCTGCTCCTCGTCCTGGTGATCGTGCTGCTCGTGAAACAGCGCAAGCCGGCCAGCTTGAAGGAAGAGGCCATGCTGGAGGCCGTCCACCGGATGTCGAAGGCCGCGCCCAACCTGCGGTCCGGGCTGGACGAGGACGCCGCCGACAAGATCACCACGCAGCTGCTGCAGATGCTCGACTGCGTCGCCGTCGGCATCACCGACAGCGAAGGCACGCTGCTGTCCTGGGACGGCGAGGCGAACGAGCACTACGTCGACCTCGTCGAGGCCATCGGCGCGGCCATCCGCAAGCACCGCCGCGAGGTCGTCGCGCACGACCGGATGCCCTGCAACCACCGCGGCACCTGCCGGATGAAGACCGCGGTCATCGTGCCGCTGCTTGTCGAGGGCGAGACCGAGGCGGCGCTGATCGTCGTCGGCCGCACCCGCGGGCGCCTGGTGCAGATGGCCGACGCGGTCGCGCAGTTCGTCTGCACGCAGTTCGAGCTGTCCCGGCTCGACGAGTCGAAGCAGCAGCTCCAGCAGGCCGAGATCAAGGCGCTGCGCGCGCAGATCTCGCCGCACTTCGTCTACAACGCGCTGAACACGATCTCCGCGTTGATCCGCACGGACCCCGAAGAGGCGCGAGAGCTGCTTCAGGACTTCGCCGACTTCACGCGCTACTCGTTCCGCTCGTCGGGCATGTTCACCTCGCTCGCCGAGGAACTGCGCAACATCGACCGCTACCTGACCATCGAGAACGCCCGCTTCGGCGGCCGGCTCGAGGTGCGGATGAAGATCGCGCCCGAGGTGCTCAGCGTCGTCGTGCCGTTCCTGATCATCCAGCCGCTGGTGGAGAACGCGGTCAAGCACGGGCTGGCCAGCAAGCCCAGCGGCGGCTGCGTCACGGTGATCGCGCAGGACCACGGCACCGAGGCGCTGATCAGCGTCGAGGACGACGGCATCGGCATGGACCCGCGGCGGCTCAACGACGTCAAGAACGCGCACAGCACCGGCGCGCACGTCGGGCTCGGCAACATCAGCCAGCGCATGCAGCAGGTCTTCGGCAACGACTACGCGGTGATGGTCGAGACCGCGCCGGGCGCCGGCATGAAGGTGACGCTGCGGGTGCCCAAGTTCGTCCCGGGCGTCCGCCCGAACATGCCGGACTACAGCTCCGACAACGACACCGCGCCGGCCGACGTCCCCACGCAGAGCGGCCCGGCCCAGCTCAACGGCGCCGACGTGAGCGGAGTCAACGGCACGCGCTCGGGCATCCTCCCCATGGGCTGAGTCCCGGCTAGCCTGGCTTCATGAGCGTTACGGAGAAGCTGGCTTCGCGGATCCCGGTGCTCGCCGACCGCGTGGAGCGCAAAGACGTCGTGGCCGTGGTGAAGCTGCACGGCGTGATCACGCCGTCGCCGTCCCCGCTGGCCAGGGGCGCGATCAACCTGAGCGCCGTCGAATCGGCCCTGACCAGGGCTTTCGGCCACGAGCGGCTGAAGGCGGTCGCCCTGCTGGTGAACTCCCCGGGCGGCGCGCCGACGCAGTCCGGGCTGGTCGCCGAGCGCATCCGCCAGCTGGCCGACGAGAAGAAGGTCCCCGTCCTGGCGTTCTGCGAGGACGTGGCGGCATCCGGTGGTTATTGGCTGGCGTGCGCGGCCGACGAGATCTACGCCCACCGCACCTCCATGGTCGGTTCGATCGGCGTGATCAGCGGCGGCTTCGGCTTCACGGGGCTTCTGGAGCGCTTCGGAATCGAGCGCCGCCTGCACACGGCGGGCGCGAACAAGTCCCGCCTCGACCCGTTCTCGCCGGAGAAGCCGGAAGACGTCGAGTGGCTCAAGAAGATGCACACCCAGCTCCACGACCTGTTCGTCAGCTGGGTCAAGGAACGCCGCGGCGACCGCCTGACGACCACGGAGGACCTCTTCACCGGCGACGTCTGGCTCGGCGCGAAGGCGGCGGAGCTGGGCCTGATCGACGGCCTGGGCAGCCTCCGCCAGATCATCACGGAGCGCTTCCCGGACGCGGAGATCTCGGTGGCCGAGCCGAAGCGCCCCCTCCTGGCCCGCCTCGGCATCGGCGCCCCAGCGGCGGCGTCAGCGGTCTTGGACGCGGTGACGCAGAAGGCAGCGTGGTCCCGCTTCGGCCTCTGACGAGTGACTTGCGCAGACTTCTGAAAAAGTGTGGCCGCGGCCCGTGCGCTGCGCAATGTACTGGCTCACCTCCCGCGGGATGTGGCGGCGGCGCTGCTCGACGAGTTCCCCTGGGTGGACGTTCTGCCGGCCGCGGAGCAGGCGCAGTTCGTCCACGACTTCGCGCGTGCGTTCCAGGCTTCCGCGGAGCTGGGGCAGTGGTCGGTGCTCGCCCAAACGATCACGGAATGGCGCAGCACCGCCGCCATCCACGCTGACCCGGCACTCGCCGGCAAGCTCAGCGGTCCGATCGACGAGGACTTCGGTCCGGTACCGGGCCCACGGACGCCTGAACGATGCCCGCAAAACGTGGCGACCGCTTCGCGACTTCCGTGTCCGGTTTGAGCACTTCCGGGCAGACTTTGTGACCTACATCACCCTTCCCTCGTAACGCCCCTGGCTCCGAGGCAAGACGTCAGGTCTCCTAATCGACGGGCTTTGTTGCGATCGGCAACAAATCCGGACGACGAGGAGGTCGTACCCGATGCCCCACTCCCGAAGATTCGCACTCGCCGCCGTGCTCGGCGCAGCGCTCATCGCGGTTCCTCTGACCATGCCCGCCGCGGCGTCGATCCCGCCGCCCGAATCGGGCTGGACCACCGTCTTCGCCGACGACTTCACGGGCAGCTCCGGCTCGCTCCCCTCGAGCTCGAACTGGATCGTCGACACCGGCCACAGCTACCCCGGCGGCCCCGGCAACTGGGGCACCGGCGAGATCCAGAACTACACCTCGAGCACCGGCAACCTCTCGCAGGACGGCGCCGGCAACCTCCGCATCACGCCGTTGCGCGACGGGGCGGGCAACTGGACGTCGGCGCGGATCGAAACCCAGCGGACGAACTTCAAGCCGCCGGCCGGCGGGGTCATGCGGATCGAAAGCCGGATCCAGATGCCGAACGTCACCGGCGCCGCTGCCCTCGGGTACTGGCCCGCCTTCTGGGCGCTCGGCGGCCCGTACCGCGGGAACTGGTGGAACTGGCCCGCCGTCGGCGAGTTCGACATCATGGAAAACGTCAACGGGATCAACTCCGTCTGGGGCGTCCTGCACTGCGGCGTCAACCCCGGCGGCCCGTGCAACGAGACCACCGGCATCGTCGCCAACCGCGCCTGCCCCGGCAGCAGCTGCCAGTCGGCCTTCCACACCTACCGATTCGAATGGGACGCGAGCACCAGCCCGCAGGTGTTCCGCTGGTTCGTCGACGGCCAGCAGTTCCACTCCGTGAGCCAGAACCAGGTCGACGCCACGACCTGGGCGAACATGACCACCCACCAGGGTTACTTCGTGCTGCTGAACGTCGCCATCGGCGGCGCGTTCCCCAACAACAACTCCGGCACCACGACGCCGGGGCCGGGGATCGTGCCGGGGCACCCGATGGTCGTCGACTACGTCACCGTCAGCACGCGCGGCGGGACGGGCGGCGGCACCACGACCCCGCCGACCACGACGACACCACCGGGGAACGGCGGCAGCGCCTACAGCACCATCCAGGCCGAGTCGTACAGCCAGCAGAACGGCCTCGCGAAGCAGACGACCAGCGACACCGGCGGCGGCCAGAACATCGGGCCGGCCGGCAACGGCGACTGGGCGCTCTACCCGAACGTCGACTTCGGCAGCTCCGCCGCGACGAACTTCCAGGCGCGGGTGGCGTCCGGCGCCGCGAACGGCGTCAGCGGATTGGTCGAAGTCCGGCTGGACAGCTTGTCCAACGCCCCCATCGGCAGCTTCGCTGTCGGCAATACCGGCGGTTGGCAGAGCTGGCGGACGGTACCCGCGAACATCAGCGCGGTCACCGGCGTGCACAACGTGTACGTGACGTTCACGAGCGGCCAGCCCGCCGACTTCGTGAACCTCAACTGGTTCACGTTCGTGCACTGAGACAGGAAGGACCCGCGGGCGGCGGTGCCGTCCGCGGGTCGGCCTCTCACTTCAGGCAGACGGGGGCTGGACATTGCACTCGGCAATGGGCAGGATGCGTTTCACTGTGAGTGCTCACGATGACACCCGGAAACTCGTGGTCCTGGCTGTGGACGACGAGCCGAACGGTCTTGACGAACTCGTCCACTGCCTGCGCAACAGCCCGCACGTGGCGAAGGTGTTCCCGGCGATCGACGCCTCCGAGGCGCTTCGGTTGCTGTCCACCGACGACCCGCGGTTGCGCGAGCGCAAGGACCGCGGCCTGCCGATCGTCGACGCCGTCTTCGCGGACATCGACATGCCCGGGCTGTCCGGGATGGAGATGTCCCGCGTCTTCGCCGCCCTCCGGCCGTCGCCCGCGCTGGTCTTCGTCACCGGGCACGCCGAAGAAGCGGTCAACGCCTTCGACCTCGGTGCGCTCGACTACGTCCTGAAGCCGTACCAGCAGGACCGCCTCGACCGCGCGATCACGCGTGTGATCGACAAGCTGGCCGCCGCTGCCGCGCCCCCGCCGGGCGCGCTGGGCGGCGAGCCGGTGAAGAACGACGACGAGGTGATCCCGGTCGAACTGGCCGGCACCACCAAGCTCATCCCGCGCTCTTCGGTCCGCTGGGTCGAGGCGCAGGGCGACTACGCGCGGCTGTTCACCACCGAAGGCAGCCACCTGGTCCGGATCCCGCTGGCGCAGCTCGAGGAACGCTGGGAAAAGGCCGGTTTCGTCCGGATCCACCGGTCGTTCCTGGTCGCGTTGCCGCTGATCACCGAACTGCGGATGGGCCAGGGCGGCTACCAGGTCGTGATCGGCAACGAGGAGAAGGTGCTGCCGGTGAGCCGACGGCACACCCGTGCGCTGAAGGACCGGCTGGTCGGTTCGGGCCGGAACGGCTGACCTGGGCCCGGTCATGACCGACGACTTCTACGAGCGCCGCGCGAACGGCGTGCGCGAACCGGATCCGACGCTCGGCAGGCGGGCCCGCCAGCGGCCGCTGCCGCAGCCGACCGACCGGGCCGTCGTCGAATCGCTGCCGCCCGCGCCGGAACCGGAGAAGCAGCCGAAGCCGGAGCACCACGCGAAACCCAAGCGCGAGCGGGTGATCCTGGCCGACCCGCGTCGCGCCGGCGGCACCCTGCGCGCCCGCGTCGAGCTGGAAGAGCAGACCAGCTGGGGAAAGCTGCTCGTCCGCGACCACCTGGTGAAGGTGCAGCTGCGGACGGCGGTGCTCCTGGCGCTGCTGGTCGTCGTCGTGTTCGGTTCCCTGCCGGTGCTGTTCTACCTGGTTCCCGGGTTCTCCCGGTCGAGCCTGGGCGGTATCCCGGTGGCCTGGCTGATCCTCGGCGTGCTGCCGTTCCCGTTCTTGTTCGGCGTCGGGATCTGGTACAACCGGCTGGCCGAACGCAACGAACGCGCGTTCGTGGACATGATCGAGAATTAGTTCCGCGCCGAGTCGTGCGAGGATTCCCCCGTGCAGCTGAACCCGTGGGCCTTGACCGGCATCGTGCTGGTCGCCGTGGTGACGTTCTTCATCGGTCACCGCTCCGCGCGTTCCGCCACGAGCACGCACGATTTCCTGGTCGCCCGCCGCACCGTGCGGTCCCGCCGCAACGCCGCCGCGATCTCCGGGGAATACCTTTCGGCGGCGTCGTTCCTCGGTATCGCCGGAATCGTGCTCAAGGACGGCGCCGACGCGCTGTGGTTCCCGATCGGCTTCACCGCGGGCTACCTCGCCCTGATGCTGTTCGTCGCGGCGCCGCTGCGGCGCTCCGGCGCGTACACGCTGCCCGACTTCGTCGAAATGCGCCTCGGCTCGAAGGGCCTGCGCCGGTTCTCGACGGCGTTCGTCGTGTTCATCGGGATCCTCTACATGGTCCCGCAGCTGCAGGGCGCCGGCCTGACGCTGGCGACGATCCTCCCGGTGCCGGTCTGGACGGGCGCGATCGCGGTGATGGTCGTGGTGGCGGTCAACGTGATCGCCGGCGGCATGCGCGCGATCACCGTCGTCCAGGCCTTCCAGTACTGGCTCAAGCTGTTCGCCATCGCGGTGCCCGCGTTCGTGCTGTGCATGGTCTTCTTCGCCGGCGGCGGCCCGGACGGCTTCCGCCCGCTCGGCGCGGCCGCGCCGCCGGTGTTCACCGGCGACACCACGGTGGACGTGCAGACCGACGTCACGCTGCACGTCACCTCGGACACCTTCCTGTACGCCTACGGCCGCACCGACAACGGCCCGGCCGCCGGGCCGACGCGCTGGACCCCGCTGGCCCCGCACACCGTTTCCGAGGGCACGACGCTGAAGTTCCTGGCCGGCACGCCGGTGCCGGTGGTCAGCGACTCGGTCGCGGACAACTCGAACTGGCTGCACCCGGGCTCGGGCAGCCTCACCGACCTGCTCCAGACGTACTCGCTGATGTTCGCGACGTTCCTCGGCACGATGGGCCTGCCGCACGTGCTGGTCCGCTTCTACACCAACCCCGACGGCAAGGCCGCGCGCCGCACCACCGTGCACGTCCTGCTGCTGCTGGGCCTGTTCTACCTGTTCCCGACGCTGCTGGGCGCGCTGTCCCGGATGTACGTCCCGGAGCTGCTGGTCACCGGCAAGACGGACGCGGCGATCCTGCGGCTGCCTTCGGCGATCCTGCCGGGCATCGGCGGGCAGATCCTCGGCGCGGTCACCGCGGCCGGCGCGTTCGCCGCGTTCCTCTCCAGCACGTCCGGGCTGCTGGTGAGCGTCGCCGGAGTGGTGTCGACCGACCTGCTGCCCGGCCGGGTGCGCGACTTCCGCGTGGCGACCGGGCTGGTCGCGCTGTTTCCGATCGCGCTGGCGGTCGCGCTGCGGCCGGAGGACATCTCGCTGTCGATCGGACTGACGTTCGCGCTCGCCGCGTCGACGTTCAGCCCCCTGCTGGTGCTGGGCATCTGGTGGCGCAAGCTGTCCTGGCCCGGTGCGCTGGCCGGGATGTTCGTCGGCGGCGGCCTGGTGCTGGCCGCGCTGATCGTCAACGTCGTGAGCGGCTACAGCGGCGACTGGGCGCCCTGGTTCGTCAACCAGCCGGCGCTGATCACGGTGCCGGCCGCGTTCGTCACGACGTACTTCGTCAGCCGTGCGACCGGGTACGGCCGCCCGGAGCACGTCCACGACATCATGCTGCGGCTGCACGCGCCCGACCCGCTCGGCTTCATGCGGGACAGGGCGGTCGCGCGATTCGGACAAGCCGAAGAAAAGACGCGAATCGCCGGTCGAGGCCGGCACCGCAAGTAATGCGCTGACAGTCAGTAAGAAATTGATACCCGATCGAGGGATTACGAACTACACGATCGACCCATACGTTCCGTTGGTTTCTACCAGCAAGAAATATGGGAAGGTGGAGATCCACCGTGGGCAGCACCGAACAAGACGTCGGTGGCGCTGAGCCGCAGACCGACTGGGAGCAGATCCAGGGAAGTCCCGAATTCACGGACCTGCGCCGCCGGTTGCGGGTGTTCGTGTTCCCGATGACCGCGCTGTTCCTGGTCTGGTACCTGCTGTACGTGCTCCTCGCGGACTACGCGCACGGTTTCATGGGCACCAAGCTCTTCGGGAACATCACCGTCGGCCTGGTCTTCGGCCTGTTGCAGTTCGTCTCGACGTTCGTCATCACGGGCTTGTACGTGCGCTACGCCAACCGGAAGCTCGACCCGGTCGCCGACTCGATCCGCGCCGAAATCGAAGGGGAACCGCGCCGATGAACCTCGCGGCGGGCGTGGAGGGCAGCAACTCCACCCTCAACATCATCATCTTCCTGGTCTTCGTCGCGATCACGCTGGTGATCGTGTTCCGGGCCAGCCGGAACACGAAGACGGCGTCGGACTACTACGCCGCCGGGCGCGCGTTCACCGGCCCGCAGAACGGCATCGCGATATCCGGCGACTACCTTTCGGCGGCGTCGTTCCTCGGCATCGCGGGCGCCATCGCGATCAACGGGTACGACGGCTTCCTCTATTCGATCGGCTTCCTGGTCGCGTGGCTCGTCGCGCTGCTGCTGGTCGCGGAACTGCTGCGCAACACCGGCAAGTTCACGATGGGTGACGTGCTCGCGTTCCGCATGAAGCAGACGCCGGTGCGCGCGGCGGCCGCCGTTTCGACGCTCGCGGTTTCGTTCTTCTACCTGCTGGCGCAGATGGCCGGGGCCGGTGGTCTGGTCAACCTGCTGCTCGGCATTTCCGGTGAGGCGGGGCAGGACGTCGTGATCGCCGTCGTCGGCGTGATCATGATCCTGTACGTGCTGATCGGCGGGATGAAGGGCACCACCTGGGTGCAGATCATCAAGGCCGCGCTGCTGATCGTCGGCGCGTTCGCGATGACGCTGTGGGTGCTCGGCAAGTACGGCTTCAACCTGTCCGACCTGTTCCAGGCCGCCGTCGACAAGGGCGGCAAGGGCGGCGCGGCGCTGCTCGACCCGGGCAAGCAGTACGGCAAGACCGGCACGACCAAGCTCGACTTCCTGTCGCTGGGCATCGCGCTGGTGCTCGGCACGGCGGGTCTGCCGCACGTCCTGATGCGCTTCTACACCGTGCCGACCGCGAAGGACGCGCGCCGCTCGGTGGTCTGGGCGATCGTGCTGATCGGCGTGTTCTACCTGTTCACGCTGGTGCTCGGCTACGGCGCGGGTGCGCTCGTCGGGCCGGAAAAGATCGCGAAGGCACCCGGTACGACGAACTCGGCGGCGCCGCTGCTCGCTCTGGAACTGGGCGGCCCGGTGCTGCTCGGGTTCATCTCCGCGGTCGCGTTCGCGACGATCCTCGCGGTGGTCGCGGGCCTGACGATCACGGCGTCGGCGTCGTTCGCGCACGACGTCTACGCCAACGTGATCAAGAAGGGCCAGGTCTCCACCGGCGGCGAGGTGAAGGTCGCCCGGCTCACCGCGCTGGTGATCGGCGCGCTGGCCATCGCCGGCGGCATCCTGGCGAAGAGCCAGAACGTGGCGTTCCTCGTGGCGCTCGCCTTCGCGGTGGCGGCGTCGGCGAACCTGCCGACGATCCTGTACTCGCTGTTCTGGAAGCGGTTCAACACCCAGGGCGCGCTCTGGTCGATCTACGGCGGCCTGCTGGTCACGATCGTGCTGATCGTCTTCTCGCCCGCGGTGTCGGGCAAGCCGGTGGACGCCAAGACGGGCAAGAGCGCGTCGATGATCCAGGGCGTCGACTTCCACTGGTTCCCGCTCGACAACCCGGGCCTGGTCTCGATCCCGGCCGCGTTCCTGCTCGGCTGGCTGGGCACGGTGCTGTCGAAGGAGCGGAACCCGAAGAAGTACGCCGAGATGGAGGTGCGCGCGCTGACCGGTGCGGGCGCGGAGAAGGCCGTCTCGCACTGACCACCTTGCGGGGGCGTGACCTCACGCGCGGGCAACGCCCCCGCATGGCAGCATGGAGATCGTGGTGAGCCCTGCTGAACTGCCGACCGCCGAGGTCCGCGACCTGCCCAAGGACGGCCTCGTGCTGCTCGACGTCCGCGAAGACGACGAGTGGGCCGCGGGGCACGCGCCCGGTGCCGTGCACATCCCGATGGGGGAGCTGCCCGCCCGCGTCGGCGAGCTGACCGACCTGCCCGACGACCAGCCGATCCACGTGATCTGCCGTAGCGGTGGCCGGTCCGCCCGCGCGACCGCGTGGCTCAACCAGAGCGGCTGGGACGCGGTGAACGTCGCCGGCGGCATGGGCGCCTGGCAGCGCGAAGGCCGGTCGATGGTCGGCGAGCACCCCGGCATCGAACCCGAAGTGATCTAGCCTTGCACCCGGGTCCGCCGCCTCCACCGGGGTACTGGCCGCGCCAGGCCCCGCCGCCGAACGCCCAGCAGCTGCAGGGCCGGACGCTGGCCGCCCGGTCGGAGCCGTACCCGTACCACCACCGCCCGGCTCACCGGCCGAAGCTGCGCTGGGTGGCCACCCCGCCACCCGGCGCGTGGCCGCGGCGCCGGGTGGTCGTGCCCGAGCGGTACCTCGGGCCGCCGTCGTACCCGGTCCCGCCCCGCTGGGGCTTCCCGAACCTCGTCTGGCGGCGTCCGACGTCGGTGCCCGGCACGGCGTCCGACGAGATCCGCCCGATCGACCGCGTGCCGGTGCTCAGCCGCAGCCTCATCGCCGTCCTCTTCGGCTTCGCGGCGCTCGCCGTGGTCGCCGCCGGCGCGGAGATCTGGCGGTACGTGCTGCTCGTGCTGGGCCGCGATTCCGCGCTGTCCCGCTCGGTCGTGGCGTTCTCCGACGGGTTCGTGCTCACCGCGGGCCTGCTGGCCTCGATCCTCGCGCTGCTGCCCGCCGGCCTTTCGCTGTGGTGGCTGCTGGTCGCGCGCCAGGCGGCGGCCGACGTCTCGGGCGACGACCCGCCACGCCCGGTGTGGCAGGTGCTGGTCGGCGTCCTCGTGCCGGTGGTGAACCTGCCGATGGCGCTGTCGGTCGTCGGCGAGCTGGAGCACGCGGTGCTGAGCCGCCCGCGTGACGTCCGCCCGAAGCCGTCCCGCCAGGTCCTGGTGTGGTGGGGCGGCTGGCTGCTGAACTGGGTGCTGCTCGCCGTGTCGATCGTCTGGCGCTTCCGCGACGACGTGCAGTCGATGGCCGACAGCGTCGTGCTGGTCGCGTTCACCGACCTGGCCGCGGCCGCGCTCGCGGTGGTGACCGCGCTGGTGGTCCGCCGGTTCTCGGCCCTGCTGGCGCCGTCGGACGCGCGGGCCGTGCGCTCGATGCGCGTGCTCAAGGTGTCCGGCGCGCCGGAGCCCGAACTGCGCACCGCGCGACCCGCCGGAGCCGCGCGCTAGTACCGGCCGAACGTCGGTTCGAGCTGGTCGAAGGCCTGTTCGGCGGCGGGCCACACCGCGTCGGCGATCCCTTTTTCGTCTTCCAGGGTCCGGTCGAAGACCTCCTGGAAGAGCACCCGCAGCACGGTGGCGAGGTGGGCGGCGGCGAGCACCGGCTCGAGCCCCTGCTCGGGGTGGCGCCGGATCAGCAGGTGCGTGAGGGCGGCCTCGCGCTCGCGGTGCATCTCGTGCAGGGCGTTCGTCAGGACCTGGCTCTCTTTGATCATCCGCACGAAGCCGGGGCCCGAGAAGCCGACCAGCGCGTGCTCCGCGCCCAGTGCTTCGAAGTAGAGCTCGCGGGTGTCGTGGAAGACGCTGTCGCGGACCAGGTTCGCCGGCCAGGACGCGAAGTCCGCGCGGATGTCGAAGACCAGGTCTTCCTTGCGCGGGAAGTGGTTCGTGACGGTCATCTTGGCGACCCGCGCGGCGGCGGCGATCTCGGCGATCGTCACGTCCTCGAAGCCCTCGCGGATGAACAGCTTCGTGGCCACGTCCGAGATGGTCTTCCTGGTCTCGTGCTTCTTCTGGGCACGGAGTCCCTCGCTCATGCCCGTCACTCTACTGGGTCGGACCCAAGATTGTGCTTGACCCAGCCTGTGGGTCGGACCTAATCTGAGGTTCGACCTAATGAAGTGGGGGGTGGGAATGACGACGGCAGTTCGTCCTGACGCGGCGCTGTGGCGGCTGGGTGGGGTCCTGATCACGGGCGCGGTGCTGTCGATCCTGGACGCGACGATCGTGACCGTCGGGATCGACTCGATCGCCCGTGACCTGGGGAGCCCGCTGACGACGGTGCAGTGGGTGGCGAGCGCGTACCTGCTGGCGGCCTCGGTGGCGATCCCGCTGTCGGGCTGGCTGACCGACCGCTTCGGTGGCCGCGCGGTGTGGCTGACCGCGGTCGCGCTGTTCACGGCAGGCACGCTGCTGTGCGGCTTCGCGTGGTCGGCGCCGGCGCGGATCGCGTTCCGGGTGCTCCACGGGCTGGGCGGCGGGCTCATGCAGCCGGTCGGCCAGGCGGTGTTCGCGCAGGCGGCGGGTCCGGCGCTGGGCCGGATGATCGGCGTGATCACCCTGCCGGCGACGGTCGCCCCGGTACTGGGCCCGATGCTCGGCGGCGCGCTGGTGGCGGACTTCGGCTGGCGCTGGATGTTCTTCGGCATCGTCCCGCTGGGCGTGGCGACGTTCCTGTTCGCCCGCCGCCTCCTCCCGGCCCCGGAGCCCGGCGGCGTCCGCGCTCCGCTCGACGTCGTCGGCATCGCGCTGCTTTCGCCGGGGCTCGGCGCGCTGGTCTACGGCCTGTCCGAGGGCGTCCTCGTGGCCACGGCGGCGGGTGCGGTGCTGCTGCTCGCGTACGGCGTCCGCGCGTCGCGGACGGCGTCGCCGGTGCTGGACCTGACGCTGTTCCGGAACCGGGGGTTCGCGGTGGCGAGCGCGAGCACGTTCCTGCTCGGGGCGTCGCTGTACAGCTCGATGCTGCTCCTGCCGCTGTACTACCAGCAGGTCGAGCAGGCGAGCGCGTTGCGCGCGGGCCTGCTGCTGGCACCCCAGGCCCTGGGCTCGGCGGCGGTGCTGCTCGCCGGCGGCCGTCTCCTGGACCGCTTCGGCCCCCGTCGGCTGATGCTGGCCGGCATCGGGCTGTCGGTGCTGGGCACGATCGCGTGCACCCAGCTCGGCTCGCACCCGAGCGGTCTCCTCCTGACCCTGTCCCTCTTGGTCCGCGGCGCCGGCCTCGGCGCGGCCACCACCCCGGGCATGACAACGCTGTACGGCTCCCTGGAGCGGTCCCGCATCCCGCGCGCGGCGAGCGCGTTCAACGTGGTCAACCGCATCGGCGGCTCCCTCGGCACGGCCTTGCTGGTCGCGATCCTGCACCGCGAGCTGACCGCGTCGGCATCCCCGACGGCGTTCGGCACGACGTTCACGTGGGCGCTGGCGCTGTCGGCCCTGACCCTGATCCCCGCCGCGTTCTTTCCCCGGAGGAGTCCCCGATGAGCCTGCGTCTCCTGGCCGTCCACGCCCACCCCGACGACGAGTCCAGCAAAGGAGCGGCCACCCTGGCCCGCTACGCCGCCGAAGGCGTCGAGGTCCTGGTATCCACCTGCACCGGCGGCGAGCGCGGCGACATCCTGAACCCGGCCGTCGACACGGAGGAGAACCGCGCGAACCTCCCGGCGATCCGCCGTCGCGAAATGGCGGCGGCCGCGGAGATCCTCGGCGTCCGCCACCGCTTCCTCGGCCTGACCGACTCCGGTCTCCCGGCCGACGGCGAGCCGTTGCCCGAAGGCTGTTTCGCCGCCCTCCCGCTCTCGGCGGCGGCCGCCCCGCTGGTCGCCCTGATCCGCGAGTTCCGCCCCCACGTAGTGATCACGTACGACGAAACGGGCGGCTATCCCCACCCGGACCACATCCGCACCCACGAGGCAACGGTCGAAGCCTTCTCGGCGGCCGCCGACCCCACCCGCTACCCGGGCACGGGCGACCCGTGGCAACCGCAGAAGCTGTACTACCAGGCAACCCTGAGCCGAGCGTGGTTCGTCGCCCTCCACGAAGCCACCCTGGCCGCCGGCCTCGAGTCAGCGATGGCCGAGGTCCTCGCCGAGCTCCCGCCCGAAGACAACCTCAAGGTGACCACCCGAATCCGCTGCGCCGACCACTTTGCCACCCGCGACAAGGCCCTCCTGTCCCACACGACCCAAGTGGACCCGGCGCACCCGTTCTTCGCTCACTCGCGCGAGATCGAGCGCGAGGCCTGGCCCTACGAGGACTACCACCTGGCCCACCCGGCCCCAGGCCCCGCGCAGGAGGACGACCTTTTCGCAGGAGTGACCCCATGACCGGCAAGCCCCGCGCCCGCACCGCCACGGCCCCCGTCCCGGCGCAGGGCCGCCCGGCTCACTCCGCCTCGACCGGCCCGGCCCGCGCCCCGGCACCGGGCCGCCCGGCTTCGCGCCGCCGCCCGCCCAGGCCAGGCGCTCGCGCTGCCGAATGCTGCCCCGCCCGGCCGGCGGCTCAATGCCTGCCGCGTTCGCCCCACCGGCCGCTGCCCGGGCCGCGCCCCGGCACGGGCAGCCCGGCTTCGCGCCGCCGGTCGCCCAGCCCGGGCGCTCGCGCTGCCGAATGCTGGCCCTGTCCGGCCGGCGGCCCGATGTCTGCCGCGTTCGCTCCGCCGGCCGCTGCCCGAGCCGCGCCCCGGCACGGGCAGCCCGGCTTCGCGCCGCCGGCCGCCCAGCCCGGGCGTCCGCGCTGCTGAATGCTGGCCTTGTCCGGCTGGCGGCCCGATGTCTGCCGCGTTCGCTCCGCCGGCCGCTGCCCGAGCCGCGCCCCGGCACGGGCAGCCCGGCTTCGCGCCGCCGATCGCCCAGGCCGGGCGCTCGCGCTGCCGAATGCTGGCCCCGTCCGGCCAGCGGCCCGATGCCTGCCGCCGTTGGCCCCGCCGACCGCTGCCCGGGCCGCGCCCCGGCACAGGCCGCCCGGTTCACCTCCGCCTCGGCCCGCCGCGACCGGTTCGGCCAGGCGCAGGCCGGCAGCCTTCGCACCGCCGCCAGCCCAGGCCAGGCGCTCGCGCTGCCGAATGCTGCCCCGCCCGGCCGGCGGCTCAATGCCTGCCGCGTTCGCCCCACCGACCGCTGCCCGGGCCGCGCCCCGGCACGGGCAGCCCGGCTTCGCACCGCCGACCGGTCCGGCCTCACACCGTGACCCGCAGCTCCTTCAACCCGCGGATCACGAACTCCGGCCGCCGCGCCGGCGTCTCCGCCAACCTCAACCCCGGCAGCTTCTCCGCCAACGCGCTCAACGCGGCCCCGATCTCCACCCGAGCCAAAGGAGCACCCACGCAATAGTGAATCCCCATCCCGAACCCGAGATGCGCGTTCGGCGTCCGCCCGATGTCCAATCGGTCCGGCGAGTCGAACACCTCCGGATCCCGCGCCGCCGCACCCAGCAGCGCCCCGATCTTCTCGCCCCGCGAAACGACATACCCGCGAATCGACACGTCCTCGGTGGCCGTCCGCTCGAACAGCTGCAGAGGGGCGTCGAACCGGATCAGCTCCTCCACACACGAATCCAGAAGGGCAGGTGAAGCCAGCAGACGCTCCCACTGGTCCCGGTGCGTCAGCAGCGCCGTGATCCCGTTGCCGAGCACGTTCACCGTCGCTTCGTGGCCCGCCATCAGCAACAACACCGCGGTGGCCACCAGCTCGTCGGGCGTCAGCTCGCTGCGCAGGAGGTCGCTGATGATGTCGTCGCCCGGGGCCGTTGCGCGGGCCGAAGCCACCGAGCGGACGTACGACACGAACTCGGCGGAAGCCTGCTCGGCGGCGTCGCGGTCCGACTCCGGGCGGCCGAACTCGTACATCTTCACGATGGCGTTGGACAGCTCGACCATCCGCGGCCCGTCCGAGCCCGGCACGCCGAGCAGCTCGGCGATCACCGCGACCGGCAGGGGCTGGGCCAGGTGCTCCAGCAGGTCCGCGCTGCCGTCGGTGGCGATGGCGGCGGCGAGGTCGTCGACCATGTCGGCGGCCAGTGAGGCGACCATCGGCCGCAGGCGCTGGACGTGGCCGCGGCCGAACGCGCCCGCGATCAGGCGGCGGAGGCGGGTGTGGGCGGGCGGCTCGTTCTCCAGCAGGGAATTGCGGTGCAGGAGGTTGAACGAGGCGAACCGCTCCAGCGGCTGGGCGTCCTGCCAGATGCGGCCCAGGCCGCGGTGGCGGAGGACGGCCGACGAGGCCGCGTGCGATACCGCGATGGCCATGCCCAGGCCTTCGTGGAAATGGACGTCGCCTTGGGCACGGAGGGCGGCGAAGGCCGGGTACGGGTCTTCGAGGAACTCGGGATCGCGGGGGTCGAACACGTCGCGAGACTAACCCTTCGATAGCGTTCCAGGCCGAGCCAGAGGAGGCAGCAGTGGGCAAGGGCGCGCGCAAGAAGGGTCCCAAGCAGGCGGCGGACCGCAAGCCGAAGGTGCGCGACGTTTTCGTCGGTCAGCCCTTCGAGGGACTGGCGGCGGAGCCCGAGCTGATCGCGCTGCGCGAGTTCGTGCCGTCCGCGACGGCCAAGCTGACCCTCGCCGACGGCGGGGACGTCACGCTCGGCACCGTGCTGCCGATGGCGGCCGCCGCGTTCGTGCGGTCGGACGGGGAGCGCTACCTCGGCCTGCAGGTCCAGACCCGCTCCTCCGACATCAGCCGGGACCTCGGCCGGTCGCTGAAGTGGCTGCTCGACGCCAAGGAGGGCGACGTCCTCGGCGTACCGGACACCACCACGCCGCCCTCCGCCGACGAGCACGCGCGGCTGCAGGACCTGCTGACGCCGGGTGCCGAACTCGACGTCACGCTGCACACCGACTTCGCGTGGTGGCTGCCCGAAGACGCCGACGCCAGCGGGGACGTCGCGGTGTCGCTCGAGCGCGCGAACGCCGCCATCATGCCCACCGAACGGCTCGGCGCGGGTGCCTACTGGGTCCTCGCCGGCGAGAAGGCGCACCTGCGCTGGGTGCGGCCGGAGCCGGAGAACCTGCTGCTCCAGGCGCTGGCGCGGCTGTCCGCGGCCGGCGAGCTCGGCCTCGGCGAGGGCACGCGGTACGCGGGCTCGTTCCGGGCGCACGGCCTGTTGGTCCCGGTGTGGGACCTCGACCCCGAAGCCCACGCCCGCGAGTGGGCCGAGGCGAAGGACGCCCTCGGCGCCCGGCTCGAGACGGCGCTCAAGTCGCTCGACGACGAGCCGCTGAACGCCACCGAGCGTCGCGCGCGGGACGGGCTCATCGGCCGTCAGCTCACGCTGCGCTGATCGGCGCTCACCGGGTGGTCCGACACTCGGTGAGCGTTCAACCAGGGCTTTTGTGGCGCACGAGACACCGCCGACCGAACGCGCCGGTGGGACGATTCTCGGCGTGATACTCCACATCTGCGGGGCGGCCGACTGGGCCGAGGTGGGCGAGGGCGGGGAGTACCGGCCGCTGTCGCTGGACGACGTCGGGTTCATCCACTGCTCCGACTTCGGCACGGCGCACCTGCCGGCCGACGCGCTCTACCGGGGCCGCACCGATCTGGTGCTGCTCGAGATCGATCCGGGGAAGGTCGGCGTCCCGGTCCGCTGGGAGGACGGCGAGCCGCCGCACCCGGCCGGGGTCCGGTTCCCGCACGTGTACGGGCCGCTGCCGCACTCCGCGGTCGTCGGCGTGCACGAGTTCGGCGAGGTGGACGGCGGGGGATTCCGGCTGCCGTCCGCGCTCGCGCACCGCTGACGTGGGCAGATCGAACCGTCCGGATTCGGGCGGGAACGCAGGCAACCTGAGGGGGCTGTGATGCGTGTTGGGGGAGAAAGCGAGTCGGCTTCTGGCTGTCCGACCCCGATGGGAGGCGATACGGTGACGGCTGCGGCACCCGTCTTCACCGGGGGAGATACATGGGTGGCCAGCGCAGGCCGAGGGAGGGCCGCGACGTTGCCCGGCGAGCTCACCGACTTCGGCGACTTCGTGCAGGCCACCCTGCCGGGGCTGCTGCGGTACGGCCACGCGCTCACCGGCAACCCGCACGACGCCGCCGACCTGGTGCAGACCGTGCTGGAGAAGATCGGCTCGCGCTGGCACCACGTGCACGAGAAGACCGGCGACCCGCTGGCCTACGTCCGCCGGTCGATGGCGAACGCGCACGTCAGCCGCTGGCGTCGGACGCGGCGCGAGAACCTGGTGGCCGACCTGCCGGACACCAGCCCGCACGTGCCGGCCGACCCGTTCGAGCACGAGCCGCTGTGGCGTGCGTTGCGGACGCTGCCGCCGAGGCAACGCGCGGTCATGGTGCTGCGTTACTACGAGGGGCTCTCCGAAGCGGAGATCGCCGGGGCTCTCGGCGTCACGCAAGGCACCGTCAAGAGCCAGGCCAGCAAGGCCATCACGTCGCTGCGGATGAAACTCAAGGCGACCGACAACGAGGGCGAAGGGAGTGACGCGGGTTGAACATCTCCGAGGACGAGCTGGAGCAGCGCCTGCGCGCGATGTTCGCCGACGAGCGGCTGGACCTGCCGCCGCCCGGGGACGCGAGCGCGGCCATCGTCGCCGGTGCCGGACGACGTCGTCGTCGGCGCCGGAACCTGCAGGCCGTCACCGGGGTCGCCGCGGCCGTGGTCGTCGTGGCGGCCGGGCTGACGATGGTCCGGATCCACACCGAGGACGGCACCGCGGTGATGTCCGCCGACGGGACCGACATCAGCGTCAAACCGCCGGAGAACCTGACGCAGGGGCGGCCGCCGCAGCCGTCGACGCCGGGGCCGACCGGTACCCAGAGCATCGAGGTTGCCGCGCCGCCGGGGACGACGACGCCGAAGCCGTCGCGGCCGGTGTCTTCGCACCAGCCGACGGCGCTGCCGAGCGTCTCGACCGGGCCGCTGCTCGCGGCCGACGGCTTCGGGCGGCTCAAGCTCGGCATGTCCGAGGCCGAGGTCACCGCGCAGAGCGTCACGCTCAGCGAGGCGCAGACCGGGGCGAGCTGCACCGTCTACAAGGCGGACGGCAGCGGGGTGCCCGCCACCGCGAGCGTCGTCATTTCGAAGGTGGTCGGGCTCGTGGTCGTCACCCCGGACGTCGTCGCGCACACTGCCGAAGGGGTCGGCGCCGGAGCCACCAAGGAGCAGGTGCTCGCCGCCTACCCCACGGCCAAGGACGAGACCGGCGGTGTCGTCGCGCCGGCGAGCGCGGCCGCCGACTACCACTTCCTGCTCGGGGACGCCGGGGTCGCGCAGACGAGCCTGATGAGCGTCAACCAGGACTGCGCCGGCTGATCGGCCGGCGCACGCGGAAGCCCGGGCCATCCACAGGGGGAGGGCCCGGGCTTCCGGTTTACCGTGGTGGGTCCATCCATGCCCCCGCCGCCACCCTCAACGGAGGCGCTTCGCGCCGCTGTGCCGACCTAGCCCTAGAGCGCGCCGCCGGCCACGGGCGGCATCTGCGAGTCGGTGCCGCCGTCACCGACCGACTCGCGGTGGAGGTGGTTTTCGACCTCGAACAGGTTGCCGTTCGCGCGCTTGACGAGGTTCAGCAGGGTGCTCATCTGGGAGATCTCCTCGACCTGCTCCTTGAGGAACCACTGCGTGAACTGCTCGCTGATGTAGTCTTCTTCGGCCCGCGCCGCCTTCGCCATCGCGGAGATGTCGACGGCGACCTCCTTCTCCTGCGCCAGCGCCAGCTCGATGAGCTCGGTGACGCCCGAGAATTCGTTGCGCACCTCGCCGGTGCCCGGGATCTCGACGTGGTGGTCGCGGTCGAGCATGTACTGCACGAGCGCCATCGCGTGGTTGCGCTCTTCGACGGACTGCTTGTAGAAGTGCTTCGCCAGCTGCGGCAGGTCCTCGGCGTCGAACCACACCGCGAGCGCGATGTACTGCTGGGACGCGTTGAACTCGTTGTGGATCTGCGCCTGCAGCAGTTCGTAGAACTTCGAGCGCGGTTCTTTCTTCTTGGTGAGGGCCATGTGGATCAGAATAGGTCAAGATTGGCGAAAAGACCACTCGGTACTGGTGATCTACCCCCTATTAGGGTTACCATTCCTAAAGTAGACAGACCTTATTTAAGTAAGCCTTCCCTAAATTGTCGCGCGCATTTAGGGAAGGCTTACTTCATTTATCGCAACGGTTCGCGGTGGATCGGGCACGACATGCAGCGCGGCCCGCCGCGGCCGGAACCCAGCTCGGAGCCCGCGATCGGCAGCACCTCGATGCCGGCCGCCTCGAGCCGCTCGTTCGTCTCGACGTTCCGCTCGTAGCCGACGACGACGCCCGGGGCCAGTGCGAGCGTGTTGTTGCCGTCGTCCCACTGCTCGCGTTCGGCGGTGACCGGGTCGAGGCCGGTGTCGATGACGCGCAGCCGGTCGATCTCCATCGCTTCGGCCGCGGCCACCAGGAACGGCGCCGGCCCGGCCACCTTCACGCCGCCGTCGCCGGTCGGGCGCAGCGTGAACGCCGTGAGGGAGTCGCGCGCCAGCGGGTACATCACGACCGCGTCGGCGTCGACCATCGTGCACACCGTGTCCAGGTGCATGGTCGCGCGGGACTGCTCGATCGGCACCGCCAGCACGGTGTGCGCGATGCCGTCGGCGAACACCGAGCGGGCGAGGGACTCGGCGCCGGCCGCCGTCGTGCGCTCGCCGACGCCGATCGCCAGCACGCCCGGGGCCAGCAGCATGACGTCGCCGCCTTCGATCGGCGCGGAGTGCGCGCCGTACGCGCGCGCCGCGTGCCGGAACCGCGGGTGGTAGGCGTAGATCAGGTCGAGCACCGCGGTTTCCCGGCGGCGCGCGGGCATGGTCAGCGACGAAACGGCGACCCGGTCGGCGATCCACGCCGACGAGTCGCGCGTGAACAGCAGGTTCGGCAGCGGGTCGACGGCGAAGTCGTGCGGGTGGTTCATCATCCGCACCAGCGACGCGCCCTCGGCGGACGGCAGCTCCTCGAACGTCATCCCGGCCATCAGCACCTCGGCGAGGCCGGGCGCGCTGACGCCGGACAGGTGCGACCGCAGCGAGTCGGCCAGGTCGCCGCCGAGCCGCCGGTCGTCGACGGCCGCGTGGACGCCCGCCGCGTGGGCGCGGTCGTCCTCCAGCGCGGTGCGGAGCGCGTCGGCCAGCAGCAGCACCTCGACGCCGCGGCTGCGCAGCACCTCGGCGAACGCGTCGTGCTCGGCCTGGGCCCGGTCGACCCACGGGATCGAGTCGAACAGGAGCTGGTCGTTGTTGCGGGGCGTCAGCCTTTTGAGCTCGTTGCCGGGCCGGTGCAGCAGCACCGCGCGCAGGGGTCCGACTTCGCTGTCCACCCGGGGAGGTGTCGTTTCGTCGTTCACCACCCGATCCTATTCACGGCAGCCAGGAAACGTGACCTTTGAGCAGCGAATACCCGACGAACGAGACGAAGTCGAACAGCGTGTGCGCGGCCACGAGCGGCCACAGCCGGTTCGTCTTCTGCCACAGCCGCCCGAACACCAGCCCCATCACCAAGTTGCCGACGAACCCGCCGAAGCCCTGGTACAGGTGGTACGACCCGCGCAGCACGGCGGCGCCGAACGCCGCGTTGTTCTCGCGGACGCCGAGCTGCCGCAGCCGGGTCAGCAGGTAGCCGACGACCAGAACCTCCTCGGCGAAGGCGTTGCCGAACGCCGACAGCGTCAGCGTGACCGGCCGCCACCACGTGTCGTTCAATGTGGACGGTTGCACCGCCAGGCTGAAGCCGAGGTGGTAGGAGATGAAGTAGAGCGCCAGGCCAGGGAGCCCGATCACCGCGGCGAGCCCGAGCGTGAGCAGCGCGTCGCGGCCGGGGGTGCGGCGGTCCAGCCCGACCTGCGCGATCTTGATCCCGGCGCGCCACAGGAAGTACAGCCCGAGCGCGCCCCAGCCGACCAGCTGGGCGGCCGAGAGCAGCTGCTTGAGCAGGTCGATCAGGCTCGCCGCGGCCTGGGGCACGTTGAGCTGGACCTGCTGCTGGGCCAGTGGCGCAGGCTGCAGCAGCGAGTCCACAAGGGACAGCAGGCTGCGCACGCCGGAGAGGCCGAGCGTGATCCCGAAGACGATCACCAGCTCGATCTTGATCGCGCGGCGCTCCGCCGGGTCCTCGATCGTCCCGGGGAACTCGGGGCGGGCCGGGGCCAGCCACGATCGCGCGGTGAACGTCATGCGCGCACGCTACCTTCGGGGTATGCCGAGGAGCATCGCCACCAACGAAACCGTCGACCGCGCCGCGCTCGTCGAGTTCCTGTCCACCCGCCACCGCGCGATCCTGCTGACCACGAAGGCCGACGGCGGGCCGCAGCTCTCGCCGGTCACCTGCGGGGTCGACGCCGAGGGCAGGCTGGTCATCTCGACCTACCCGAAGCGCGCCAAGATCGTGAACATCAAGCGGAACCCCCAGGTCTCCGCGTGCATCCTGTCCGACGAGTGGAACGACCAGTGGGTGCAGCTCAACGGCACCGCGGAAGTGCTGGACATCCCGGATTCGATCGAGCCGCTCGTGGACTACTTCCGCGCCATTTCCGGCGAACACCCGGACTGGGACGAATACCGCGAAGCCATGGTCAAGCAGGGCAAGAGCATCATCCGGGTCACCATCGAGAGCTGGGGCCCGCTCGCCAAGGGCGGCTTCCCCGCCGAACTAGCCTGACGCGCCCCGCAGGAACGGGCAGCCGACCAGCCGCCGCAGCTCCATCGCGAGCTGCGGCGGGCTGTCGACGGACTTCGAAAACGCCAGCCGGACGTCGTGGTCGCCCGCCTCGGACTCGACGCGCAGCCGCAGCCCGAACCGGTCGAGCCCGAGCGGGCGGATCCGCCCCGCCCGCAGGTCCGCCGGCAGGTGCTTCGCCAGCTGGCCGACGACGTCGGAGTGGTCGCTTTCCAGGTGCCGCAGCCACTGGGCCTCGTAGTCGTGGAACGGGTCCGGCGGCGCGGCGCTGAACATGTGCGGGCGCAGCGAGTGCGTGCCCTCGGCGTCGGCGAGCACGAGCGACGCCGGGGTGAGCCGCAGCAGCGTGACGCCGTGGCCGACGTCGAGCAGGCGCTCGTCCGGGCGCGATTCGGCGATCGCGATCGCCCGCGCGCGGGCGGACACCGGCGAGAGCGGCCGCAACCAGCCGGTGATCCACAGCAGCCCGCGGATCGGCTCGCGCAGGGCGACCGGCGCCTGGTCGGCGAGCTCGACCAGCACGGCCAGCTCGCCGCGCTGGGTCTGCTTCGCCGCGCCGACCATCGGGTGGTCGTCGGGCAGCAGCACGCTCACGCTGCCGCTGTGGTGCACGTGGTGCAGGACCGGGACGACGCGCTCGCCGTCGAGGCCGGCGCGTTCGCAGGTGGGCACCCATTGCTCTTGGGGGTCCAGGGGGCTCGCCCCCGGCTGGGGCCTGGGGTTCGACCCCAGGGTGCGCAGGGCCGCCGGCCCGTTGCGAGTGGCGATCGTCTTCGCGCGCTCGGCGGGGTTCGGTGCCGGCGGGCGGCGGATGGATGTCGGTGCCTCGATCACGGCTCACCTCCTACTTAGGTGAGCCTAACCTGAATCCCTCGGTCTGGGTAGTCACCCGGGTCACTGGCGGCGTGCCGCTGAACGGAGTATCCGGTAACGCCGGTGACCGATTCACCGAAAAGCCGTTGACCAAAGCCGACACGGTGGGGGCCCAGCGTGCAGATCGTCCCGGTTCCCGAACGCGTGCCCGCGTTCGAACTCGATCCCGCGATGCCGTCCGGCGCGCTGCCGATCTTCGGCGAATACCTCGACCGGATCGGCCGGAGCACCGCGGACCAGCGGCTGCTGTCCTGGCTCTTCCTGGTGTTCGGGGTCGCCCAGTTCTTCACCGGCGCCGGCGTCGCGCTGCCGGTGGGCACGCTCGCGCTGGCCGGCACGGTCGAGGCGTGGTGGCTCCACCGCGCGTACGTCTACGTACCGGAAAAGCGGCTGAAGCGGGAAGCGTTCCGGCAGGTGGACGTCACCGCCGACGGCCTGGTCGTGGCCGGCCGGACGGTCGGCGTCCGGCTGCCGGACGGCCGCTGGCTGCGCGTCCGCCTCGACGAGGCCCACCGGCTGCTGCTGGCCGGCCACCGCCGCGTCTGGCTGCTGGGCCGCGGCCCGAAGGTGTTCGTCGGCTTCTCCGGGCTGGTCCGCGTTCGCCGCGCCCGGGTGCACGAGACGCCGCCGCCGGGTGCGGTTGCGGTACCGGCCCCGGCCGGCTCGGGCTCGCCGCGCCTCGACCCGGTGCTCACCGCGCACCGCCGCCAGCTCGCCCGCGAGCTGCGCACGACGGCCGCGTTCCTGCTGGTACTGGCCGGTTTCGCACTGTGGGTCCGGCTCGACTTCCCGGTCATGGGCTGGATCGCGTGGGCGTTCGCGGCGGGGGCGCTGCTGGGCGCGCTCGCGACGGGCCTGCGTTCGCTCGCCCACCGCCGTCCGCTGCCGGCCGACCACTGGACGGAACTGCGCGCGGTCCTGGACGGCCCGGTCCGCATGGGCCGCCGCGGTTCGGCGCGGTTGAGCGGCCTGACGATGCTGGCCGACGGCACGGTGGTCGCCTTCCGCCTGCCGAAGGCGGACCCGTCGATGGCGGCGAACATCGCGGCGACGGGCCGCCTGTGGATCGCGGGAGTCCCCCGCCCGGGCGCGGCCCGGACGGGCCTGCCGGGCTACCCGGTGCTGGGCACGGTCTGGCTCGGCTGACCCGGCCACCACGCCTCGGCTGCCCGCGTTCCCCTGCCCAAGTGGGTCCGCAGCGCCTTCAGCGCGGGGTGCGCGTCGTCCCGGCGCCAGATCAGCGAATGCGGGTAGACCGGCACCGGCCGTTCGAGCTTCACCCGCCGCAAGTCGTACTCCGCGGGCCACCGCAGCCGGGCGCCCGTGGGCAGCAGCGTGGCCACCTCCGCCGACTTCGCGATCGTGTCGAGCACGACCTCGGTACCGAAGTTCGGCCCGGCCGCGTCGATCGACAGCCCGAACGCCGTCGCGAACGCCGCGTAGTAGGCACCCCACTCGGTCCCGGGCACCATGCCCGGCAGCCAAAGCCGGTGCCCGGCCAGCTCGGCCGGCGTCACCGAAGCCGACCCGGCCAGCGGATGACCCGGGCCGCACAGCAGCTCGATGGGCTCGTCGAACACCCACTGCGCGTCGAGGTCCGGCGGCACCTCCACGAGCGCGCGGAAGGTCGCGTCGATCGAAGCGTTCCGGAGCGCGGCGACCGCGGTGTCGAAGAGGGTCACGACCTCCAGCGCGATCTCCGGATGGGCCTCGTGGAACTCCCGCAGCAACGTCGCCGGGCACAGGCGCCTGCCGATGACGTCGACGCGCAACGGTCCGGTCCGCACCGAAGCGAGCGCTCGCGCCTCCGCCGAAAGCAGCTCGCGCGCGTGCGGCAGGAATGCCTCGCCCGCCGCCGTCAGCCTCGCGCCGCGGGCGGTGCGGGTGAACAGCCTCGCCCCGAGCGTCTTCTCCAGCGCCGCGATGCGCTTCGAGACCGCCTGCTGCGTGATCGACAAATCCACCGCGGCGTCCTGGAAGCGGCCCGCCGCCACGGCGGCCACGAAGGTGCGCACTGCGTCGAGGTCCACGGCGACCGACTCTAGGTTCACAACGCCGCGTTGTGGCTCGCCGACGCGTCGGTTGTTTGCGCCGCCCACCCACTCCTCGCTTTGATCTCCCGGTGATGCGCAGGCGGCTCGGGCGGCGGTTCCGGTGGTTGTGGACGGCTTACGCCGTGAGCGCGTTCGGCACCTGGCTCGGGTTCGGCGCCTTCCCGATGCTCGCCATCCTCGTGCTGCACGCCGGTCCGGCGGCGGTGTCGGCGCTCGCCGCGATCGGGCCCGCCGTCGGGGCACTCGTGGCCGTCCCGCTCGGGCCGTGGGTCGACCGGCGCCGCAAGCGCCCGGTCATGGTGGCCATGGACCTGGTCCGGTTCGGCGCGCTGCTCAGCGTGCCCGCCTGCTACGCGCTCGGCGTGCTGAGCTTCGGCCAGCTGCTCGCCGTCTCGGTGGTCGTCGCCGCGGCGGACATCACCTTCACCTCGGCGAGCGGCGCCTTCCTGAAGGGGCTCGTCCCGCCCGAAGACCTGCTCGTCGCCAACGGCCGGTTCGAGTCGACGAACTGGACGGCCACCGCGCTCGGGCCGCCGCTCGGCGGGGCCGCGTTCGCGGTGCTCGGGCCGGTGACATCGGTGGCGGCCAACGCCGCCAGCTTCCTGCTCTCCGCGCTCGGGCTCCGCGCGATCGGCGGGGACGAGCCGCGCCCGCGCACCACCGAGCGCCCGCGCGCGCGGGATCTGGCCGACGGGTGGCGCTTCCTGCTGGCCCACCCCGGCCTGCGTCCCCTGCTCTTCAACACGATGGTCTTCAACGGCCTGGTCATGGCGACCGAGCCGCTGCTCGCCGTGCTGATGCTGGGGGAACTCGGGCTCACGCCGTGGCAGTACGGGCTCGCGTTCGCGGTGCCGTGCCTCGGCGGCCTCGCCGGCTCGCGGCTGACCCCGCGGCTCGTCGCGCGCTTCGGCCGGCACCCCGTGCTGCTGACGTCGGGCGCGGTCCGGGCCTGCTGGCTCCTCGCGCTCGCCTTCCTGCCCCACGGCACGGGCGGGCTGGTCTTCATCATGGTCGTCGAACTGGGCCTGATCGTCAGCTGCAGCGTGTTCAACCCCGTGCTGGCCACCTACCGGCTCGAACAGCTGCCGCCGGACCGCGCCGGCCGCACGCTCTCGGCGTGGTCGGTCAGCACGAAGGCGGCCATCGCCGCGCTGACCGCGGTGTGGGGCGTGCTCGCCGGCGTCACGGGTCCGCGGGTCGCGATCGGGATCGCCGGCGTCGTCATCCTCGCGACGCCGGTGCTGCTGCCGCGGCGCGACCGGACGCCGGTCGCCGTCTAACCCAGCGACTTCCGCGTCGCCTGCTCGGTCTCCAGCACGCCTTGGCGGATGCCTTCCAGCTGGTCGCTCAGCTCCCGCACGGCGCCGGTGTCCACGGCGAAGTCCGTCGTCGCGGCCGTCAGCTCGGCGACCCGCGCCACCAGGCTGTCCAGGCCGAGCGCGCCGGACTGCAGCTGCGCCAGCAGCTTGTCGCGCGCGCCGGAGAGCCGCGCGTGCACGTCGGCCTGGGCCTGCACCGCCGCCAGCGCCTGTTCGAGGTCGCCGCGCACTTCCGCGCTCGCCGAGCGCAGTTCGCGGTCCAGCCGGCGCCGCTCCTTCCCGACGGCGTCGAGGTCCACCCGGGACAGCGCCTTCCCGGTCGCCGACGCGCGGCCGGCCAGCCGCCGCAGCGTCACCAGCGTCTCCTGGACCACCGGTTCCATGTCCGCGACGCGGTCGGCGAGCGGACCCGAATCGAGCGAGTCGCTGAGCGAGCCGAAGCCTTCAGCCGCGCTTTCGGCCCGGCGCAGCCAGTTCTCCTCGGCCGACCCGGGCGCGACGTCGAGCACGCGCGCCGCACGCTGTTCCGGCTCCTTCTCGCGGGTCGCGACGGCGACGCCCGCCCGCGCGGCGAGCACCGCCACCCCGACCCCGACGGCGGCGACGACCGGCAGCTGCACGGCCCAGGCCACCCCGGCCGACGTGACGGCGAACAGCAGCCCCCACGGTTCGGCGAGCTCACGGGCGAACTTCATGACCGGCAGGATCTCAGAAGTTCGAGATCACGGAGGTGAAGACCTGGTTGATCGAGTCCGGTTTGGACGAGTCGTACTCCGATCCTTCGGTCGCTTCCGCGATCCGCTTCAGCACGTCCTGGTCGGCGTCCGAGCCGTAGGCGATGGTGAACAGCCGGACCGTCTCCGCGTTGCCCTCCGGCCGCAGCTGCGGCAGCAGGTGGTCGAGGTCGACGCCGCCGGGATCCTCGTTGCGGCCGTCGGTCAGCACCACGACCGCGTTGATCGCCGCCGGGTCGAGGTGCGCCTTCAGGTACTCGTACGCGGCCTGCGACGAGTCGTAGAGCCCGGTGCCCGCCTGCGGCGTCAGCCCGCTCAGCCGCATCGCGAGCGTCTCCTTGCCGCTGTTTCCCAGCGCCTGCAGCGGGACCAGCTCCTGGTAGTCCTTGTCGCCGTCGAGATGGGTGGAGAACTGCCAGAGCCCGACCTGGTCCCGCGGCACGAACTGGCCGAGCGCGTCGATCGCGGCCTGCTTGGCCAGGTCGATCTTGCTCTTGCCGGTGCCCTTCACCTCGTCACCCATCGAGCCCGAGACGTCCACGACCAGCAGCACGTTCGCCTTCTTGCGCAGCTCGGTCCACGACGCCAGCAGCTTCGACAGCACCGTCGGGGACGGTGGCCGGATGAAGTTGATCTTCGCATCCGGCTGGACACCGTTCTGGGTCGTCACCTGCGGCCCCGGCTTGCCCTCGAACGACCGGAAGCCGAGCGCGGCGAAGCGCTGCTGCGTCTCCGGGCCGCGCAGGTAGCCGAGGAAGTCGGCGGCGATCTGCTTGCGCGTCGGGTCGGCCCAGTTCAGCGTGACGAACGGGTGGTCGGAGTTGAGCGTGCCGTCGGCCGGGTACAGCGCGACCAGCGGCACCTTCGGCGGCGCGTGCTGGCCGACCTTGGCCGGGTCGTTGGTCGGGTTGCCCAGGTTGTAGCCGATCAGCGAGTTCTCCTCGACGGTCACCGCCGAGATGTAGGACAGCGCCGCGCCGCGGTCGTCGGCCTTCTGCAGGTTCGTCAGGAAGGTGAGCGTGTTGTCGCCGTAGTGCACGATCGCCTGCTCGATGTTCGTGACGAACTGCCGGGCCTCGGGCTTCTCGAGCGCGGCCGCGGTGAGGTCGGACGACGTGCCGGTGGCCGCGTAGTACGCGCCGATGGTGGCGTTCAGGCCCGCGGTCGAGATGTTCGGGTTCGTCTTGCCGAGCCGGAACCTGCCCCACTCCGGGTGGCCGTACTTCGCCCAGCCCGCCGGGTCGGTGGCGAGCGTGGCGAGGTCCTTCCAGCCGATCGGCTTGGCCGGCCAGCCCAGTGCCTCGGCCATCGGCTTCGGCATGGCGACGGTCAGCGGCGAGTTCGCGACCGACTGCGGGTCGCCGTCCGGCACGATCGACCCGGTGTCGCCCTTGGCGTTGACGCGCAGCAGGTTGACCCAGCCGCTCGCGGCCGGCGTCCAGACGTCCGGGCGCGGGCCGTCGGTGGCCTCGTTCCAGCCGTTCGCCAGTGCCTGCATCGCGATGCCCGACGACTTCGATTTCACGACGACGTCGACGCAATGGCCGGCCACGGTCCGGCCGGAGTAGGCCTTCGCGGCTTCCTGGACGATGCCGGCCTTTTCCGGTGACGAAGCGACGTTCAGCGCGACGGCGTCCGAACCGGTGCACTTCGGCGCCTCGGCCTCGTCACCCGAGTCGCTGGTCCAGGCGCGGATCCCGATGATCAGCCCGGCGGCGACCACGATCGCGGCCAGGAACGGGAGAATCTTTCTCTTTCGCCGTGCTGGTTGGGAATTGATCATCGAACCCTCCCCGTTCCGCCACCGGAAATCTCATTATCCGGCAGCGGAACGGGAACGGGACGGTAATTCGGGAAACTTGACTATCCCTTGGGTCCGCGGCGCGACCACGTCCACGCGTACCCGGGATCCTCGGACGCGTCGGCGGCCTCGCCGAGGTCCAGCGGCGCGAACGTGTCGACCATGACCGCGGTCTCGTCGAAGAACTCCGCGCCGATCGACGCCTCCGCCGCGCCCGGCTGCGGGCCGTGCGTGAACCCGGAGGGGTGCAGCGACAGCGAGCCGACGCCGATGCCCGAGCCCTTGCGGGCCTCGTAGTTGCCGCGCACGTAGAACATCAGCTCGTCGGAGTCGACGTTCGCGTGGTTGTACGGCACCGGGATCGAGTCCTTGTGGTAGTCGACCTTCCGCGGGCAGAACGAGCAGACGACGAAGTTCGGGCCCTCGAACGTCTGGTGCACGGGCGGCGGCTGGTGCACGCGGCCGGTGATCGGCTCGAAGTCGTCGATGTTGAACGCCCACGGGTAGAGGCAGCCGTCCCAGCCGACGACGTCGAAGGGGTGCGTCGCGTACGTGTAGCGCGTGAGGCCCGCGCGGTGCCGCACGAGCACCTCGACGTCCTCGCCGTCCACCACGAGCGGCGACGACGGCCCGCGGATGTCGCGCTCGCAGTACGGCGCGTGCTCCAGGAACTGGCCCTTCGCCGACAGGTACCGCTTCGGCGGCCCGATGTGGCCGCGCGCCTCGAGCGTGAAGAGGTTGACCTCGCCGTGGGGGACGACGCGGTAGGTGCACGACGTCGGGAGCACGAGGTAGTCGCCGTCGCCGATGTCGATGCTGCCGTAGATCGTCTCGACCGTCGCGGAGCCGCCGTGGACGTAGAAGAGCTCGTCGCCGGCCGCGTTGCGGTACAGCGGGCTCGGCGCGGTCGCGGTGACGAAGCCGATGGTGACGTCGTTGTTGCCGAACAGCCGGCGCCGGTCGGTCACGGCGTCGGTCTCGCCGCCGAACTTGAGCTCCTGCGTCTTGAAGGCCCGCGGCTTGAGCGGCAGGTTCGGCGTCAGCGAGCCGCGGTCCTCCTCGACCGCAACGGCGTCGACGATCGCCGTCGGCAGGCCGCGGTGGTAGAGCAGGGCGGAGTCGGCCGAGAAGCCCTCGACGCCCATCAGCTCCTCGGCGTAGAGGCCGCCGTCCGGCTTGCGGAACGCGGTGTGCCGCTTGTGCGAGATCTCGCCTACTTGCCGGTAGTAAGGCATCGCCGTGCCCTCCAGACGTGTCCGCTGTGCGGACGATTTTGTCCTCATGCCGTACGCTACTAGCGTGTCAGTCGTGTCAAGCGCTGTGGAACTCACGCCCCCCGGCCCCCGTGGGATTCCTCCCCTGTTCGCGAGGCTCGTCGACGACTCGGCGCTGTTCCCTCCGGGCGATGCGGCCATGCCCGAAGCCCTGCGCGCGCATTTCGCGAGCCGGGAGTCCGAACACGCCGGTGTCCTGGGGGTTTTTCTCTGCCAGGCCTCGCGGTTGCCGGAGCTGATCACCGAGCTGATCAAGATCAAGCCGAAGCAGCCCCTGCCGCTTTCACTGATCATCGACACCGGCCTCGGCGGCGTCCCGAAGGCCATCTCGATCGTCGAGTCGCGCAGTGAGCTGCTGGCGCTGCGGATGGTCGAGATGCCCGCGCCGTCGGACGTCGACGAGGTGTGGCTGGAGCGCGTCTCGGAGTTCGTCCCCGAGGACGTCATCCGGGTGGTCGAGCCGCGGCGCGGCGTCGGCTGGCTGGACGGCGTGCGCAAGGTGATCGAGCACGGCAGCTGGCCGAAGATCCGCTGCGGCGGCAAGGCGGGGGAGAACTTCCCCAACGTCGACGAGGTCGCGGACTTCCTCGCCGTGGTCTCCGGATCGAGCGGGGCGTCGTTCAAGGCGACGAACAGCCTGCACCGCGCGGTGCGGCACACGGACCCGGACACCGGCTTCGTGCACCACGGCTTCCTCAACCTGCTCGTGGCCTCCGCGCGCAGCCTCGCCGGCGGCGACGTCCGGGCGGCGCTGGAGTCGACCGACGCCCAGGCGCTGGCCGACGAGGCCCGGGCGCTGTCCGAGCCGGCCGCGAAGGCCGTGCGGGCGCTCTTCGCGTCGTACGCGGCCGCGTCGTTCGATGAGCCGGTCGCCGACCTGGGCGAACTCGGCTTGCTGTGACCAGCCGGGAGGGGTCGCTGACGCTCGACCGGGGGTTGGCGCTGCTGCAGGCAGTGGCCGACGCCGGCGGCGACGCGGCGACCATCTCCGAGCTGGCGGTCACCATCGGGGCCAGCCGCGCGGCCGTCTACCGGCTGCTCGTGCCGCTGTCGGAGCGCGGGCTGGTCTGGCGCGACGGCACCAAGGTCCGGCTCGGCGTCGGCCTGCTCCGGCTGGCCGGCCAGGTCCTCCCGCAGCTGCGGGACGCGGCCGGGCCGGTGCTGCGCGAGCTGGCCGAAAAGGTCGGCGCGACCGCCCACCTGTCGGTCGCGCAGGGGACGCAAGCGCTTGCGGTGGCCGTCGTCGAGCCGTCGTGGACGAACTTCCACGTCGCCTACCGCGTCGGGAGCCGGCACTCGCTGACCGCCGGCGCGGCGGGCAAGGCGATGTCGCTGCGGCCGGGCGGCGACGGCTGGGTGACGTCGGCGGGTGAGCTCGAAGCAGGGGCGTCCGGGGTAGCGGCCCCGGTCCGCGGGGTGCCGGGGCTGAAGGCGAGCGTCGGCGTCGTCTCGATGGAGCCGTTGAAGGCCGCCGAGGTGGGCCCGCAGGTCGTCGCGGCCGCCCTCCGGCTGGCCGACATCCTGAAGACCGACGGCTAGCTGTATTGCCCTGTGAGGTTGGGGACGCGGCTGGCGGGGGGTTTGCCGGCGAGTGCGGTGTGGCCGCGGTGGTGATTGTAGGTGTGTAGCCAGCCTGGGAGGGCTTCGCGGCGCTGGGTT
>NZ_JAEBEF010000011.1:0-437099 GCF_046548815.1 Amycolatopsis sp. cmx-4-83 | reverse complement strand
ACTCTCCAACAATGAACAGTTTAATCGAGGCAATTTAATGCTCTCAAAGGAACCTCATACGAGGTTCAATACATAAGCTCTACTGGCTTAGTTCACTAGCACACTGTTGAGTTCTCAAGCAACACACCCCGAGTCGCACCGCCGTCAAGCGGCCTTACTCGAAGCGAGTATTCCTAGCAGTTTTTGGTGGGACACCCACTCAATCGCTTTCCGCGAGAGCTTGGTTCGTGTCCCGGTGGCCACCCGGTTTCCCTGGCGACTTGGAGAACTTTACACCCCGTCAGAGGCCCCGAAACAGGGGGGTCCCTTAACCGCGTTCCCGCAGGTCAGGCCCTTGTTCCGGGCCTCCGGAGGGCGTTCAGCCGCCGAGCGCGACGCCGGCGACGTTGCGCTTGCCCTTGCGGACCACGAGCCACTTGCCGTGCAGGGCGTCGCCCGGCGCCGGCTTCCACTCCTCGTCCGCGATCTTCACGTTGTTGACGTACGCGCCGCCCTCCTTGAGCGTGCGGCGCGCGGCGCCCTTGCTGTCCACCAGTCCCCCGGCGAGCAACAGGTCGACGATCGTCGGCTCGCCCGACGGGTCGACCTTGCCGTTCGGCACCTCGGCCATCGCGGCGTCGAGGGTGCGTTCGTCCAGGTCGCCGAGCTCGCCGCGGCCGAACAGGGCCTGGCTCGCGGCGATGACCTGCCGGGTCTGCTCCTCGCCGTGCACGAGAACGGTGAACTCCTCCGCCAGCCGCTTCTGCGCGGCGCGCAGGTGGGGGCGCTGTTCGGTGTCCTCGGCCAGCGAAGCGATCTCCTCCTGCTCGAGGAAGGAGAACATCCGCAGGTAGCGGATGACGTCGGCGTCGCCCACGTTCACGAAGTACTGGTACCAGGCGTAGGGCGAGGTCATCTCCGGGTCGAGCCAGAGATTCCCGCCGCCGGTCGACTTGCCGAACTTGCGGCCCTCGGCGTCGGTGACCAGCGGCGCGGTCAGCGCGTGCGCGCTCGCCCCGTCGGTCCGGCGGATCAGGTCGACCCCGCCGACGAGATTGCCCCACTGGTCGGACCCGCCGACCTGCAGCTTGCAGCCGTACTGGCGGTGCAGCTGCAGGTAGTCCTGCGACTGCAGGAGCAGGTAGCTGAACTCGGTGTACGACATGCCGTCGCCCTCGAGCCGCCGCTTCACCGTCTCCCGGTTGAGCATGACGTTGATCGAGAAGTGCTTCCCGACGTCGCGCAGGAACTCCAGGGCGCTCTGCTGCCCGGTCCAGTTCAGGTTGTTCTCGACGATCGCGCCGGTCGGCGAGTCGTCGAAGTCGACGAACCGCTCGAGCTGGCCGCGGATGCGCCCGGCCCACTCGGCGACGACGTCGAGCGTGTTCAGCGTGCGCTCACCGGTGTCGCGCGGGTCGCCGATCATCCCGGTCGCGCCGCCGGCCAGCACGATGGGCCGGTGCCCCGCGCGCTGGAAGCGCTTGAGCATGAGCAGCGGGACCAGGTTGCCGGCGTGCAGGCTGGGCGCGGTCGGGTCGAACCCGCAATAGAGCGTGACGGGACCCTGGTCGAGCTCGCGCCGGAGGGCGTCGATGTCGGTGGACTGCGCGATCAGGCCGCGCCAGGACAGCTCGTCGAGGATGTGTTCGCTCACGCCTGTAGATCCTCCCGCACCAGGTCAACCGACTAACTGGCGGGTCGGACCCGCCGCTTCCCGCCGCGCCGGTAGGTGGACACGGCCGGTGACCCGTCGACCCAGAACCGCCACGGCGTCTCCATCGCCATCGCGACGCCGACGCGGGGGCCGGTGCGGATCAGCTCGTCCGGCACGCGTTCGCCCTGGTAGATCCGGACGGGTGACGCCGGATCGGTCAGGTCGACGCCGTTCTGCTCTCGGTCGACGCGGAGCACCGACGTCAGGATGGCCGGGCCCTTGGCCAGTTCGCCGGTCCCCCGCGCGGCCGGGCGCCGCTTGCGGACGACGTCGAGGCCGGTGACGACCTCGCCCGCCCGCAGCAGCACCGCGCCCGCCACGCCGTCGTGGGAGCCGACGATGTTCGCGCAGAAGTGCATCCCGTAGACGAAGTACACGTACAGGTGACCCGCGGGCCCCCACATCACGGCGTTGCGCGGGGTCTGACCGCGGTAGCAGTGCGACGCCGGGTCGTCCTCGCCGCGGTAGGCCTCCACCTCGACCAGCCGGACGCCGACGGTGCCATCGGGACCGTCGGCCTCCAGGACCGAGCCGAGCAGCAGCCGGGCCAGGTCGACGGGATCGAGTGCCAGCTCCTCGCGCGTGAACAGCCGGTCGTTCAACGCCGCTCCCCTCGTCCTGGTGACCCGGCCGAGCGTAGCCAGCGGGCTAGTTGAGCCACTGACGGGCCGCGGTGACGCGCTCTTCCAGCCGGTCGCGCTGCTCGGCCACGCGTTCCGGCGCCGTCCCGCCCCGGGCGTTGCGGGACTTCACCGAGCCTTCGACGGTGAGGACCGCGCGCACCTCGGGGGTGAGCGCCGGGTTGATCTTCTCGAACTCCTCGTCGGTCAGCTCGTCCAAGCCGACGCCGCGGGTTTCGGCGACGCGAACGCTTTCGCCCGCCGCTTCGTGCGCGACGCGGAACGGCACACCCTGGCGCACCAGCCACTCGGCGATGTCGGTGGCCAGCGTGAACCCGGCCGGGGCGAGCTCGGCGAGCCGGTCGGTGTGGAAGGTCAGCGTGGCGAGCATGCCCGCGATCGCCGGGAACAGGAGCTCGAGCTGCTCGACCGAATCGAACACCGGCTCCTTGTCCTCCTGCAGGTCGCGGTTGTAGGCCAGCGGCTGCGCCTTCAGCGTGGCCAGCAGGCCGGTGAGGTTGCCGATCAGCCGGCCCGCCTTGCCGCGGGTCAGCTCGGCGACGTCCGGGTTCTTCTTCTGCGGCATGATCGAGCTGCCGGTGGCCCAGGCGTCGTCCAGTGTCACGTAGCCGAACTCGGCCGTGTTCCAGATGATCACCTCTTCGGCGATCCGGGACAGGTTCACCGAGAGCATGGCGACGGCGAAGGCGAATTCGGCGACGAAGTCCCGCGAGGCCGTGCCGTCGATCGAGTTCTCGACGCTGGTCGCGAAGCCCAGCTCCTCGGCGACGGCCTCGGGGTCGAGCCCCAGCGACGAGCCGGCGAGCGCACCCGAGCCGTACGGCGACTCGGCCGTGCGGGCGTCCCAGTCCTGCAGGCGCGAGACGTCGCGGAGCAGCGCCTGGCCGTGGGCCATCAAGTGGTGCGCGAGCAGCACCGGCTGGGCGTGCTGCAGGTGCGTGCGGCCGGGCAGGATCGCGTCCGGGTGGCGCTTGGCCTGCGAGACCAGCGCGTCGACGACCTCCAGGGTGCCGGCGACGACCCGGCGGGCGGCGTCGCGCAGCCACATCCGGAACAGTGTGGCCACCTGGTCGTTGCGCGACCGGCCGGCCCGCAGCTTGCCGCCGAGCTCGGTGCCCGCCCGCTCGAGCAGGCCGCGTTCGAGCGCGGTGTGCACGTCCTCGTCCGCGATCGTCGGCGTGAACTCCCCCGACGCGACGTCCTGGGCGAGCGCGTCCAGCGCGGTCAGCATGCCCGTCAGCTCGTCGTCGGTGAGCAGGCCCGCCTTGCGCAGCACGCGGGCGTGCGCGCGGGAACCGGCGATGTCGTAGGGCGCCAGGCGCCAGTCGAAGTGCGTCGACGCGCTCAGCGCGGCCATGGCCTCCGCCGGACCGCTGGCGAACCGGCCGCCCCAGAGCTGCACCGGCTGCTCGTTCCCGCTCACTGTTCTCGCTTCTCCTCGTCGTTCGTTCGGGTGTTCAGGCGACCGTGATCCGGCCGTCGTGCAGGACCAGGCGGACTTCGCCCGAGACGGCGTCGGCCAGCCTCGCGCATCCGCGGCCGGCCCGCCGGTCGAGCGCGGCGCACGCCTCGCCGCGGCCGATCCGCTGCGCTTCGCCGCGCGCGCTCAGCATCCGGCGCGCTTCGGCGACCGAGACGGTCTCGCCGTCGACCGCCACCGGGACTCCGCGGTCGAAGGTGATCACGACCTCGTCCGGCGCGAGGAACTCGCCCTCGGCCGGGAAGATGTCGCCGATCGGGATCATGGTGGTCCGTCGTCTCCTTGCTCGTGCGCCGAGCGCTGGGCGAGCGCCGCGAAGCGCTCCGCCAGTTCCTTGCCCGTCAACGGTTCCCGGGCGATCACGGCGACGGTGTCGTCCCCCGCGATCGAGCCGACGACCTCCTCCAGGGCCGCCCGGTCGATCGCGCTGGCGAGGAACTGCGCCGCGCCCGGCGGCGTCCGCAGCACCATCAGGTTGCCGGACGAGTCCGCCGAGACCATGAGCTCGGCCAGCAGCCGGGAAAGCCGCGACGTCCCGCCCTGGACCCCGCGGACGGGGCTGCCGTCCTCGGGGATCACGTAGACCGGCGCTCCCGAGTCCGGACCGCGCAGCTTGACCGCGCCGAGCTCGTCGAGATCGCGCGACAGCGTCGCCTGCGTGACCTCGATGCCTTCGGCGGCCAGCAGCTTGGCCAGCTCCGTCTGGCTGCGGATGGTCATGGTCGACACCAGTTCGGTGATCCGCGCCTGCCGCCCCACCCGGCTGCTGGTCATCGTCGGCTCTCTTCGAAGAGCCAGACCAGCAGGGCCTTCTGCGCGTGCAGGCGGTTCTCGGCTTCGTCCCACACCGCGCTGGCCGGGCCGTCGAGCACCTCGTCGGTGATCTCCCAGCCGCGGTGGGCCGGCAGGCAGTGCAGCACGATCGCGTCGTCCGCCGCCTTCTTCAGCAGCTCGGCGTTGACCTGGAGCGCGCGGAACGGGCCCACCCGGTCGAGACCGTCGTTCTCCTGCCCCATCGACGTCCACGTGTCGGTGACGAGCACGTCCGCGCCGGCGACCGCCGCGTACGGGTCGGTGAAGACGGTGGCCGTCCCGCCGGTCTCCTCGCCGCGCTTCTTGGCGTCGAGCATGACCTGCTGGTCGGGCTGGAAGCCGAGCGGCGAGACCACGCGGACGTGCATGCCGGCGGTGACCCCGGCGAGCAGCAGCGAGTGCGCCATGTTGTTGGCGCCGTCGCCGAGGTAGACGAGGGTCAGCCCGGCGAGCTCGCCCTTGCGCTCCCGGATCGTCATCAGGTCGGTGAGCGCCTGGCACGGGTGGAACTCGTCGGTGAGCGCGTTGACCACCGGGATCGACGCCGCCGAGGCCATCGCCTCGATGCGCTTCTGCGCGAAGGTCCGCCACACGATCCCGTCGACGTAGCGGGACAGCACCCGCGAAGTGTCTTCGATGGTCTCCTCCCGGCCGAGCTGCATCGACCGGCCGTCGACGATCACCGGGTGCCCGCCCAGCTGGCTGATGCCGACCTCGAACGAGAACCGGGTGCGCGTCGAGTTCTTCTCGAAGATCGCCGTGATCGACTTGCCGGCGAGCGTCTTGGTGCCGAGCGGGTCGGCCTTCAGCCCGTCGGCGATGTCCAGGATGGCCTTCTGTTCGGCCGGACTGACGTCGTCGTCGCGGAGGAAGTGGCGGAGCATCAGTCGGAGTCCTTCGTGGTGGAGTCGAGCGCGTTCGGGAGTGCGGCGAGGAACCCTTCGACCTGCTCGCCGTCGAGCACGAGCGGCGGCGCGAGCCGGACGGTCTCCGGGGCGATCGGGTTGACGAGGTAACCGGCGTCCTGGAGGGCCTTCGCGACCCCCGCCGAGACGGGCTGCTTCAGCGCGATGCCGAGCAGCAGGCCGGCTCCGCGCACCCCGGCGACCAGCGGGTGGCCCAGCGCCTCGACGCCCGCCGCGATGTCCTTGCCCAGCGCCGAAACGTGGTCGAGGAGGCCGTCGGACGCGATGGTCTTCAGCACGGCCAGGCCGGCCGCGCAGCACACGGGGTTGCCGCCGAAGGTGGTGCCGTGGTGGCCCGGCTTGAGCAGGTCGGCCGCCGCGCCGACGCCGATGACCGCGCCCAGCGGCAGCCCGCCGCCGAGGCCCTTGGCCAGCGTGAGCACGTCCGGGACGACGCCGGCCTGCTGGTAGCCGAACCAGGTGCCGAGCCGGCCGACGCCGGTCTGCACCTCGTCGAGCACCAGCAGCGTGCCGGTGGCCTTGGTGATCTCGCGGGCGGCCTGCAGGTAGCCGTCCGGCGCCGGGAAGACGCCGGCCTCGCCCAGCACCGGTTCCAGGAAGACGGCCGCGGTGTCGGTGTCCACCGCCGCCTTGAGCGCCGCGACGTCGCCGTACGGGACGTGCTCCACCCCGGGCACCAGCGGCTTGAACGGGTCGCGCTTGCCGGGCTGGCCGGTGAGCGTCAATGCGCCCATGGTCCGGCCGTGGAACGCGCCTTCGGCGGCGATCACCTTGGTGCGCCCGGTCAGCCGGCTGATCTTCAACGCGGCTTCGTTGGCCTCGGCGCCGGAGTTCACGAACAGCACCCGGCCGTTGCCCGCGAGGCCGGCGACGTCGAGCAGCGCTTCGGCGAGTTCGACGGTGACCGGGTTGACGTACAGGTTCGAGGTGTGGCCGAGCTGCTTGATCTGGGCGGTGACGGCTTCGACGACCGCCGGGTGGGCGTGACCGAGCGCGTTGACGGCGATGCCGCCGAGCAGGTCGACGTACTCCTTGCCGTCGGCGTCCCACACCTTCGCGCCTTCGCCGCGGACGAGCGTCAGCGCCGGGGTGCCGTAGTTGTCCATCAGGGCGGACTGCCAGTGCTGCCGGCCGTCGGCGTTGGACTCGATGTCGGTCACGGGAGCTCCGTTTCGGGGAAGACCATGGTGCCGATGCCCCGCGAGGTGAAGACCTCGAGCAGCACCGAGTGGGCAAGCCTGCCGTCGATCACGTGCGCTCGGCGCACGCCGCCGCGGATGGCGCGCACGCACGCCTCCATCTTCGGGATCATGCCGCTGGCCAGGCCGGGCAGCATCGGTTCGAGGTGGTCGACGCGGATGCGGTCGATCAGCGACGACCGGTCGGGCCAGTTCGCGTACAGGCCTTCGACGTCGGTGAGCACCACCAGCTTTTCGGCACCCAGCGCCGCCGCGAGCGCGCCCGCCGCGGTGTCGGCGTTGACGTTGTGCACGACGCCGTCGACGTCCGGGGCCACCGTGGAGACCACCGGGATGCGCCCGGCGTTGACGATGTCGAGCACCGCGTCCGGGTTGACCTCGGCGACCTCGCCGACGAGCCCGATGTCGACCTGCTCACCGTCCACAGTGGCCTGTTTGCGCTCGGCGGTGAACAGCCGCGCGTCTTCGCCGGAGATGCCGACCGCGTACGGCCCGTGCGCATTGATCAGCCCGACGAGCTCGCGGCTGACCTGGCCGGTGAGCACCATCCGGACGATGTCCATCGTTTCCGGCGTGGTGACCCGGAGGCCGCCCTTGAACTCGCCTTCGACGCCGAGGCGGGTGAGCATCGCGGTGATCTGCGGCCCGCCGCCGTGGACGACGACCGGGCGCAGGCCGGCCAGCCGCAGGAACACCATGTCCTCGGCGAAGGCCGCCTTCAGCTGGTCGTCGATCATGGCGTTGCCGCCGTACTTCACCACCACGGTGGCGCCGTGGAAGCGTTGCAGCCAGGGCAGTGCTTCGATGAGGACCCCGGCCTTCTCGGCCGCCGTCGCCAACCTCTCGTCCGCGGAAATCAGAGCCTCCTGGTTCATGAGGAGTACGCGCTGTTCTCTTCGACGTAACCGTGCGAAAGATCCGTGGTGTAGATGGTGGCCGCTTCGGTGCCGACGCCGAGGTCGACGACGATTTCGATCTCCCGCGCGGTGAGGTCCGCCGCCGTCCGGTCAGCGGCCGGCATGCCCTGCGCGAACAGGGTGACGCTGTTGATCGTGATCGACACCGTCTCCGGGTCGATCCGGGCCGGGACGCGGCCCAGCGCCATGGCGATCCGGCCCCAGTTCGGGTCGGAGCCGAAGAGCGCGGTCTTGACCAGGTTGTCCTCGGCGATCGTGCGGGCGACCGCGATCGCGTCGGTCTCGGAGTCCGCGCCCTGGACGGTGATGTTGACGTCCTTCGTCGCGCCCTCGGAGTCCGCGCGCAGCTGCAGCACGAGGTCGAGGCCGACCTTGGTGAGCAACTCGGTGAGCTCCAGCTCGGTGGGCTCGACCCCGCTCGCGCCGGACGCCAGCACCAGCACGGTGTCGTTGGTGGACGTGCCGCCGTCGACGTCGAGCCGGTCGAAGGTCACCCGGGTCGCCGCGCGCAGGGCCCGGTCGAGGGTTTCCTTGTCCACCACGGCATCGGTGGTCAGGACCGAGAGCATGGTGGCGAGGTTCGGCGCGAGCATGCCGGCACCCTTGGCGAAGCCGCCGACGCTCCAGCCGCCGTCGTGCTTCGCGAAGGCCTGCTTCGGTTTCGAGTCGGTGGTCATCACGCCGGTGGCGGCGTTCAGGCTCGCTTCGGCGCTCGCGTCGAGTGCCTTGAACGCGGATTCCACGCCGGACAGGACGGCGGGCATCGGCAGCCGTTCGCCGATCAGACCGGTCGAGCAGACGGCCACCTCGATCGCGCCGGCCTGCAGGACTTCGGCGACCTTTTCGGCGGTGGCGTGGGTGTCCTGGAAGCCGCCGGGCCCGGTGGCCGCGTTGGCGCCGCCCGAGTTGAGCACGACGGCCTTGAGCCGCTGCTGCTTGAGCACTTCCTGCGACCACAGCACCGGTGCGGCCTTGATGACGTTGCGGGTGAACACGCCGGCCGCGACGTCCAGCGGGCCGTCGTTGACGACCAGCGTGAGGTCGAGCGCGCCGGAAGCCTTGATCCCGGCGGCGACGCCGGCGGCGCGGAAGCCCTGGGGGCCGGTGACGGTCACGGTGCCACTCCTACGGTGGGAAGCCCGGTGGTTTCCGGGAGGCCGAGGGCCAGGTTCATCGACTGGACGGCACCGCCCGCGGTGCCCTTGGTCAGGTTGTCGATCGCGGCGACGACGACCAGCCGCCGGGCGCCGGTGTCGACCGCGACCTGCAGCTGGACGTTGTTCGAGCCGAGCGTCGACGCGGTGGTCGGCCAGGCGCCGGCGGGCAGCAGCTGGACGAACGGTTCGGCGTCGTAGGCCTTCTCGTAGGCCTCGCGGACCGCGGCTTCGCCGACGTCACCCTTCAGCGGCGCGCTCGCCGTGGTGAGGATGCCGCGGGGCATCGGCGCGAGGACCGGGGTGAAGGACACGGTGACCCGCTCCCCCGCGACGGCCGAGAGGTTCTGCGCGAACTCCGGGGTGTGGCGGTGGGCGCCGCCGACGCCGTACGCGCTCGCCGAGCCCATCACCTCGGAGCCGAGCAGGTTCGGCTTCAGGCTCTTGCCCGCGCCGGAGGTGCCGGTGACCGCGACGACCGTGACGTCCGGCTCGATCAGCCCGTCGGTGAAGGCGGGCGCGAGGGCCAGCGAGCCGCCGGTCGGGAAGCAGCCGGGCACGGCGACGCGCTTGGTGCCGGTGAGCCGCTCGCGGGCGCCGGGCAGTTCCGGCAGGCCGTACGGCCACTGGCCGGCGTGCTCGCCGCCGTACCAGCGCTGCCAGTCGGCCGGGTCGGCCAGGCGGTGGTCGGCGCCGAGGTCGACGACCAGGACGTCCGGGCCGAGCTGCGCCGCGATCTCGGCGGAGTGACCGTGGGGCAGCGCCAGGAAGACGACGTCGTGGCCGGCGAGGGTTTCCGGCGTCGTCTCGGCGAGGACGCGGTCGGCGAGCGGGACGAGGTGCGGCTGGTGGACGCCGAGTCTGGTGCCCGCGCTGCTGGCGGCCGTGAGCGCGCCGATCCGCACCTCGGGATGGGTCAGGAGCAGGCGCAGCAGCTCGCCGCCCGCGTACCCGCTGGCTCCGGCCACCGCGATGTTCACCGTCATACGCATGATTATGCACGCCCCTGCAAGGCTAAACAAACAGGCTTACCGGGAAGTGGTGCCCGCCACCTTGGGATGCTGAGCGCATGACGGACACCCCGGCCCGGCTGCTCGGCCTGCTCTCGCTGCTCCAGACGCCACGGGAATGGCCGGGCAGCGAACTCGCCGGCCGGCTCGGGGTCAGCCCGCGCACGATCCGCCGCGACATCGACCGGCTGCGCGAGCTCGGCTACCCGGTCGAGGCCAGCCGTGGCGTCGCGGGCGGGTACCGGCTGGTCGCCGGCACCGCGATGCCGCCACTGGTGCTCGACGACGACGAAGCCGTCGCGATCGCCGTGGGACTGCGGACCGCCGCGGGGCAGTCCGTTTCCGGGATCGAGGAGGCGTCGGTGCGGGCGCTGGCCAAGCTGGAGCAGGTGCTGCCCGCCCGGTTGCGCCGCCGGGTGGGCACGCTCGGCACGGCGACGGTCGCCGTGCCGGCCACCGGGCCCGTCGTCGACCCCGCGCAGCTGACCGTGTTCGCCGGTGCGATCACCAACCACGAGACGGTCCGCTTCCGCTACCGGGCGAACGACGGGGCCGAGACCCGGCGCCGGGCCGAGCCGCTCCGGCTGGTCGCGGCGGGGCGCCGCTGGTACCTGGTCGCCTACGACCTCGACCGGGCGGACTGGCGCGTCTTCCGCGCCGACCGCGTCCGCGACGCCCAGGCGACCGGCGGCCGCACCACCCCGCGCAAGCCACCGGCGGCGGACCTCGCGGCCTACGTCCTCGACCGGCTCTACGACCTCGCGCCGACGTACCGCGCGGTGGCCGTGTTGGCCGAGCCGGCGGCGCAGATCGCGGCCCGGCTCGGCTTGGCGGCCGGCGAACTGACCGACCTCGGCGACGGCCGGTGCCGGTGGCGGACCCACGCGGACACGCTGGACTGGCTCGCGTTCCGGCTGCTGGGCCTGGGATGTGAGTTCACGGTCGAGGAACCGGCGGAACTGGTCGGGCACCTGAAGGTGCTGGGCGCCCGCGCCCACGCGGCGGCCGGTGAGCCTCTGCCGCGTTGAAGGGCAGGATGTCGCGCGGCCGCGAGGGGACGACGGCCGGGCGCGGCAGGCGATGACCGCCGGCGCGGTCCGCCTGTTCTTCGATGGTCTGTGCACGGGATTTCCTCCCCCGCTCGGGGCGGTGGGCCGGCCCACCACGGACCGGCCCGCCGCCGCTGGTCAGCTCGGCTCACCTCCGTCCAGGTCCGTGCGCCTGCTCGGCGGCACGGGGAGGTAGCAGCCCGGGTTCTCCGGGTCGCAGCCGACGCGGGGCAGCCGGGCGCGGATGCCACCGGGGGTGCGCTCGAACGACGTCGCGATTTCGGCGACGCTCTCGCCCGCGATCCAGCGGCTTTCCAGTTCCGCGTCCATCTCCTCGTTCCACGGGCGGCCTTGCTGGGCGGGGCGGCCGGCGGATCTTCGCCGCGGGGGCCGGGCCGCGCCGGTCGCGGAGAGCAACTCCTCGGCGACCAGGTCGGCGACCGTGGCCGCCACCGCGACGTCCAGGTCGAGGCTGCCCTCAGCGACCGGTTCGCCGCCGGGGCCGCCGGCTTCGAGCGTGATCATGACCTTGGGGGTCGGTTCGGCGCGGTCGAGGTCCGTCCTGGTCGCGACCACGATCTGGTAGGTGGTTTCCTGTGCCCGGATCTCGGTCCGGCGCTCTTCGATGATCGACATGCCCCGAAGCTAGCGCGCACCCCCGACAATTTTCGGCCACGCGCTGCTCGCGGCCGACTTCGCTCCGAAATTGTCGGACCCCTCCTCTAGCGTCGCAGGCGACCACACCGCGTCACGAGGAGGCGACGATGAGACACCGGCGGACAAGACGGTGCCCCGGTCCGGACGAGCCGGACCGGGGCACCGGGTGGGACTTGCGCTCAGAAGTGCAGCAGCTGGGCCAGCGTGCTCTGCTTCTCCTGGGCGGCCTTCGCGGAGCTGTCCGACTTCTGCGCGGCGGCACCGTCGGGCACCGGCGGCGGGACCGGGCTGCACTGGACGTCCGAGTGGTTGCCGGGCTGGCGCTTCGGCAGGGCGCCGGTGGCCAGGTAGTCGGCGATCCTGTCGTCCACACAGGACACCCCGGACAGCGAACCGGCGTGCGTGGTGCCGCCCGGCGCGCTGATCAGGCTCGACTTCGGGAACCGCTTGCGGACCTCGAGACTGCCGGCGTACGGCGTGGCGGCGTCGAGCTCTTCGCTGATCAGCAGCGCACCGGACACCTTGCTGCCGTCGATGTTCACCGGCTTGCCCGCCTTCGCCGGCCAGAACACGCAAGGCGCGTTGAACCACGCGTTGCCCCAGGTCTCGAACGGGGCCTTGAAGTAGGTGATCCAGTTGTCGGCGCGCCACTTGTTCCAGTTGGTCGGCCACTGCACGTCGGTGCACTGCACGCCGAGGTAGACGGCGAAGCCGTTGTCGTCGCCCGGCGGGTTCGAGTTGTCGTAGAGCGCCTTGAGCGTCTGCCAGTCACCCTTGTGCACGTAGCCGTCGAAAGCCTTGGCCATGTCGACCCAGCCGAAGACGTAGTAGCCGGCCTGCAGGAAGACGTCGGTCCACTCGTCGCCGCCGATGACCCCGCCCGCGGGGTTCTTGGTGAGCTTGCGCTGCGTGTCGTACCAGAGCTTCTCGACGGCGCCACCGGTCTTGCCGAGGTGGTAGACGTTGTCGTAGGACGCCAGCCAGTCGAAGTAGATCTTGATGTTCTTGCCGAACGCGACGTCCTGGTCGAGGTTGGCCTCGTACCAGACCTTGCGCGGGTCGACGTTGCCGTCGAGCACCATCCGGCGGACGTTCTTCGGGTACAGCGTGCTGTACACCTGGCCGAGGTAGGTGCCGTAGGAGAAGCCGTAGTAGTTGATCTGCTTCTCGCCCAGCGCCTTGCGCAGGCTGTCCATGTCCTGCGCGACGTCGGTCGTCTTGATGTGGTCGAGGATCTCGCCGTTCTTGCGGCACGCGTCGGCGTACCCCTTCGAGCGGGCGAGCCACGTCTTCTCCAGCTGCGGCGTGGACGGCACATACGCCGGCCGGTTGTAGCTGAAGTAGTTCCCGTCGCAGCTGATCGACGGCTTGCTGGACCCGACGCCCCGCGGGTCGAAGCCGATCCAGTCGTAGTTGTCACCCGCGTGGTTCGGCACGTACTTGCCGAGCACCGAGAGGCCGAGGCCGGAGCCGCCCGGGCCACCCGGGTTCACCAGCATGACGCCCTGGGACTGCGCGGTCTTGTGCTTGATCCGCGACACCGCGACGGAGACCTTCGTCCCGCCCGGCTTCGCGTAGTCCATCGGCACCTCGAGGAAGCCGCACTCGGCGCCGTTGGCCTTGAGGCTCGCCGACGCGCAGGGCCCCCAGGCGATCGGCGCGGGGGTGAACTGCACCCCGGGATCCGCCGAGGCGGCGGGCGCGGCGGCCATCAGCCCGGCCGCGAGCCCCGCGGCGGCGACGGCGGCAACGATTCTTTTCACAGTCGTCCTTTTCGTCCGCATTCGACAGAGTTCGCCGTATTTCGACGAAACTACCGGCAACCTTGGACAATCTCGTCGACCGACGCGACTTCCGCCATCCGCCTTTCGTCGGGACCTGCGCCCGTCGCCGAGTCCCGGAACTGTCGGTGGCCGGAAGTACGCTGCGGGTCGCCGGAAGGCGCAGGGAGGACGGATGAACGTGGACGATCGGCTGGTCAAGGCGATCCGCACCGGGCTGGCGGAGCTGGCCGACCCGGCGAAAGCGCCCGCGATGCAGGCGTACATGAAGTCGGCGATGCCGTTCCGCGGGGTCGCGAAACCGCAGCGCAGCGTGCTGATCAAGCGGGTGCTCGCCGACCACATACTGCCCGATCGAGTGACATATTCAGCGACCGTCCTGGAGTTGTGGCGGACCGCCGAATTCCGCGAAGAGCGCTACGCGGCCATCGATCTTTCCGGCTATCGGGCGTACCGCGGCTGGCAGGACGCGGAACTGGTGCCGATGTACGAGGAAATGATCGTCAGCGGGGCCTGGTGGGACCATGTGGACGAGCTCGCGATCCGCCGGATCGGCCCGATCCTGCGTGCCGACCGCCCCCGGCTGACGCCGGTGCTGCTGAGGTGGGCGGCCGACCCCGACCTCTGGCGCCGCCGGACGGCGATCATCTGCCAGGTCGGTGCGAAGGAGGAGACGGACACGGACCTGCTGACCCGGGCGATCGAGCCGGCGATCGCCGAGCCGGAGTTCTTCCTGCGCAAGGGAATCGGCTGGGCGCTGCGGGAGTACGCGAAGACGGCGCCGAACTGGGTGCGGTCCTTCGTGGACGATCACCCGGGACTGTCCGGACTGTCGAGGAGGGAGGCACTCAAGCACATCGGCTGACCGGGAAGGGCGGATCCCACGCGACCAGAACGCGAAGCAACGGGCTGCCGACACACGCGCGACCGCGGCGGAACGTGAGCACGCAAGCCACGCCCACGCACGACCGCTCCTCGCAAGCCAGAACGCGTTGGCACGGCTGGCAGCCCGAGGCGATCGCCGCAGGACGCGGCCCCGCGACCACACGCCTGGATGCGGGCACCCAAGCAGCCGACACGCGCGGCCGCGCCGGAACGTGAGCACGCAAGCCACGCCCACACGCGACCGCTCCTCACGAGCCAGAACGCGTTGGCACGGCCGGCAGCCCGAGGCGATCGCCGCAGGACGCGGCCCGGCGACCACGCGCCTGGATGCGGGCACCCAAGCAGCCGACGCACGCGCGACCGCGGCGGAACGCGAGCACGCAAGCCACACCCGGGCGCGACTGGGCCGGAACGCGAAGAAGGGCCGGTTGCCCGGCCCCTCTCCTTCAGCGTCGTGCGTTCCGTCAGGCGCGCAGAGCCGCCTCGAAGCGCTCGCCGGCCGCGGCCACCGCCGCGTCGCGGGCCTTCGTGGCCTCGTCGACCGTCAGAGTGCGGTCGGCTGCCCGGAAGCGGAGCTTGTACGCCAGGGAGCGCTTGCCCTCGCCGACCTGCTCGCCCGCGTACACGTCGAACAGCGTGATGTCCTCGAGGAGCTCGCCCGCTCCCTCGCGCAGCACCGCCGCGAGGTCCGCCGACGGCACGTCCGACTTCGCCACCAGGGCGACGTCGAGGAGCACCGGCGGGTAACCCGACACGCTCGGGGCGGGGCGGTCGTCCGGGAGCGGGATGGCGTCGAGGTCCAGCTCCATCGCGACCGTCCGCGGCGGCAGGCCGAGGGCCTCGACCACCTTCGGGTGCAGCTCGCCGGCGTGGCCGATCGGCCAGTCGCCGACGCGCAGCTGGGCGCAGCGGCCCGGGTGCCACGGCGGGAGGTCCGTTGCCTGGACCGTCAGCTCGACGCCCGCGGCCTCCGCGATCGTGCGGGCGGCCTGGACCGCGTCGGCCCAGCTCGCCGGCTCGCCGGCACCCCACCAGCCCGCGCGGTGGCGGTGGCCGGCGAGGACCACCGCGACGTGCAGGGGCTGCTGCGGGACCGCGGCTTCGAGGAGGGCCAGCTCCTCGTCGCTCGGGCGCTGGTCGACGCCGAGGTCCGGGACCTTCAGCGGGTTCGGCGCGGGCAGCACGACCTGGCCGATGTGGTACAGCGAGACGTCCTTCATCCCGCGGGACACGTTGCGCTGCAGCGTGTCCAGCAGGCCCGGCAGCAGCGTGGTGGCCAGCCGGTTGCGGTCGGCCTCCAGCGGGTTGCGGACCACGACCGCGTTGCGGCGGACGTCGTCTTCCGGCAGGCCGAAGGCGTCCCACACCGAGTCGCCGACGAACGGGAACGGGCGCACCTCGATGTAGCCCGCCTCGGCGAGCGCACGGGAAACGCTCCGGACGCGCCGCTGGGCGTCGGTCAGGCCGCGGCCCGCCGGGGCGGCAGGCAGCGTCGACGGGATGCTGTCGTAGCCCTCCAGCCGCAGGACCTCTTCGACGAGGTCCGCGGGCTGGCGCAGGTCGCCGCGCCAGCTCGGGGGGACCGCCGTGACCAGGCCGGTGCCGTCGTCGCCCGTGCTCACCGCGACCTTGCAGCCGATCTGGGTGAGGCGGCGGACCGTGACGCCGCGCTGGTAGTTCACGCCCGCGACCTTGTCCGGCAGGTTGATCGGCATGACGACCGGCGGGTTCGGCTCGACCGAGCCCTCGTCGGTGCGACCGGGGCGGATCGACGCGTCACCGTACTGGCGCAGCAGGCGAGCGGCCAGCTCGACGGCGGCCGGGCACAGCTGCGGGTCGGTGAACCGCTCGAAGCGCTTGGCGGCCTCGGAGAACAGCTTGTGCCGCCGCGCGGTGCGGCTGATCGCGGCCGGGTTCCAGTGCGCCGCCTCGAGGAGCACGTCGGTGCTTTCCGTCGTGATCTCCGTGCTCGCACCACCCATCGTGCCCGCCAGCGAAATGACGCCGCTGTCGTCGGCGATGACGATGTCGTCCGGGTCGAGCGCGCGCTCGACGTCGTCCAAAGTGGTCAGCTTCTCGCCCGGCTTCGCGCGCCGGACCACCAGGTCGCCCTGGATGGCCTTGGTGGCGAACGCGTGCAGCGGGTGGCCGAGCTCGAGCATCACGTAGTTGGTGACGTCGACGGCCAGCGAAATCGACCGGATGCCGGCCAGCATCAGCCGTCGGCGCATCCACCACGGGGTCGGCGCGGTCGCGTCCAGGCCGGTGACCCGGCGCAGCACGAACCGCGGGCAGCCTTCCGGGTCTTCGACGCGGACCGGCCAGGCGTCGCCCTCGGCCGCCGGGACCTCCAGCAGCGCCGGGTCGCCGAAGGGGACGTCCAGCGCGTTCGACAGCTCGCGTGCGAGGCCGCGGATCGAGAGCGCGTAGCCGCGGTCCGGGGTCGGGGCCAGCTCGATGACCGTGTCGTTCAGGCCGAGGAGCTCCTGGGCGTCGTCACCCGGGCTCGCCGTGCCCGAGGGCAGCACGAGGATGCCGGTGTGGTCGTCGCCGAGGCCGAGCTCGCGGGCCGAGCAGATCATGCCGTCGCTGACGCGGCCGTAGGTCTTGCGGGACGCGATGGCGAAGTCGCCGGGCAGGACGCTGCCCGGCAGCGCGACGACGACCAGGTCGCCCTCGGTGAAGTTGCGGGCGCCACAGACGATGCCGCGGGTCTTGATGCCGTGCGGGCCCTCGTCAAACTCGCCGGCTTCGTCTTCCTCGTCTTCGTCTTCCTCGTCTTCGAGCGCCTCGTCCTCGTCGGCGGGCTCACCGACGTCGACGCGGCAGAACCGGACCGGCTTCTTGAACTCGGTGAGCTCTTCGATCTCGGCCACCCGGCCGACGACCAGCGGCCCGGTCACCGGGCCGAGCTCGCTCAGGTCGTCGACCTCGACGCCGATCCGCACGAAGGCGTCGGCGAGGTCCTGCGGCGTGATCTCCTCGGTGAGATCGAGGTGTTCGGTCAGCCAGCTGACTGGAACTCGCACTACGCCTCCGTTCCGAAGGGAAGGGTGAAGCGGACGTCGCCCTCCACCATGTCGCGCATGTCCGGGATCCCGTTGCGGAACTGCAGGGTGCGCTCGATGCCCATGCCGAAGGCGAAGCCGGAGTACACGTCCGGGTCGACACCGCAGGCGCGCAGCACGTTCGGGTTGACCATGCCGCAGCCGCCCCACTCGACCCAGCCGGGGCCGCCCTTCTTCTCCTCGAACCAGACGTCCACCTCGGCGGACGGCTCGGTGAACGGGAAGAAGTGCGGGCGCAGGCGGGTCTTGGAGCTCTCGCCGAACATCGCGCGGGCGAAGGCGTCCAGGGTGCCCTTGAGGTGCGCCATGGTGATGCCCTTGTCCACCGCGAGGCCTTCGACCTGGGTGAACACCGGGGTGTGCGTCGAGTCGAGTTCGTCGGTCCGGTACGTGCGGCCCGGGCAGACGACGTACACCGGCAGGTCGCGGTGCAGCAGCGTGCGGGCCTGCACCGGCGAGGTGTGCGTGCGCAGCACCAGGCCGGAGTCCTCCTCGCCGACGTAGAACGTGTCCTGCAGCTGGCGGGCCGGGTGGTCCTTGCCGAAGTTCAGCGCGTCGAAGTTGAACCACTCGGCTTCGAGCTCCGGACCCTCGGCGACCTCGTAGCCCATCGCGACGAACGCGTCGGCGACGCGCTCGGAGATCGTGCTGATCGGGTGGCGGGCACCACGCGGGACGCGGTCCCACGGCAGCGTGACGTCGACGGCTTCTTCGCGCAGGACACGCTCGTCGCGCTCCACCTGGAGCTCGGCGCGGCGGGCGTCGAAGGCCGCCTGGACGGCCTGCCGGGCCTCGTTGACGCGCTTGCCCGCCTCGGCCTTCTCCTGCTTGGGCAGGGCGCCGATCTCGCGGCGGGCCAGGCCCACCGGGGCCTGGTCACCGAGGTGCGCGGGCTTGACCTCGGCCAGCGCCTCGAGCCCGGTCGCGGCGGCGAACGCCGCTTCGGCGGCCTTGACCGCCTCCTGCAGCGTTTCGGGGGCCAAAACCGCGCCCTGGGCTTCCTTCTCCTTGGCTCCGGACATAACTCCTCGGCGTCCGCTGGGACTGGTTCGTTCGGGCGCCGCCGGACACGCGGCGCACGAGAGGTCAAAGGCGGGAAAAGTCTATGGGATCGGGTCCGCGCGCCCCCGGTCGCCCCGTGGCCGCGCGGCCACCCGCTCACCGCGCGGGGAAACCCCCGCGAAGTCGGCGTCCGCGAACTCGCCGGCCACCACGCCCTCGGCGGCGTAGCGGTACAGCGCGGTCTGGTAGATGCCGGACAACGTCGAGGTGAAGACGGCCACCAGCACCGACCAGACGAGCGCGAGGCCGAGGCAGACGAAGACGGTGGCCGGGCCGCCGCCGAGCAGGAAGCCGGCCAGCACGAGCACGGCGTAGCCCGCCAGGCTCAGGATGAAGCCGATCAGGCCGATCCCGATGCCGCCGGCGACGTTCTCGCCCCACGTCCGGCGGAACAGCTCCACCGACCGCCGGACGCCGGCCTTCACCCCCGCGCCCTCGAGCACGACGACGGGCAGCACGAGGAACGTCGTGAGCCGCCAGGCCAGGCCGATCAGGCCGGCGACGAACTGGCCGAGGAAGCCGAGCCGCTCCTCGATCGCGCGCAGGACCAGGCTGACCGTCGCGGAGACGGCGGCCCAGCCGAGCAGCGCCGGCCACCGGCGCGCGGCCGCGGCCAAGCCCGCCCCGACCGCCGGGACGCCGCCGCGGAGCGCGACGTCGGCCTGGGAGATCAGCGCCGCGTTGAAGAAGATCGCGACGAACGCCGAAGCGACGTAGAACGCGGCGAGCAGCACCCACGACCCGGCCGTGGGGCGGCCGCCGTCGGCGATCTCGACGTGGGAGAGGAAGAACGCCGGTGTCAGGAACACCCCGGCGACGAACAGCCCGGCGAGGCCGGCCAGCACCGGGAACCAGGCCAGGCCCCGGTGGGCGCGCAACACCCGCACCGAAGCGGTGAACAACGCGTACGAACGAGCGAGCTTGCCCATGGATCCCCCCGGAACGATCTGGTCGGGCGGAGCCTAGCGGCTGGTCAGCGGTGTGCCGCCAGCGCACTCGTGTAGACGCAGACCGCCGCCGCGGTGGCGAGGTTGAGGCTCTCCGCCTTGCCGTACAGCGGGATCCGGACCGCGAGGTCGGTGCGCTCGAGGACGTCGGCGGGCAGGCCGTGGGCCTCGTTGCCGAAGACCCAGGCGGTCGGGGCGGTGAGATCCACCCGATCGAGTTCGGCGTCGGCGTAGCCGTGGGCGGCGAACGTCCGCAGGCCCGCGGCCGAGCAGGCGGCCAGCGCGGCGGGCACGTCCCGGACCCGCGTGATCGGCAGGTGGAAGAGGCTGCCGGCGGCGGCGCGGACGCACTTGCCGTTGTGCGGGTCGACGGTGTCGCCGGCCAGGACGACCGCGTCGGCGCCCGCGGCGTCGGCGACGCGGATGACCGTGCCCGCGTTGCCGGGGTCGGCGACGTCCACGAGCACCACGACGAGCCGGGCGCCCGGCGTCACGGCCGCTTCGAGCGGACGGTCGAGCAGCACGCAGACGGCCACGATGCCCTGGGGCGTCACGGTTTCCGACAGCCCGTCGGCGGCGCGGTCGGTGATCGGCGAGACCCCGACGCCGGCCGCGCGGGCCGTCTCGAGGAGGTCCGCGTGCTGCTCCGCCGCGCGGGCGGTGACGAACAGCTCGTGCACGGTGCCGTGCTCGAGCGCGGCCTCGACGGCGTTGGCGCCTTCGGCCAGGAAGCGGCCGGTCTTGTCGCGTTCCGCGCGCCGCGTCAGCTTGCGCGCAGCAACGACCCGGGGGGTCCGTTCGGTGAACGGATCCGCCCCGGGCCGGGGAAAGCTGCCGGTCAGGCCGACTTCGCTTCGGTGTTCACGTTGGCCTTGGCGAGCTCGGCCAGCGCGGTGAAGGCGGCGGCGTCGTTGACGGCGAGGTCCGCGAGGATCTTGCGGTCGACCTCGACACCCGCGGCCTTGATGCCCTGGATGAACCGGTTGTAGGTCACGCCGTTCTCGCGGGCGGCCGCGTTGATGCGGGTGACCCACAGGCGGCGGAAGTCACCCTTGCGGGCACGGCGGTCCCGGTAGGCGTAGTTGAGCGAGTGAAGCGTCTGCTCCTTGGCCTTGCGGTACAGCCGCGAACGCTGGCCGCGGTAGCCGCTGGCCAGTTCGAGAGTTGCGCGACGCTTCTTCTGGGCGTTGACCGCCCGCTTGACGCGTGCCACGGGTCCATCCTGTCGATCTCAGGGGGCGAGGGGAAACGCCCCGGGTGGTTACAGCAAGTTCTGCGGGATCAGATGCCGAGCAGGCGCTTGACGCGGCCGGCCTCGGTCTTCGCCAGCTCGGTCGTGCCCTCGAGCCGGCGGGTGAGGCGGTTCGACTTCTTCTCCATGAGGTGGCGGCGCCCGGCCTTCTGGCGGCGCAGCTTGCCCGTGCCCGTGACGCGGATCCGCTTGGACGTACCGCTGTGGGTCTTCATCTTCGGCATTTCAGTCCTCTTTCGTGCGGCGGCTCACCGGAGATTCCGGTGAGCCGCTGACTCGTGCTGGTCGGCGCCTACGCGTCGGGAGTCGGCTCGGGGACCGCCTCGGCCTTCGCCTTCGGCTTCACGTTCTTGTGCGGGGCCAGCACCATGATCATGTTGCGACCGTCCTGCTTGGCCGACGACTCGACGAAGCCGAGCTCCGTGACGTCTTCGGCGAGCTTCTGCAGCAGCCGGTAGCCGAGCTCCGGCCGGGACTGCTCGCGACCGCGGAACATGATCGTGACCTTGACCTTGTTGCCGGCCGCCAGGAAGCGCGACACGTGACCCTTCTTGGTCTCGTAGTCGTGCTGGTCGATCTTGGGGCGCAGCTTCTGTTCCTTGATGACGGTCAGCTGCTGGTTGCGCCGCGACTCGCGGGCCTTCTGCGCGCTCTCGTACTTGAACTTGCCGAAGTCCATGAGCTTGCACACCGGCGGGCGGGCCTGCGGCGCGACCTCGACGAGGTCGAGATCGTTCTCCTGCGCCAGGCGCAGCGCATCCTCTATCCGGACGATGCCGACCTGTTCACCGGCGGGTCCGACGAGTCGGACCTCCGGCACCCGGATTCGGTCGTTGATGCGTGTCTCGGAGCTGATGGGGCCTCCTTGGTCCGAGGAATGTTTCCTGTTCTCGTTCGACCTGGTGCCCACATAGCGAAGGCCCCGGTCACCTTTCGGTGCGCGGGGCCCACTCTGTTTCCGATCGTGCCCCGGAGGACACTTCTTCACCCTGGACTGACGTCCGGGCGAGACCGGACCCGGCCACCTGAACGGTGACGCGGGTGGGAGCGGGGCTCCACTTGCCGCCCCCGATCGCTCAGGGGCTGGTCGCTCGTGGAAGGGTACCAGACGTGTCAGAACAACCCCCCGAACAGCCCCCCTATTCCGAACGGCAGCTCGAGGAGATCCCGAGCGTGGAGGTGATCAGCCGCGCGGCCGTGATGCTGCTGTCGGCCGGCGCCGAGCGGCTCGGCCTCGCCGACGCCGACCCGGAGACCTCCCCGCACCGCGACCTCGACGAGGCCCGCCGGCTGATCACCGCGCTCGCCGGGCTGGTGACGGCGTCCGCCGAGTACCTGGGCCTGCACGCCGGCCCGTTGCGGGACGGTCTGCAGTCGCTGCAGAAGGCCTTCCGGGAGGCTTCGGTCGTGCCCGATCCCCCTGGTCAGGGTCCTGGGGAAAAGTACACCGGCCCCGTTTACTGAGCCGACGGCCCGGCCGGTGCGGTGCGCCGGCCGGGCGCTACGGCGTGGGCACGCCGGCCGTCGCCGGGCCCGGTCGGGCGTTTCCGGCGCGGCCCGGGGTCACGGCCCGGACCCGCCCGCGGACGAAAGGGGCCTCGCGCTCTACCCGCAGCCAGGGCCCCCGCTTGAGGTCTTGCCGCACCAACCCCCGAAGCACAGGCCGGACCCGCCCGCAGCGAGAAGAGGCGCCGGACCCCGCCTCCAGCCGAACCGCGCCGGCCCTGCTCGCCGCCGGGCACACTCGAGGCCTCGCCGCACCAACCCCTGAAGTACGGGCCGGACCCGCCCGCGGCGAAAAGGGGCCCCGGACTCCGCCTCCAGCCTCGGCTGCGCCACGCCGGCCATGCTCGCCGTACGAGCCGGACCCGCCCGCGGACTGAGCGGGCGCCACTTTCCTCCCCCACGGAGTCGGGATCACCGTCCGCGACGCGGGTCCGTAACCTTCCAGCTGGTCGCGCCGCCGGGCGCCCGCGAACGCCGAAGCGGAACAACGCCACTGGCGCGTCCGCAGCGACCTGAAGAAGTAAGACGGCTCGCAGTTCACCCGACCAGGTCTTCCCCGCCGCGCCTCTGACATCTAACATGTTAGATGTGAGTCTTCCGAAGGTCACCCGCCCACTCCTGCGCGACGAGGCGTACGACCACATCCGGCAAGCCATCGTGGACGGGTCCCTCCCACCCGGCGCCCCCCTGCGCGACGGCGACCTCGCCGAGCAGCTCGGGCTCTCCAAGGCGCCCGTCCGCGAAGCCCTCCGCCGCCTGGCCGAAGAAGGTCTCGTCGACTCGAAGCCGCAGAGCTACACCCGCGTCTCCGAGGTCATGTCCCCCGACGTCCTCGACGCGAGGGAGATCGTCCGGGTGCTGCACGAGTTTGCCGTCCGGCAGGCCGCCGCGAAGTGCCGTCCGGAAGACGTCGCCGCCATGCGCGCCGCCAACGATCGCTTCGCGAAAGCCATCGAGGCCGGTGACGTCAAAGCGGCGGTCAAGGCGGACGACGAACTCCACGACATCCCCGTTCGGCTGGCCGGCAACGCCGCCGTCGCCGCGACCCTCGACCGCTACACCCCCCTGCTGCGCCGGCTCGAACACGCGCGGTTCAGCTCGGCGCTCGCCTGGAACTCCGTCCTGCGCCACACGAAGCTCATCGACGCGCTCGAAGCCCGCGACCCCGCCACCGCCGTTTCCGTGATCTCGACCATCTGGACCGATCTGCTGGAGGACCGATGACCCTCGCCGACTTCCCCCGCTACCCGCTGCTGTTCGGCCCGTCGCCGGTGCACCCGCTCGAACGCCTCACCGCCCACCTCGGCGGCGCGAAGGTCTGGGCGAAGCGTGAGGACGTGAACTCCGGTCTCGCCTACGGTGGCAACAAGACCCGCAAGCTCGAATACCTCGTCGCGGACGCCCTGAAGGAAGGCGCCGACACCCTCGTCTCGATCGGCGGCGTCCAGTCCAACCACACGCGGCAGGTCGCGGCCGCCGCGGCGCGGGCCGGGCTCAAGGCCGTGCTGGTGCAGGAAAGCTGGGTCGACTGGCACGACCCGCTGTACGACAAGGTCGGCAACATCCAGCTCTCGCGCATCCTCGGCGCGGACGTCCGGCTCGTCCAGGCCGGCTTCGGCATCGGCTTCAAGGAGGCGTGGGAAGACGCGGTCGCCGAGATCGAAGAGCACGGCGGGAAGCCGTACGCCATCCCGGCGGGTGCCTCGGACCACCGGCTCGGCGGGCTGGGCTTCGCGAACTGGATCGTCGAACTCGAGAAACAAGAAGAAGAACTCGGCGTCTTCTTCGACACGGTGATCGTCTGCTCGGTCACCGGCAGCACGCAGGGTGGGATGGTCGCGGGGACGGCGCTGAGCGGCAAGCCGCGGCGGATCCTCGGCATCGACGGCTCGGCGAAGCCGGCCGAGACCCGCGAGCAGATCACCCGGATCGCGCGGAACACCGCGGACCTGATCGGCGCCGGCCAGATCGCCGACGTCGAGCTGGACGACCGCTACCACGCCGGGATCTACGGCATCCCCGACAGGTCCACTGTGGACGCGATCGAGACGTGCGCCCGGCTGGAAGGCATGATCACCGACCCGGTGTACGAGGGCAAGTCCATGGCGGGACTCATCGACCTCGTCGGCCGCGGCGAGATCGGGAGCGACTCCAACGTCCTCTACGCCCACCTCGGCGGGCAGCCCGCGCTCAACGGCTACACGAGCGTCCTCGGCTGAACCGGTGGGCCGGGAGCGATCCCGGCCCACCGAAGGCTCAGTCCAGCACGCAGAGCACGTCGATCTCGACGAGCAGCTCGCCCGGGAGGCCGACGTACACCGTCGTGCGCGCGGCGTGCGGGGCGTCACCGATCAGCTCGTTGTACACCTCGTTGAACGGCGCGAAGTGCGCCGTGTCGGTCAGGTACACGCGGACCATGATCGCGTCGGCCAGGCTCGAGCCCGCCTCCGCCAGCACGGCCTCGATGTTCTTGAACGTCTGCCGGGTCTGGCCCACGACGTCGTCGCCGACGATCTCGTTGGTGGCCGGGTCGAACGCGACCTGGCCGGCGACCTGCAGCAGGTTCCCCTTGCGGACGGCCTGCGAGAACTTCGCCGGCGGCTTCGGCGCGTTCTCGGTGGAAACTGCCGTCTTGCTCATCAGTGCCCCTTTCCGTTCCCCGTCCATCCACTGTGGACGGAAGCTTCGTGCGTCGCCGCCCGCAGGTCCGGGACCAGGGCGAGCAGGCCTTCGTAGTCGAGCAGCACCTTCGGCACCGACATCGACGCCGCGGCGAGCACCTCGCCGTCGGCGCCGCGGACCGGGGCGGCGACGCAGTGGATGAAGTCTTCGTGCTCGGCGTTGTCGACGGCGTAACCGAGGTGCGCCACGCGCTCCAGCTCCGCCAGGAAGTCCGACGGCGTGGTGATCGTGTTCGGGGTCAGCACCCGGTACTCGATCGACCGCGCGATCTCCTCGCGCCGGGCCGCGGGCATCGCGGCGACCAGCACCTTCCCCACCGCCGTGCAGTGCAGCGGCGCGCGCTTGCCGACGCGCGAGTACATCCGCACCGAGTGGCGGCCCTCGTACTTGTCGATGTAGACGACTTCGCCGTCGTCGTAGCTGGCCAGGTGCACGGTGTGGCCGGTGCGCGCGTTGAGCGCGGCGAGCGCGGGCTGGGCGCTGCGCCGGACGTCGATCGAGTCGAGCGCCTGGTTGGCCAGGTCGAACATCGCGCTGCCCAGCCGGTAGTACCGGGCGCCTTCGCGGCGGACGAAGTGGTGCTGTTCGAGGGTGCGCAGCAGCCGCAGCACCGTCGACTTGTGCACGCCGATCTCGTCGGCGAGGTCGTCGAGGGTGCGCGCATCCTTCGCGATCGACCCCAGCAGGGTCAACGCGCGGTCCAAGCTCTGGCTCACGTGCGCACCACGCCCTCTCCGGTCAGCCGGGCCGAACTCCACTCGTCCGGATCCGCCTGGAGCAGGCTATCCACCACCTCGCGCGGCAGCGGCACCCCGACGTCGTCGTGGGTGAGCAGCGTCGCGGCGGCCTGCAGGTGACCTTGGCGCAAGCGGGCCAAGGGCTCGGCGCCGCGCAGGGTCGCGGCGAGGAAGCCGGCGGCGAACGCGTCCCCGGCGCCGACCGGCTCGACGACGTCGACCCGCAGCGCCGGCGAGAACAGCGGTTCCCCTTCGACCAGGGTCGCGCCGCGCTCGCCGTGCTTGACGACGAGCGTGCGCGGGCTCGGCAGGAGGGCGCGCAGTTCGGCCGGGTCGCCGGTCCCCCACACGCGCTGGGCCTCGTCGTCGCCGGTCAGCACGATGTCGGCCCGCGCGGCCAGCTCCGCGAGCAGGCTCGGGTCGCGGCCGGTCCAGAGCGCGGGGCGGAAGTTGACGTCGAACGAGATCAGCCGGTCGCCGCGGGGCATGTCCAGCAGCGCGCGCACGAGCGCGAGGCAGCTGTCGGACAGCGCCGGCGTGATGCCGGACAGGTGGAGCACGCGGACGCCGCGGAGGTCGAGCCGCTCCAGCAGCGACGGGCCCATCCCGGACGCGGCCGAGCCGGAGCGGTAGTAGCGCACCGGGCTGCCGCCGGCGCCGCTTTCCTTGATGTACAGCCCGGTCGGGCGCGCCGGGTCGACCGTGCACGCGCTGACGTCGACGCCGTGGGATTCGACCTCGCGCAGCAGTGCCCGGCCGAACGGGTCGTCACCGACCGCGCTCACCCAGCCGCTGCGCACCCCCAGCGTCGGCAGGTTGCAGGCCACGTTCGATTCGGCGCCACCGATGGTGCGCACCCACTGCTTGACCTCGTCCGGCGGGCCGGGCTCGGCGGGCACGAACAGCGCCATCGACTCGCCGACACACAACACCTCGGGCCCGCTCGTCACTGTCCGTCTCCCTGCCCTTCACCCCGTTGACCTGTGGCGACCCGGATGCTACACCTATGGCACTCAAAATGCGCAACAGTCGTTGCAACATACGCAACAGAGGTCGCCGCCGATGAACTCACCCGCCGCCTGCACCATGAACACCGCCGCGCTCGACGCCCTCCGCCAGGAACGCGTCGACTGGCGGTTCCGCTCCGCCGCCCCCGCCCTGACCGGGCTGACCCTGGAAGAAGCCGCGGAACGCAGGCTCAACCTCTTCGCCGACGGGTTCTTCGCGCCCTTCGTCGTGCTAGACGACGACGCTCTCGAGCACAACCTGCGGACGATGGCCGCCTGGTGCGCCGCACGCGGCGTCGTGCTCGCCCCGCACGGCAAGACGACCATGGCACCGCAGCTGTTCGCGCGCCAGATCGAGCACGGCGCGTGGGGCGTGACCTGCGCGAACGCCGGGCACCTCCGGGTCTACCGCGCCTTCGGCGTCTCGCGGATCCTGCTGGCCAACCAGCTCCTCGACCCGGCCGGCCTGCGCTGGCTGGCCGCCGAGCTGGCCGCGGACCCGGGCTTCGAGTTCGTCTGCTGGGTCGACTCGGTCCGCGGCGTCGAGCTGATGACCGAAGCCCTCGAAGGCACCGAGCGGCCGGTGGACGTCCTCCTCGAACTCGGTGCCGACGGCGGCCGCACCGGCGTTCGCGACTCCGCGACCGCCTGGGCCGTCGCCGAAGCGGTCGACGCCAGCCCGGTGCTGCGGCTGCGCGGCACCGGCGGCTACGAGGGCGCGCTCTCGCACGGCACCGACGAAGCCGCGCTCGCCAAGATCAGCTCCTATGTGGACGGTCTGCGCGACCTCGCGATCGCCTTCGCGGACAAGGGACTCCTCGACGGGCAGATCATCGTCACCGCCGGCGGCAGCGCGTACTTCGACCAGGTGGCGAACGAGCTGACCAAGCCGTGGCCGGCCGGCCTCGACGTGCTGCCGGTGCTGCGCAGCGGCGCCTACCTCACCCACGACGACGGCTTCTACCGCGAGATCTCCCCGCTCGGCGACCACCCGCGCATCGACGGCGTCGAGTCGTTCCGCCCGGCGCTGCGGGCCTGGGCGCAGGTGACGTCGAAGCCGTCGGACGAGCTCGCGCTGCTCACCATCGGCAAGCGCGACGCGTCCTTCGACGAGGGCATGCCCGAGCCGCAGCTGCGCCGGACGCCCGGCGGCCCGGCCGAGCCCCTCGACGGGCACGTCATCGCGAAGATGAACGACCAGCACGCGTTCCTCACGCTGCCGCCTGGGTCGCCGGTCGAGGTCGGCGACTGGATCGGGCTCGGCCTCTCGCACCCGTGCACGGTGTTCGACAAGTGGCCGCTGCTGCCGGTGACGGCGGCCGACGGCGAAACCGTCGTCGACCTCGTCCGGACGTGGTTCTGATGGACGTCGTCATCAAGAACGCGCTGGTCGCCGACGGCACCGGCGACCCGCTCACCCGCCACGACGTCGGGCTCACCGGCGGCAAGATCGCGAGCGTCGCCGAGGCGGGCTCCCTGGCCGGACGCCGGCACATCGACGCCGACGGGCTCGTGCTCGCGCCCGGCTTCATCGACATGCATTCGCACTCCGACCTGCAGCTGCTGGCCAACCCCGAGCACCCGGCGAAGATCACCCAGGGCGTCACGACCGAGGTGCTCGGCCAGGACGGGCTCTCCTACGCGCCCGTCGACGACGCCGTGCTCGAAGCGCTCCGGCAGCAGCTCGCGGGCTGGAACGACGACCCGGCGGGGTTCGACTGGAACTGGCGCTCGGTCGGCGAATACCTCGACCGGCTCGACCGGGGCATCGCCGTCAACGCCGCCTACCTCGTGCCGCAGGGCACGGTCCGGATGCTCGCCGTCGGCTGGGCCGACCGCCCCGCCACCGACGCCGAACTGGACCGGATGAAGGAACTCGTCGCCACCGGCCTGGCCGAGGGCGCGATGGGGATGTCGTCCGGCCTGACCTACACCCCGGGGATGTACGCGGAGACGAGCGAGCTGGTCGAGCTGTGCCGGGTGGTCGGCGAGCTGGGCGGGTTCTACAGCCCGCACCACCGCAGCTACGGCAAGGGCGCGCTGGAGGCGTTCGCCGAGATGATCGACGTCTCGCGCCGGTCCGGCTGCCCGCTGCACCTGGCGCACGCGACGATGAACTTCTCGGTTAACAAGGGCAAGGCGCCCGACCTGCTGAAGCTCCTCGACGACGCGCTCGACGACGGCTGCGACATCAGCCTCGACACCTACCCGTACCTGCCCGGCGCGACCTACCTGAGCGCGTTGCTGCCGAGCTGGGCCACCGAAGGCGGGCTCGACGCCACCCTGGCCCGGTTGTCCGATGTGGATGAACGCGAGCGGATCCGCGCCGAGATCGAGGAGTCCGGTTCGGACGGTGCGCACGGCGTCCCGATCGACTGGGACGCCATCGAAATCAACGGCGTCCGCAACGAGCACAACGCCCACCTGGTCGGGCACAGCGTCGCCGCCTCCGCCCGCACCCAGGGCACCGAACCGGCGAAGCTGTACTTCGACACGCTGCTGGACGAGAAGCTCGGGACGTCGTGCCTGATGCACGTCGGGCACGAGGAGAACGTCCAGGCGATCATGCGGCACCGCACGCACACCGGCGGCAGCGACGGCCTCCTCGTCGGCGCCCGGCCGCACCCGCGCGCGTGGGGCACGTTCCCCCGCTACCTCGCCCGCTACGTCCGCGAACTGGGCGTGCTCGACCTCGCCGAGTGCGTCGCCCACCTGACCGGGCGGGCCGCGCGCCGGCTGCGACTGACCGACCGCGGGCTGGTCCGCGCCGGGTACGCCGCCGACCTGGTGCTGTTCGACCCCGAAACGATCACCGACACCGCCACCTTCGACGACCCGCGGCAGGCCGCCGCGGGCCTCACGCACGTGTACGTCAACGGCGTCGCCGCCCTCGACGACGGCCGTCCCACCGGCGCCCTCGCCGGACACTCCCTGCGCAACCCCCGGAGAGCCCGATGATCCACTGGCTGCAACACACCACGGGCGGCCTGCTGACGCTCGCCGCCGTCTCGATCGCCGTCCTGCTGCTGCTGATCGTCAAGCTCAAGATCGAGCCGTTCATCGCGCTGATCGTGGTCGGCCTGCTCACCGCACTGGCCGCGGGACTGCCGGTCGGCACGATCGTCGGCACCGCGCAGAAGTCGTCGGACTCCTTGCTGGAAAAGGGTTTCGGCAGCATCCTCGGGCACATCACGGCGATCATCGGGCTCGGCACGCTGCTCGGGTCGATCCTGGAACGCTCCGGCGGCGCGAAGGTGCTCACCGGGGCCCTGCTGCGGGGCTTCGGTGAAAAGCGGGCGCCGCTGGCGATGGGTGTCGCCGGGTTCATCTTCGGCATCCCGGTGTTCTTCGACATCGGCATCTTCGTGCTGGCGCCGCTGGTGTACGTCGCCGCGAAGCAGGGAAAGCGCTCGCTGGTGCTCTACGCGATGCCGCTGATCGCCGGCCTGTCGATCACGCACGCCTTCCTGCCGCCGCACCCGGGCCCGGTGGCGGCGGCCGGGTTGCTGCACGTCGAGCTGGGCTGGATCATCCTCATGGGCCTGGCCTGCGGCATCCCCGCGTTCCTCATCGGCGGCGTGCTCTACGCGACCTGGATCGGCAAGCGCATCGACGTCGGGGTGCCCGCCGAAATGATCGTCGCCGAAGAGGAAGGCGAAGAAGAGGAAGACGTGCCGTCGCTGGCGCTGGTCGGCTCGATCATCGCGGTGCCGCTGGTGCTGATCCTCGCCGGTACCTTCGGGAGCATCTGGCTGCCGAAGGGCTCCGCGCTCGCCGGGGTCGCCGCGTTCATCGGCACGCCCGCCGTCGCGCTGACCGTCGCCGTGCTGCTCGCGTCCTGGCTGCTCGGGCTGCGGCGCGGGTTCACCGGCAAGGACCTCAACGAACTGGCGTCGAAGTCGCTGCGGCCGGTCGCGATGATCCTGCTGGTCGTCGGCGCGGGCGCGTTCTTCGGCGCGGTGCTCTCGGCCACCGGGATCGGCAAGGCCGTCGCCGACTCGCTGCACGACGCGGGCCTGCCGGTGCTGCTCGCGGCGTACGTCATCAGCTGCGGCATGCGCATCGCGCAGGGTTCGGCGACGGTCGCGATCGTGACCACGAGCGGGATCATCGCCCCCACCGTCGCCCAGCTCGGGTATTCGCAGGTGCAGCTGGCCCTGCTCGTCATGGCGATCTCCGCCGGGTCGATCATCGCCTCGCACGTCAACGACGGCGGGTTCTGGATCGTTTCGCGCTACTTCAACATGAGCGTGGTGCAGACGCTGAAGTCGTGGACCGCACTGGAAACCGTGCTTTCCGTTTCCGGTTTCGCGGTTTCGGCATTGCTCATGGCCGTGGTCTAGACCATACTGGAGGAAAGCCGCCGCCCGAACCGTTGGGAGACAAAGACGATGACCGGACTTTCCCGTCGTACGTTCCTCGGTGCCGCCGCGGGGGCGAGTGCCGCGACCGTTCTCGGTGCGCAGTTCGCCGCCGCGGCCACCACTTCGAAGGGCTGCATCGTCGGGGGGACCGTGTACATCGGCAGCTACACCAGCGGGGCGAACGGGCACGGCCTCGACGTCTCGAGCCGGACGGGCGCCGCGCTCGGGCCCGTCCGCACGATCCCCGGGATCACCGACACGTCGTGGTTCGACCGCAGTGCCGACGGCAAGACGCTGTACGTCACCAACGAAGGCGACCCGGCCGGGTACGTCTCGGCGCTGAGCGTCGCCGACGCCACGAAACCCAAGCTGCTCAACAAGGTTTCGTCCAAGGGCGGCGCGCCGACGCACCTGAGCGTGCATGCGAGCCAGAAGTACGTGCTGGCCGCGAACTACAGCTCGGGCAGCGTCGTCGTGCTGCCGATCCTGGCCGGCGGGAAGCTCGGCGCGGCCACGGATCTCGTGACGCACCAGGCCGATTCCGGGCAGGCGCACGCCCACCAGGTCGTCAACGACCCGACCGGCCGCTGGGTGCTGTCGGTCGACCTCGGCGCCGACTCCGTGTACGTCTACTCCCTCGACGTCGCCACCGGGAAGCTTTCCCTGCACCAGCAGCTGAAGCTGCCCGCCGGCGCCGGGCCGCGGCACCTCGCGTTCGACCGGACCGGGAAGTTCGCCTACGTCCTGCAGGAGCTGCGCCCGGAGGTCACGGTGACGAGCTGGGACGCCGAAACCGGCACGCTGAAGGCCCTTTCCGTCGTCCCGGCCGTGCCCGCCGGAAGCACCGGCGAGCTGTACCCGGGCGAGATCACCCTGTCGAAGGACGGGAAGTTCGCCTACGCCACCGTCCGCGGCCCCAACACCCTCGCGACGTTCGCCGTCGACGACGCGTCGCTGAAGCTCGTGTCCACGGTGCCGACCGGGGGTAACTGGCCGCGGCACGTGGCCCTCGACCCCGGAGAAAACTGGTTCTACGTCTCGAACCAGCGTTCCGGCACCGTCACCTGGCTGCCCCGCGACCCGGCCACCGGCCTGCCCGGTGCGGTCGCCGGCTCGCTCGCCGTCGGCAGCGTCAACTCCGTCTATTTCGCCTGAGCTGTTCAGGTCGCACTGGAGGATCCTCATGAGACTGCGCCGCACCCTGCCCGTTTTCGCCGCGGTCGCCCTGCTGGCCGGCTGCGCGCCCACCCAGTCCGCGCCCGCGGGCAGCGGCGGGGACGAAAAGACCGGCACCGTCCGCGTCTGGCTCTTCGACGAGGCCAACCGCGCGCCGAAGGAGGCCGCGGTCAAGGAAGCCATCACCGAGTTCAAGGCCGCGCACCAAGGCGTCGAGGTCGACGTCCAGTGGGTGCCGGTCGAAGGCCGCGCGGACAAGTTCTCCGGCGCCTTCAACGACCCGAACAACGCGCCGGACGTCGCCGAGTTCGGCAACACCGACGTCTCCAGCTACGCCGCCACCGGCGCGCTCGCCGACCTGACCGGCGACCTCGCGTCGTGGGGCGAGGGCAAGGACCTCATCCCGACCGTGCTCGACACCGCGAAGTCCGGCGGCAAGACCTACGGCCTGCCCTGGTACACCGGCATCCGCGCGTTGTACTACCGCACGGACGTCTTCACCGAGCTGGGCCTGAAGCCGCCAGCGACGCTGGCCGAGCTGACCGACACCGCGCGCCGGATCCGCGCCGCCAAGCCGGACCTCTACGGCATCTCCGTCGGCGGCAAGTACACCTACGCGATGCTGCCGTTCCTCTGGGCCAACGGCGGCGAGCTCGCGAAGGACGACGGCGGCAAGTGGAAGTCGGCCGTGACCGAGGAGAAGGCGAAGACCGGCGTCGCGCAGTACGCGAGCCTGCTCAAGGACGACGTCTGCCCGCCCGCGCAGTGCGCGAACCTCACCGGCACGCAGAGCGTCACGGCGTTCGCGGGCGGCAAGGCCGGCATGACCATCGGCGGCGACTTCAACCGCAAGGCCGTCGACCAGGGTGTGGCGAAGGGCAAGTACGCCGTCGTCCCGCTGCCGGGCGCCACGGCGGGCAGCATCGCCCCCGCGTTCGCCGGCGGCAACCTGCTGGGCGTCTTCAACGCGAGCAAGCACCGCGGGCTGGCGCTGGAGTTCATCGAGCTGCTCGGCGGAGCGAAGTACCAGGAGAAGATGTACACCGCGATGGGGAACCTGCCGACGCTGAGCACCGTGCAGCAGAAGCTGGCCGCGAACGACCCGTTCCTCAAGCCGTTCGTCGAAACCCTGAAGTCGGGCACCAAGTTCGTCCCGGCGACGCCGGCGTGGTCGAAGATCGACAGCCAGAACGTCCTGCCCACCGCCGTGCAGCAGATCGCGACCGGCGGCAAGGACCCGGCGGCGGCGCTCACCGACGCCGCGGCCGCGATGGACAAGGCCTTCGGCTAGTGGTGGTCGTCCAAGACGCCCCTCCCGTCACGGCACCCGCGCGCAAGCCGCGGCGGAAGGGGGACGGCCGGGCCGCCGCGCTCTACCTCGCCCCGGCGGGCATCCTGCTCGCCGCGATGCTGGCCTACCCGATCTACCAGCTGGTCCTGATCTCGTTCTACGACTACGGCCAGCCGCAGGCCGCGGGCAACGCGCCGCTGGTGTTCCTCGGCTTCGCGAACTACGCGGACCTGCTGTCCCAGGCGCAGTTCTGGACCGTGCTGGGCAAGACGGTCGGGTTCGCCGCGGCCTGCGTCGCCGGTTCGCTCGTCGTCGGCACCGGGCTCGCGGTGCTGGCGAGCCGCGTGCGCTCGCTGCCCCGGACGCTGCTGTTCCTGGCCGCGCTGGGCGCGTGGTCGACACCGGCGATCGCGGGCTCCTACGTCTGGCTGTTCCTCTTCGACACCGACTTCGGCCTGGTCAACGAGGTGCTGACCGGGCTCGGACTGCCGTTCGAGCACCACTCGTGGACGTTCGGCACGCTGGGCGCGTTCGGCCTGGTCGCCGCCGAGGTCGTCTGGTGCTCGTTCCCGTTCGTGCTGGTCACGATGTACGCGGGGATCAAGGGCGTGCCGGACGAGGTGCTCGAGGCCGCGTCGCTCGACGGCGCGTCGGTGTGGCGCACCAGCTGGTCGATCGTGCTGCCGATGGTGCGGCCGCTGCTGATGATCGCGACCGTCCAGTCGATCATCTGGGACTTCAAGGTGTTCACCCAGATCTACGTGATGACCAACGGCGGCGGCGTGGCCGGGCGCAACCTCGTGCTCAACGTCTACGCCTACCAACAGGCCTTCGCCGGGCAGGAATACGGCCTCGGGTCGGCGATCGGAGTCGTGATGACGGTGTTGCTGCTGTCGATCACCGGGCTGTACGTCCGGTCGCAGCGCCGGAGCGCGGCATGGCTCTAGCCGTTCGCCGCCCCGGCCGGCTGATCGCCGAGGCCGTCACGATCGTCATCGCCGGGCTGATCGCGTTCCCGCTGTACTGGATGCTGCTCTCGGCGGTGAAGCCGCCGGGCGAGATCCAGTCGGCGAACCCGAAGCCGTGGACGTTCAGCCCGTCGTTCGACAGCTTCTCGCGCGTGCTCACGGTTTCGGGCTTCGGGCGCTTCTTCCTCAACAGCCTGCTCGTGGCCCTGGTCGTCGTGGTGCTGTCGCTGCTGCTGTCGTTCCTTTCGGCGGTCGCGCTGACGCGGTTCTCGTTCAAGGGCCGGACCCTGCTGCTGGTGATGACGCTCGTCGCGCAGATGGTGCCGGTGGAGGCGCTGACCATCCCGCTGTTCTTCCTGATGCGCCAGATCGGCGGCGTGGTGCCGGCGTTCGGGCTCAACGAGCTGGGTTCGCTGGTGCTGGTGCACCTGGCGTTCAGCCTGCCGTTCGCGATCTGGATGCTGCGCGGGTTCGTGGCCGCGGTACCGGTGGAGCTCGAAGAGGCGGCGAAGCTCGATGGTGCGTCGCGAGTGCGGTTCACCTGGCAGATCCTGTTCCCCCTGGTGGCGCCCGGGCTGGTCGCGGTGAGCGTGCTCGCGTTCATCCACGCCTGGAACGACTTCCTGTTCGCCAAGACGTTCATCATCTCCAAGACCGAGAACCAGACGCTGCCGCAGGCGATCCTGGTGTTCTTCAAGCCGGAGGACACCGACTGGGGCGCGGTGATGGCGTCCTCGACGTTGATGACCATCCCGGTGCTCGTGTTCTTCGTCCTCGTCCAGCGACGGCTGGTGTCCGGCATGGCCGGCGCCGTGAAGGGCTGACATGTCTTCCTTCGACACCCTGCTCCCCCGGCCGGTTTCGGTCACGCCCGCTCCCGGTTCGTGCCCCTGGCCGTCCCCTGTGGACGTTCGCGGCGCCGACCTGCCGGCGGAGGGCTACCGGCTGGAGATCTCGCCGTCCGGCGTCGTGCTGTCGTGCGCCGACGCGGCCGGGGAGTTCTACGGACGGCAGACCCTGCGCCAGCTCGCCGGGCCGGACGCGTTCCGCGCCGCTTCGCTGGAAACCGGGCTTTCCCTGCCGTGCGGAGTGGTGGAAGACCACCCGCGGTTCGGCTGGCGCGGCTGCCTGCTCGACGTCGCCCGGCACTTCCGGACCAAGGCCGAGGTGCTCCGGTTCGTCGACCTGCTGGCCGCGCACAAGCTGAACGTGCTGAACCTGCACCTCACCGACGACCAAGGCTGGCGCTTCGAGGTGCCGGAGTACCCGGAGCTGACGTCGGTGGGCGGCTGGCGGCCGTCGTCGATGCAGGGCAGCGGGGGCCCGCAGGACGGGCGTCCGCACGGCGGCTTCTACACCGGCGACGACCTGCGGGAGATCGTCGCCTACGCGGCCGCACGAGCCATCACAGTGGTGCCCGAGATCGACATCCCGGGCCACGCGCGGGCGGCGCTGGCCGCGTATCCGGCGCTGGGCACCGAGTCGTCGTACGAGATCTGGACCTCCTGGGGCATCAGCACTTCGCTGCTGTCGCCATCGGAGTCCACTTTGGACTTCTTTCGGACAGTGTTCGACTACCTGCTGGAGGTCTTCCCGTCGTCGGTGGTCGCGCTGGGCGGCGACGAGACGCCGGGCGCGACCGACGAGCACCGCGAGTTCGTCCGCCTGCTGGCCGAGCACCTGACGGCCCGCGGCCGGACGCCGATGGGCTGGGACGAGGTCCTCGACATCGACGGCCTCCCCCCGATGGTGATCGGCTCGTGGCAGCACGAGGCCGCGGGCCTGCGCGCGGCCGAAGCCGGCCACGACGTCGTGATGTGCCCGGAGCAGCACGTCTACCTCGACCACCGCCAGGCCGAGCACCCGGACGAGCCGATCCCGGTCGGCGCGGTGCACACGCTGGAGGACGTCTACGCGTACGAGCCGGCCCTCACCGGCCCGCGCCTGCGCGGCGTGCAGGCGCAGGTGTGGAGCGAGCACCTCGACACCGTCCGGCGCGTGGACTACATGGCGTTCCCGCGGCTGTCGGCGTTCGCGGAGGTCGCGTGGAGCTCCGGGGCCCGGGACTACGCCGAATTCCTGCCGCGGCTGCGCGACCACCACCTGCCCCGGCTCGACGCGCTCGGCGTCGAGTACCGGCCGCTCGCCGGACCGCACCCGTGGCAGACCCGGCCCGGGGTGCCGGGCCGGCTCCGCTGATCACGGCAGCAGCGTCACCTCGAACGAGCGCGTCGGGCCGGTGTTGCCCGCCGCGTCGATCGAGCGGTACTCGACGCGGTGGCGGCCGTAGCCCGGCTTGCGTTCGGTGAACGGCGACACCGTGAGGCCGTCCGGGCCGAGGTTGCCGTACGCCAGGCCGTCGATCTCCGTGCCGCGCGGGGTGAACAGGTACGGCGCGTCCGGGTCGGTCGGCCAGCCGTAGTACTTGTGCCAGCCGTCGCCGTCGACGCGGAACTCCGGCATCCCGTCCGACGCCGTCAGCCGCATCGTGAACGAGCCGTGGACCGCCTGGCCCGCCGGTGCTTCGGCCGTCGTCGTCGGGCCCGCCGCGTCGACCGTCCAGGTCAGCGTCGTGCCGCCGGTCGTCGCGGTCAGCTGGTGCGTCCCACGGGATTCCTTCAGCGCGTAGTCGGGCCCGGTCGCGACCGGCTTGCCGTCGAGGGCCCAGCGGACCTGGGGAACCGACCCGGTCGGCTCGCCCGTTTCGACGTAGACGACGTCGTGCCCGCCGACCGGCTGCGCGGTGGCGGTCGACGCGACCACCGCCGGGCCGCCCGCGGGCGGGGTGACCACGCTGGTGTCCACCGTCCAGGTGCGCGTGGCCGAGGGCCGGACGGCCGGGTCGCGGACGAACGGCGTCGGATCGGTGACCGTCGCCGTCAGCGTGTGCTTGCCCGGCTTCACGTGCGCCTGCCGGAGGTCGACCGCTTCGCGGCCCCGCAGCGCGACGCCGTCGAGGGTCCAGCGGACGTCGAGGCGGTGGTCGACGGGGTGCATCGTCCGCAGCCACACGACCCGGTCGGCGCCGATCGTCCCGGCCGGCGTGCCGCCGCTGACGAGCGGGACCTTCGCCGCGATCCGCTGCGTCATCCGCTCGCGGCCGACCTGGTCGAAGTCGTAGCCGAGGGTCTTCATCATCGAGTGCTTGCTCGGGCGCCACACGCCGGTCTGCGTGTACAGGCCGCCTTCGAAGCGGCCGATCGAGCCGCCGGACTCGCTCGGCTCGCCGAGCCAGCGCCACCACTTCGCGTGCTGGTCGCGCAGCTGCTTCTCGGTCAGCAGGGTGTGGTGGACCGAGTCGGGCTCGCCGCCTTCGTACGCGCCGCCCGGGACGTTGCGGGCGTAGTAGTCGTACTCGTCGTCGAGGCCGCCGAGCGAGTGGCCCAGTTCGTGCGGCGAGATGAGCGCGGACAAGGCGTTCCCGCCCGACGCCGTCGCGTACGAACCACCCGCGCCGCCGTAGGTGCTGCTGTTGCCCAGCGCCAGGATCTGCCGGTTCGCCGGGCCGGTGCCGGGCACGAGGTCGGCGTACCGCTGCGCGGCGGCGTCGTCGACGGTGAGCAGGCGCTGCACGCTCTGCGCGTTGCACCCGCCCCAGAAACCCATGTCCAGCGGGGTGTTCTTCTTCGGCGCGTCGAGCGAGGGGTCACAGTCCACACCGGACTCGGGCGAGGCGATGGAGACGGCGAAGACGTTGAAGTAGCTGCGGTAGGACTTGAACGGCTCGAGCGACCAGAGCGTGCTGACGTGCCGCTGGACGTCGGCGAAGAACTTGGGCTGTTCGGCGGCGGTGTAACCGTCCCCGAGGACGACGAGGTTGAACCGCTGCGAGACCGGCCCGGTCACCTGGACGTCGGTGACGCTGCCGGCGGGTTCGGCAGCTTGTGCCGGAGTGGCGATCCCCAGCACCATGATCGCGGCTGCGACGATCCCGGCCCACTTCCGCATGGCGGCACTCCCCTGGTCGGTGATCTTCCCGGTCTACCGCACGGACCGCGCCGCCGGAACCGCCGGAAGTCGGAGGCTCGCGGTATAGGTCGTTATACGCGACTGGGCTGACGGGTATGGGGTTTCGAGGGGGAATGCCGGTGCCGACGTCCGGCGCGCCCCCACCGCCGCGTTCGCCGGGCGTGGTCGGCTCCGCGTGCCCGTTCCCCGGGGTGGCCGACCTCGCGGACGAAAGACTGCGCCCAGCCCGCCGTCCCGATCGCCGGCGTCAGTGGCACGGCCCGCACGTGCACCCTGACGGGCACCGGTGAAGGCGACGTCATGGTGCTGGTCGCGAAGCAGGGCCACGGCCAGACCCGGCCGGCGGAGCTGGACCTGTCCCCCACTCGGTCTTCACGTTCCTCGCGACTCGGAAGTCGTGCGCTACCTGCTCCGGGCGGATCGGCGCAACAGCTGGACACCCGTCGCGCCCGCCGCGTTCGACCTCCGCTCGTCCGGTAGCTCACACCCTCGTCAGGCGGTACCAGACCTCCGGGCGCCCGACCTGGCCGTAGTGGGGCTCGCGGTGGGCCATTCCGTTGTCCGCCAGGTACTCCAGGTACCGCCGGGCCGTCACGCGCGAAGCGCCGATCGCGCTCGCCGCCGCTCCTGCCGAAAGGCCCTCCGCCGCTCCGGAGAGCGCGTCCTGGATCGCCTCCAGGGTCTGGACGCTCATGCCCTTCGGCAGCGGGGGCTGCTCCGTCGTGCGCAACGCGCCCAGCGCGCGGTCGATCTCCGCCTGGCCGGTCACCTCGCCGGAGGCGTCGCGGAACTCCGCGTAGCGCTCCAGCTTCTCGCGCAGGGTCGCGAACGTGAACGGCTTGAGCAGGTACTGCACCACCCCGACCGACACCGCCGCCTTCACCAGGCCGAGGTCGCGGGCCGACGTCACCGCGATGACGTCGATCGGGAGGCCGGCCGCGCGCAGCGATCGGCACACCGCCAAGCCGTGCGTGTCCGGGAGGTAGAAGTCCAGCAGCACCAGGTCGACCGGCTCGCGCTCGCAGAAGCGCAGGGCGTCGCCGCCGGAATGGACCACGCCGGCCACCGAAAAGCCGGGGAGCCGTTCGACGTACACGCGGTGCGCTTCGGCCGCGACCGGCTCGTCCTCCACCACCAGCACCCGGATCACCGGTCCGCCTCCTGCCGCGGGAGGCGCACGGTGAACACCGCGCCGCCGTCCCGTCCGACGTCGACCGTACCGCCGTAGCGGCGGACCGCCTGCCCGACCAGTGCCAGGCCGAGGCCGTGGCCGTCCTCCGCCTTCGTCGACCAGCCGCGGCGGAACACGTCGGCGTCGTCGGGGACGCCGGGCCCGGTGTCGGCCACGCGCAGCAGCAAGCCGTCCTCCTCGGTGCGCGCCGTGACGACGACCTTCGGGTGCCCGTTGCCGCGCACCGCCGCGTCGAGGCCGTTGTCGATCAGGTTGCCGAGGATGGTCACCAGGTCGCGGGCGGCGACGCCGAGCGAGAGGTCGTCGATCACGGTGTCCGGGGTGACGGTCAGCTCGACCCCGCGCTCGCTCGCCTCGGCCGCCTTTCCCAGCAGCAGCGCGGCGAGCACCGGCTCGGCGACGGCGCCGACGACCCGGTCGGTCAGCTCCTGCGCCAGCGCCAGCTCGGCGGTCGCGAACTCCACCGCCTGCTCGGGTTTGCCGATCTCCACCAGGGAAACGACCGTGTGCAGCCGGTTCGCCGCCTCGTGCGCCTGCGACCGCAACGCCTCCGCGAGACCGCGCGCGGTGGTCAGTTCCCCGGTCAGCGTCTGCAGTTCCGTGTGGTCGCGCAGCACGACGACGGTGCCCTGCGCGCGGCCGCCCGAGCGGACGGCGGTCGTGCTGACCAGCAGGACGCGGGCGTCGGTCAGGTGCAGTTCTTCCGCGCGGTTTTCCGAAGAGCTGAAGGCTTCGGCGAGTTCGGCGGGCAGGCCCAGCGCGGCCAGCTCGCGCCCGACCGGGTCGCTGTCGAGGCCCAGCAGCGTGCGCGCGCCGTCGTTGCACAGCCCGATCCGCCCGTCGCGGCCGACCAGCAGCACGCCTTCGCGCACCGAGTGCAGCACGGCTTCGTGGTACTCGAACAGGTTGCTCAGCTCGTCCGGCGCGACGCCGCGGGTCTGGCGCCGCAGCCGGGCGCTGATCAGCCAGCCGCCGAGCGCGCCCACCAGCAGCACCGCGCCGGCCACGCCGAACAGCGGCCACAGCCGTTCGCGCAGCTCGGCCGAGATGGCCGCGACGGTGATCCCGACCGCGACCAGCGCCACCACCCGGTGGCCGGCGTCGAAGACCGGCACGACCGTGCGCACCGACGGGCCGAGCGAGCCAGTGTAGGTCTCGGTGAGCTCTTCGCCCCGCTGCGCCTGCTCGATGGTGCCGATGTAGTGCTGGCCGATCAGCGCCGGATTCGGGTGCGTGTACCGGATCCCGGCCGGGCTCATGATCGTGATGAAGTCGACGTGGGTGTCGCCCTGCACGCGCAGCGCGAACGGCTGCAGCGTCGCGCTCGGGTCCGGCTGGCCGACCGCGGCGACGACGGTCGGCGCGTCGGCCACCGTCGAGGCGATCGCGCGGACCTGGTCGCGCGCGTTTTCGTCGACCGCGCGGGACGCGTCGAGGTAGGCGAACGTGATCCCGGCGCCGGCCAGCACGCAGAGCACCACCAGCTGCAGCACGAGCAGCTGACGGGCCAGGCTCCAGCGGGACCGCATCGTCGGGGGCACCTCCTCATACCAGCACACGCGCGCCCCGGTGTCCGAACGGGACGGTGCGCGCGAACTCAATGAACACAAGTGAGCCGGGTCACCGAAGTGCGCCTACAGTGTGCCGCAACCTGGAACACCCCTGAGCTGGAGGCAACGGTGCCGACCCCACCGACCACCGAGGAGACCCCGCGCAAGCGGGACAAGACCCACTACCTGTACCTGGCCGTGATCGTCGCGGTCCTGCTCGGGATCCTGGTGGGCTTCCTCTTCCCGGGCTTCGCCAAGGGCCTCAAGCCCCTCGGCGACGGCTTCGTCAACCTGATCAAGATGATGATCACGCCGATCATCTTCTGCACCATCGTCATCGGCGTCGGCTCGGTCGCGAAGGCGGCCAAGGTCGGCAAGGTCGGGGTGATGGCGTTGTTCTACTTCATCATCATGTCGACGTTCGCCCTCGCCATCGGGCTGGTCGTGGGCAACCTGCTGCACCCCGGCACCGGCCTGCACCTGAACCCGGCCGACGTGAAGAGCGTCCAGAAGTCCGCCGGTGGCGCCGAAGGCCCGGTCGACTTCCTGCTCGGCATCATCCCGAAGACGCTCGTTTCCGCCTTCACCGAAGGCGAAGTGCTGCAGACGCTGCTCGTCGCGCTGCTCGTCGGGTTCGCGCTGCAGAAGCTGGGCCCGAAGGGCGCCCCGATCCTGCGCGGTGTCGAGCACCTGCAGAAGCTGGTCTTCCGGATCCTGGCGATGATCATGTGGGCCGCCCCGATCGGCGCGTTCGGCGCCATCGCGGCGGTGGTCGGCGCAACCGGCTGGGCCGCGTTGAAGAGCCTCGCGGTGATCATGATCGGGTTCTACGCGACCTGCCTGGTGTTCGTGTTCGTGGTCCTCGGGCTGGTGCTGTGGCTGGGCGCCCGCGTCAGCATCCTGAAGCTGCTGCGCTACCTCGGCCGCGAATTCCTGCTGATCCTCTCGACGTCGTCGTCGGAGTCGGCATTGCCGCGGCTGATCGCGAAGATGGAGCACCTCGGCGTCGACAAGTCCGTCGTCGGCATCACCGTGCCCACCGGCTACTCGTTCAACCTCGACGGCACCGCGATCTACCTGACCATGGCGACGCTGTTCATCGCCGCGGCGCAGGACGAACCGCTGTCGATCGGCGCGCAGATCGGCCTGCTGGTCTTCATGATCATCGCGTCGAAGGGCGCCGCGGGCGTGTCCGGCTCCGGCATCGCGACCCTGGCCAGCGGCCTGCAGTCGCACCGGCCGGAACTGGTCAACGGCGTCGGCTTCATCCTGGGCATCGACCGGTTCATGTCCGAGGCCCGCGCGCTGACGAACTTCGCCGGCAACGCCGTCGCGACCGTCCTCATCGGAAACTGGACGAAGGAGTTCGACCGCGAACAGGCCCGGCGCGTGTTCGCCGGGCAGGCACCCTTCGACGAATCCACGATGGTCGACGAAGAGCGGGAGCCGGAGCCAGCGGACGCCACGGTACGGTAGCACCCCCGACGTTCGTGCTCACGCCCCCGCTGAGCACGAGCCACGACGGGCCGCTGCGCGAGTCTCCCCGACCTCGCGCAGCGGCCCGTTTCCACGTTTTCAGGCCGCGTCGTAGGCGACGCGCGCTTCGGCGATGTCGTCGCGGTGCCGCTCCGCCCAGCCGAGCAGGCCGTTGAGCGACTGGTACAGCTCCTTCGCCATCGGCGTGGCTTCGTACTCCACGCGCGGCGGGACCGTCGGGTAGATCGTGCGCTTCAGCAGGCCGTCGCGCTCGAGGTTGCGCAGCGTCAGGGTCAGCATCCGGCGGCTGATCCCGTTGACCGCGCGTTCCAGCTCGGTGAACCGCACCGGCCCGCGGATCGCCTCCAGCAGGATGCCGATCGCCCACTTCCCGCTGATCCGGTTGATGACCTCCAGCACGGTGCAGACATCGAGTTTTTCCGGGTCGATCTCCGTGACCTGGACAGGTACACCGATGTTCCCCTGGGACATGGAAGTGCCTCCTTACGCGGTCACCCATGGTCACACATGATGGGCACTGTTACAAGAAGTGCCCTGGCGACGACCAGGGGGAACGCTCAACTGGAGGGGCCCGACATGGCCGAGAACCACCCCACCCGCTCGCGCGGCCTCGCCTTGGCGGTGCTGTGCGCCGCCTCGCTGATGGTCGTGCTCGACAGCAGCATCGTCGCGGTGGCGCTGCCCGCCATCCAGGCCGACCTGGGGTTCACGCCCGCCGGGCTGGCCTGGGTGGTCACCGCCTACCTGGTCGCCTTCGGCGGTCTGCTCCTGATCTCCGGGCGGCTCGGCGACCTGCTCGGCCGCCGCCGCGTCTTCCTCGGCGGGCTGGCGCTGTTCACCGCCGCGTCCCTGGTGGCCGGGCTCTCGGCGAACGCGGGCGTGCTCGTCGTCTCGCGGTTCGTCCAGGGCATCGGCGGGGCGCTCGCGTCGGCCGTGGTGCTCGGGATGATCGTGACGATGTACCCGGAGCCGCGGGCCCGGGCGAAGGCGATCGGCGTCTACAGCTTCACGCAGGCGGCGGGCGCGTCGATCGGGCTGATCGCGGGCGGCGCGCTGACGCAGGCGCTGAACTGGCACTGGACGTTCTACGTCAACCTGCCGATCGGCTTCGCCGCGCTGCTGCTGGCCGTCCGCGTGGTTGCCCCGGATCGCGGCACCGGCCTCCGGGCGGGCTTGGACCTGCTCGGCGCGGTCCTGGTCACCGGCGCCGTGATGCTCGGCGTGTACGCGGTTTCGTCGGCGGCGTGGGGCGCACTGGCCGCGGCGGCCGGCCTGCTGGCCGCGTTCGTGGTGCGGCAGGCGAAGGCGCGCACGCCGCTGCTGCCGCTGCGGCTGTTCCGGATCCGCGCGGTGACCGGCGCGAACCTGGTGATGGTGCTGATGGTCGCCGGCATGCTCGGCTTCCAGTTCGTGACGGCGTTGTACCTGCAGCAGGTGCTGGGCCTCGACGCGCTGCGCACCGGCGTCGCGTTCCTGCCGGTGCCGCTGGTGATCGCGGTGGCGTCGCTGGGCTTCGCGGACAAGCTGTCGGCGCGGTTCGGGCCGCGGACGGTGCTGCTGTCCGGCCTGGGCCTGGTGATCGCGGGCCTGCTGCTGCTGACGCAGGTCGGCAACAACTACTTCACCGGCGTGCTGCCGCCGCTGCTGGTGATGGGCCTCGGCGCGGGCGCGGCGATCCCGGCGCTGATGGGACTGGCGATGTCGGACGTCCCAGCGTCGGACGCGGGAGTGGCGTCCGGCCTGATCACGACGACCCAGCAGGTGGGCGCGGCGATCGGCACGGCGGTGCTGGCTTCGGTGGCGGCGTCCCGCACGGCGTCTCTCGGCGGCGCCGACGACCGCGAGGCCCTGGCGGCCGGGTTCCGGCTGGCGTACGGGGTGAGCGCGGGCTTCCTGGTGGCCGCGGTGGCGCTGGGAGCGCTGGTGCTGGCCCGCCGCACGGTTCCCGCTCCGCCGGCTTCCGCCGCGGAGCCCGCGGTCTGCACCGCCGGTCACGCCTGACCCGCCTCAGGCCAAGTAGGACGAAAGGCCGCGGTGGCCCCGCCGCATCATCAGCGCGTGGTTCGCGCGGAACAGCGGCCGGGCCACCACGTCGAGGCGCCGCAGCAACTCCTTGCGGGCCTGGACGTCCTGGGTGATCTCCAGCAGTGTGCCCGCGCCCGCCGCGCGGACCGCACCGGTCAGTACCCCGTCGAGGTCGCCGCTGAGCCTGACCCGCATCAGGCCCGTGCGCTCGTCCTGGTGGTCGCGGTGCATCCGGACGACGAGCCGGAACGGCAGCCGGGACCGGCAGACCAGTTCGGCGGTGTCGTCGTCCACGCGGCGCACCGCGCGGACGTCCGACCACCACCGCGGGTAGCCGGCGAGGTCGGTGACCACGCCGAACACCCGCTCGGGCCCGCTTCCCGGCAGCAGCCACGTGCTGCGGAACCGGTAGCTCGCGCCCGCCGAAGCCGTCACACCTGGGCCGAGACCAGCTTCCGGCCGTCCACCGTGACGATGTCGACCGACTTGACGTCGTCGGGCGCGACCAGCGCGGACCCGTCGAGCGAGAAGCCCTGGCTCTCCCACTTCTCCGACACCTGCCAGCTGCCGGCGGTCACCGACTGGCCGCCCTTCGTGGTGACCTGCAGCAGGCACTTCTCCCCGGCCTGGACGCCCTTCACGGCGACGTTCACCCGGACCCAGCCCTGGAACGGGCTCACCGAAGCGGCCAGCTGCACGCCGGTCGTCGGATCCCGGCCTTCGACGCTCTTCGTGCCCGGGACGTTCGTCGGCGGCGCGGGGATCGCGAGGTCGGGCGTGGAACTCGTCTGCCGTCCGACCAGGACGCCGCCGCCGAGCGCGGCCACCACCAGCACCGCTGCCGCCACCAGGGCCAGGCCCCGCCGGGACGACGAGCGGCCCGAGCGCGCCGGCGCCGCCTCTTCCTCGTCGCGCACCCGGCGCAGGGTCTTCTGCAGCAGCAGGTCCCCGCCTTCGGGCGGCCCGTCGAGGAACGCCTCGGGCGGTACCTCGTCGAGTGACTCGCGCAGAGCCACGAGCTCGTTCAGGTCGAACCGGCACTGCGCGCAGGTCTGCAGGTGCCGCCGCTCGAAGTCGGCCGCCTCCCCGGGATCGAGCGCGCCGAGGGCGTACGCGCCGAGCTGCGTGTGACTCTCGTCGACCGAGTTCATCGCGCCACCTCCGTTCCGCTCGAAATCATCGCTGCTCTCAGTGCTCTCAGTGCGTAGTAGGACCTTGACTTCACGGTACCCGGTGCGACGCCCAGTGTTCTCGCCGCTTCGGCCACCGTCCGTCCCCGGTAGTAGATCTCCACCAGGACCTCTCGGTGCTCGTTGGACAGCCCGTCCATCGCGCCGAGCACGGTCATCGAGTCGACCACGCCCTGGGCGTGATCGCGCTCGACAGCCGGGGTCGGCACGCCTTCGGCCGGTTCGGCCACCTCTTGGGGCCGGGCCGCCCGGGCCCGTGCCCGGTCGGTGACCAGGTTGCGCGCGACGGTCAGCAACCAGCCGCGCACCGAGCCCTTCCCGTCGTTCTGCAAGTCGTCCGCGTGTTTCCACGCTCGGACCAGCGTCTCCTGGACCACGTCCTCGGCCGCCGCACGATCCCCGGTCAGCCTCGTCGCGTAGGCCAGCAGGCTTCGCCCGTGTTCGGTGTACAGCTGCCGAATCAGGTCTTCGCCTTTGGCCTTCTTAGGCCGCCTGCCTCCTATGGCCACCCTCGTCCTCCCGACGGTGTTCTGAGTCGTCGAGGACAGTAGTGCAACCCTCAGCTCCACCGGCGGTGCGTGCGTCGAGCGCAGCGCGACCATGGTGTTCATCGGCTGCCCGTCCTTCCTCGTTCTGCCCGGAAAACCCGTCGGTGGTCAGTACCCGGACCCGCCGGCCTTGCCGCCCGCGGTGATCTTGCTGCCGTCCGGGGCGACCGCGAACCACGTGCCGTTGGCACCCTGGCCGTTCAGGTCGCCCGCGGTCTTGTCGCCGGAGAACTCGTACAGCGGCCAGCCGTTGAGCGTGATCTGCTTGCTGCCGTCCTTGCGGGTCGTCGTGCCGACCTGGGTGTCCTGGATGCCCTTGAGCATCGGCGTGGCCACCCCGGCGAGCAGCGGCGGCCAGGAGGTCGCGCACTCCCCGTCGCAGTTGGACGTCGGCGGCTGCGAGAGGTCCTTGTCGAACCGGTAGAGCGTCTTGCCGTCGGCGTCGGTCACGACCGCGCCGACACCGTTGATCGTGGCGACCGCGAGCATCTTGTGCCCCGGCTCCCCGTGTTGCGGCCCTTGGGCACCGTCGGCCATTTCACCGCAGGCGGACAACGTGGCGACGGCGACGAGCGCGACCGCGCTGACGACGACCGGCCGGATACGGTTCATGACGTTCTCTCCTCGGTGAGGGCGGCACCGCCGTCCGGCGGACCTCGACACCTGGGAACACGGACGGTCGCGAAGAACGGTTCAGCCGGGTTTCGCCCCTTTCGGCGCCGCGGCGCGGGCGGATTGGTGCGTCCCGGTGATCGGCACGATCTTGTCGGCGTGCGGGCGCGGTTCCTAAGCTGAGCGGGTCCGCCGCCGCCCCCGCCGTCCCGGGAGCCGCCGTGCGCGTGAAACCCCTCCTGCTGGTCGCCTTGCTGGTGGCGGGCTGCTCGCCGGCTCCCGCTTTCACGGCGTCGCTGACTTCACCCACCGACGTGGTGCTCAGCTGGCCGGACGACGGCGCCGGGCACCGCGTCGAGTACGCGAACGACCCGGCGGGCCCGTGGACGACGTTGCGGTTCCTCCCCGCGCACACGACGAGCTACCACCACCCGGACCTGATCCCGGAGACGCCGTTCTACTACCGGGTGCAGCCGTTCACCGGCCCGGTCTCGACGGACCTGAAGGCGGTGACGTCGGGCGACACGGTGACGTTCACCTGGGCCGACCACTCGCCGGACGAAGCCGGCTTCCTGCTGGAGGTGCGGCGGCCGGGCGCGCCGGACTTCGACCCGGTCGAGGTGACCGGCCCGGATGAGACGACGTGCGCGCTTTCGCTGCTGCCCGGCGAGGAGCGGTCGGCCTACCGGCTCCGGGCGCTGCACTACGGCCCGCTCTTCCCGGTGGTCCACCGGACCACCGGGAAGGAGCGGTGAGCCGCTACTCCGCCGTGAGGACGGTCCGCAGGAACTCGCCCGTGTAGCTGACCTCGACCCCGGCGACGTGCTCCGGCGTGCCCTCGGCGATCACCGTGCCACCGCCCGAGCCGCCCTCGGGACCCATGTCGATGATCCAGTCCGACGTCTTGATCACGTCGAGGTTGTGCTCGATCACGATGACCGAGTTGCCCTTGTCGACCAGCCCGTTGATCACACCGATCAGCTTGTTGATGTCCTCGAAGTGCAGACCCGTGGTCGGCTCGTCGAGGATGTACACCGTCTTGCCGGTCGAGCGTTTCTGCAGTTCGCTGGCCAGCTTGACGCGCTGCGCCTCACCGCCCGACAGCGTCGGCGCGGGCTGGCCGAGCCGGACGTAGCCGAGGCCGACGTCCACCAGGGTCTGCAGGTGGCGGTGGATGGCCTTGATCGGCTCGAAGAACTCCGCGGCCTCCTCGATGGGCATGTCGAGCACGTCGGAGACGGTCTTGCCCTTGTAGTGCACCTCGAGGGTTTCCCGGTTGTACCGCGCGCCCTTGCAGACCTCGCAGGGGACGTAGACGTCCGGGAGGAAGTTCATCTCGATCTTGATCGTGCCGTCGCCCGCGCACGCCTCGCAGCGCCCGCCCTTGACGTTGAAGGAGAACCGGCCCTGCTGGTAGCCGCGGACCTTCGCCTCGGTGGTCGCGGCGAAGAGCTTGCGGACGTGGTCCCAGACGCCGGTGTAGGTGGCCGGGTTGGACCGCGGGGTCCGCCCGATCGGCGACTGGTCGACGCGCACCAGCTTGTCGACGTGGCCGAGGCCGTTCACGCGGGTGTGCCGGCCCGGCACCTGGCGCGCGCCGTTGAGCTTGTTCGCCAGCACCGTCGCGAGGATGTCGTTGACCAGCGTCGACTTGCCCGAGCCGGACACGCCGGTGACCGAGACCAGGCAGCCGAGCGGGAACGAGACGTCCAGCCCGCGCAGGTTGTGTTCGCGCGCGCCGACGACGGTCAGCTGCCGCTTCTTGTCGATCGGGCGCCGGATCGCCGGGATGTCGATCTTCCGGCGGCCGGACAGGTACTGCCCGGTCAGCGATTCCTTGCTCTTCAGCAGCTTCTTGTACGGTCCACTGTGGACGATGTGGCCGCCGTGCTCGCCCGCGCCCGGGCCGATGTCGACCACCCAGTCGCTCGAGCGGATCGTGTCTTCGTCGTGCTCCACGACGATCAGCGTGTTGCCCAGGTTCCGCAGCCGGGTCAGCGTCTCGATCAGGCGGTGGTTGTCGCGCTGGTGCAGGCCGATCGACGGCTCGTCGAGCACGTAGAGCACGCCGACGAGGCCCGAACCGATCTGCGTCGCGAGCCGGATCCGCTGCGCTTCTCCACCCGAAAGGGTGGCGGACGCGCGGTCGAGCGAGAGGTACGTCAGGCCGACGTCGAGCAGGAAGCGCAGCCGCGCCTGGATCTCCTTGAGCACCGCGCCGGCGATCATCGACTCGCGCTGCCCGAGCTCCAGCTCGTCGAGGAACTGCGACGCCTCCGCGATGGACAGCGCGCAGACCTCGGCGATCGACATGTCGCCGCGGGTCTTGTGCGCCAGCGTCACCGCGAGGATCTCCGGCTTGAGCCGGGTGCCCTGGCACGCGGGGCACGGCACCTCGCGCATGTAGCCCTCGTACCGCTCGCGCATGTACTCGGACTCGGTCTGCTCCTGGCGCCGCTCGAGGAACGGGATGACGCCCTCGAAGGCCGCGTAGTACGAGCGCTGGCGGCCGTAGCGGTTCTTGTAGCGGACGTGGACCTGCTCGTCGACGCCGTGCAGCACCGCCTTCTGGGCCCGCGCGGGCAGCCGGCGCCACGGCATGTCCATCCGGAAGCCGATGGTCTCCGACAGCGACTCGAGCAGGCGGATGAAGTAGTCCGCGCTCTGCCCGCCCGACCACGGCGCGATCGCGCCCTCGGCCAGCGACAGCTCGTCGTCCGGGACCACCAGCTCCGGGTCGACCTCCTTGCGGATGCCGATGCCGGTGCACTCGGGGCAGGCGCCGTAGGGCGAGTTGAAGGAGAACGAGCGGGGCTCGAGGTCTTCGATGGCCAGCGGGTGGCCGTTGGGGCAGGCGAGGTTCTCGGAGAAGCCGCGGATGCGGTGCGGGTCGTTCTCCGGCAGGTCGACGAACTCGAGCTCGATCAGCCCGTCGGCCAGGCGCAGCGCCGTCTCGACCGAGTCGGTGAGCCGCTGGCGCGAAGACGACTTCACGCTCAGGCGGTCGATGACCACGCCGATCTGGTGCTTTTCCTGCTTCTTCAGCTTCGGCGGGTCGGTGAGGGCGTGGACCGTGCCGTCGACGACCACGCGCGCGTAGCCCTGCTGCTGCAGGTTCTCGAACAGGTCGACGTACTCGCCCTTGCGCCCGCGCACCACCGGCGCCAGCACCTGGAAGCGGACGCCTTCGTCCATCTCCAGCACCTGGTCGACGATCTGCTGCGGGGTCTGCTTGCTGATCGCCTCGCCGCACTTGGGGCAGTGCGCCTTGCCGGCGCGGGCGTAGAGCAGCCGCAGGTAGTCGTAGACCTCGGTGATCGTGCCGACGGTCGAACGCGGGTTGCGCGAAGTGGACTTCTGGTCGATGGACACCGCGGGCGAGAGGCCCTCGATGAAGTCGACGTCCGGCTTGTCCATCTGCCCGAGGAACTGCCGGGCGTACGCCGAGAGCGACTCGACGTAGCGGCGCTGCCCCTCGGCGAAGATGGTGTCGAAGGCGAGGCTCGACTTCCCCGACCCGGACAGGCCGGTGAACACGATCAGGCTGTCGCGGGGCAGGTCGAGATCCACGCCGCGGAGGTTGTGCTCGCGGGCACCGCGAACAACGAGGCGATCAGCCACGCCAGGGTCCTCTCAAGTCATTCTCAGTTGCGGTCGCCGACCCGGTGTCAGGCTGCACGGGTGGCCGCGATCCATGCTACGAGCCACCACCGACAGAAACTGGCTCCGCGTCTTCCACCTGCGGTTTTGCGGGCTTCCGGCGGGCGGTGAGCCACCGGTGGGCCGGGCGTTCGACCCCTGCGGTGACCGCCCAGCCGGCCAGCACGGCGGCGCCGACGACCGCGGGGAGCCGCAGCCAGCCGGGGAGCCCGAGGTCGAGCAGGGCGCGGGCCAGGATGTAGCCCAGTTCCTGGTGCACCAGGTAAAGACCATACGAGATGCCCGCGAGCCAGGTGACGGCCGGGGCGATCCGGGCCAGCCCGGGGAACCGCCAGTCCGGGCCGCGGGCGGCCACGCAGACCAGCAGCAGGAGCACGGCGAACCCGATCGTGGACGGCCAGCGCAGGGCGTCCTGCGGCAGCGCGACGTGGAACGGGAAGACCTGCAGGTCCTGCGCGGCGACGGCGGCGAAGACGAAGAGCGCGGCGTGCCAGTTCTTCAGCCGCCGCCGCGACCACAGCCAGATCGCGACGCCGATGGCGAAGACGTGCAGCCGGTGCAGGCCGAGGCCGTAGAAGAAGGTCTCGACGACCGGGCTCGCCGTCCCCGGCGGGAAGACCGCGAAGCGCAGCGCGAGCGGCACCAGGATCAGCGCCCAGAGCAGGGCGACGGTCACCCGGTGCGTGCGCCACGACCGCGGCCAAAGCAGGGCCGCGCCGGTGAAGGCCATGAGCTGGACCGGCAGCGTCCAGTAGGAGCCGTCGAGGTAGTAGAACGCGCCCGAGCGGATGCCCCACTCCTGCACCATGCCGAGGTTGGTGACCAGGTCCAGCCCGGTCGGGATGTACCAGGGCGACGGGTTCGACGGCGGGCCCTGCGGCACGCCGAACAGGAAGCCGGTCACGCCGGGCGGGTAGGGCAGGCCGCTGAAGGAGATGGCCGCCCACCGCGTCACGACGTAGGTCACGAGGACGGCGACCAGGTACGCGGGTACGAGGCGCGCGACGCGGTTCCACAGCCACCGGCGCGGATTGCCCTTGCGGAGGCTGGCGCAAACGAAGAAGGCGGAGATCACCAGGAGGATCGCGGCGCCGAACTGCGCTGTCACCCGGAAGGGGTACCCCGTGAGTTCGGGGTGCAGCAGGGCGCCCTGGTGGGTGACGTGCCCGAGGATGACCGCGAGAACGGCGACGACGCGGAGGAGGTCCCAGCTGATCCGGCGCGGCGTCGGGGAGGTGGGCACGGTCGTCCTGAGGTCGGGCTGGCTGGGGGTCGCCGTGAGCCTACGTGGCGGGGCGGCCGCGCGCTTGTGCGGGTGGAACCGGTTGGAGTGAAACGACTACCGTGTGCACGGTGAACATCGTGGACACCTACACCGGGCACGTCGAGCCGGGCGGCGACGCCACCCGGCGCACGCTGGACGAGCTGACCATCACCAAGCTGTCCGTCGGCCCGATGGACAACAACACGTACCTGCTGGTGTGCCGGGCGGACAACGAAGCCCTGCTCATCGACGCGGCGAGCGACCCGGAGCGCATCTCCGACCTGATCGGTCACGGCCCCGACCGGCCGGCGCTGAAGACGGTCGTGACGACCCACCAGCACCAGGACCACTGGCAGGCACTGGGCGCGGTGGCCGGCGCGAACGGCGCCAACACGGCGGCCCACCCGCTGGACGCCCCGCCGTTGCCGGTGCCACCGGACTTCCTGGTCGAGCACGGCGACACCCTCTCGGTGGGCCAGGTCACCCTTTCGGTGATCCACCTCCGGGGGCACACACCGGGTTCGATCGCCCTGCTGTACCGCGACCCGTCCGGCCACCCGCACCTGTTCACGGGAGACTCGCTCTTCCCGGGCGGCATCGGGCGGACGACGTCCCCGGAGGACTTCGAGTCGCTGCTCGGAGACGTCTCGTCCCGGATCTTCGACGAGCTCCCGGACGAGACGTGGTTCTACCCGGGCCACGGCGACGACTCGACGCTGGGCGCGGAGCGGGCCAAGCTGGCGGAATGGCGCGAGCGCGGCTGGTGACCCATGAGAGGTGACTCACCGAGGCTGGCGGGCTGGCTGGCCGAGTTGTCGGCGTACGCGGACAGCCCGGCCGGCGCGGTGCTGAAGCGGACCTGGAGCTTCCCGGACGTCGCGACGAGGGACGAGTTCGTCGCGACGGCCGAGGAGCGTCCGGACGCCGAGTTCGACCTGGTGCTCAGGCACCTGCTGATGCCTGCGTGCGCGACCCCGGACGACCACTCGCGGCTGGCAGTGGCACGGGCTACGGGCGCCACGAACGGCGATCCCCACTTCAGGCGGATCGAGGCTTTCTACGCGAACCGCACGGACCAGCCGCCGTGGGCCGGGATCCGGTGGGTGCTGGATCTCCTGCCGGACCACCCGCACTCGGCGTTGCAGGCGACGGAGGCGTACTTCGTGGCCCACGCCCGCTCGATGCCGGCCGCGGTGGCGCACGCGACTGACGACGCCGAAGCGTTGATCCGGGCTCGGTACCTCGGTTTGCCGGCTTCGGCGGAGGCGCGGCGGGAGCTGCTTTTCACGCTGGGTCCGGTGGGGTTCGAGCGGCTGGCCGGGTCGGTGTGTTCCGGCGAGGCGGTCGAGTGCCACCACCAGCGGGTCGGCGTCGACGTCGTGCGGTCGGTGCTCGGGACGACTTCGGGCGGGTGCGTCGTCGTCACGGCGAGCACCTTCACGCGGGCGGCCGAGGAGCTGGCGGCGAAGAGCGGGCGGGTGGAGCTCGTCGACGGGTCGAGGCTCGTGCGAACGCTGGACGAGCACCTCGGACCGGACTGGCCGCTGCGGCTGGAGCACCTGACGCGGGAGCCGGTGGGCGCAGCCGGATAGCGCCCGGCGAAGGGGGAGGACGGGAATGAACCTCGAAGACGCGTTCAGCGTCGTCGATACGGCGGTGCACCTGCCGGGGCAAAGCGACGACGCCCTGATCCGGCAGCTGCGGAAGCGCAAAGAGTTCAGCCCGCCCCGGAAGGCTCTTTCCCCCGCGGCCGGCCTGGAGAGCGGCATAACCCTCCGTCCGATCGAAGCCCTGCACTGGCTGTCCTACGTGACGCGGCCGCGGTACCACGACGACGTGCTCGACCGGTACCTGTGGTGGGGCCTGCTGCGCTACCTGGGCTTCTTCGCCCACGACTACTCGCACTCGCACTTGCCGAACCTCGCGCTGAGCGCGGCGGGGCGCCGCATTTCCGGCAACCAGCGGCGCGTCACCTCCGAAGAGATGGGGATCGGCTTCGGTGCCGCGCTGGCCGCGCGCTGGTTCGACAGCACCGGCTACGCGACCCTGCGCAGCGTGGTCGACATCGATGTGGCCCTCGACGCCCGCTTCGTCTTCGGGCCGAGCTCGGCGGTCCAGCACATCGGCACCCGGCGCGCCGACTACCTCCTCATCGGTGCTGACCGGCGCGACAGCGGTCGTTACGTCCTGCGCGTGCTCGAATGCAAGGGGACGAAGAACGCCGGCAACGCGGTGTCCCAGCTCGCTCGCGCCGTCGGCCAGCTCGACGGGGTCACCGTCGGCGGCCGGGTGCCGCAGGGGCTGGCCACCGCCGTGGTCACCGGAGAAAGCCGCACGTCGTACCTGGCGGTGGATCCGGGGGACGACGACGAACCTTCTTACCGCGTGGACGGGGAATCGATCGATCGCGGCCGGAGCTTTCGCCTCGAGTCCGACCGCGTGGACGTCTCGGCGGCCGAGATCGCCAATGCCGCCGTCCGAGCCTCCTGGGCCGTGCTCGCCGACTTCGGCGGCAACCTCGGCGCGATCGAGCGGTGGGCACCCCAGGTGATGCGGAGCCGGATCGAACGACAGCCACGAGACCGGGTGACGTTCGAGACCCCGGTCGGAACCGCGCGCGGCACCAGCCTCGAGTTCGGCTTCGGCAGCGAACGGCTCACCGTCCGGTACGGCATCGACGAGTCGGTCGACGACCAGCTCACCGACGGGGACGCCGGCGAGGTGATGGAAGCGCAACGAGCGTTCGCCGACCGGCTCGAGGCGGGCAGCGAGCGCCGGGCACCCGAATCACCCGAGGTGCTCTCCACGACGGCCGACGGGACGATCTTTTCCCTGGTCCGCGGCTGACACGTTCGGAGCAGCCGGGTAACGATCGCGGACAGCCGGGCAACTTCCCGGACGCATCGGACGTCCCCCCAAGACCCCAGCGCTGGGGCTTCCACCGGTTCGCTCCGCCAGGAGGCCCACCATGTCCACCACCACCCGCCGCGCGTTCGCCGGTGTCGTCGTCCTGATCGCCGGCACCATCGCCGCCGCCGCGCCCGCTCGAGCCGCCGATCCCGTCGTTCCCGCCATGACGAACATCCGGACCGGGCTCAACCCCGGCTTCGACCGGATCGTGCTCGACCTCAGCTCCGGACCCGCCCCGACCGTCAGCTACCAGCTCGTCGACGAGCTCACCGCCGATCCGAGCGGGGAAATCGTCTGGCTCACCGGCGAATACTTCATCAACGTCTCCGCCACGCCCGCCGCCGCGCACAACGCCGCTGGGCAGCCCACCTACGCCGGGCCGCAGAAGTTCCGGACACGGAACCTCGCCAACGTCATGGCCGTCGCCGTCACCGGGGACTTCGAGGCGCACCTCACCGTCGGGGTCGGGGTGCGGGCGCGGAGCGCGGTGAACGTCTTCACGCTCACCGCGCCCAACCGCGTCGTCATCGACGTCGCGCACTGAGCGCGTCAACCGCGCTCGTACGGGATCTTCTCCCCCGCCTCGACCGCGAACGGCAGGTTGTTGCCCGCCGGCGGGAGGGGGCACGTCGCGAAGTCCGTGAACGCGCACGGGAGGTTCACCGCGCGGTTGAAGTCCAGCGTCACCGAACCGTCCGCTGCCGGCGCGCCGACCGGCAGCGAGCGGTTCGCCGCGTACGTCGTCACCCCGCTCGTCCCGTCGGTGAACAGGATGCTGAAGCCGCCGTCCTTGCCGTTGAACGCCGTCAGCGTGTGCGACTGCCCGTCGCGGGAAAAGCGGACCACGCCCGGCGCCGTGTACACGTGGCTGAGGCCCTCCACGACCGCGCCCACGGTCGTCGGCCGCGGCTCGTCGAAGGCCTCGAACCGCCCCGGAAGCACCCAGGACGGCGAAGGTTCGTACGCCGGGATGCCGTGGAACCCGCGCAGCACCTCGGCCTTCGGGTCGTGCACGCGGATCAGGTAACCGGAGCGGCGGGCCACCTCGATCTCGACGTCGCCCGCCAGCACCCGCGTGCCCGCGCCGCTGTTGACCAGCTCGAAACGCTGTACGTCCGTGATCGGCGCGCCCTCGTACGTCAGCGAAGCGCCGGCCGGGTCGACGTAGGCCGCGTCGGCGTCCTGCCACCAGCGGCCCGGGATGCCGGGGTACTCGCGCGGGGACTCGGTCAGCCAGTCCAGCGACACCAGCGCCAGCCAGCCGTGCGGAGCGGCGAGATCCTCCTCGCGCTGCGTCTTCCAGTCCTGCCACTCCTGCGTGAACGTGCTCATCGCGAGCCCCTTCCCATCGGCTACGACGGTGCCAACCCGCCGCCCTCGCCGGTATTCCGCGTCCCAGTATCCGGACCCGTCCGCAGCCACGCGATTTCGCGCTCGCCGCCCGCCGGGACGACGATCCGCCGGTAGCCCTCGTCGCCGGCGAGGGCGGTGTGGAACCGGTCCGAGACGACCAGCAGCAGATCCAGCTCCGGCGCCGCCGCGATCGCCGCCTTCAGCTCCTCGGCCGCGCACAGCCACGTCGCCAGCGCCACCGCCGCGCCGCCGAAGTGGGGCGGGCGCAGCACGACGTCGCCGTGGTCGGCCGCCACCCGCAGCCGGAGCCTGCCGAACTCGTTGAGGTGGCGGTTGCGGCGGCCCAGCGCCCCGGCCAGCAGCGCGACGAGCTCCGTCGCGACCCAGCTGTGCGGCACCGTCGGCGGGATGATCACCGTCGTGGCGTCGCCCTCGGCCCGCCGGAACCACGTCGGCGTGCGGTGGGGCACCGGGACGCCCTCGAACACCTCGTCCAGCACCCCGTCGAGGGTGGCGCCGAGGTGCACCGCGCGCGCCGTCCGCCCCCGGCTCGGTGCGACGATCCCGAGCCGGACGACGGTCGCGGTCACCGGATCGGTGCGCACGGCCCGCTCAACCCGCCCCGGGATCGGCCGACCACTGCAGGCCGTAGCTCAGCCCCTGGTGCAGGTCGTGGAACTCGAGCCCGACCTCGCCGAGGCTGTTGACCGTCAGCGCGTCGCCCGAGTCGGTGCCGTCGTCGATCACGCGGCCGGGCACGCCGTTGAGCCGCCACACCTTCGACGGCGGGCCGTCGCGGTCGAACCGCACCCGCACCGAGAACTTCTCGCAGCGCCGCAACGGGGTCATGACGTAGTACGGCCGCAGCGACGTGCGCTGCGGCGCGAAGCGGATGCCGTATTCGTGCCGCTGCCCGAGCCGCAGCGGGCTCGGCAGCCGCATGACGAACTGGGCGTGGCTCGCCGAAACCTGGCGCGCCTCGACGATTTCGCCGCCGAACAGCACGTCCGCGGTGATGGCCGGCACCGGGTCGAGGCCCGGGTCGGCGGGTGCGCTGAACGAGAGCACCAGCTCGTCGAGCTCGTCGACCTCCGCGACGATCCGGCGTTCCTCCTGCAGGTCCGGCGGGTCACGGTCGAGCCGGAGCATCGCCTTCATCGACTCGACGTACCAGCCCGCCAGCGGGTGCAGGTCACGCTCGCGCGGCGGCGCGCCGAGCAGCTCGTCGAGCCGGCGGAACGCGAGGTCTATGCGGCGGCGCGCGGTGCGCGGGTCGCGGTCCAGGACGCTGGCCAGCCACGAGATGCGCCGGTCGAGGAACTCCCCCGCCGCCTCCTCGTGCAGGCCCAGTGCCGCCAGCGCGGCCAGCCGCAGGTCCGCGGGCAGCCGCCCGCACAGTTCCGTCAGCCGCAGCACGACCTTGTGCCGCGCGGCGGCGGGCGGGTCGTCGTCGGCGACCTCGCAGGCGGCCCGCAGGCAGGGGCCGATCCGCTGGTGCAGGTCGGCCGCGTCCAGGCCGCGGCCGCGGCGCAGTTCGTTCAGTTCGCGCACGAACGGGAACGAGTTCTCCGATGTCGTCCCGGTCATCCCACCTCCTTCCGCGCCGCCGGTGGAAAGAGCTGTTGACATTACCAGCGGCCGTCGGCGGCGGTGACGTGACAAATCACGGACACGCGCATTCGCGGAATGCCCGGCCGGCCGGCCCCCCGCGTGCCGGCCGGCCGGGTTCCCTCCGCGGGTCAGTTGGCCCCGAAGATCAGGGCCCAGATCGAGTGGCTCTCCATCACACACACCTCCTCATCGCTGCACCCAGGCCGAGGCGGGAAGCCGCGCGGAGTCGTGGAACGCCGGACTGGCGGGTTCCACCGCGTTTCCGGCCGCCGCGAGGAAACCCGCGACGGCACCGGCCACGAACGCGGCGAAGACCGATTTCACCAGGGTCGAAATCTTGCAGTGGACGTTCACGACGAGCACTCCCCGACCTCGCTCGAAATGAAATTCAGCCGGTGGCATCGCATTTCTTTACCGGCCGGGTTCCAGCATCGCCGGGTCGGAGCGGTCCTCAGATGCCCGCTGTCACGGCCCTTGTGTGCCGTTTGGCTCAGAACGGGCGAAGGCCTGGAGCACGCGCAGCTTCCGGATGAGGATCCGGCGGCGGCCGGTCTCGACGATCTCGCGCTCGCGCAGCACGCGCAGCGCCCGGGCGACGGTCCGCCGGGCGGCGCCGACCTGCGCGGCGATGTCGGTCTGCGAGAGCGCGGCCTCGATGACCACGCCCTCCGGGACCGACCGCCCGTGCTCCTCGGCGAGCCGGAGCAGGTGCACCGCGACCCGCCGGGTGACGTCGAGGGCCGCCGAGTCGACCCGGGCGGACTCGGCGTTGCGGAGCCGGGCGGCGACGGTCTTGATCGTCGCGATGGCGATCTCGGGCCGGGCGTGCAGCACGTCGATGAACTGCGCCCCGGTCAGCTGGAAGACGGTGCAGGGCTCGATCGCGCGGACCGACGCCGTCCGCGGGCGCCCGGTCACGGCGGCGAGGTCGCCGAGCACCTCGCCGGGGCCGCGCAGGCCGAAGAGGACCTCGCGGCCGTCCTCGACGATCGCGGACACCCGCACCCAGCCGGCGACCAGCACGTGGACGTGGTCGGAGGGGTCGCCCTCCATGAGCACGACGTCGTTCGCCCGGAACCGGCGGCGGGTGCCGCGGGAGAGCAGGTACTCGCGATCGGCGTCGGCGAGGTAGGCCAGGAGCGCCCCCTCGGCCGTGTCCTCGTGCCCGTTCATCGCCCCGAACTCCCGCTCCGCTCCGGATGCCCACCGTAACCCGGCGTGGCGGCGTTGGGCGAGAGCCGGAACCGATAGGGTCGCCGCGTGGACGTGGAGATCTACACCGACGGCGCGTGCAGCGGGAACCCCGGACCGGGCGGCTGGGGCGCGGTGCTGCGCTACGGCAAGCACGAGCGCGAGCTGTACGGCGGCGAAGCCACGCCGACGACGAACAACCGGATGGAGCTGACCGCGCCGATCCGGGCCCTGGAGACGTTGACGCGGCCGTCGCAGGTGCGCGTGTTCACCGACAGCACCTACGTGCGCAACGGGATCACGCAGTGGCTGCCTCGCTGGAAGAACAACGGCTGGCAGACGGCGGCGCGCGAACCGGTCAAGAACGCGGACCTCTGGCAGCGCCTCGACGCGGCGATCGGCGGGCACGAGGTCGAATGGCTGTGGGTCAAGGGCCACGCCGGCCACCCGGAGAACGAACGCGCCGACCGGCTCGCGGTCCGCGGGGCGCAAGAGGCGCGCGAGAGCGGGAAACCCGTCAACGCCGGTTAGTCCGGAGTGGACGGTCGTGGCACAATTCCCCGATGCCTCCCGTCCCGTGCCCGTGCGGTCTCGCCGAGTCCTACGCCGCCTGCTGCGGCCGGTTCCACGACGGCGCGCTCGCCGCGCCGACGGCCGAACTGCTGATGCGGTCGCGGTTCAGCGCGTTCGCCGTGGGCGACACGGGGTACCTGCTGCGGACCTGGCACCCGCGCACCCGGCCCCGGCGGCTCGCGCTCGACCCCGCGCAGGAGTGGACGCGGCTGGAGATCCTGGGGCGCACCGGCGGGGGCCTGCTGCACACCGAAGGCACCGTCGAGTTCCGGGCGCACTACCGGCTTCGGGGCCGCGACGGCTTCCAAGAGGAGAACAGCCGCTTCCGGCGTGACGACGGCCACTGGGTCTACCTCGACGCCGAAGCCTGAAACCCGTCCCGCGCACCACCTCCGCCGTGCTAAACAGTGCGGCGATGGGAAAACTGACGCGCCGCGCCCGGGCGAGGGCGGACTACCTCGGCTTCCTCGGCGCCCGCGAGTGGCCGCTCGCCGCGTCCGGTCTCGGGGTGCTGCTCGGGGTCGTCACCATCCTGCCGAGCGCGATCGGCGTGGTGCTCTCGATCATCGCGCTCGCCCTCGGCGTCACCACCTTCACCCGGGACGTGCGGCTGCTGCGCCGCCGGTGGGCCGGGTTCGAGTTCACCGCCATCGCGGCGCCGTTCCCGGCCGCCGAGCTGCCGCCGCCGTCGGCGTACCCGGAAGCGGCGTACCTCGCCGTGCCCGCCCGGGGAACCGCGCTGGTCAGCGCCGCGATCGACCGCGAACTGTGGGAAGAGCGGCACACGATCGACGTGGCCGAGGAACCCTACCGGCTGCCGCCGTCCCTCAAGGCGACCGCGCCGCACGTCCTCCCGCTGCGGGCCCGTGGCCGCCTGCTGTTCAACGGTCCCGTCGTCGGCATGCGCGGCGACCCGCTGCCCGCCACCGGGGCGCGGCCCGCGCCGATCCGGCTGCACCGGGCGCGGTTCTTCGACGCCGTCTGCTCGAACGAACTCGGCACGCTCCGCATCACGCGCACCGACACCGGCGAGGAGTACGACCTGCGCAAGGCCGAGCTCACCGACTCCGCGGGCGCGTTGCGCGAGCTGAGCGGCAGCGCGCTGGCCGACCACGTCGGCGTCTCCACGGTCGCCTTCACCACCGACGGCAAGCTCGTCACCGTCCGGCAGTCGGCGCTCAACGCCGTGAGCGGGCTGCTGCTCGCGCCGTCGGGCAGCGGCTCGCTCGAACCCCGCGACCTGCGCACGCCGGACGGCGGCGCGCGGCAGGCCCTGCACACCGCGGTCCGCGCCGGGATGGAACGCGAGCTGTGCGAGGAAAGCGGCCTCACCCCCGCCGACATCCGCTCGACGAAGGTGACGGGCTTCGCGCGCTGGATGGACCGCGGCGCCAAGCCGGAGTTCTTCGGGCTGACCGAGCTCGCGGCCGACAGCGCGGAGGTCGCCCGGCGCCGCCCGGTCAGCGGCGAACGGCTCTACAGCGCCGGCCTGACGCTCTTCGACGTCGACCTCGCCGCGATCGGCGCCGCGCTGGCCGCCGGTGTACCGCTCAGCGAGGCACTGCCGCAACGGCTCTGGGAAGACGGTTCCCTGCCGCTCCTGCTGGCCCTGCGCGCCGCCGCGGCGTGGCGGACCGCCCGGGTTTGACGGGAACGCCCCTGTTCTCCGCGTGATCGGACCGCTACCATCGTCCGCAATTGTTAGGAAAGTTCCCTAACGAAAGTCCGCAGTCCCCCGCCGCCGTGGGTGCCTAGGAGGCGCGCTAGTGAGCTATCGGCAGAAAAGAACCCGGACTCTCCTCGTGGCGGCCTCGCTGGCCGTCGCGGTGAGCGGAGCCACCGTCGCGTCGGCCACCGGGCAGGTCCCGGTGCGAGCGGTCGTCGCGGCCGCGGCCCCGGCCACCGCCGTCCCCGGCTTCCTGATCCAGACGTCGGCGCAGGTGAGCGACGACTCGGCGGTGTCCAAGCCGGGGTACAACACCTCGGGCTGGTACCCGGTCGGCCCGCGCTCGACGGTCTACGCCGGCCTGCTGGCCAACGGCAAGTACGCCGACCCGTTCTACTCCACCAACATGAAGAACGTGCCGACCGCGGACTTTCAGATCCCTTGGTGGTACCGCACCGACCTCACCGTCACCGACACCACGCAGCGGACGTACCTCGACTTCAGCGGCGTGCTGTCCAAGGCCGACGTCTGGGTCAACGGGACGCGGATCGCGGACAAGTCCCAGGTCAACGGCGCCTACACCCGCCACGACCTGGACATCACCGCGCAGGTGAAGGCAGGCGCGAACAGCATCGCGTTCAAGGTCTACCCGAACGACCCGAACAAGGACCTGTCGATGGGCTGGATCGACTGGGCCCAGACCCCGCCGGACCAGAACATGGGCATCGTGCGGGACGTCCTCGTCCGGCGCAGCGGCCCGGTGGCGCTGCGCGGCGGCCACGTCGTGACCAAGCTGACCGGGCTGAGCCACGCCGACCTCACGGTGAAGGCCGACGTCCGCAACGACTCCGCGGCCGCGGTCTCGGCGACGGTGTCCGGCACGGTCGCCGGCAAACCGGTCACCCAGACCGTTTCCCTGGCCGCCAAGGAGAAGAAGACCGTCACGTTCGGCGTGGTCGGGATCGACAACCCGCAGGTCTGGTGGCCGGCCGGGATGGGCGGGCAGCCGCTCTACGACCTCGACCTGACCGCGGCCGTCGGCGGAACCGCGTCGGACACCTCGCACTCGAGCTTCGGCGTCCGCCAGGTGACGGCGAACAAGAACGCGAGCGGCGGCCGGGCGTACACGATCAACGGGCGCCCGCTGCTGATCAAGGGCGGCGGCTACTCGCCGGACCTGTTCCTGCGCTGGAACGAGCAGTACGCGGCGGACAAGCTCGCCTACGTCAAGGACCTCGGGCTCAACACCGTGCGCCTGGAAGGGCACATCGAGCCGGACGAGTTCTTCGACCTCGCCGACCGGATGGGCGTGCTGACGCTGCCCGGCTGGGAATGCTGCGACAAGTGGGAAGGCCAGGTAAACGGCGACGAGAAGGGTGACCCGTGGACCGCCGCGGACTACCCGGTCGCGAAGGCGTCGATGACCGCGGAGGCCGAGCGCCTGCGCGACCACCCGAGCGTCATCTCGTTCCTGATCGGCAGCGACTTCGCGCCGGACGCGACCATCGAGAAGAACTACCTCGACGCGCTGAGCGCCGCGGACTGGCCCACCCCGGTGGTCCCGGCCGCGTCGGCGAAGTCGTCGCCGCAGCTCGGGTCGTCCGGCATGAAGATGAACGGGCCGTACGACTACGTGCCGCCGAACTACTGGTACGACAAGGCGCACACCGACCTCGGCGGCGCGTGGAGCTTCAACTCCGAAACCAGTGCCGGGCCGGACATCCCGACCATGGACACGCTCAAGCGGATGATGTCCTCGAGCGAGCTCGACACGCTATGGAAGAACCCGTCGGCCACGCAGTACCACCGGTCCTCGTCCTCGACGTTCGGCAACCTGAAGCTGTTCGGCGACGCGCTGGCCGGCCGCTACGGCAAGCCGGCGAACCTCGACGACTACGTCCGGAAGGCGCAGCTGGCGCAGTACGAGAACGTCCGCGCAGAGTTCGAGTCGCACTCGCGCAACTTCAGCGACGGCTCGAACCCGGCCACCGGGATCATCTACTGGATGCTCAACAGCGGCTGGACGTCGCTGCACTGGCAGCTGTTCGACGCCTACCTCGACCAGAACGGCTCCTACTTCGGGGCCAAGAAGGCGAACGAACCGCTGCACATCCAGTACTCGTACGACACCAAGTCGGTGGTCGTGGTGAACCACAACCACGACGCGGCGTCGGGCCTCACCGCGCGCGTGCAGCTGTTCAACCTGGACGGGACGGCGAAGTACGACCAGTCCAAGGCCGTTTCGGTGGGCGGTGACGGCGCGAAGACGACCGCGCTGACCATCGGCTCGGTGAGCGGGCTGTCGACGACGTACCTGGCGAAGCTGGTGCTCACCGACTCGTCGGGCAAGGAGGTCAGCCGGAACGTGTACTGGCTGTCCACCAAGGCCGACACGCTCGACTGGGGCAACAGCGACTGGTACTACACGCCTCAGTCGGCCTACGCGGACCTGTCCGGCCTGAACGGCCTGGCCCAGGTTCCGCTGGGCTCGACGGCCAGCACGACGACGAACGGCGACGGCACCACGACGACCAAGGTGACGCTGACGAACCCGGCGGCCGGCAAGGTGCCGGCGTTCTTCGTCGACGCGCACGTGGTCGGCGCGGCGGGCGCGCCGGTGCTGCCGGTGCGGTGGACCGACAACCAGGTCACCCTTTGGCCCGGCGAGTCGACGACGCTGACGGCGACGTACCGGACCGCGGACCTCAAGGGCGCCAAGCCGTCCGTGCGGGTCGCGGGCTGGAACACCGGGACGAAGACGATCCCGGCGGACGGCACGGTCACCCCCGGCAACCCCGCCGACTACCAGGCCGAGAACGCCACGATCACCAACGGCGTCGCGGAGTCGAACCACGCCGGCTTCACCGGCACCGGCTTCGTCAACTACGACAACGCGACGGGCAGCGCGGTGGAGTTCACCGTGAACGCGGCGTCGGCCGGCGCCGCGAACGTCGTCCTGCGGTACGCCAACGGCACCACGGTGAACCGGCCGATGGACCTCACGGTGAACGGTACGAAGGTGGCGTCCGCGGTGGCGTTCGGCGGCACGGGCAACTGGGACACGTGGCAGACGGTCACGATCCCGGTCACGCTGACCGCGGGGACGAACAAGATCAAGGCGACCGCGACGACCGCCAACGGCGGCCCGAACGTCGACAAGATCACCGTCTAGCACCTGACCGAGGGCGGCACTTTCCCGTGAAAGTGCCGCCCTCGGTCAGGTCCGGGGGAGGCGCTGTCAACCGGCTCCCGGCCGATGGTCCCGGCTCTTCACCGCGGCCAGGCGTCCTGCTTCCGGATCAGGAGCTGCCATGGCCGCGTCACCGAGCGCGCGCAGGACCGAACGAGGGTTGTCGAGCAGAGACGGGTCGCGGTCGAGCATGGCGATTTCCGTCTGCGTGAGGTTGCGAACGAGCGGAACGCCGTCGATCTTGACGATCAGGACCGAGCCGATCTGAACCATGGCTGTCGGTGAAGCCTCGAGAGCGACGAGCAGTTTCGCGACCGCATCTCCCTGAGCCTGGTCGACGTGCGCCTGGTTCTTGGTGAGGAGCTGGAGCTCGATCCCGCGTTCGACCTTCTCGAGGCGCCGACGCATCTCTTCCGATGAACTGGCCCGGCGCAGTCGGAAGACGAATGAGCGACGCCAGGATCCCTGCTGCGCCGGGTACGCGCGAACGACCGTGAACCCCTGCGAATTCAACAGGTTCTTGACGGCGTCTTGAACCTCGACGCTGCCGGATTCGCCCTCGAGCCAGATCCGGACGGGAATCGGGAGCTGAACCGGAGGGCCGGTGTAAGTCGGCGCTGCCGCGATGCCTGCGGCCTCGGCGTCGCCCTTGAGGTGGCTTTCGACCCGCAGCTGCAGCGCCCGCTGCACGGCGACCGTCCCCCGCGTTCGTTCGGCTTGCGGCTGCTCCGATCTGTCGCCTCCGTCGGCCGGAGCCGGTCGTCGCCGTCGGCGACGCGCAAGCTGCCGTTTCCCGGTGAGACGCGACGAGTTGCTCGGCCCTTTGTCTCGCCCTGAGCTCATCCAGCTGCCTCCGGTTCGCGTGGGCATCGGGGACGAGTACTAGGTCGCAGCCACTCGCCCTTCTGCTACACGCGGGCCGATGCACGCCGCCGGCCGCCTCGGTCATTCCCAGAGGAGGCGCTGGGCGCGGTCCGGGTCCGAGACCGTCGTCGAGACGTCGTCGAAGAGGCGCGTCACGCGGTCGTCGCCCGTGTAGCGCGGCCAGCCCGGGTCGCCGGTCGCGATGAACCGGACCCACGAGCCGAACATCTCCGTCGCCATCGCCTGCATGCGCTCCGCCGGGAACGTCCGGCCGGCGAAGAGGAACCGCCAGTTCTTGTTGCGGATGTCGTCGAACGTCAACGGCAGGTCCAGCCCGTGCGGCGCGCCGAGGCCCTTGCCCCGCGGGGCGATCCGCCAGTCCAGCCGGTACATCCAGGCGGCCGGCTGCTTCTCGGCGAACCGGATCGCCGGGATCCACCAGTCCCCCGCGGTCAGCGCGCGGTTGCGGATCTGCTCCTCGGGCCAGCCGAGCAACTCGCCGTACGCCGAGACGGCCTTCTCGACCTCGGTGGCGTCCAGCATCGTCGACCCGACGCCCAGGAGCTTCGCGCCACCCGACTGCAGCCAGCTGAACAGGTCCTCCTCGTCGGCCGTCGTCCCGATGAGCAGCGGGACCTCGCGGACGGCGTCCAGCGGGCGTTCCGGCAGCAGCTCGTCCCCGACGACCACGCGGTAGGTCACCTTCGTGCCGGACACCGCCGAAACCCGTTGCTGCGCCGCGAGAATCCGCGTCACGGGCAGAGTCGCGAGGTCCTCCGGCGAGACGTCCAGCTCGGCGAGGACCGCCGAAGCGATCGCCGCGCCCTCGGCCGGGGTGTGCACGACCGAGCCGACGCCGGTGCCGCTCTGCACGATCGCCTGGTGGACCAGCCCGCGCGTGGCGGGTACGGCGAGCAGCGTCCCGACCGTGCGGCCACCGTTGGACTGCCCGGCGAGCGTGACCCGGCCCGGATCGCCGCCGAACGCACCGACGTTGTCGCGCACCCACTCGAGCGCCGCGACCTGGTCGCGCAGGGACAGGTTCGAGTCGGCGACGCCGGGCAGGTGCAGCATCCCGAGCACGCCGAGCCGGTAGGCGACGGTCACGACCACCACGCCGGCGCGGGCGTACGCGGAGGCGTCGAACTGGTGCGGCGCGCCCATCACGCCGCCGCCACCGTGGATCCAGACGAGCACGGGGTACGAGCCGGGCGCCGCCGGCACGTAGACGTTCAGGTAGAGGCAGTCCTCGTCGCCGGTGAAGCCGCGCCCGGTCAGCTCCGGCTGCGGTGCCTGGGGTGCCCACTCGACGGCGTCACGGAGACCGGACCAGGGCGGCGCCGGCCGGGGCGCGCGGAACCGCAGCTCCCCCACCGGCGGCTCGGCGTAGGGCACGCCGAGGAAGGTCCTGACCCCGTCCCGCTCGGACCCGCGCAGTGCGCCGGCCGCGGTCTCCACCGTCGTCACGGACCCAGCCTACGAACTTGCCCTGGAGCGCGCTCCAGCGTGTTGACTACCAGCCATGAGCGCAGCCGAAAACAAGGAACTCCTGAGAACCGCCTTCGCCGCCTGGGCCACCGGCGACATCCGGCCGCTGGTCGCCGCCATGGCCGACGACGTCACCTGGACCGTCGGCGGGCACAACAGCTGGTCCGGCAGCTTCGCCGGCAAGGACTCCGTCCGCCGGGACCTGCTCGGGCCGCTCGGCGAGCAGTTCGACGGCGTCTACACGAGCACCGCGAGCCGGTTCGTGGCCGAGGACGACGTCGTCGTGGTCGAGACGCGGGGCAGCGTCGCTACCAAGGCCGGGCAGCGCTACGACAACCAGTACTGCTTCGTCTTCCGGCTCGAGGGCGGCCGGATCCGCGAGATCACCGAGTACATGGACACCCAGCTGGTCGCCGAAGTGCTCCCCGAGCTGGCCAGGTGACACCCGCCGCGGCGGGCGGGTAATGATTACCCCGTGCACATAGCGGCAGAGATAGTGGCGCTGGTCGTGACGGTCCTCGTCGTCAGCGCCGTGGCGCGGCGGCTGGACTGGTCCGCCCCGCTGTGCCTGATCGTCGTCGGCGTCGCGGCGTCGTACGTCCCCGGCGTGCCCGAGTACCACCTCGACCCCGAGGTCGTGCTGCTCGGCCTGCTCCCCCCGCTGCTGTACTCGGCGGCCATCCAGACGTCGCTGGTCGACTTCCGGAAGAACCGCGGCGCGATCGGGCTGATGTCGGTCGGGCTGGTCGTGTTCACCGCGTTCGGGGTCGGGCTGGTCGCCTGGGCGGTGATCCCCGGCCTCCCGCTGGCCGGCGGCATCGCGCTCGGGGCGATCGTGGCGCCGCCGGACGCGGTCGCGGCCAGCGTCGTGGCCCGCCGGGTCGGCATGCCCCGCAAGCTGATCCGGCTTCTCGAAGGCGAGAGCCTCTTCAACGACGCGGCCGCGCTGGTCGCCCTGCGCACGGCCATCGCCGCGCTGGCCGGCTCGGTCAGCTTCTGGCAGGTCGGCGCCGACTTCCTGCGCGCGGCCATCGGCGGGATCGTGCTCGGGCTGGTCGTCGGGTTCGTGGCCGCGTTCATCCGCGCCCGGCTGAACGAGCCGGTGCTGGACACCGCGCTGTCGTTCGCGGTGCCGTTCATCGCCTACATCCCGACCGAGGCGATCCACGGGTCCGGCGTGCTCGCCGTGGTCGTCGCCGGGCTCATCCTGGGGCACAAGGCACCGAAGATCCTCTCCGGCTCGGCCCGGCTGGCCAGCAGGCTGAACTGGCAGACCATCGCGTTCCTGCTGGAGAACATGGTCTTCCTGCTGATCGGCCTGCAGCTGCGGCGGATCCTGTCCGAAGTGGGCGAATCCGGGCTGTCGCTGGGCATGCTGACGTGGATCTGCGTGGCGGTGCTCGCCGCGACGATCTTCACGCGGATGCTGTGGCTGGTCGGGATCGGCACCGTGAAACGGCTGGAACGGCGGTTCCTGCCCGGCAAGACCCGGTCGAAGATCTGGCCGTGGCGCTACTCGGCGGTGATCTCCTGGGCGGGCATGCGCGGGGTCGTCACGCTCGCCGCGGCCTTCGTACTGCCGGCGGACACCCCGCAACGGGCCGTGCTGGTGCTCGCCGCGTTCGTCGTCGTGGCCGGCACGCTCGCTGTGCAGGGCATGACGCTGCCGCCGCTGATCCGGCGGCTGCGCCTGCCGCGGCCCGACCCGGCGGAGGACGCGCTGCAGGAAGCGTCCGTGCTGCACGACATGACCACGGCGGCGCTGGCGAAGCTCGAGGAGATCCAGCGGCCGGACGACCCGCCGGAGATCATCCAGCGCATCCGCGACCGGCTGCAGAACCGCTCCGACTCCGCGTGGGAGCAGCTCGGCCGCCAAAGCGTGCTCGCCGAGACGCCGAGCGACGCCTACCGCCGCCTGCGGATCCAGCTCCTCGAGGTGGAACGCGAGCAGTTCCTGAAGGCCCGTGACGCCGGCAGCGCCGACGACGACGTCCTGCGGAAGGTCCTGGAGCGGCTCGACATCGAAGAGTCCATGCTGGACCGCGACGAGGAAGAGCCCGAAGTCGAAGGCCGCGAGCTGCGCACACCGGCCGCGACGGCCGGCTCGTGCAAGCACCTGGCCCACGAGTGGGTCGAGCGCGAGCCCAGCTCGCCGGACACCTGCGCGGCCTGCGTCGAGGAGGGCACCACCTGGGTGCACCTGCGGATGTGCCTGAAGTGCGGCAACGTCGCCTGCTGCGACTCCTCGCCGCGCCGGCACGCCACCCGGCACTTCCACGAAAGCCGGCACCCGGTCATGCGGAGCTTCGAGCCGGGCGAGACCTGGCGGTGGTGTTTCGTGGACAAGCAACTCGGATAATGTCGGGGCCATGAGCACCCCTGAGCAGGAGATCGAGTACCGCCAGCACCGCTTCAGCCCGCCGCCGGGCGCGACGGAGATCTTCCTGGTGCGGCACGGCGAATCGGCTCCCGCCCGAGGCGAAAACCCGTTCGAGCTGGTCGACGGCCAGGCCGACCCGGAGCTCGCCCCCGACGGCCGCGACCACGCCCGGCGCGTCGGCGACCGGCTGGCCGGCGAGCGGATCGACGCGATCTACGTGACGACGCTGCGCCGCACCGCCGAGACCGCCGCGCCGCTGGCGGAGAAGCTCGGGATCACCCCGGTCGTCGAGCCGGACCTGCGCGAGATCCACCTCGGCGACTGGGAAAACGGGCTCTTCCGGAAGTACACCGCCGAAGGCCACCCGATCGTCGAGCGGCTGTGGAGCGAGCAGCGCTGGGACGTCATCCCGGGCGCGGAGTCCGACGAGCGGTTCGGCGCCCGCCTGCGCGGCGCGCTGACGCGGATCGCGGCCGCGCACCCGGACCAGCGCGTCGCCGTGTTCACCCACGGCGGCGTGATCGGCGAGGTGTTCGCGCAGGCCGGCCGCTCGGTCGAGCGGTTCGCGTTCCTCGGCGCGGACAACGGCTCGATCTCGCACCTGGTGCTGCACGGCGACACCTGGATCATCCGGCGCTTCAACGACACCGGGCACCTGGCTACGCCGCTCGGCTGAGCTTCCCGGCCGCGACGAGCTGCACGGTCACCAGGATCGAGACGGCTTCGGCCGCGAGGAGCCCGATCAGCACCAGCACCTGCGTCAACCCCGCTTCGATCGGCCCGGCGCCGCCCAGCAGGACGCCGACGTAGGCGCCCGGCAGCGTCACCAGGCCGACCGTGCGGGTCTGGTCGAGCGCCGGGATCAGCGCGTGCCCGGCCGACGGGCGGCAGATCTCGAGGGCGGCCGGGCGGGGCAGGAAGCCGAGGGCGAGCGCGGCTTCGTACTCCCCGTGGCGGGACTTGAGCTCGTCGAGCGCCCGGCGCGCGGCTTGCGACGTCGCGGTCATCGCGCCGCCGATCACGATGCCGGCGATCGGCACGAGGGCGATCGGCTTCGGGGGGACGACGCCGGCGCCGAGGACCAGCGCCAGCACGGGCACGACCCCGGCGGCGATCGCCGCGGCGGTCCACGGCAGGTTCGCCCAGGTCCCGACGCGCCGCGCCGACGTCACCGCGGCGATGGTGAACATCAGCAGCACGAACAGGCCGGTGAGCGGGGCCGAGCGGAGGACCGCGGTGATGATCAGCGACACCAGCGCCAGCTGGGCGACCGCCCGGGCGGCGGCGACCAGCACCGCGCGGCCCTGCCCGAGCTCACCCCAGCGGACGACGGCGGCGCCGGCGACGGCGAGCAGGACCAGCACCGCCACCAAGGCGGGCCCGAAGGTGATCGCGGCGTCGTGCACGCCGCCGATCTTCCCTCTTTTCGGGAGCTCGGGTGGCCGGGCTCAGACGGCGCAGCTGAAGAGGCGTCCCGCCTCGGCGACGGCCTTCTCGGCGACCACGACGCCGTCGACGACGATCCGGCAGCGAAGTTCGCCGGGCCCGGGGTTCTGCGCGGCGACGCTGTAGAACTCGGTGCGGTCGGCGGGGCCGGTCCGGGTGAAGGTGACCGACCACGGCGTCGTCACCTGTGCCCGCTGCGCGAGCGCCGAGCCCGCGGCGGCGTAGGTGACGTTGCGGGCGCCGTCCGGGCCGAGCAGTTCGTAGACGACGGTCCGGCTGACCGTCCGCACGGCGGCCGGCGCGACCGTCGCGGCCACGGGCGCTTCCTTGGCGGGTCCGCGCGCGGACCGCGGCACGATGAACGACGTCACCGCGAAGGCCGCGGCGAGCACACCCAGGACCACGACGACGCTCCCGGCAGTGCGGGCGCGGTGCTCGTGGGTCGCGGTGGGAACACCCATGGAGAGGTCTTCTCTCGTCGCGCGCACTTCCGTCGAGTGCGTCGCCTATATCTCGCCGTGACCTAACTCCGCGTTAGCCGCCGTGGCCAAGATGTCCAACTTTCACCCAAACGGGTGCGGCTCGGGTTTTGCCGGTCCCCGGGTGCATCATCGGGGTGTGTACGAAGAGGCGCCACCACCGGCGCGGCTGGCAGACGTGGCGCGCTGCGTGTGGCGCTCGGCATCGGCGGGCCCGAAGCGGATCGTCCCCGACGGCTGCCTCGACCTGGTGGTGGGCGACGGCTCGGTGTTCGTGGCGGGCCCGGACACGACGGCTTGGTCGTCGGTGACCCACCCGGGAGCGGAATTGCACGGGGTGCGGTTCGTGCCCGGCCGGGCGGCCGCGGTGCTCGGGGTGGCGGCGGACGAGCTGCGCGACAGCCGGGTACCGCTCGGCGACCTTTGGGGACGGGAAGGGGAGCTGCTGGCGGAGCGCTTGCTGGCGGGCGAGGTGACACCGGCGGCGGTGGTGGCGTCCCGGCTGACGGAGGCGCCACCGGTGGACCCGGCGGTGGCGGAGCTGGTGGCCCGGCTGGAAGCGGGAGTGGCCCGGGTCGCCGACGCGGTGGCGCGCCCCAGCACCGGCACGGCACGAGACACACGGCTGACGCGGCCCGGCGCGGCGATGGGTCTCCCCAGCACCCGCGCGGCACAAGAGGTGTGGATGGCGCGAACCGGCAACCTGGCGGCATTCCCCAGCACCCGCGCGGACCGAGAGGCGTGGATGGCGCGAACCGGCGACCCGGTGGCGTTCCCCGATACCCGCGCGGCGCAAGGGGCGCGGATGGCGCGAGCCGGCGACCCGACCGCACTCCCCACCACCCGCGCGGCGCAAGCCGACGCCCCAGCGGCACGCCCCACCACCCGCGCGGCGCAAGCCGGCAACCCAGCAGCACTGCCCGCTACCCACGCGGCGCAAGCCGGCGACGCGGTGGCGCTCCCCGATACCCGCGCGGCGCAAGAGGCGCGGTTGGCGCGAACCGGCAACCCAGCGGCACTCACCGCCACCCGCTCGGCGCAAGCCGGCGCCCCAGCGGCACGCCCCACCACCCACGCGGCGCAAGCCGGCGCCCCAGCGGCACGCCCCACCACCCACGCGGCGCAAGCCGGCGCCCCAGCGGCACTCCCCACCCACGCGGCGCAAGCCGGCAACCCAGCAGCACTGCCCGCTACCCACGCGGCGCAAGCCGGCGCCCCACCAACACTCCCCACCACTCCCGCGCCGCGAGGTGCGTCTGTCGAAGATCCCGCCGAGCCCGCCACCGTCGGCGAGCGGCGCCTGCGCCGCCGGTTCGTCCAAGCCGTCGGCTACGGGCCCGCCACCTACCTCCGCGTCGCCCGCCTCCAGCGCGCCATCGCCCTCGCTCCGCACGCGCCGAACCTCGCCGCGCTCGCCGTCGCCGCCGGGTACTCCGATCAAGCTCACCTCAGCCGGGACTGCCGGGCGCTCACCGGGCTCACCCCGCGCGCCTACCTCCACTGTGGACACCACGGGGCGTGATCGGCGCCATTCGGCGTAACCCGCGCGGTCAACCGGAAGTGGCGCTTCACCCGGCAAGGTAAGCGGACGGTAAACGACTACCAGGAGCGCTATCCTCCCCCTCGACGAGTGATCAGGGAGGGCGTGTGGCCACCATCAGCGACGTCGCCGCGCGGGCCGGCGTCTCCACCGCGACCGTGTCGCGCGCGCTCAACGGGAAGTCCACTGTGGACCCCACGCTGGCCGCGCGGGTGCAGGAGGCGGCCGCCGAGCTCGGGTACCACCCGAACGGGCTGGCGCGGAACCTGCGGCGGCAGGAGACCGCCGTCCTCGCGCTGATCATCTCCGACGTCGAGAACCCCTTCTTCACCGCCATCGCGCGCGGCGTCGAAGACCTCGCGCAGCGGTCCGGCTACTCGGTCGTGCTGTGCAACTCCGACGAAAACGAAGACAAGGAGCGGCGCTACATCGAGGTCGCGCTGCAGGAGCGCGTCGCCGGGGTGGTGCTGTCCCCCACCGGGCGGTCGACGAACGTCGAAGGCCTGCGCCGCCAAGGGACTCCGCTGGTGGCGGTGGACCGGCCGCTGCCCGCCGACGCGGGTGACCAGGTGCTCGTCGACACCCGGCACGCCGCCGCCGAGGCCACGAGGCACCTGCTCGCCGGCGGGTACCGGCGCGTCGGGTGCCTGACCGGCCCCGCCGGGGTCCGCACGGCCGACGACCGCCTGGCCGGGTACGGCGACGTCGTCGGCGAAGCGAACGTCCTGTCCCGGCGGGCGGAGTACCGCGCCGAGGGCGCCCGGCTGGCCGCGCTCGAGCTGCTCGACGAACCGTCGCCGCCGGACGCGCTGCTGGTCGCGAACAGCACCATGGCGATCGGCGTGCTCGAAGCCCTCTCGTCGCGGGGGCTGCGGCCCGGGCGGGACGTCGGCATCGTCTCGTTCGACGACGCGCCCTGGACGACGTTGATCGACCCGCCGCTCACGGTCGTCGCGCAGCCGGCGTACGAGGTCGGACGGGTGGCCGCGCAGCTCCTGCTGGCCCGGATCGCCGACAGCGGCCGCGAAGCGACCACGACGACGCTCGAAGCCCGGCTGATCGAACGGAAGAGCTCCCGCCGCTGACCGGCGGCACCCGAACACCAGAGAGCGACGTGCCCGGGGGCCGGCTCGTGCCGGGCCCCCCAGGCACGCCCCACCCCCTGTGTCCCCCATGACCGGCGCGGAATCCGCCGGATCCTGTGAGCACGGAGCGGAAATCGTTTACTGACAGGGAACGTAGGACCGCGGGGCCCGGAGTGTCAAGACGTCACGGGTCTGGACAAGCTCGCCCGATGCGGTCAGACTAGCCGGAAGTTGCCTACTCAACGTGTTGAGTGATGTGCGGTAAGTGTCGATCTCTGGTGAATTCACCCACAGACAGGGCAAGAAACCGCACGAACCCGCACACGCGCGCTGTTTCGGGTTAGGCTGAACCCCATGTCTGTAGCGCTGGAAAACATCCTCGCCAAGGCGGGCCTGAAGGTCGACGCGAACGAGTTCCTGACGCTCGTCGAAGACGCGGCGCGCAGACTGTCCCCGCCGAATCCGGATCCCTCGCACTACTTCTCGGCCGACCAGCGCGCGGCGCTCGCCGACGTCGGCCTCGACCTTTCGCCGCGGCGGGAGGACGAACCGGACTTCCGGGCCCGCACCGTCGCCGCCCACGCCGTGCTCGCCGAAGGGGCGATGAGCGTCAACGAGGCCGCGAGGGCCCTCGGCGTCGACGACAGCCGGATCCGGCACCGCCTCAAGGAAGGCAGGCTGACCGGCTGGAAGGACGGCGGCTGGAAGCTCCCGGCCTGGCAGTTCGCCGGCTCCGGTGTGCTCCCCGGCCTCGAGGTCGTGCTGAAGGCGCTGCCCGAGGACCAGCCCGCGCTCGTCGTCGCCGCTTTCATGAGCACACCGCAACCCGACCTGGTGATCAACGACCACGCGGCGACCCCTCGCCAGTGGCTTCTGTCCGGGGGTGATCCGGACCACGTCGCCCGCCTCATCGCCACGCTCGGCTCGCCACTCTAGGCTGGACCTCCCCGAGCAAGATCACCGACAAGGACGGACCACCCCCGACCCATGGCCCGGCTACCGCTGCCGCCCGCCCGATCCGTCCTGGTCCGGCAGCTGAACCGCGCCGACGACGTGGTGACGGTCCAGCCCGCGACCAGGCTGGTGCGGATCTTCACGGCGCACGGCAACCACCCCCAGCAGTGGAATTCGTTCCGCTACACCGGCCCGCTCCCGCACGGCCGGTTCGACCAGCAGCCGCCCGGCCGCGGCGGCGCGCCGGTCACCGACCCCGCGAACGGGGTCCTCTACTTCGGCCTCACGGTCCGCACGTCGATCGCCGAGGTCTTCCAGACCAGCTCGACGGTGGACCGCCGCACGCGCGGCCCCCGCCTGGTCGTCGTCCGCCCGACGCGCACGCTGCGCCTGCTCGACCTGACCGGCCTCTGGCCCACGCGGGTGGGCGCGTCCCAGGAGATCTCGAGCGGCCCGAAGAAGCTCACGCAGGCGTGGGCCCGCGCGATCCGCGGCGCGTTCAGCGACCTCGACGGCCTCTGGTACCGCTCCTCGATGGACTCGGGAGACCCGGCGATCTGCCTGTGGGACCCGCCGGCGGGCGCGGCCCTGCCGATCGCGCCGGACGTGCTGCTCCCGCTGGACCACCCGGGTCTCGACGTCCCGCTGGGCCGGGTCTGCGAAGAGCTGAACTACACGCTGCTGAACTGACGCTCCAGCAGCGGCACGACCGCCCGCAGATCGCCGGAGTCCACGGCGTGGGTCGCGACGGCCCGGGCCGCGGGTGCCGCGTTGAAGGCAATGCTCAGCCCGGCGGCGGCGAACAGCGGCAGGTCGGACCGGCTGTCCCCGACGGCGGCGCACAGCTCCGGCGCGAAGCCCTGGGCCAGCGCGAAGTCCCGCTTGCCGTACTCGTCCAGGTGCTCGGCGACCTCGCCGGTGTAGCGGCCGCCGACCGCTTCGGGCACCGGGCCGCAGTACGCGTCGAACCCGAACCGCCGGGCCGGTATCCGGCCCACCGGCGTCCACGCGAGCGTGGTGAGGATCGGGCGGAGGTCGTGGTCGTGGCACCACGCCACCGTCTCGCCGATCCCGGCGACCAGCGGCAGCGTTTCGAGCCGAGCCAGGACCTCGGCTTCGGTGTGCCCCGCCCAGCCGCGGGCGTCGATCACCGACGCCTCCTGGTTGCTCATCCGGCCCGCGTCGTACGCCGCTTCGGCCGCGCGGAGCTCGGCTTCGTGCCCGAGCACCGCGGCCACCCACGCGCACGAAGTCGTGCCGGGCACGAGGGTGCCGTCGACGTCGAAGCAGACCAGGCCGCGCACTACAGGTGCCGCGCCCACCACTCCAGGACCGCTTCGAAGCGCTGCACCCGGTGCCGCGGACGGCCCGACCGGGTCAGCTCGTGGCCTTCGCCCGGGAACAGCAGCATCTCCGCCGGGGCGCCCGCGCGCCGCAGCGCCACGAACATCCGCTCCGCCTGCTCCAGCGGGCAGCGCCAGTCGTGCTCCGAATGCACCACCGCGAACGGGATCTCGATCTTCGCCGCGTGCTGCAGCGGCGACCGGTCGCGCTGCACCTCGGGATCGGACCCGATGTACGCGTCGACGAAGAAGTAGCCGATGTCGGAACTGCCGACCATCGAGTCCCACGCGTTGACCGCGCGCTCGCTCCACGCCGCCTTGAACCGCTCGCCGTGGTGGGCGGCCAGCCAGCTCGTCATGAAACCGCCGTACGACCCGCCCATCACGCCGACGCGGGAGGCGTCCAGGTCCGGGCGCTCCAGCGCCTTGTCGAGCAGGGCCAGGACGTCGTCGACGTCGACCGTGCCGAAGCCGTGGGTGATCGCGTGGCCGTGGGTCTGGCCGTAGCCCGCCGAACCGCGGGGGTTGCCGACGACCACGGCGTAGCCCGCCGCCGCGTACACCTGGGCCTCGTCGAACACCGCCCACTCCTGCTGGGTGAAGGGGCCGCCGTGCACCACGCGCAGCACCGGGTGCGGACCCTCGCCTTCGGGCAGCACCAGCCAGCCGTGCACCGGGTAGCCGTCCGGCGCGGTCGTCTCCAGCTCGATCATCGGCCGGATGCCCTTGTCCCGCAACGGCTTCGAGTAGTCGGTCAGCACCCGCGGCCCGCCGTCGCCGAGGAGCACGACCTCACCGGAGGTCGACGGCGTCGCGATCACCGCGGCCAGCACCGAGCCGTCGAGCGCGAACGACCGCAGCGCCGTCCGGTCGGCGTAGACCACCGCCAGGTCGGCCAGCGGCGCGTCGACGGCGTCGACGGCGACCGCGCGCAGCTCCACCGCACCGCGGTTGCGGACGGCCACGAGCACGTCGGCGCCGCGCGGGGTGGGGGCACCCGCCGACGATTCGCAGTCCACCGTCTCCCGGTCGGTGAGCCGGCGGGACTTCACCGGGCCGGCGCCGAACTCGGGCGTCGCCGCGTAGAGCCCGGTCATCGCGGCTTCGCGGTGCTCCGCAAAGGACTGCCCGAAGTAGAACAACGTGCCGTCGGGGCCGAACGCCGGGCGCTCGGAGTAGCCGTCGCCGCGCACGAGGACCTCGGGCTCGCCACCCTCGGCGGAGATCGCGCAGACGTCGCGGACGTCGCTTTCGGCCGCGCCCCACTCCGGCGGCGCGACGAAGACGACGCGCGTGCCGTCGGGCGTCCAGACCGGGTTGCTCGCGTCGAACCCGGCGCCGGTCAGCGGCTCGGGCTCCTCGGCGGGCTCGGCCGCGTCGACGACGAACAGGCGCTGCGGGCGATCGCGCACGAAGCCGACGTCGTCGAGCCGGTAGTCCATGCGCGTGATCCGGCGCGGGGCTTCGGCGGCCGGCTCCGGGGTCTCGCCGTCGGCGTCCTCGGTCCCGTAGCGGCCGGCCTCGGGCACGCGCGCGGTGAACGCGATCCGCCGCGAGTCCGGCGCCCACACCGGCTCACCGGCCCCGAGGTGCAGCGACGTCAGCCGCCGCGCCTCCCCGCCGTCGGACGGCATCACGTGCAGCTGCGGGCTGCCGTCGGCGCCCTTGCCCTCCCCCGCGCGGAGGAAAGCCACCCAGCGCCCGTCCGGCGAAATCGCCGGGGCGGAGTCGCGCGGCCCGTGCGTCCACGCGGACTCGCCGCCGTCGAGCGACACCCGCCGCAGCGCGCCGCGGGCGGCGTTCGCCTTCAGGTCGGGCTGACTCAGCGCGGTGAGCAGCAGGTTTCCGCGCAGGGCGGGACGGCCGGGGACGACGAGGTCTTCGATGTCGGCAGGGCGCACGCCCCCGACCGTACCGGAAATCTTTAGCGCTGCGAACGACTTAGGCGGCGACCTGTTTGCGCTCGTCGCGCCGGGCCTTGGCCAGGCTGGCCACCGTGGTCACCGTCAGCACCACGATGATGACGCCGAGGGAGATCCAGTTGTTGATGTCCAGCCAGTCCGGCACGACGTGGTACTCGTGCAGGGCGTGCAGGAACAGCTTCGCGCCGATGAACGCGAGGATCACCGCGAGGCCGTAGGTCAGGTAGACCAGCTTCGTCACCAGGCCGCCGAGCAGGAAGTACAGCTGCCGCAGCCCCATCAGCGCGAACGCGTTGGCGGTGAAGACGAGGAACGCCTCCTGGGTGATGCCGAAGATCGCCGGGATCGAGTCGACCGCGAACAGCAGGTCCGCGGAGCCGATCGCCACGATCACCAGCAGCATCGGCGTGATCATCCGCTTGCCGTTGAGCTTCACCGTGTAGTGGTGGCCGTGGTAGTCGTCGGTCACCGGCGCGATCTTGCGGACCTGCCGGGTGACGGCGTTCTCGTGGTACTCCTCGTCCTCACCCTTGCCGCGCAGCATGCTGACCGCGGTCCAGACCAGCACCGCGCCGAAGAGGAAGAAGACCCAGACGAACTGCTCGATGAGCGCGGCGCCGATGGCGATGAAGATGCTGCGGAAGCCCAGCGCGAGCAGGATGCCGACCAGCAGCACGCGGTGCTGGTGGATGGCGGGCACCTTGAACGACGCCATGATGATCATGAAGATGAACAGGTTGTCGACGCTCAGCGAGTACTCGGTGATGTACCCGGTGAAGAACTCGACGCCCGGGTCGTGCCCGGCGAAGATCCACACGCCCGCACCGAAGAGCACGGCGCACGAGACGTAGAAGATGACCCAGCGAGCGGCTTCCCCCGTGGTCACTTCGTGCGGCTTGCGATCGACGATGACCAGGTCGAGCGCGATGAGCGCGAGCAGGCCACCGATCGTGGCGATCCACAGCCACAGGGGGACAGTCATGGAACCAGAACCTCCGGATAGTGCGCATGAGCAACTAACCGGAGGTCTCTCCCGCCGGTGAAAACACCGGCCGACGGTGCCGGGGGCGCAGGGCCACCGTGCTGACGACACCGCCGCGAAGGAATACTCCCCTCACAGCCGTTCCAGTCTGCCGGTTACCCCCACCCGAACGCCAGCCGGAACGCCGCACGTCACCGGGTTGGTCCTGTAATTTCGGTCACTTCAGTCCACCAGGTGGTCTCCGAGCGTGTGATCGCTGTGAACCACGCGGAGCACTCTCAGCAAACCTCAAATAGGTTTCTCTTCGTGCCCCGAATCCCGCTCCCGCGCACCCGCGGAGCCCGCCTCACCGCGCTCGCCGCCGTCGTCGTGGTCCTGGCCGCCGGCGCGGTCTTCTGGATCACGCGGCCCGCGGCACCCGCGCCGGTGCCCACGCAGGACGCGCTGATCGACCTGCCCGCCGCCCCCGGCTCGGCGGAGCAGGTCAAGATCGACACGACCACCTACCTCCCCGCCACCGTGCCCGCGCCCGCGGTGCTGCTGGCGCACGGCTTCGGCGGGGACAAGAACAGCGTCGCCGACGACGCCCGCGAACTCGCACGGAAGGGCTTCGTCGTGCTGACGTGGTCCGCGCGCGGGTTCGGCAAGAGCACCGGCAAGATCGGGCTCAACGACCCGGACGGCGAGGTCGCCGACGCGAGCCACCTGATCGACCGGCTCGTCGCGCAGCACCAGGTGACGACCGATCCGAACGGCGACCCGAAGGTCGCGGTCACCGGCGCCTCCTACGGCGGCGCGCTCTCGCTGCTGCTGGCCGGCACGGACAAGCGCGTCGACGCGATCGCCCCGGTGATCACCTACAACGACCTAGCGCAGGGCCTGGTCCCGAACGCGGCCACGCCGGGGCCGGCGGCTTCGGGCACCCCGGCGGCCGGTGCGTTCGCCACCGACGGCGTGTTCAAGAAGAGCTGGACCGGGATCTTCTTCTCGGCGGGCTCGGGCGCCGCGTCGAGCGGGTCGCCGTCGGCCGAAGCGCCGGAAGCCGGGCAGGAGACCGACACGAGCACCGCCGGCGCCGCCGGAGCCGCAGCCGCCGTCCCCGCGGCGCCCCCGGGTGCGGGCGGCGGTCCCCGCGGCGGCCCGGCCGACCCGTGCGGCCGCTTCACCGCCGCCGTCTGCCGCGCCTACACCGAACTCGGCACCACCGGGCAGGCGAGCCAGGCGAGCGTCGACCTGCTGCGCCGCGTGTCCCCCGCGTCCGTGACGGACAAGATCACCGTGCCGACGCTGCTGGTGCAGGGCGAAAGCGACACGCTGTTCGGCCTCGACCAGTCCGACGCCAGCGCCCGGCAGATCACCGCGGCGGGCGGCAAGGTCAAGACGGTCTGGTACACCGGCGGCCACGACGGCGGCAAGCCCGGCCCGCAGCTGCGCGCCAAGATCGGCGACTTCCTGTGGACCGCGGTGAACGGCGGCGACCCGGGCACCGGCTTCAGCTACGACGTCCAGGGCACGTTGCGCGCCAACGGGACGCCGTCGGTCCGCACGGTCAACGCCGGCACCTACCCCGGCCTGACCGGCCCCGCGACCGAGCGGCGGCTGCTGGCGATGTCCGGTCCCGCGCAGCCGGTGGTGCGCCCGGCCGGCGCGAACCCGGCGGCGGTGAGCGGCATCCCCGGCCTCAACGGCGTCGCGAGCAGCTCCGCCCGGCTCGGCGCGCTCTTCAGCAACGACCCGCCGGGCCAGGCCGCGCAGTTCACCACGGCCCCGGTCGACAGCCAGGTCGTCGTCAGCGGCTCGTCCACCGTGCGGCTGCGGGTCGCCGCGGACCCGGCCCACCCGCAGCCGGACGCGGTGCTGTTCGCGAAGCTCTACGACGTCGGGCAGGACGGTTCGCGGGTGCTGCCCGCCAACGCGATCGCCCCGTTCCGGGTGAGCGGGCTGCCCGCCGACGGCACGCCGGTCGACGTCACCGTGACGCTGCCGGGCGTCGTCCGCCCGATCGAAGGCGGCCACTCGCTGCGGCTCGTCGTCGGCACGACGGACCAGGCGTTCGCGGCCCCGGCCTCGCCCGCGGTGTTCCGGATCGCGCTGGCGAGCGGCACCGCGCTGGCCGTGCCGGTGGTGCCCGGGACGTCGGTCGGCTCGCCGGCCCCGGTCGGGCAGCTGGCAGGCATCGGCGTGACACTGGCGATCGGCCTGGCCGCGGTGCTCTTCGCGGCGCTGCGCCGGCGCCGGGCCACCGACGTCGACCCCGAGCTGGCCACGACACCGCTGGTCATCGAAGGGCTGCGCAAGCAGTACCCGGGCGGGTTCGTCGCGGTGAAGGACCTCTCCTTCCGCGTCGAACCGGGCCAGGTGCTCGGCCTGCTCGGGCCGAACGGCGCGGGCAAGACGACCACGCTGCGGATGCTGATGGGCCTGATCACGCCGACCGAGGGCAGCATCCGCGTCTTCGGCCACAAGATCACCGGCGGCGCGCCGGTGCTCTCGCGGATCGGCTCGTTCGTCGAGGGCTCCGGCTTCCTGCCGCACCTGTCCGGCCGGGAGAACCTGGCGCTGTACTGGGCGTCGACCGGGCGGCCTGCCGACAAGGCGCACTTCGCGGAGGCGCTGGAGATCGCCGGGCTCGGCTCGGCCGTCGACCGCCGGGTGCGGACCTACAGCCAGGGCATGCGGCAGCGGCTCGCGATCGCGCAGGCCATGCTCGGCCTGCCGGAGCTGATGGTGCTCGACGAACCGACCAACGGGCTCGACCCGCCCCAGATCCACCAGATGCGCGAGGTGCTGAAGCGGTACGCCGCGACCGGCCGCACGGTGGTGGTGTCCAGCCACCTGCTGGCCGAGGTCGAGCAGACCTGCACGCACGTCGTGGTCATGCACCGCGGTTCGCTGGTGGCCTCGGGCGAGGTCGGCGAGCTGGCCGCGGCCGGTGGCGAGGCGACGTTCCGGGTCGACGACCCGGCGGCCGCCGCGGCCGCGCTCAAGGCGCTCAGCGGCGTCACCGACGTCGACGTCGAGGGCGAGCTGGTGCACGCGAACCTCGGCGTGCTGCCGCGGGCCGAAGGCGTCGCCGCGCTGGTGCGCGCCGGCGTCGCGGTGGAGCAGGCCGGGCCCCGGCGCCGGCTGGAAGACGCGTTCCTGCAACTGGTCGGAGAAGAGTCGTGAGTGATTCCGGGGTGCACACCGACCCGCACGCGCTGGACGAACTGAGCGACGTCGCTTCGGCCGAACACGCCGGCGTCGGGCCGGACGGCGCCGTCGAGGGCTACAGCGCCCGGCGGACGCTGCGGCTCGGCGTCGAGCTGCGGCGCCAGCTCAAGCGGCGGCGCACGCAGTTCCTGCTCGGGTTCGTCGCGATCCTGCCGTTCATCCTGGTCCTCGCGTTCGAGGCCGGGCAGTCGAACCCGAACCGGCGCAGCGGCGGGTTCGTCGACCTGGCCACCGCGTCCGCACCGAACTTCGTGGTGCTGGCGCTGTTCGTGTCGGGGACGTTCCTGCTGCCGATGATCGTGGCGCTGTTCTTCGGCGACACGATCGCGAGCGAGGCGTCGTGGTCGAGCCTGAAGTACCTGCTGTCGGTGCCGGTGCCGCGGCAGCGCGTGCTGCGGCAGAAGGCGATCGTGTCCGGGCTGCTCTCGGCGTCCGCGCTGGTGCTGCTGCCCTTGGTGGCACTGGGCGTCGGCGTGCTCTGGTACGGCGCGGGCGACGCGATCAGCCCCACCGGCGACGCGGTTTCGTTCGGCGACAGCCTGCTGGCCATCGCACTGTCCACTGTGTACATCATCCTGCAGCTGGCCTGGGTGGCCGGCCTGGCGCTCGCGCTGAGCGTGTCGACGGACGCCCCACTGGGCGCGGTCGGCGGCGCGGTGCTGGTGGCGATCCTGTCGCAGATCCTGGACCAGATCACGGCGCTGGAGGGCCTGCGCAACTACCTGCCGACGCACTACGCGTTCTCGTGGATGGACCTGATCTCCACCGACGTCGACTGGACGAACCTGGCGAGCGGCCTGCTCTCGGCGGTCATCTACGGAACGGTGTTCTTCCTCTACGCCGGACGGCGGTTCGCCCGGAAGGACATCACGAGCTGAAGCCGGTACGGTCGGGCGCGTGCCGATCAAGCTGGAGAGCCACCACGACATCGCCGTGCTGCGGATCGACCACGGCGGCGGCAACACCCTCGACACGGACTCGTGCCGCGACCTCGTGCTGCGGCTGGAGGAGGTCGAACAGGCCCGCGCGGTCGTGCTCACCGGCACCGGGCGCGTCTTCTCCGCGGGCGTCGACCTCAAGCGCATCGACGACGGCGGCGCGTCGTACGTGACGCAGTTCCTGCCGCTGCTGTCGGACGCGCTGCTGGCGGTGTTCGGCTGCCCGCGGCCGGTCGTGGCCGCGCTCAACGGGCACGCCGTCGCCGGCGGTGCCGTGCTCGCCGCCGCGTGCGACCACCGCGTGCTCGGCTCCGGCACGATCGGCGTGACCGAGCTGCTGGTCGGGGTGCCGTTCCCGCTGGCCGCGCTGGAAATCCTGCGCTGCGCCTACGGCACGGCGCCGTTGCCCTCGCTCGCCTACTCGGGCGAAACCCGCGGCGGCGGGGACGCACTGGCCGCCGGCCTGGTCGACGAGCTGGCGCCGCCGGACGAGGTGCTCGAGCGGGCGCTGGCCGTCGCGAGCCGGCTCGGTGAGCTGCCGGCCGGGGCGTTCGCGCACACCAAGGCCCAGATCCGGCAGCCCTTCCACGAGCGCATCGCCGAGTACCGCCACTCCGACGACCCCGAGGTCGAACGGCTGTGGCAGTCGCCCGCCGCGCTCGCCGCCGTCAAGTCCTATGTGGACAGGGTGCTGCGTTAGGCGCGCACGCCGGTTTCGGCCAGGGCCTTGATGCCCTCGACGGTCTTCTGCATGTTGGCCTGCAACTCGCCCAGCCGCATGGCGACGATCTCTTCTTCGTGCTCGGGCATCGAGCCGATGATGGTCGTCAGGTTGGACGGGCCGGGGCCGATCTGGGCCCACTGGCGCAGGAGCGTGCCGTCGCCGTCCGGGACGAGCTCGAACTTCCACGACGCGGCGGGGTTGGTCACGTCCATGACGGCCCACGCGAACAGCCGCCCGGGCTCGTAACCGGTCACCGTCGAGACCGTCTCCCACTCCCCGGCGACCGGGTGGGAGTTGCGGCCGCGGAACTGCGCGCCGAGGCCGGGCTCGGAGCCGCCGACCCAGCCGCCGCCCTGGAACTCGGTGGAGAACCGGGCCGGCAGGTCGACGTCCAGCAGCCAGGACCAGACCTCGTCCGGTGCGGCTTCGATGCGGACTTCGACCTGCGTCGTAGGACAGTCGGAAACCTTCATGGCGGACCCCTCGCTCGATGCCGGTGCCTACGGCTTCGGACGGTAACGTGGCGCCGATCACGCCGACAACTCGCACGGTGCCCGCGGCTGCGCACGGCCGAGGACGCCGACCCGGCGCCGGCCGCACCCGCCGAAAGTCGGGTCCTGACCGAATCTGCGCCCGGACAGCCGATTGCCGACCTCCGCCGGTTCTGTGAGGGTCCCACGGAGAGTTCGTGAGCCGGGAGGGTGCTCGATGCGCAGACTGTTCACCGCAGGTGCGGTCCTGCTCGCGCTGGCGGGCCTGGCCCCGGCGGCCGCGGCGGCTCCCGACATCAAGGCCGAGCTGCAGAAGATCCCCGGCCTGACGATCACTTCGGAGGACCCGGCCCCGGCCGGCTTCCGGTTCTTCAAGCTGACGTACACGCAGCCCGCCGACCACCGCCACCCGGGCGCGGGCACGTTCCAGCAGCGGTTCACGCTGCTGCACCGCGACTTCGCCGCCCCGACGGTCGCCTTCACGAGCGGCTACAACGTCAGCGGCTCCGCCAACCGGTCCGAGCCGACGCAGATCGTCGACGGCAACCAGCTGTCGATGGAGTACCGCTACTTCACGCCTTCGCGGCCGGAGCCGGAGAACTGGGCGAAGCAGCTGACGATCTGGCAGGCCGCCGCGGACGAGCACCGCGCGGTCCAGGCGTTCAAGGCGATCTACCCGGGCAAGTGGCTGGCGACCGGCGGCAGCAAGGGCGGCATGACAGCGACGTACTTCCGGCGCTTCTTCCCCGACGACGTCGACGGCACGGTCCCCTACGTCGCACCCAACGACGTCATCGACCCGATCGACGTCTACAACCGGTTCCTCTCGCGCGCCGGCAACGACCCGGGCTGCCGCGACGCGTTGAAGGCGATCCAGCGCGACGCGCTGAAGCGACGTGACGAACTGGGGGCGATCGCCGCGGCGGACGCGGCGCAGCGCGGGTTGACGTTCTCGATCGTCGGCTCGGCCGACAAGTCCCTCGAGATCTCGGTGATCGACTCGTACTTCGCCTTCTGGCAGTACCAGACCCAGGCGGACTGCGCGACGATCCCGGCGGCCGGCGCCCCCGCGGCGGACGTCTACGCCTGGTACGAGAAGGTGGAAAGCCTCAACACGTACTCCGACCAGGACCTGGCGCCCTACATCCCGTACTACTACCAGGCCGCGGTCCAGCTCGGCTCCCCCGAGGCGTACGACAGCTACCTGCGCGACCTGCTCCGCTACCCGGGCGCCGACCAGCCGAAGACGTTCGTCCCGGCGTCGATCCGCCTGCCGCGCTTCGACTACCTGGCCATGCCGGACATCGACTTCTGGGTGAAGACCCACGGCTCGCGCCTGCTTTTCGTGTACGGCTCGAACGACCCGTGGGGCGCGGAGCCGTTCGAGCTGGGCCGGGGCAGCCGGGACTCGTACCGCTACTACGTCCAGGGCGGCAACCACGGCTCGAAGATCGCCCAGCTGCCCGCGGCCGAGGCCGCGCAGGCGACGGCGACGATCCGCCGCTGGGCGGGCCTGCCGCCGACGTCGGCGTTGACGGCACGCAGCGCCCCGGCGGGCTTCCCGACGTTCGACGCGGACCTCACCCTGACGGAGCGGCCACCGCTGTGACATTCGCCGGGCCGGGCGTAGTCTCACGGCACCTGACGGCCCGGCCCGAGGAGGCGGCATGCCTCGTCCCGTCCACTTCGAAATCCACGCGGGTGATCCCGAACGCGCGGTGGCGTTCTACACCAGCGTGTTCGGCTGGAAGTTCGAACGGTGGGGCGATGCCCCGTACTGGGTGATCTCGACCGGCGAGGGCAACGGCATCGACGGCGGGCTCCTCCCCCGCCAAGGTCCCGCGCCCGAGGCGTCCGCGCCGGTTCACGGGTTCGTGAACACCATCGCCGTGACCGACCTCGATGCCTCGCTCGGGGACGTCAACGACGCCGGCGGGTCGCTGGCCCTGCCGAAGAACCCCGTTCCCGGGGTCGGGTGGCTGGCCTACTGCAAGGACACCGAGGGCAACGTCTTCGGCCTGCTGCAGCCGGACGAGAACGCCCCGGCGCCCTAAGGGCGTTTCGCCTTCGGCAACCGCGCGACGACGGAGTCGTAGGAAGTGTCGATCAGCTCCTCGAGCTCGGCATCCGGCACCCCGGCACCGAGCTCGACGCGGTTCCAGCCGTAGCGGCCGAGGTAGTCCATCACGGTCACCGCGCCCGGGTGGCGGGCGCGGATCTCGGCCGCTTCTTCCTGGGTGGCACCGCATTTCACGGCGACGCTGCCGGGTTCGTCCTGCCCGATGAACGCGAAGCCCTTGCCGCCGACCTTGGCGACGAGCACGTGATCACCGAAGGGGTAGGACTCCTGCGCACCGGCCTTGGCGAGGCAGTACGCGACGACGGCTTCGATGTTCACGGTTTCCGCCTCACCCGTTCGAGGCCGGTCTGCGAGAACCGCACGAACGCCGACCGGGCCGAGCGGCGGCGGGCGACCTCCGCCGCCGGCCGCTCCGCCGCCTTGATGTTCATCGCCAGGTGCCCCCCTCAGGCCGACGCGGCTACTTGATGCCGGCCGCGTCCATGCCCCTCAGCTCCTTCTTCAGGTCGGAGATCTCGTCGCGCAGCCGGGCCGCCAGTTCGAACTGGAGGTCGCGGGCCGCCTGCATCATCTGGTCCGTCATCTGCTGGATCAGGTCGGCGAGCTGGGCGCGCGGCATGGCCGAGACGTTCTTGTCGACCAGCATCCCCGAGCTGCGCACCCGGTCGCCCTGTTCCGGCTTCTTGCCGCGCGAGGAGTTGCGGCCCGAGCCGCCCACCGAGACCTGTTCGCTGTCTTCGGCCTCGCTGTACACGCGGTCGAGGATGTCCGCGATCTTCTTCCGCAGCGGTTGCGGGTCGACGCCCCGCTCCTCGTTGTAGGCGACCTGCTTCGCCCGGCGGCGGTCGGTCTCCTCGATCGCGTGCTGCATCGAGTCGGTGATCTTGTCCGCGTACATGTGGACTTCACCCGAGACGTTTCGCGCCGCACGGCCGATCGTCTGGATCAGCGACGTCCCGCTCCGGAGGAAGCCTTCCTTGTCCGCGTCGAGGATCGCCACCAGCGACACCTCGGGCAGGTCGAGACCCTCGCGCAGCAGGTTGATGCCGACCAGCACGTCGAAGTCGCCCGCCCGCAGCTGCCGCAGCAGCTCGACGCGGCGCAGCGTGTCGACCTCCGAGTGCAGGTAGCGCACCCGGATGCCCAGCTCCAGCAGGTAGTCGGTGAGGTCTTCGGACATCTTCTTCGTCAGCGTGGTGACCAGGACGCGCTCGTCCTTCTCCGCCCGCTCGCGGATCTCGTGCACCAGGTCGTCGATCTGGCCCTCGGTCGGCTTCACGACCACCTTCGGGTCGACCAGGCCGGTCGGCCGGATCACCTGCTCGACGAACTCGCCGCCGGCCTGGCCCATCTCGTACGGCCCCGGCGTCGCCGACAGGTACACCGTCTGCCCGATCCGGTCGGAGAACTCCTCCCAGGTCAGCGGCCGGTTGTCGACCGCGCTCGGCAGGCGGAAGCCGTACTCGACCAGGTTCCGCTTCCGGGACATGTCGCCTTCGTACATGCCGCCGATCTGCGGGACCGTCTGGTGCGACTCGTCGATCACCAGCAGGAAGTCGTCCGGGAAGTAGTCGATCAGCGTCGCCGGCGCGGTGCCGGCCCCGCGGCCGTCGATGTGGCGCGAGTAGTTCTCGATGCCGGAGCAGAAGCCGACCTGGCGCATCATCTCGATGTCGTAGGTCGTGCGCATCCGCAGCCGCTGCGCTTCCAGCAGCTTGCCCTGGCGTTCCAGGTCCGCGAGGCGCTCCTCGAGCTCCTTCTCGATGCCCGCGATCGCCTTTTCCATCCGCTCCGGCCCGGCGACGTAGTGCGTGGCCGGGAAGATGCGGACCTCGTCGACCTCCTTGACGATGTCGCCGGTCAGCGGGTGCAGGTAGTAGAGCTTCTCGACCTCGTCACCGAAGAACTCGACGCGGATGGCCAGCTCTTCGTAGGCCGGGATGATCTCGACCGTGTCGCCCCGGGCGCGGAACGTACCGCGCGCGAACGCGATGTCGTTGCGCGTGTACTGGACGTCGACCAGCGCCCGGAGGAAGACGTCCCGGTCCAGCTGCATGCCGATCGCGAGCTTCGACGACCGGTCGAGGTACGACTGCGGCGTGCCGAGGCCGTAGATGCAGGAGACACTCGCGACCACGATGACGTCCCGCCGCGACAGCAGGTTCATCGTCGCGGAGTGCCGCAGCCGCTCGACGTCGTCGTTGATCGAGGAGTCTTTTTCGATGTAGGTGTCCGTCTGCGCGATGTACGCCTCGGGCTGGTAGTAGTCGTAGTAGCTGACGAAGTATTCGACCGCGTTGTTCGGGAACAGTTCGCGCAGCTCGTTCGCCAGCTGGGCGGCGAGGGTCTTGTTCGGCGCCATGACCAGCGTCGGCCGCTGGACGCGCTCGATCAGCCACGCCGTCGTCGCCGACTTGCCGGTGCCGGTGGCACCCAGGAGCACGACGTCCTTCTCGCCGGCGTTGACCCGCCGTTCGAGCTCGTCGATGGCCGCCGGCTGGTCACCGGCGGGCTGGTAGTCACTGATCACCTCGAACCGGCCGCCGGTCCGCGGGATCTCCGAGACGGGCCGGAAGTCGGACTGGGCGAGCACGGGGTGTTCGGTTGCGAAAGCCACGTCGACCAGAGTACGACGCACCACCGACAATTTCCGTCGGCCCTGGTCAGGAGGGTCGGAACACCGTCACGGAGGTGACTTCGCCTCCCGCGACGGCGCTGTGCGGGATCGCGCCGGGTCGTCGCCGAAGCAGGAGACGAGGACGCGGCCGGGCCCGACCGGTGCGCGAGGACCACCTCTCGAAGGGAGGGCGGCGGCGGGATCGACAGGCCGTGCCCTTCGAAGAGGCGGTTCAGCTGGTCAGCGGCGGAAACGGCGCGCCGACCCCGGCGGTTCGGACGACGACTTCGCACACCTCCGCCGGACCCGTACGCAGGTGCACGCTCAGCGGCGGCCCGGAGGCCAGTTCGCCGAAAGCTCTCAGCTGCAGTCGCAGCAGGAGCAACAGTCGCAACACCCGTCACAACCGCCACAGTCGCACCCGCCGCTCGTGTGCGGTTTTCCGCTCCACGGGCCGGGGAAGGGATCGCGGCAGCAGAATTGGCAGGTGCAGCACATGTAGGGCGTGAGGGCGCAGCCGACGAAGAAGTTGCGCTTCTTCGGGGGGACGGCGAACTTCGGGTACCAGAGGCCGCCGCCCTTGCCGTTGAGGGATTCGGGGTTGCCGGGGCCGTCCGGTCCTCCGGGACCACCCGGGCCGCCCGGGCCTCCAGGTCCACCCGGGCCTCCTGGCCCACCCGGGCCTCCTGGCCCACCAGGACCTCCAGGCCCACCGGGACCTCCTGGGCCGCGGCCACCGGGACCGCCAGGCCCACCCGGACCACCACCGCCAGGGCCTCCTGGACCACCCGGCCCGCGGCCACCGGGAGCACCCGGCGGAGGCACCGGCCCCGGCGGCGGAAACCCTTGCGGCCGCGGGGAACCGCCCCACCCCGGCGGAGCCTGGTGCGGAGCGGGACCGGTCGGCGGCTGCTGGTACGGATGCTGCTGCGGAGTGGGCCCCGGCCCGATCCACCCGGGCGGCGGCTGCTGCCCGGCCGAATCCGGCTCCCAAGCGACCGGCCGCCCCTCGTCCGAGCCCAGCTCCCAAGCGACCGACCGCCCCTCGTCCGAGCCCAGCTCCCAAGCGACCGACCGCCCCTCGTCCGAACCCGGCTCCCTAGCGACCTGCGCCCCTTCAGCCGAACCGGGCCCCCAGGCACCCCGCCACCCCTCGGCCGAGCCCGGCTCCCCGGCAAGCAGCCACCCGTCGGCCGAGCCCTCCCCAGACCCGAGCCCGCCCGGCTGTTCCTGGATCCCCGGCAGCCGGCGGCCTTCCGGCGTCCCGGCATGACCGCTGCCGTGCCCATGTCCGGCACCATGACCGAAAGCCCGCCGGACCGCCTGCCTCAGCTCATGGACCAGCAAAGCGTGCACGAGCCCCGGCTCGGCGAACTCCACCTCCCGCAGCGCCAGTTCGACGCCCACCACCGCGTCATCGCACAACCGCCGCGCCTCAGCCACCCCGGTTCCCGTTGCCAGCAACGGGTTCCACGCTCCCGCCGCCGCGTCGGTCGCGTGGTCCTCCACCGCGTCCAGCAGGTGCGCCACTCGCCCGAACAACCGCCCCGCCTCCGCCAGCGGGGCCGCGTTGCCCGGACGGCCGGCCAGTTCAGCCGTCCTGGCGAACGCCGCCGACGTCGCCAGCTCGGCCGGCTCCGTCGCGAGAAGGGGCGAATCGCCGGCCCCGAGAGACCGCTCGATCGAACCCTGGCGTTCGACCGCCTCCGTCAGCACCGAAGTGTCGAAACCGACCCGGCCACCCGTCCGTCCGCCCTGGTCCGCCCAACGAGCCGCGACCCGGCGGGCCGCGAACGCCACCGGACGCCTGCCGAACGCACCATCACGGTCCTCGACGTGGTCGCCGACCTTCGCCGCCGCCAAGACGAGGGACACCGCCGCCGCGAGCTGGGCGCCTTCGCCGCGGGCCACCGAAGCCGTCCGCATGCCGCGCAGGGGGCACGGGCCCGCTTCCCGGCGGCGGTCCGCCTGCGGGGTCTGGGCCTCGACGAGCGCCGAGATGATCAGCCCGTCGTAGTTGGTGACGACCCGGGCCAACTGGCCGTGTTCGTCACGCAGCGTGAGACACAGACCGCACAGGTGCGCCATCCAGTCCGCGTGCAGGCCGGCGGACAGCCGGTGGCGGCACGGCCTGATGATCCCGAACATCCCCAGTTCCCCCTCGATTCCGGACGGTCGGCGCACCTTAGCCCGAACGTGTGGCGCGCGCGGCGGGAGTGCGCGATTCGTGACCGGCCCGGCAGGATGACCGCATGGCCGCACTGCACCCCCCGAAGGTCGAGGTCTTCGACCCCGCCGCGCGCGAGAACATCGACCCGAAGGGCATCCGCCGGGAGGTCGACGAGTACCGCGAGGAGCCGTTCGGCCTGTACCTCGCGCGCCCGGCGCCGGGCCGCGCGCAGTTCCACTACCTCGAGTCGTGGCTGGTGCCCGGGCTCGGCCTCCGCTTCACCGACTTCTGGTTCTCCCCCGGCCACGAACGCGACCAGGACTTCTACCTCGACGTCGTCCGCGTCCGCCGCGTCGGCCCGCGCTGGGTCGCCACCGACCTCTACGTCGACATCGTGCTGAAGGACAAGCTGTCGCTGCGGGTGATCGACTCCGACGAGCTCCTCGAGGCCCACGCGGCCGGCCTGGTCACCGCCGAAGACGCCGAGTACGCCCTCACGACGACCTACGCGGCGGTGGAAGGACTCGCCGCGCACGGCTACGACCTCTCGGCCTGGCTGTCCACAAAGGACGTCTCGCTGACCTGGCGACGGCATCCGTAGCCCGCCTCCTCCGAAGTGATGACGCGATCCCGACCGTTGTGATGACGCGCCGGTCCGCCCCGCCGCGCGACCCTTGACCCATCGGCACCGGGCCGGAAGGGGGCAGCGACGTGGTGGTCATCGGCGAGGAGCGGGCGTCCGGCTGTGAGCCGCGTCCCTGGCGGCGGCGCCTGCGCGGTGGTCCGCGGCCGGCGCACGTAGGGTGCGGGAGACCGGGCGCCCGCGAGGAACAGGAGCACGATGGACGCCGTAGCCACGGCCCCCGACCAGGCGAAAGCCGAGCTCGCGCCGTTCGCCCGGCTCCCGGTGCTCCTGCTCGCGGCGGGGACGGCGACGGCGCTGCTGCTCACCGCCGGCCGCTACGGCTACTTCGGGGACGAGCTGTACTTCCTCGCCGCCGCGAAGCACCTGGCCTGGGGCTACGCCGACCAGCCGCCGCTCGTGCCCGCCCTGGCCTGGGTGATGAACACGCTGGCGCCGGGTTCACTGGTGGTGTTCCGCATCCCGGCGATCCTGGCGACCGCCGCCGGGGTCGTCGTCACCGCGCTGATCGCGCGCGAGCTCGGCGGGCAGCGCAAGGCGCAGGCCCGCGCCGCGGCGGCGTACGCGATCTGCGGCCAGTTCGTCGGCAGCGGGCACTACCTGGCGACGTCGACGATCGACCCGCTGCTGTGGACGCTCGTGCTGTGGCTGCTGGTCCGCTGGGTCCGCACCCGGAACGACGCGCTGCTCGTCCGGCTCGGCGTGGTCACGGCGGTGGCGCTCAACGGCAAGCTGCTCATCGGCGCGTTCTGGCTGGTGGCGGGGCTGGCGGTGCTCGTGTTCGGGCCGCGCGAGCTGCTGCGCCGCCCGAAGCTCTGGCTGGGGGCGCTGATCGCCGCCGTCTCGCTGGTGCCGACCCTGCTGTGGCAGCGCGCGAACGGCTGGCCGCAGCTCGGCATGGGCGACGCGGTCGGCGCGGAGGTCGACGCCGCGGGCGGCCGCGAGACCTTCCTCCCGAACCTGCTGGCCGGCGCCGGCTGGGTGATCGGCGCGCTGGGCGTGTTCTACGGCGTCATCGTGCTGGTCGGGAGCCGGGAGCTGCGGCCCTACCGGTTCCTGGGCTGGACGGCGCTGGGCGTCGTCGCGGTGTTCCTGGTCGCGAACGGGCGGTACTACTACGCGGCCGGGACGTTCGGCGTGCTGTGGGCGGCCGCCGCCGTCCACCTCGAGGCACGGCCGCCGTCGCGGTGGTGGCGGTGGGTGCCGACCTGGCCGGTGTTCGTGCTGTCCGCCCTGTTCAGCCTGCCGTTCACGCTGCCGCTGTGGCCGGCGCACTGGCTCGTCGACCACCCGGGCGCGCCGCGGCCCGCGTACGCCGCCGAGGAGATCGGCTGGCCGGACCTGGCCCACGACGTCGCCGCGCTGTACCGGACAGCGCCGCCGGGCACGGCCGTCGTCACCGGTGGCTACTGGCAGGCGGGAGCGCTCGGGCGGTACGGGCCCGAGCAGGGCCTGCCCGAGGCGTACAGCCCGAGCCGGGGCTTCTGGTACTTCGGCCGTCCGGACGACAGCGCGGGCAACGTGCTCTTCGTCGGCTACGACCCGTCGAAGATCGCGAAGCACTTCGGCTACGCGCGGATCGTCGGGCAGGCCGGCAACCGCCTCGGCGTGCGCAACGCGAGCGAGCACATGCCGGTCTGGCTGCTCACCGGCCGGGCCGCGAGCTGGGCCGAGATCTGGCCGCAGCTCAAGGACATGCGCGCTTAGGGCGTCCAGCCGGTGGTCGCCGCCCACTTCTCGGCGCGGGCGAACACGCCGTTGACCCACTCCTGTTTCTCGTCGGCGTAGGCCTCGACCGTGCCGTCCGAGGCGTGCGCCGCGGCCAGGCGGAGCTTCACGTCGCGGTAGTCGTCGCGCTCGTCCGGGTTCGCGCGCAGGAAGTCGCGGAAGAGCAGCGCGAGCCGCCACGCGGGGGTCTCGGTGGACCGGACGTGCAGGTTCACCGGCCGCTTCGGGTCCGCGCCGACGTGCAGGCGCTTGGGCCACGTCCCGGTGCCGTCCTGGGCGTCGTCGCACCAGTCGCCGGTCAGGCGGGGGAACCCGGCGTCGGAGAGCAACTCCAGGAGCGTGTTCGCGTCGTCCAGGGTGGCCACGGTCAGCTGCAGGTCGAGGATGTCCTTGGCGGGCAGGCCGGGGACGGCGGTCGAGCCGATGTGGTCGGCGCGGCGGGCGAGCTCCCCCGCCGCGGCGCGAACGCGGGCGAGCACGCGCTCGGCCTGCGCCGGCCAGGTCAGGTCGTACTCGGCGATCTTGGGCGACATCGGCGGCCGCGGGCGGCGCAGGCGCACGTTGGCCTCGAACGGCACCAGCCGGTCCGCCCACAGCGCGTCGACCTCGGCGAGCACGGCGTCTTCGGCGCCGCCGTTGTCGAGCCAGACGTCGGCGACGGCGCGGCGCTGCTCGGTGCTCGCCTGCGCGCGGATCCGCGCCCGGGCGTCGTCTTCGGGCATCCCGCGTGCCGAGACGAGCCGCCGCACCCGCACCTCGACCGGCGCGTCGACCACGACGACCAGGTGGTATGCCGTCGCGAGACCGTTTTCGACGAGCAGCGGGATGTCGTGGACGATGATCGAGTCCGGCCGCGCGGCCGCCATCAGTTCGCCGGTGCGCGCGCCGACGAGGGGGTGCACGATCGCGTTCAGCCGCCGCCGCGACTCGTCGTCGGCGAACGCCTTCGCGGCCAGCACGGGCCGGTCGAGCGACCCGTCGGCGGCGAGGATTTCGGTCCCGAACTCCTCGACCAGCCGCGCCAGCCCCTCGGTCCCGGGCTCGACGACCTCCCGAGCGATCCGATCCGAGTCCACGAGAACGGCCCCGTGCTCGGCGAGCCGATTCGCCACGGTCGACTTGCCGGCCCCGATCCCACCCGTCAACCCCACACGCAACATGCCGATCACCCTAGCCAAGCCCGGCCTGCTCAAGCTGGGTGCCCGGCCGAGCGGCGGAGCCCATCCGGACGGACGGGCGATCCGCAAGCCGATCGTGACGCGTGACTCAACCGATATCCGGACACGCCGTGTTGCTTACCCACCCCGCCCGGCACCGGTGCGTACCGTCCGCGCGACAAGGGTCGCCCACGGCGGAGGAACGATGGCGAACAGCAAGCACGTCGGGAAGCACCGGCTCGGCACGCCGGGGCTGGTGCACTGCGTTCGCCACCACCCGGTCGCCGACGCCCTGGCCGACTACCGGCGCACCTGGTTGAGCGCCCTGATGGTCCCGGCCAAGCACAGCTTTGCCGGCCTCCGCCGCAAGGCCCGCGCCGCCGCCTTGGAGCGCATCTGGGTCCCCGCCGTCGTGCCACGCGCGGCTACGGCGACCGTCCGCGCCGCCTGACCTCGCGGGCACCCGCCGGCGAAACCGTCCGCGCCGCCCGACCCCGCACGCAGCCGCCGGCCTCGCCGCCTGACCCACGCGCGACCGCTCGCACCACGGGACCCACGCACGGCCGCCGCGACCACCCGCGCCGCACGCGGCCGCCATGACCACCCGATCGGCACGCGTCCGCTGGCATCGCCCGATCCGGCATGCCGCCACCACAGCGGCCTGCGCCGCCTGACCCACGCGGCCACCGGCGAACTGGCCGCGCTGCCCGGCCCCGCGTGCAGCCGCCGGCCTCGCCGGCCAGCCCGCGCGGAGCCACCGCGACCGCCCACGCCGCTCCCCGCCCGCGCACGGCCACCGGCGAAACCGTCCCCGCCGACCCCGCGTGCAGCCGCCGGCCTCGCCGGCCAGCCCGCGCGCAACCACCGCGACCCGCCCACGCCGCTCCCCGCCCCCGCGCGGCCACCGGCGAAACCGTCCCCGCCGACCCCGCGTGCAGCCGCCGACCTCGCCGACTGGCCCGCGCGCAGCAACCGGTGAAACCGTCCGCGTGCCTGGACGAGCGCGGTCAGTGGGCGGTTTCGTGCGTCTCGATCACGATCTCCGACGACAGCGTGCGGTGCACCGGGCACTTGTCCGCGATCACCATCAGCTTCGCGCGCTGCTCGTCGTCGAGCTCACCCTCCAGCTCGATCTCCCGCGTGATCCGGCTGAGCAACCCGATCTCGGTCTCGCAGTGCTCGCAGTCGCGGGCGTGGATGCGGTCGTGGCGGAGGCGGATCGTCGCCCTGGTCAGCGGGATGCCCTTGCGGTCGGCGTACATCCGCAGCGTGATCGCCGTGCACGAACCCAGGGACGCCAGCAGCAGCTCGTACGGGTTCGGGCCCGCGTCGGCGCCGCCGGCCGCGATCGGTTCGTCGGCCAGCAGGGTGTGGGTCGCCGTGGTGATCTGCTGTGTGTACGTGCCGTCGCCGGTTGCGGTGACGACTACCGTGCCGGGGTCGGGCATCGGGTCAGTCCTCCCAGGGTGATTCTTCGATCGTGGTCACGAAGTCCTGCCGGACGAAGCCTGGCACGAAGCGGGCGAGAACATCGGCTTTGACGTTGCCGAAGGTCGTGTCGGGCCGGTCACGGATGCCTTCGGTGAACGCCGCGAGGATGCGCCGCTTGAAGTCCGGGCGCGGGTGCGCCGCCACGATGGCGGCCCGGTCCGCGGCGGGCAGGTCGTGGTAGCCGATGCCGAGGACGTCGTACTCGACGCCCGCCGTCACCAGGGCGATCTCGGGTTCCATGTGCTCCGGGATGCCCGGGGTGGTGTGCAGGGCGATGGCCGTCCACGCGATCCGCGCGCGGTCGGGGTCGGCGCCGTGGGTGAGCAGGAAGCCGCGGGCCTCGTCGGCGCCGTCGAGCTCGAAGCGGCGGTCGGTGCGGTGGCCGTCGACGAGGCCGAGGTCGTGGAACAGCGCGGCGACGTAGAGCAGCTCGTCGTCGAACTCGATGCCGCGCCGCCGGCCTTGCAGGGCGCCGAAGAGGTAGACGCGAGCCGAGTGGTCGTACAGCAGCGGTCCGGCGGTGTCGCGGACGTACTCGGCGGCTTCGCGGGCGAGGGCAGTGTCAGGGACTTCAAGGGTCATGACACCGACGATGCCTGCCCGCGCGGTGCTCGGACCTGCGTCCAGCGGACGGGAATACCGCAATTCCGGACATCGGACGCATTCCCAAGACGCGCCGGATATCGTATCTTCTGCTGCGGGTGGGCCGCCCGGACGCCGTCCGCGCCGGGCTGCCGTGAAGGGGGTGCGCCGATGGCCACCAGGCACTTGCCGATGCGCCCGGCCGACCAGGGCAGCCGAGAGCGCTTTCTCGACGCGGCGCTCTCGGTGCTGGTGAACCGGGGTGTCCCGAGCCTGACCGTGCGCGGGGTCGCCGAGGCCGCCGGCGCGTCGACGATCTCCGTGTACGCCCGCTTCGGCGGCCGCTCGGGTCTGCTCGACGCCCTGTACGAGCGCACTTTCGACTCGCTGCGGGAGATGCTCGAAACCCTGCCGCCGTCGAGCTCGGACGGTCTGGCGGACCTGCTGCACCTGGCGCTCGAGTACCGGCACTTCGCCCGAGAGAGCCCGGCCCGCTACGCGCTGATGTTCGAGCGCCCGGTCCCCGGCTTCGACCCGGACCCGGCGCTGCGCTCGGCCGTGCTGCGGACGACGTTCCGGATGTTCATCGAGCGCGTCCAGCGGGTCTCCCCGCCGGGAACGGACGCCCAGGCCGCCGCGTACCAGCTGTGGACCGCGATGCACGGGCTCGTGGGCTCGGAGCTGATGCTGGCTTCGCGGACCCCGCTGACGGACTGGTTCATCCCGCCGACCGAAGAGGCCAACGAAGCGGTGTACCGCCAGGGCGTCTCCGCGATGATGCGCGGCCTCGGCCTGCGCTGAACCGCTGAACCGCTGCGCCGCTGAAACCCAGGCTCCGGAAACGACGGAACCCCCGGTCCGAAGTGGACCGGGGGTTCCGTCGTTCAGCTCGGAGAGCTAGTGCTCACGCACCGCCGGAGAGCTTCTCGCGGAGCGCCGCGAGCTGCTCGTCGGAGGCGAGGGTGCCACCGCTGCTCTTCGTGTCGGCCGGAGCCGAACCCGAGGTGTAGCTTTCCGCGCCACCCTCGATGCCGGTCGCGGCGTCCGCGGCGGCCTCGGCGTCGGCCTCGACGGCCTTGACGACCTGCTTCATGTGGGCCTCGTAACGAGTGTGCGCCTCGGCGTACTGGCGCTCCCACTCCTCACGCTGCTTGTCGAAGCCTTCCTGCCACTCCTGGGTGTCCGGGTCGAAGCCTTCGGGGTAGATGTAGTTGCCCTCGGCGTCGTACTCGGCGGCCATGCCGTACTGGGTCGGGTCGAACTCGGTGTCCGGCGTGACACCCTCGTTCGCCTGCTTCAGCGACAGCGAGATGCGACGGCGCTCGAGGTCGATGTCGATGACCTTGACCATGACGTCGCCGTTGACCTGGACGACCTGCTCCGGGATCTCCACGTGGCGCTCGGCCAGCTCGGAGATGTGGACCAGACCCTCGATGCCCTCTTCGACGCGCACGAACGCACCGAACGGAACCAGCTTGGTGACCTTGCCCGGCACGATCTGGCCGATCGCGTGGGTGCGGGCGAACTGGCGCCACGGGTCTTCCTGGGTCGCCTTCAGCGACAGCGAGACGCGCTCGCGGTCCATGTCGACGTCCAGGACCTCGACCGTGACCTCCTGGCCGACCTCGACGACCTCGGACGGGTGGTCGATGTGCTTCCAGGACAGCTCGGAAACGTGCACCAGGCCGTCGACGCCACCCAGGTCCACGAAGGCACCGAAGTTGACGATGGACGACACGACGCCCTTGCGGACCTGGCCCTTGGCGAGCGCGTTGAGGAACTCGCTGCGCACCTCGGACTGGGTCTGCTCGAGGTAGGCGCGGCGGGACAGGACCACGTTGTTGCGGTTCTTGTCCAGCTCGATGATCTTCGCCTCGAGCTCGCGGCCGACGTACGGCTGCAGGTCGCGGACGCGGCGCATCTCGACCAGGGACGCGGGGAGGAAGCCGCGCAGGCCGATGTCCAGGATGAGGCCGCCCTTGACGACCTCGATGACGGTGCCCTTGACGGGCTCGTCCTTCTCCTTGAGCTCCTCGATCGTGCCCCAGGCGCGCTCGTACTGCGCGCGCTTCTTGGACAGGATCAGACGGCCTTCCTTGTCCTCCTTCTGGAGGACCAGGGCTTCGACCTCATCGCCGACGGTGACAACCTCAGCCGGGTCGACATCGTGCTTGATGGAGAGCTCACGCGAGGGGATGACACCCTCGGTCTTGTAGCCGATGTCGAGCAGGACCTCGTCGCGGTCGACCTTGACGATCGTGCCTTCGACGATGTCGCCATCGTTGAAGTACTTGATCGTCTTGTCGATAGCCGCGAGGAAGTCTTCCTCCGACCCGATGTCGTTGATGGCGACCTGCGGGGCCCCGGTGGGGGCGGTCGGGGCGGTGGCGGTGTCGGTGGTCATTAGGCGGGTTGCTCCGGTGGATGGAATCGAGGGTTGGCAGTTGTCGGCGCGAATGGGTGCATGCGACGACCCTGCGAGCAAACGTCCACCAGTGAACGACCGCGGCATGACCCGCATACGGTGCGCGACCCGAGTCCCAACCAGAAGCTGAGCGGAAGGCAGCGCGAACCCACTGCGCTAACACTTATCCTACGCGGCGGTCGCCGGGCGGCACAATCAGGGTCCCCGCCGCTCGCTAAGGTCCTCGCGGAAGCAAACCCCCAGGGACCGGAGACCACCATCATGCCACCGGAGGAGCCGCCCGCGCCGGGGCGCCACGACGCGGCCGAGCACCACCTGGGCACCGCCGCCGTCGCCTACCGCGAGGTCGGCGGGCCGGAGGCCGCGGCGGCCAACCTCGCCTGGTGGGACGCCGACGCCGACGACTACCAGGCCGAGCACGGCGGCTTCCTCGGCGACGCCGACTTCGTCTGGTGCCCGGAGGGCGTGCGGGAGGCGGAGGCCCGGCTGCTCGGCGACGTCCGCGGCAAGCGCGTGCTGGAGGTCGGCTGCGGGCAGGCCGCGTGCTCGCGCTGGCTGACCGAGCAGGGCGCGCACGCCGTGGCGACCGACCTCTCCGCCGGCATGCTGCGCCACGCCCGCGAAGGCAACGAGCGCACCGGCCTCGCCGTGCCGCTCGTGCAGGCCAACGCCGAGTACCTGCCGCTGGCGACCGGCAGCTTCGACGCGGCCTGCTCGGCCTTCGGCGCGATCCCGTTCGTCGCTTCGGTCGACGCGGTCTTCGCCGAGGTGCAGCGGGTGCTGCGGCCCGGCGCGCCGTGGGTGTTCTCGGTGACTCACCCGATGCGGTGGATCTTCCCGGACGACCCGGGCCCGCTGGGGCTCACCGCCACCCAGCCCTACTTCGACCGGACGCCGTACGTCGAGGTCGACGACGAGGGCACCGCCACCTACGTCGAGTACCACCACACCCTCGGCGACTACGTCCGGGCGCTGGCCGCGGCCGGGTTCGCGCTGACCGACCTGGTCGAGCCCGAGTGGCCGGCCGGGCACACGCGGGAGTGGGGCCAGTGGAGCCCCCTGCGCGGGAAGCTCTTCCCCGGCACGGCGATCTTCCGCACGCGCCGCTCGTGAGCTCCCTGGAGGAGCAGCAGAACGCGCGGTTCGCCGCGCTCGACCCGCTGCTGCCGCCGATCGCCGCCCCGCCCGCGGTGAGCGAGCCGCTGCTGGTGACCACCGGCGGCCGCAAGGCGGGCGGCCTGCTCGCCCACCACGTGCACCCGGCGGGCTCGTGGCCGACGCTGTGGGGCCCGTCGGAGATCTGGGACCTGACCCCGGTGCCGGGCGACAGCGGCGCGGCGGGACTGGCCGCGCTGCTCGACGCTTGGCGCGAGCGGCTGCGCGGGACGAGCCCGAGCGCGGACTCGGGCTGCACGGTGGCCTGGCCGAGCCGTGACACCGAGGCGTCGGCGGTCCTGCTGGCCCACGGCTTCGCGCCGTCGACGTGCCTGGCGGTGCGGCCGCCGGACCCGCCGGCGGAACCCGGGCCGGCGCGGGTCACCGTCCGCCGCGCCGGGGACGGCGACGTCGAAGCCCTGACCGACCTGCGGCTGGCCGAGTGGCGGTACACGTCGCTGGTCGGCACCGCCGTCCAGCGGCCGGGCGCGCGGCCGCTGCTGCGCGCGGAGGTCGTCCGCGCGCTGCGCTTCTCCGGCCTGGTGTGGCTCGCGGAGGACGACGGCGTGCCGGCCGGGCTGGCCGCGTGCGCGCTGGCCGCCCCGGCGCCGGGCGACAGCATCCACGGGCGGCTGCGGCCGGGGCGCTGGGGGTACGTCGACACGCTGTCGGTCGCGCCCGCGGCGCGCGGCGGCGGGGTGGGCCGGGCGCTGATGGCGGTGGCGCACCGGGAACTGCTCCGGCCGGACGCGCTCGGGACGTTCCTCTTCTACCACCCGCCGAACCCGCTGTCCCCGGTGTTCTGGCACCGGCAGGGCTATCGTCCACTGTGGACCATGTGGATCCGGCGCCCCGCCTGGTCCTGATCGCGAGGGGGAACCCCATGGACATCGCCGAGCCGCTGCTCGCGGCCCACCAGGCGCGGTTCGCGGCGGTCGACGCGCTGCTCCCGCCCGCCGCACCGCCTGCCGAGGGCGAGCGGCTGGACGCGGCCACCGCGGCCGGCACCCAGGTGACCGGCGTCCTCCAGCGGCAGCGGTTCGGCCCCGGCGACGTCCCGATGCTGTGGTCGGCCGCCGACACCTGGCAGCTCTTCCCCTACTTCGGCGACACCGGCACCGAGGGCGTCGACGTGCTGCTGCGCGCGCTGCGGGGCCGGCTGGACGCGGAGGCGACCGGCGACGACTCGGCGTGCGTCGTCCTCTGGCCGAGCCGGGACGCGGAGGCGATCCGCGCCTTCCTCGACCACGGCCTGGTCCCGCTGTCGGCGGTCGCGGTGCGGACCGCTCCCCCGGGTGCGGCGGACCCCGCGGTCACCGTCCGCCGCGCCGGGCCGGCCGACCACGCCGCCGCGGTGGCGCTGGCCGAGGCGACCTTCGACTACACCGGCCTCGTGGCCGCGCCCCGCCGGGCCAACACCGCGGACCTGCTGGGGCCGGGCCTGCGAGCCGCGCTCGACGAGGACGAACCGCCCGTCTGGCTGGCCGAAGAGAACGGCGGGATCCGGGCGCTCGCGCACTGCGCGTGGGTGGATTCGACGCCGGGGAGCGAGGCGGGCGAGCTGCTCCCGACCGGCCGCTGGGGGTACGTGAACAACGTCGTGACCGCGCCGGGCGAGCGCGGGAGCGGCTTCGGCCGGGCGCTGATGGCCCACGTGCACCGGGAGCTCCACCGCGGCGGCGCCACCCGCACGTACCTCTACTACAACCCGACCAACCCGCTGGCCTCGGTGTTCTGGCACCGGCAGGGCTATCGTCCGCTGTGGACGAGCTGGGAAGTGCGCCCGGCGTCGGCGCTCCGGTGAATCACTCGCTCGTGTGACGTGCGTCCGGTGATCTTGCTCCAACCTCCCGTCGGGACTACGTTTTTGAACTGACCGGTCAGTTCAAAAGTTCGCGAAGCGGGAGAAATCGTGCAGGTCCGAGCCGATCGCGTGTCCCTCGAAGGGCACCACGGCACCTTGTTACCGCCCACCTCGCTGACGTTCGGCGAAGGCGACCTGGCGATCGTGCACGGCGAACCCGGCGTCGGCGTCACGGCGTTCGGCCTGGCGCTGGCCGGGCGGCTCAAGCCGACCACCGGCACGGTGCACGCCGAGGGCGTCGACGCGGGCCTGACGGAGCTCGTCGCGGTCGTCGACGCGCCGGACGTCAGCGAACCCGACGACGCCCTGCCCCTGCGCGTGGTCGCCGGCGAGGAGCTCGCGCTGGCGCACCGCCCGGCGGGCAAGGAGGACGTCGCCCGATGGCTCGGCGAGCACGACGCCGCGCCGTTCGCGGGCACGCGGTTCGAGAACCTCGCGCCCACCCTGCGCACCCGGCTGCTGACCGAGCTGGCCGCGGAGCGCAAGGGCGTGCGCGTGCTCGTCCTCGACACCCCGGACCGGCACACCAGCGACGTCGACAGCTGGGCCGGGCTCGCGCGCGAGCTGGCCGGGCGCGGTCTCGCCGTCGTCGTGCTGACCGCGACCACCCCGCTGTCCGCGCTCCCCTTCCCGCCCGCGCGCCTCGGCGCCGCCGAGCAGCCGGAGCCGCAGCACCACGCCCCCGCACCCGCCCCCACCGAAGAGCTCCCCGAGAGCACTGACGAGGTCTCCGAATGAACGCCTTCCGCATCGCGCGCAACGAGCTGCGCCGCCTGTCCACCGGCACGATGCCGAAGCTCGCGCTGGTCGCGCTCGTGCTGGTACCGCTGCTCTACGCGTCCTTCTACCTCTACGCGAACTACGACCCGTACGGCCGGCTCGACAAGCTGCCCGCCGCGGTCTTCACCAGCGACAGCGGCGCGAAGGATGCGAGCGGTCAGCAGCGCAACGTCGGCCGCGAGGTGACCGACGAGCTGGTCAAGTCCGGCACCTTCCAGTGGCACGAGGTGTCCGAGCAGGAGGCCCGCGACGGCGTCCGCGACGACAAGTACTCGTTCGCCATCGGCATCCCGAGCGGCTTCTCCGCCGCGCTGCTGTCGGTCGGCAACTTCCAGCCGCAGCAGGCGACGATCACGCTGACCACCAACGACGCCAACAACTACCTGTCCGGCACGATCGCGAAGCAGGTCGCCGAGCAGGTGCGCAAGACGATCGCGGAGAAGGTCGGCAGCGAGGCAGCGGACCGGTTCCTGGTCGGCTTCTCCACGATCTACGCGAAGATCCAGGAGGCTTCGACCGGCGCGTCCCAGCTCGCCGACGGCGCCACGCAGCTCAAGACGGGGCAGCAGAAGCTGGCCGACGGCGCGGCGAAGCTAGCGGACGGCTCGTCGACGCTGGCGACCGGCCTGGGCACGATCAAGAGCGGCACCGCTTCCCTGCCGTCGCAGACGCAGCAGCTCGCGAACGGCGCTTCGCAGGTGGCCGCCGGGGACCAGAAGGTCGCCGACGCGGCTTCGATCGCCGCGACGGCGTCGTCGGACATCCAGGGCAAGCTCGACTCCTACCGCAGCCAGCTGCAGACCGACCTGCGCGACGCCGGCGTGCCGGAGACGCAGGTGCAGGCGATCCTCGCGAAGGCCGACCAGCTGCGCTCCCCCGTCGACCAGGCCAACGGCAAGATCCAGCAGGCCAACGGCGACCTCGCGAAGCTGGCCGACGGCGCCCGCCAGGTGTCCGACGGCGCGGCCAAGCTCGCGGCGGCGTCCCCGCAGCTGGCGAGCGGCATCGCACAGGCGTCCGACGGGGCGAACCAGCTGCGCGACGGCGCTTCGCAGCTCAACGACGGCGAAAAGACCGCCGTCAACGGCACGAACCAGCTCGCGGACGGCGCGGTGAAGCTGCGCGACGGGCTGGCGGCCGGGCTCCAGCAGATCCCGAACCCGGACGACCCGACCCGCACCGCGACGGCCACCACGATCGCGGACCCGGTGGCGGTGAACGCCAACGGCGAGGCGTCGGCGGGGACGTACGGCGCGGGGCTGGCCCCGTTCTTCATCTCGCTGGCCACGTGGATCGGCGCGTTCGTGCTGTTCCTGATCCTGCGGCCGCTGTCGACGCGGGCCCTGACGGCGGGCGCGGCCCCGTTCCGCGTCGCGGTGGGCGGCTGGCTGTCCTCGGCGCTGCTGGGCATCGCGCAGGTGGTCGTCCTCTTCGGCGCGGTGACGTGGCTGGTCGGCATCCACATCGCCCACCCGCTGGGCGCGATCGGGTTCGCGGTGCTGGTGTCGCTGACGTTCACGTCGGTCGTGCACGCGCTCAACGCGTTCTTCGGCGCGGTCGGCAAGTTCCTCGGCCTGGTGCTGCTGGTGCTGCAGCTGGTCAGCGCGGGCGGCACGTTCCCCTGGCAGACGATCCCGGACGCGCTGTACCCGTTGCACGTGGCGCTGCCGATGGGCTACGCGATCGACGGCTTCCGCCACCTGTTCTACAGCGGCGCGACGGTGAACCTGCTCGGCGACATCGGCGTGCTGCTGGCCTACCTGGTGGGCGGGATCCTGGTGTCCACGCTGGCCGCGCGCAAACGTCGCGTTTGGACGGTGTCCGCGCTCAAGCCCGAACTGAGCCTGTGAGCGGCGGGACGAAGCAGAAGCTCTTCGAGGCCACATTGGAGCTCTCGAAGAGCCGGGGCCTGGTCGGCCTGACGGTCGACGACATCGCGGCGGCGGCCGGGGTCGCGAAGGGGACGGTGTACTACAACTTCGGCTCGAAGGACGGCCTCGTCGACGCGCTCCTGCGGTACGGCGTCGACATGCTCGCTCTCCGGTTGCGCTCCGCCGTTTCGGACGCGGACCCGCTGGCGGTGATCGAGGCGCAGGTCGACACGACGCTGGAGTTCATCGCGCAGTACCCGGGGTTTTCGCAGATCCTGGTGAGCGAGCTGTGGCGGACGCCGGGCCAGTGGCACGGGACGCTTTCGCTGCTGCGCGAGGAGATCATCTCGATCGTGAAGCAGCAGCTGTCCCGGTTGGAGTCGGCGGGGCGCCTGCCGGAGGGAGTGGAGATCCCGACGGCGGCGGCGGGACTGTTCGGGACCATGTTGGTGGTGGCGCTGGACTGGCAGGTGTTCGGACCACAGCGGACCCGGGCGGAGGTCCGGGATGCGGTGATGGTGCTGATCCGGGGTCTGGGGCGGCGGTAGCTCAGCCTGGCCCGCGGGGGCGCCCCCGTTTTCCACGCTACCGGGCGGCACCGACAATTCCGTGGGGCGAAAGCCGTGAAGGTCACCTTGAGGAACGCAGAGTTCCTGGAGGTGGCCTTCACGAAACTTGAGGTCAGCCGCGGTCTTCCGGGCGGGCTCGGACCGCTGCCGCTCGCGGTTCGGCAACGCCCGTACAAGGCATGTTCGAGCGCGGCCGTCTCGGGGTGGTTGGTTCAGCCGCGTGAGGTGGCCGAGCTTGGTGTGGTCGCGGCCGGGGCCACAACGGACGGCTCAGCCGCGGTCCTCCGGACGGGCCCGGACCGCTGCCACTCACCGTTCCCAACGCCCGCACAAGCCGTAGTCCCGCGCGGCCGTCTCGGGTGATCGGCTCAGCCGAGTGAGGTGGCCGAGCCTGATGCGGTCGCGGACGGGCGCCAGAACTGACGGCTCAGCCGCGGTCTTCCAACCGCGCCCGGACCGCTGCCGCGTACGTGTCCACCGCCGTGGCCGCTGCCGTCAGCTCGCACGGGCCGTCGATCAGCAGGCGCTTCGCCGGGACGTACGCCTGGTCCAGTTCCGGGTCGCTCTCCAGCCCGTGCTCGCGGGCCAGCTCGTTGTCGCCCGCCAGGCGCGCTCGGAGTTCCTCGCGGCGGGCCATCAAGCCGTCCAGGACCGCGCGCTGGCGGCGGCCGTCCTCGACCGCTGGGGCTACCGCGTGCTCGTGGCTGTCGATGTGGCGCTCCACCCACTCCGCGTCGCCGTCGACCTCCGCCGAACGCAGCTGCTTCAGCGCGCCGCGGAGGCGGTGGGCGCGGGCCGGGAGCATGGCCACGCCCGTGAAGCGCGTCGCCACGCGCAGCTGGTACGCCTCGATCTCCGCGAGCTCCGCCACCGCCTGCGTCAGCACCTCGAGGCGGCCGGCGAGGTCGTCCGGGGCCGGGCGGGCCGCCGCCGTGCCCGCGCGGACCGCCGCCACTCCCGGGGACGACTCCTCGCGGAAACCCAGCAGCAGGCGCAGTCCCAGCTCGGCCGCGCGGCCGGCCAGCGGGGCGAGCACCTCGCCGACCAGGCGGTCGGGTTCGGCGGAGTCGTCGATCGCGTCGACGACCAGGGTGCGGCCGGCGACCCCGTTCGTCAGCCGGTCGGCGATGCGGTGGCGGACGGCGTCGGCGGTGCGGCCGGTCGCGTCGACGGCCAGGTCGACGCTGCCCGCCGGCGGCATCTGCCCGAACGCGGGCGGCAGGCCGGCCACGCCAAGCGAACGTTCGCGGTCGGCCAGGACGATGCCGAACCGCAGGGCCGCCGCCACCGGTGAGCCCGCCTCGCCGGTGTCGACCACCCAGACCGTGCCGGGCTCGGCCTTCGCGAACCAGTCCGCGACGCGCTGCACGAACGAGACGTCGACGGCTTCCCCGACCGGGCGCGAAAAGCTGGCGTCGACGGCGGGGCTGCCGGACGTCCAGATGCTCAGCTGCGGCAGGTGGCCGAGCATGGTTTCGACGGGCACCATCCACGTCCCGGTGTCCTTGCCCACGACCACGCCGACGACGTGGCCGGTCGCCTCGTCGAGCACCGCCGTGCCGCCGAAGCCGGGGCCGAGCGGTTCGGCTTCGGCGGTGCGGAACAGGCGGACCCACTCGCCGCCGGTCGGTTCCGGGGCGCCGAGCCGGGCGTGCGTCCACCGGCCGACCGAGCCGGGCGGGAAGCCGAACGCGCGCACGAGCTGGTGCTCGCCCAGCGGCATGCGGTGCAGCGGCGCGCGGAACACGCGCGATTCGGGGCGGTCCAGGCGCAGCAGGGCGAGATCGCCGTGCCCGCCACCGTCGGAGGGCACCCAGCAGCCTTCGACGACGGTCGCGGTGCCGGGCAGTGCCTCGGCCAGGCCGACGAAGTCGACGGTCAGCGCGGACCTCGGCCCGCCGGCCGTCTCGACGACGTGCGCGCTCGTCAGCACGTGGTACTCGTCCAGTACCGTGCCCGCCCCGCACACCCGGCCGAGTTCGTCGTGCAGCCGGACCCGCCAGCGTCGTCGCTCACGCTCGAACCCCATTCGGCGGACCCTACGCCGTGATCGCCGCGCCTCGGGCGCCGACCTCCCTACCCAGCGGTAATAGCTCACCCGAACGGAGTCCTCCGTTCGTCGCAATGCCAACGGTTTTCGTGCGCGGATGACTGAACGAGCCCCCGGGGAGACCGCTCAGCGGGACCGACTGCTCGCTGAGCGGTCTGCCCGAAAGATCACCGGACACTGCACCGGCAAACTCGTCAAACCCGGCCGAACACCCAGCTGCCCGGCGCGGCCGGGTCGTCGCCCGCCCAGAACTCGTACCAGTGGCCGGTGAACTCGTCGTGGGAAAGCCGGCCGTCGCCGTCGGTGTCGAGCAGCGCGAACGCGTCGCCGGTGGACGTCGTGGCGCCGCTCCACGCCTCGATCATCCGGTGGTACTCCGCTGCCGAGATCGCGCCGTCGCCGTTTTCGTCGACCGCTTCGAACATCGCCGCGGCCGTGCCGGTGACGGCGCCCGGCATCTGCGGGAGTTCGTCGACGACGCCGAGGACCTCGTCGAGGGAGACCTTGCCGTCGCGGTCGCGGTCGGACGCCGCACGCAGGGTCGCCCACCAGCCCATCATGATCGCGGCGAGCTTCTCGCCGTCGGGGCTGCCGCCGTCGGTGCCGCGCACGTCGAGCCACCTCGCCGTGAGCGCCCGGAAATCGGACTCGGTCAGGTACCCGTCGTCGTCGGCGTCGAGGGCGCCGAAGACGACGGAGATCTTGCGTCGCTGGAAGTCACTGGCCATGCCGCCAGCTTCGTCGCGGCGAACGGCATCCGACGACGGCCGCCCGGGTGCTCCCGCGCCACGACCCGGTGATCCGGGTCGCGACGCAGAGTAGGCGAACGGTCAGTGCGCGGCTTCGTTCCAGGACCGCCCGTAACCGACCGAGACCTCGAGGGGCACGGCGAGCTCGTACGCCGAGCCCATGCCGTGGCGCACCAGCTTCTCCAGCTGTTCGCGCTCCCCTTCGGCGACCTCCAGCACGAGTTCGTCGTGGACCTGCAGCAGGATCCGGCTCTTCAGCTTCGCCTTGACGAGTTCGCGGTGGACGTTGAGCATCGCGACCTTGATGATGTCGGCCGCGCTGCCCTGGATCGGGGCGTTCAGCGCCATCCGCTCGGCCATCTCGCGGCGCTGGCGGTTGTCGCTGTTGAGGTCGGGCAGGTAGCGGCGGCGGCCGAAGACCGTTTCGGTGTAACCGTTCTTCGCCGCGATCCCGACCACCGAGTGGAGGTAGTCGCGCACACCGCCGAAGCGGTCGAAGTACGCCTCCATCTGGGACTTGGCGTCCTCGGTGGAAATCCGCAGCTGCTGCGAAAGCCCGTACGCCGAAAGCCCGTACGCGAGGCCGTACGACATCGCCTTGACGCGGTAGCGCAGCTCCGGCGTGATCTCCTCCGGCGGCATCGAGAACGCCCGCGACGCCACGAACGTGTGCAGGTCCTCGCCGGAGTTGAACGCCTCGATCAGGCCCTCGTCCTGCGACAGGTGCGCCATGATCCGCATTTCGATCTGGCTGTAGTCCGCGGTCATCAGCTCGGAAAAGCCCTCACCGACGACGAACGCGTCGCGGATGCGACGGCCTTCCTCGGTGCGCACGGGGATGTTCTGCAGGTTGGGCTCGGTCGAGGACAGCCGCCCGGTGGCCGCGATCGTCTGCAGCAGCGTGGTGTGGATGCGCCCGTCGTCGGCGACGGACTTGATCAGCCCCTCGACCGTCGTGCGCAGCTTCGTCGCGTCCCGGTGCTCCAGCATGTGCTGCAGGAACGGGTGTTCGGTCTTCTCGAACAGCCCCTGCAGCGCCTCGGCGTCGGTCGTGTAGCCGGTCTTGGTGCGCTTGGTCTTCGGCATGCCGAGCTCGTCGAAGAGCACGACCTGCAGCTGCTTCGGCGAACCGAGGTTGATCTGCTTGCCGATCACCGCGTACGCCTCTTCGGCCGCCTGCGTGACGCGCGAAAGGTAGTGCGCTTCCAGCGTGGTCAGCTGCTCCAGGTCGACGGCGACCCCGGCGATCTCCAGCTCGGTGATGACCTCCAGCAGCGGCAGCTCCAGCTCGGCGAGCAGCTTCGCGCCGCCGATCTCCTCCAGCTCCTTCTCGAGCGCGCCGGCCAGCTCGAAGATGGCGCGGGCCTTGACGAGCTCTTCCTGGATTTCCTTCTGCTCCAGGCCTTCCGCGCCGCCGTCGAGCAGCGACAGCTGGCCGTCGCCGCCGTCGGTCTCCGAGCGCAGCTCGCGGTGCAGGTAGCGCAGCGCGAGGTCGTCCAGCTCGAACGTGCGCTGGCCCGGGCGCACCAGGTACGCGGCCAGCGCGGTGTCCATGGCGAGCCCGGCGAGCGTCCAGCCGCGGGCGTGGATCGCGTGCAGCGCGACCTTGAGGTCGTGGCCGGTCTTGCGGATCTCCGGGTCGGCGAACCAGGCGGCCAGCGCGGCGTCGTCCGCCTGGTCCATCGCCGTGACGTCGACATACGCGCCTTCGCCGTCCGCCGCCGCGAAAGCGACCGCGCGCAGGTCGGAGCGGACGGACGCGCCCACCGCGCGGAACGCCAGCGCCACCGGCTCGCCCCCGCTCGCGTGCGCCGCCAGCCACGCGCCGAGCGCGCCGGGCGCGAGCGCGGCCCCCGAGACCTCGAAGCCCTCGTCGGCCTCCGGCTCGGCGCTCTGCAGCGTCGCGAACAGCCTGTCCCGCAGCACGCGGAACTCCAGCTCGTCGAACAGCGCGTGCACGGCTTCGCGGTCCCACGGGCGCAGCTCCAGCCCGGCCGGGGCGATCTCCAGCTCGACGTCGCGGATCAGCTCGGTGAGCTGGCGGTTCAGCTGGACCGAGCTGAGGTGCGCCCGCAGCGCCTCCCCCGCCTTGCCCTTGACCTCGTCGACGCGGTCGATCAGATCGTCGAGCGAGCCGAACTGCTTGATCCACTTGGCCGCGGTCTTCTCGCCGACGCCCGGGATGTTCGGCAGGTTGTCCGAGGGGTCGCCGCGCAGCGCCGCGAAGTCCGGGTACTGCCGCGGGGTGAGCCCGTACTTCTCCTCGACGGCGTCCGGCGTGAACCGGGTCATCTCCGACACGCCGCGCTTCGGGTACAGCACCGTCACCTGCTCGGTGACCAGCTGCAGCGCGTCGCGGTCGCCGGTACAGATCAGGACGTCGAAGCCCTCCGCCGTCGCCTGCGTCGTGAGCGTGGCGATGATGTCGTCGGCCTCGAAGTTCTCCTTCGTCAGCGACGGGATGCCGAGCACGTCGAGGACTTCCTTGACCAGGTCGACCTGGCCGCGGAACTCGTCCGGGGTCGCGCTGCGGTTCGCCTTGTAGTCCGCGAACGTCTCCGAGCGGAACGTCTTGCGCGAGAGGTCGAACGCCACCGCGAGGTGGGTCGGCGCTTCGTCGCGGAGCAGGTTGATGAGCATCGAGGTGAAGCCGAAGACCGCGTTCGTGACCTGGCCGGTCTTGGTCTTGAAGTTCTCCGCCGGCAGCGCGAAGAACGCGCGGTAGGCCATCGAATGGCCGTCGATCAGCAGCAGCTTCGGGCGCTCGGCGACGCTGGTCGATCCTGTGGCGTTGGCAACGGTCGTCTTCTCACTCGGGCTCACGGGCCCGAGTCTAGGCTGAGGGTCCGACACTCTTACGTGTCGCATAGGAACAGGAGCTTTGTGTGACGGACAGTGCCGCCCCCATCGACGTGGAGCGGCTGTCGGGCATCGACCCGGCGGCGGCGGACCAGCAGCTGAACGACAAGATCGGCATGAAGCTGCTCGAAGCGACGGCCGAACGCGTGGTCGGCACGATCCCGGTCGAGGGCAACCTCCAGCCCTACGGCCTGCTGCACGGCGGCGCGAACGCGGTGCTCGCCGAGGCGCTGGGCTCGACGGTCGCGGCCCTCAACGCGGGCCCCGGCCGCGCGGCGATGGGGCTCGAGCTGTCCTGCACCCACCACCGGGCCGTGCGCGCGGGCACCGTCACCGGGGTCGCGACGCCGCTGCACGTCGGCCGCGGCACCATCACCGCGGAGATCGTGCTGACCGACGACGAGGGCCGCCGCACCTGCACCGCCCGGCTCACCTGCGTCGTCCGGGACCGCCCGCCGGGCGCCTGAGCCGGTGGACCTCGACCTCGCCCAGGTGCGGGCGTTCGTGGTGACCGCGGACCAGCGCCACTTCGGGCGAGCCGCCCAGGCGCTGTTCCTCACCCAGCAGGCGCTCTCGAAGCGCATCCGCAAGCTCGAGGACGCCCTCGCGACGCCGTTGTTCCTGCGCACCAACCGGTCGGTCGAGCTGACCGCCGAAGGCGAGCGGTTCCTGCCGCACGCGCGGGAGCTGGTCCGGGTGGCCGACGCGGCGGTGGCCGCCATGGGCGCCGACGACCGGCCGCTGCGCCTCGACCTGCTCGACTACCGCCTCTCCCCGATGTTCCTGCTGCGCCGGCTCGCCGAGCGGGACGCGGGGCTGCGGGTGGACAAGGTCGCCGGCGGCGGGTTCGCCACCGCCGTCGAGAAGCTGCTGAGCGGCGAGCTCGACGCCGCCTTCGGCCGGGTGAACGGCTTCGGGCGGGCGCTGCCCGACGAGCTGGAGCACCGGGTCGTCCGGCTGGAGCCGCTGGTCGCCCTGCTCGCCCCGGAGCACCCCCTCGCCGTGCAGGACACCCTGCCGCTGACCGACCTCAGCGCCGACGGGATCTGGCTGCCCGGGCACGGCGGCCCCGCCGAATGGCTGTCCTACGTGCACGAGCTGTGCACCCGCTTCGGCGTGCCGATCGACGACTCCGGCGTCAGCTACGACCTGCGGCACACGCTGGAGCAGACCCGCTACGGCAAGCGGCGCGTCACGCTCGCCGGCGCGGACATGGAGCTCGCGCCCGACCTGAACCTGAAGGTGCTGCCGTTCGAGCCGTCGCCGCTGTTCCCGTGGTCGCTGGTCTGGCGGCGAGGGAAGGCGCACCCGGCGCTGAAGCGGCTGATGTCGCTGGCCGGGCGCACCAGCCGCGAAGAGGACTGGTGCGCCTACGACCCGGCGCACGCCTGGGTGCCGGACGACGACGTCATCCTCGCAGCTGCCGCGCGAACCACCCGGTGAACGCGGCGTCGACCCGGGCCGCGGCCGGCGTGCCCGGCGGGAGTTCGTGCGCCATCCCCTCGACCGCCACCAGCTCGGCACCCAGCTTCTCGTGCAGGGCCGCGGCCGGTTCGCGCACGGCGACGTCGTCGTCGGCCCCGGTCACGAGCAGCAGCGGCGCGGTCAGCTCGGCGGCCCGGTTCACGTAGTCGTAGCGCGCCGCGACCGCGCGGGACCGCTCGGTCCACGCGTAGGTCACCCCGAAGCGCCGCTCGTTGGCGGCGATCATCGGCGCGAGCTGGACGACCGGGCTGACCACCGCGGCGGCGGTGATCTCGGCGTCCCCGCGCGCCAGCACCTCCAGCGCCACGATCGCCCCGGCCGAGCCGCCGAACACCCCGAGCGGCCCGCTCGCGCCCGGCAGCCGGTCGCGCAGCTCGGCCAGCGCCGCCGGGAACTCGGCCGCCGCCTGCTCGGTCACGGGCTCGAAGACGTTCAGGACGGCGTCCTCGCCCGCGCGCCGGAAGACCTCGTCGTGGCCGCCTTCGGGCAGCCGCGCCCCGCTCAGCGGCAACCCGAAGTACACCCGCCACGCCTGGAGACCCGCCATCGGCACGGCCTCGGCCATCGCCTGCTCGCTCGACGGCACGTCCATCAGGTGCCAGCCGGCCACCAGCGCCGCCGGTTCGCCGGCGTTCGCCGGCGGCACCGCCACGAACGGCACCCCGGCCGCGATACCCTCGATCATCTCGTGCTCCTCGGTTTTCGTTGTGCCCCAAGCAAACCGCGAGAAGACGAGCGGGTCCAACAGCCTTCCGGACCGCGACGACAACCGGTGGTTGTGGCCGGGAACGCGAACCGGCCCCGCACGCCGGAGCGTGCGGGGCCGGGGTGAAAGCCGCCGGGACGTCAGCCGACGCCCAGGTAGGCCTCCTTGATGCTGTTGTCCGCGAGCAGTTCCTTGCCGGTGCCGGACTTGGTGATCCGGCCGGTTTCGAGGACGTACGCGCGGTGGGCGCGGGACAGCGCCTGCTGCGCGTTCTGCTCCACCAGCAGCACGGTGGTGCCCTGCTTGTTGATCTCCGTGATGATCCGGAAGATCTGCTGGATGAACTGCGGGGCGAGCCCCATCGACGGCTCGTCCAGCAGCAGCAGCTTCGGCTTCGCCATCAGCGCGCGCCCGATCGCGAGCATCTGCTGCTCGCCGCCGGACATCGTGCCGCCGAACTGGCCCTTGCGCTCCGCCAGCCGCGGGAACAGCTCGAAGACCCGTTCCAGGTCCTCGGCCAGGTCCTTGCGGTCCTTGCGGGCGTAGGCGCCCATGTCGAGGTTCTCCATCACCGTCATGCCCGGGAAGATCCCGCGGCCTTCCGGCGCCTGCGAGATGCCGCGGACGACCCGGAGGTCGCCGCGCAGCTTGGAGATGTCCTCGCCGGCGAACGTGATCTTGCCCGACGAGATCGGCCGGATGCCCGAGATGGCCCGCATCGTCGTCGACTTGCCGGCGCCGTTGGCCCCGATCAGCGTGACGATCTCGCCTTCCTCGACCGAGATGGACAGCCCGGAAACCGCCTGGATCCGTCCGTAGTGGACGGACACGTCCGACAACTCAAGCAACGTCATCGTCAGGCACCCCCAGGTAGGCCGCGATCACCGCGGGGTTCTCGCGGATCTCGGCGGGCAGTCCTTCGGCGATCTTCTTGCCGAACTCCAGCACCACGATCCGGTCGGTCACGCCCATGACGAGCTTCATGTCGTGTTCGATGAGCAGCACGGTGTAGCCGTCGTCGCGGATGGTCCGGATCAGGCCCATCAGGTCTTCCTTCTCCGCCGGGTTGAAGCCCGCCGCGGGCTCGTCCAGGCAGAGCAGCTTCGGCTCGGTGGCCAGCGCCCGCGCGATCTCCAGGCGCCGCTGGTAGCCGTAGGGCAGGTTCTTCGCCCGGTCGGCCGCGCGGTCGGCGATGCCGACGAACTCCAGCAGGGCCATCGCCTTCTCGACGGCGGCCTTCTCCTCGCGGTGGTGGCGCGGGGAGCGGACCAGCGCGCCGAGCAGGCTGGTCTTGTGCCGCGCGTCGGTGCCGACGACGACGTTCTCCAGCGCGGTCATCTCGCTGAAGAGCCGGATGTTCTGGAACGTCCGCGCGATACCCAGCTGGGTGATGCCGTGCCGCGACGTCTTGCCCAGCGCCTTGCCCTCCAGCCGGACCTCGCCCGAGGTCGGCCGGTAGACGCCGGTCATCGCGTTGAAGCACGTCGTCTTGCCCGCGCCGTTCGGCCCGATCAGGCCGAGGATCTCGCCGCGGCGGATGCCGAAGGAGATCTGGTCGAGCGCGACGAGACCGCCGAAGCGCATCGTCACGTCGTCGACCTCGAGCAGCGTCTCGCCGACCTCGACCTCGATGTCGCGGTCCGGCGCGACGACCTCGGCGACCTCGGCGTCGTGCTCGGCCCGCTCCTCCGCCGTCATCTGCTGCAGTTCGGCGACGAGGCCGCCCTCCGCGACGACCTCCGGCCCGCCGTTCTGGGGCTCGGTCATGACTTGCTCCCCGGGGTCGGTTCGGTCTGCAGCGCGCCGTCACTGCTGATCTGCTCACCGCGGCCCAGCAGTCGTTGGTACGCCTGCCTGCCGTAGGCGAGCAGGCGCTGGCGCGCACCGAGCAGGCCCTGCGGCCGGAAGATCATCAGGATGATCAGCGCCAGGCCGAAGATCAGGTACTTGTACTCGGCGATCGCCTGGAAGCGCAGCGGGACGTAGGCGACGACGCAGGCGCCGAGGAGGACACCCACCTTGTTGCCCGACCCGCCGAGGATCACCGCGGCCAGGAACAGCATCGACGTGACGACGTCGAACTTCTGGTTGTTCACGAAGCCGAGCTGCCCGGCGTAGAGCGCCCCGGAGAGGCCGCCGATCGCCGCGCCGCTGATGAACGCCCAGATCTTGAACTTGAACGTCGGCACGCCCATGATCTCCGCCGCGTCCTCGTCGTCCCGGATGGCGACCCACGCGCGGCCGACGCGGCTGCGCTCCAGGTTCCCGACCAGGAACAGGACGGCGATGATCAGCGTGACGCACAGCCAGTACCAGGGGATGCCGTTCGAGTTGTTGAACAGCGGCGAACCGTCGGCGTTCGTGCCCGGCGGGTGCCCGACCTCGTGGAACCCGGAGTTGCCGCGCAGCGGGCCGACGTTGTCCGCGAGCAGGCGGACGATCTCGCCGAACCCGAGCGTCACGATCGCCAGGTAGTCCCCGCGCAACCGCAGTGTCGGTGTCCCGAGGATCACACCGAAGATCATCGTGACCACCATCGCGATGGGGAGCACGACGAGGAACGGCAGGTGCGAAAGCGACGAGTCGGGGCTGGTGAACAGCGCCATCACGTACGCGCCGATGGCGAAGAACCCGACGTAGCCGAGATCCAGCAGGCCCGCCTGGCCGACCACGACGTTGAGACCGATGGCGACCAGCGCGTAGCGGGCCACCTCGAACATCGCGATCGGGAAGTCGTACCCCGGCTGGGTGGTCAGGATCGGCGGGTTCAGCACCGGCAGGAAGTAGATGAGCACCACCAGCGGGATCAGGATGACCCACTGCTGGACGCGGCTCAGGTTGTTCCAGCGCTCGCGCAGCGAGTGCTTGCCGGGGCTCGCCACCGCCGGCTGGGTCGAGGTCGTCGTCATACCCGGGCCTTTCCGAGCGACTCACCGAGGATGCCGGTGGGCCGGATCATCAGGACCAGCACCAGGAGGGCGAACGCGACGATGTCGCGCCACCCGCCGCCGAAGAGCGACTGGCCGTAGTTCTCGACGACGCCGAGCAGCAGGCCGCCGAGCAGCGCGCCGCGCAGGTTGCCGATACCGCCGAGCACCGCCGCGGTGAACGCCTTGATGCCGAGGAGGAAGCCGCCCTGGTACCACGCGCCCTGCGGGATCTTCATCATGTAGAACAGGGCCGCCGCGCCCGCCAGCAGACCGCCGATGAGGAAGGTCAGCACGATGACGCGTTCCTTGTTCACGCCCATCAGCGTCGCCGTGTCCGGGTCCTGCGCCACCGCGCGGATACCGCGCCCGAACTTGGTCTTGTTGACGAAGTAGTTGGCGCCCAGCATCAGCACGATCGAGGCGATGACCGTGATGATCGTGACGTTGGTGACGCTCCCGCCGAAGAGGGTGAAGACCTCTTCGTTGCGCATCAAGCGGATACCGAGTTCGGCATTGCCGCCACGCCAGATGAAGATCAGCTGCTGCAGCACGAAGGACGCGCCGATCGCGGTGATCAGGAACACCAGCTTGGGCGCCCCGCGTTTTCTCAGCGGGCGGTAGGCCACGCGTTCCAGGACCACCGCCGTGCCGCCGGAAACCGCCATCGACGCCACCAGGGCCAGCAGGAAGAAGCCGATCAGCTCCACCACCGACAGCGTGGGCGTGTTGCCGGGCCGGAACCCGAGGCCGTAGAAGGTGAACCACGTCGCGTAGACGCCGTAGACGAACACTTCGGAATGGGCGAAGTTGATGAGCTTCAGGACGCCGTAGACGAGCGTGTAGCCCAGCGCCACGAGCGCGTAGATGCTGCCGTAGGCCAACCCGTCGAACGTGTTGTTCCAGAACTGGTCCAGGAACGCGCTCACGTCGAACTTGATCCAGCTGTCGCTCTGTGCCAGAACGAGCGAGCTCAGGGTATGAGTCAATGACACACTAGTTCTCCATGTGGGACCGGGGTGCTCACCCGGCGGGATCCAGCCGCCGGGCGAGCACCCCGGGAATCAGAACGGGAGCGTTGCGCTACTTGATCTCGGTGTTGCGGACGATCTTCCCGCCCTCGACCTTGTAGGTCCACACGGTCGTGCTGGACAGCTCGCCCTTGTCGTCCCACTTGAAGTGCTTCGTGATGCCCTGGCCGTCGTACGACTTGACGAAGTCCAGCAGGCCGGCGCGGTCCTTCTTGCCCGCGTCGATACCCTTGAGCAGGATCGTCGCCAGGTCGTAGGCCTCGGGCGAGTAGGTGCCCGGGTCCTTGCCGACCGCGGCCTTGTAGGCGTCGGTGAACTTGGTGAACTGGTCCGCCGGGACGCACGGGCAGGTGAAGTACGCCTTCGAGGCCGCCTCGCCGGCGCCCTTGACGAACTCGTCGTCCTTGACGCCGTCCGGGCCGACGAACTTGGCCTCGACGCCCGCGTCGTTCAGCTGCTGCGCGAACGGAGCGGCTTCCTGGTAGTACCCGGAGTAGAACACCGCGTCCGGCTTCTCGCTCTTGATCTTGTTGACCACGGCCGAGAAGTCGGTCTGCTTCGTCTTGACGGAGTCCTGGCAGGTGCCCTTGTCGCCGAGCGCCTGGATGGTCGACGCGGCCAGGCCGGTGCCGTAGTCGGAGTCGTCCTTGATGACGCACACCTTGTTGGCCTTGAGCTCGCCGGTCATGAACTTCGCGGCGGCCGGGCCCTGGGTGTTGTCGTTGCCCAGGCCGCGGAAGAAGGTCTTCCAGCCGTTCTGGGACAGGGTCGGGTTGGTGGCCGACGGGGTGACCGTGACCAGACCCGCGCCGTTGAAGATGTTGCCCGCGGCCTTGGACTCGCCGGAGAACGGCAGGCCGACGACGCCGATGATGGCCGGCGTGTTGACGATCTGCGTCACGATGCCGGGCGCCTTGTCGGGCGTGCCCTCGGTGTCGAACTGTTCCAGCTTGACCTGGCAGCCCGGGTTGGCCTTGTTGTGCTGCTCCACGGCGAGCTTCGCGCCGTTCAGGATGTTGACGCCCAGCGCGGCGTTGGCGCCGTTGATGGTGCCCGCGTACGCGATGGAGGTCGGGGAACACTGGGCCTTGCCGTCACCGGCGGGGTCGGCCGCGTCGGCGGCGGCGGACGGAGCCGCGGCCTGGGACTGCGAGCTCGCGCTGCTGTCGCCCGAGCCGCTGTCCGTGCGTGCCGAACACGCGCTGAGCGAAATGGCCCCGGCAGCGGCCAGCACGATGAACCGCGCAAGTCGTGCTTTCTGCACTCGTTCCTCCAAATGCCACCTGACCGCCCGGTAGGACGGCTGTCCCCATGTGGGACCTGACTGGCCGCTGAAAGTAGCCGCCCCGGGAGCCGTTGCACAGAGTCACGCGTGCTCTTGTAGCCACATCGTGACGGTCGTCACGAGTATTAACGTATGATTTACACCCGCTCGTCGTAATCTGACCAGCGGGTGGTGACTCTCGGTGCTCAACAGCCCGCGGAGTGCCCCTTGACGCCCGGTTAAACGTGTGCAGAGTCTACGGACCACGAGTCGATCACCGCGCCCGGCCACGCCGGGAAGGTTCGCAAAGGTACCAACAACGCCCTTTCGGGCACCCGGAGCGTCACGAAAACGGGGTGCGCCGGTCGGCCCGGCGCACCCCGTGTCGGTGGTGGTTCAGCTCCCGATGCTCTCCACGACGGCTTCGGCGACGGCCTTCATGGTCGTCCGCCGGTCCATGGCGGTGCGCTGGATCCAACGGAAGGCATCGGGCTCGGTGAGCCCCTGGCGGCTCATGAGCAGCCCCTTGGCCCGGTCGATGACCTTGCGCGTCTCGAGCCGGTCGGTGAGCCCGGCGACCTCGGCCTCGAGCGCCTGCAGCTCGGAGAACCGGCTGACGGCGAGCTCGATGGCGGGCACGAGGTCCCGCTTCGCGAAGGGCTTGACGAGGTAGGCCATGGTGCCGGCGTCTCGCGCGCGCTCGACGAGATCCCGCTGGCTGAAGGCGGTGAGGATGACGACGGGCGCGATCCGATCCCCGGTGATCTTGGCCGCGGCCTCGATCCCGTCCAGCTTGGGCATCTTCACGTCGAGGATCACGAGATCGGGCTTGAGATCGGTAGCCAGCGCGATGGCCTGCTCCCCGTCCCCGGCTTCGCCGACGACTTCGTAACCCTCTTCACGCAGCATTTCGACGAGGTCCAGCCGGATGAGCGCCTCGTCCTCCGCGACGAGCACCCGTCGCTGCGGCACGGTGGCGGCACCGTTGGCCTCGGTAGCCTGATCGGTCACCGGGGTCCTCCTGAAGACTCGGCGGGACAGTCGGTTTTCGCGGCTTCCCGCGAACCTGAAGCCTACCGGGAACGATCCAGTTCGAGAGATGGCGTTCACCACGAAGTGGCGGGGACGACACTCCCGCCCCCGAAGGTCGGAGGAGAGCGGTGATCCCGTAGGGTTGTCGCGTCGCGCCCCCGTAGCCCAACTGGCAGAGGCAACGGATTCAAAACCCGTCCAGTGTGAGTTCGAATCTCACCGGGGGCACCCGCAGCAATCACACCAGCGTCGACCTGCGGCTTGGCCATCCGGACGACTTCTACGTCCGCTGCGGCTGTGGCCACCTCCTCAAGCCTGTCGCCGGGCAGTGTGATGTCGATCATGGCGTGGTCCGTTTCGTGGTCGATGCTGACGTGGAGTTTGGTGAGCTCGTAGAGCCGGACCTGGAGTTCGGCCGGCGCGCGGTGAAGGTTGACTGCCAGGTGCGGCAGCAGGTCGAGGACGTCGAGGTCCTCGCGGGTGGCCGTGGCCGGTGATCGCTGGTCGTCCTGATCGAGTTCGGTGATCTGGTCCAGCACGAGCTGCCGCTCGGCCCCGATCGCGTTGTACCGGTCCTTCAGGCCCTGGGTGAAGGGATCGCTGGGGTCGGCGTCCTCGGCTTGGCTGAGGATGTTGCTCTGCTTGCGGGCGAAGTCCGCGGCTCGCTTCTCCAGCCGCGCCCGACGCTCGCGGCGTTCGGTGCGTTCCCGGTCGTCGGCTTGATCCAGCTGCGGGGCGAGCAGGTCGATCCGGCGGTGACCGAACAAGTACTCGGCATACACGTGGTTGACCGCGGCGAGAATGGCGTCCTCGCGCATGTACACCGTCTGGGGATGGTCAGCGAACTTGTCCAGCCTGCCGCGGTTGTTGTTCTTCGGCCAACAGCGGTAGTAGTTGTGCCCGCGATGGTGATGACCGAGCATCCGGCGACCGCAACGGCAGACCACCCGCCCGCGAAGCAAGTAGGCCCGCTTGGTGTTCGGGTGCGGATTCAGGTCGCTTCCGTCCCGCGACCCGCGCTTGGCCAGCCGACGCTCGACGAGCTCGTCGTACATCCACTTCGGAATCAACGGCTCGTGCGCTGGCTCGACGGACCACACCCACATCTCCGGTGGGTTGACGACTCCGGTGCCACCCCGGCTGCGCCTGGCGCGGCGGTTGTAGACCTGGTAGCCGGTGTACTTCGGGTTCTTCAGCACATCGGCCACTGCAGACTTCGACCACGCTCCCCTGGCGCGCCGACCGCCGGGTGGTTCCGGCGGCGGGTGTGCTTCCAGGTCCGCGTTCAGCCGCTCGGCGATCGTGTCGAAGCCCAGTTGCTCGTGATAGCGCCACTGGGCCATCAACGTGACTGTCTCGGCCCGTTGTCCGTCCGGCTCCAGGCGGGTCTTCGTGATGCCCTTCTCCGCCTTGACCGGGTTCGGGTGCCGGTACTTCTTCGCCCGGTAGCCGTACAGCGGCTTGCCGATGTTGTAGCCCTCGCGGACGTGCGTGCACGTCCCACCCCAGGACTGCTCCAGCATGTTGAGCACTTCGTACTCGGCCACCGACTGGTTGATCCGGCGTTGCAGGATCTGCTGGGCACGGCCACCGGTGAGCATGATGGGCTCGTTCGAGGCGAACACCGTCACGCCGGCGTCTTCCAGCCGACGCTCGACGCTCAGCGTCTCGTACATCTTGCGCGCGATCCGCGACATCGACTCGCACATCACGACGTCGAACCGACGACCTGGCCGAGCCGCTTCGGCGAGCAGGTCGCCGATGCCGCCGTCGCGGGCAATCGGGATGTCGAAGCGCTCGTAGTTGGACTTCCGGCTCCGCTTGTCCAGCTCCATGCGCCCGGACTCGACGTCGTAGAAGTGCGCGACGATCACCCAGGAATCCGGCAGCGCGACCTTGGACCGCTCCAGCTGCCGCAGCAACGACTGCCGCGGATCCTGGTGCTCCTCGGTCGACGTCCTGCCCACCCACGCGACCCGGACTTCCTTCGCACGCAATGCCAGCGGCAGACCGAATGGGGAGACCGCCAAGTCGGACATACCCGCATGCCCGACCCGCGCAGCGACCGCCGGAGATGGTGGATCGAAAGCCTCGGTCATGCGGCACGCCCCTGCGAGTCGTCTGCGGTTTCGGCGCCAAGCTCGCGATGTTCGCGCGCCCAGGCAAGTAGGTCTCGCAGGACGGTCCCGAGTTCGGCTGCCAGCCAAGCCGCCTCAGCACCGCGAGCTTCATGAACAACAGCGCTGAACTCCCACTGCCGTTGGGCTTCGATGGCGGCAGCGCGCCGACCATGCGGGAACTGAATGACGTCCTCCGCGCCTGCCATGCCGTCACCTCCCCCGACCCCTGGTGCTCGCTCGGACATTGGCGATCTCGGCCAGCTGTACCAGCTGAAACAGCTGGCACACAAGACGAATCACCCCAGCACGCACACGCCTGAAGCGGCTGTCTACCTTCCAGCGCAGATTTCCCACCGCGTCCGGCAGACGTTGTCGACGCCCCGCGAGGGCCGTGGCCGAGACGCCGTCGTCCAGCCCGAGCGGGGCCGGAGATCGGCAACGGGGAGCAGACCGGCGGCACGCAAACTCGCGCCGCTCTCCCCCTCCTGTGTGTAGCTGACAAGGCGCACGTACCCCATGGCTCGCGCCGCACGCCAGACAGCGCCATAGAGCTTCGAGTTCGCGTTCGGCTCGCCGACGGTGCAGCTGCGCGTGACCTCGAGCGTGACGCCGTCATCAAGGCACCGAGCCACCGGACGACCGGCGGTCGCCACACCGACCAGTTCGTCCCCACGCGCGACGCCGATCGCGAACTTCATTCCGCGGGGCGGTCGGTGGTGCCGGTGGTGCGCGTCGATGAACGCGCAAGCCTGCCGGAAAGTCACGGGAACGATCGTCAAGCGCACCGCGGCTCATCCCCCGTCCGGCGCTGGGCACGCTGGAACACGCGCTCGTCAACCAGCGGCTCGTGCACCTTCGGCGCCGAAGTCACCCACTGCTCGACGGGAGCCGGACGGCCGGCGATGGTGCGCGCCCAGACCTGGCGCCCGGTGTACTTGACGTTGGCGACGATCCGCTGAACGGCCTTCCCGTTCCACCGGCCGCCGGGCACTGGCGGCGGGTATTGGTGAGGGTCCGCGTTGAGCCGGACGGCGATGGCAGCGAACGCCAGTCCGTCGTCGGCGCGCCACCTGAAGATCTGCTTCACGACCGCGGCGGTCCGCCAGTCCGGGACGAGAACCGCCCGCAGCTTGCCGCGTCCGGCTGGCTCGATCACGCGGATGCGCAGGGCACGGTAGCCGTAGGGCGGCGGGCCGAGCTGATAGCCGGCGCGGACGACTTCGGCCATCGCCGCGCGGGCGCGGCAGGTGGTCTCTGCGTGGTGGGCAGCGAGGAGCTGCTCGTCACGAGACTGGACTTCGGAGCCGGCGAGAGACCTGCCTGACCACAGAGTTGTCCATAGCTTGGACAGCCATCGTGGGCACGTCATGCCGCTCGCCCCCAGCCGGGGCTTGCAACGGTTTTGACGGGCAGCCGGCCGACCTCAGCGGCGGCGAGTTCGGCGTCGTGAACGAGCTGGAAGACGAGCACTTCGAGGTGGGCGACGACAGCGGTTTGCGCTCGGTCCGCGGCACGGCGTTCGGCGAAGGAGGCGTGGGTCACGAGGCGGCTGCCACGCAGCTCGGCTGTCAGGGCGACGCACCGCTCGACCGGCGCGAGCCCGGCCGCGACGCCGGCCGCGTTGAGCGGAGTGGTCAGGTCGGCCAGGGAACCGTCGGCGCGGCGGCGGGGGCGCGAGACGACGGCGACGTATCCGCCGGAACGCAGCAATGGCTCGCAATGGACCAGCGTCGTGGAGAGCTCTGCGACGACGGCTTCCGCAGCTGCCGAGTCCGTACCGGTCGTGCGGTCCGGCGCGGTACGCAGGCTGGTCAGGATGAGTCCGACTCGTCCGAGCAGCCCGGCGGCCTGGACGGTCGCGAGCACCTTCGGCCGGGCGTCGAGGACCGAGCCGTCGCACCAAGCGCCCCCAGCCTTGGCCGCGGTGACGTTGGCACGAGCCAGCTTCCACCAGCGGCTGCGGGTGGTCAGTCCGAGCGCATGCCGTCCGGCGCGCAGCGCTTCGGCGAGCACGGTGCCGGCGCCGCAATCCGGGTCCAACACGAGGTCGCCGGGACGCGAGTACGCGGCGATCGCGTGCGCAGCGACCGCCGGTGGAATTCGCGCGGTGTCGGTCTCGGTGCCGGGCGCGTAGCCCGCGTCGCGGAGCTGCGTGAGCGGGTCACGCTGACCGGTCGACCAGACCGACAGCGATGCCACAGAGCGCTCATTCATCGGAGGTCTCCCCCGCCGTCGCTCCCGGACATCGACGTCGGCCGGCGGGTGAACACGAGGAGGTCGTCGTGCACGGGGAGATGCCGGACGGGCGCCGCGAAGATCTGCGCGGCCGACGCCGCCACGGCGAGCGCGCCGTCCCGCACCGGAACGCGCAGCAGGGCGACGCGGTCGAGGTAGCGCAGTCCCACGTGGTGCGCGGCGCGCACGAGCGAACCGGCCGGGTCCATGAGGCGACCCGGTTCACGATGACCGTGTGTGATCACCGCAAGCGTGCCCGTTGAGGTGAGCAGATCGGCCCAGTCGGCCGGACGGAACCAGTCGAGGGCGCGCGGTTCGGTCGCGGTGATGACCAGGTCGTAGCGGTCCGGACCGGACGTTGACGTGACCGGGTCCGGCCCGCGACCGTGCCCTGCGAACTCGTCGGGAACGAGACCGCGGGCGAGCGGTCCGGGTCCGGACTCGGACTCGTCCGGCGCGTCGCCGTGCTGTTCGCCAACCGGCACCGGGTTGGCGACCGCGGTCTGCGTCCGGACGCCGCGACCGAGCCGGACGACGGTCCAGCCTGCCTCGTGCAACCCGCCATACGGTCCGGGCAGAGACCGGCCGTGGGCGCCTCCCGCCAGCCGCGAGGCAGACGGTGCGAGGTAGGGCGCGGGCTCGACGAGGAGCACCCGTTGGCCGGGCCGGGTGTAGGTCGTGACGATCTTGATGATCGCGGTGAGAAGCCAGCCGGCGAGCAATCCGGTACCCGCGAGGACGTCGTCCTGAGCGCACAGCCAAACGGTGCTCAGCCGGGCTGGGCGGGGATGGCGCAGGTTGGCCCGGTGCCTCGTGCAGCGCCTCCGCGGAAGCGGGATCGGGATGGTCGGCGGGTCGGACGCGCCGTGCTCGTTCGAGCTGCCTTCCGGCGAGTCATCGTGATGTGACGGGGTCATCGCGGTTTCCTCCGAGCGGTGGGCGCCATGCGTTCTGACACCCCTCAACTCCGCATTTCGACCACAGTTTGGACATGTACCCATCGAACTTCTTTTCGCATGCCGATTAATACAGGAGGAAACCGCCAAAAGAGCTACTAGCACAGTACTAACGGCTAACTATGACGCCATGTCAGCCGCGTAGTGCGTCTTTTGAACTCTTCAATTCCAAGCGGAATGTTGATCTTGACTCCCGAGCTGGGTCAGGACCAGATAGCAGACCGCTAGTAGCCGCCGAAAAATCTGCCGACGACGCCTAGCAGCGAACTGGTATTTCCGTGGTACGAGGCGTGGCTTCATGACGTCGTTCCTGTTCGCATCGACGCCGTGGGAGCTAAGACATGGCTACACAAACCGCCTTTCGCCGCCGTCGCAGCGAGGCAGCACCGAACTCCTTGGATATCGCCCGCGACACGTTCACCTTGCTGGTGACGGGGCCGCATCCGGTCTCGCTGAACGGCAGGTTGTTCACCGGCCTCCCGGACGGGGAAATCCCGCTGGACGAGGTCCGCGACCGGCTGCTGGCGCGCCGGTGCCCGCAGGCGACGCGGGATGCGGTCTGGGCGCACCTGGTGTTGCGCTCCCGGACCGAGGGGGCAACCTGGACGGTCGCCGCAGTCGGCGTCGCACTGCCCGCGCTGACCTCCGTCGCGGCCATCCTGTCCAATCGGTTCGCCGGCGATCCGGCCGACGTTCACGCCGAGGTCCTGCGTGGCTTCCTCGCGGCGCTGTCGACCATCGACCTGCGCCCGCCGCGGATCATGTTGCGGCTGCGCTGGGCCGCGTACCGGTCCGGCTACGACGCTCTCGCCGAGGCGTTGGCGAGTCCGACTCCGGTCGCGCCGGGTTTCCGATCGACGCCGCCGCACGCGCCGTGGGGTCACCCGGATCTCGTCCTCGCCCGTGCCGTCGCGGACGGAGTCCTGACCGAGACCGAAGCCGCGCTGATCGGTGCGACCCGGTTGGAAGAGGTGTCGGTCGCGGACTGGGCCGCGCGGCACCAGGCCGGCGAGTGGGCGGTCTACAAGGCACGCAAACGCGCCGAGCTCCGGCTCGCAGCGTACTTGCGCGAAGGCGCCGTCGAGACCGATCCGACCGACCCCTTGCTCGTTCAGGTGGCCGCCGCGGTGGCCCTGGCACGCCCCGTCACACCCGCTCGCGAGACGCCACAGTTGTCACCTTCTGTGTCCGACACCAACGGCGAATCGGAGCGGAAAGTTCGGGGCCGCGTGTCCAAAACGGACGCGGATTCCGGAGTTCAGGGCTGCGGGACGAACCCGCGCTCAGCCCGAACTTCGGAGGTGCCCCAATGCGCGTGATCGATGCCGAGAGCGGGCCACGTAGCGCTCGTCTCGACGGCGGCCTCCAGCCGCCGGACCGGACCATGGAAACGAGTTCGACGCTCTCGAATACTCCGACCATTAGGCCAGGACGCCGCCGACGGTGGTCGCACGTGGTGCTGGTGGTCGAGTTGTCGGCCATCGCGTTGCTGGCCTCGGCGTCGGCCGGACACGCCGACACGATGGTCGTCGCCCTCGCCGGCTCGGTCACCGACGTCCTGAACAACGTCCGCAACTGGATCATGGGCATCCTGGCCGGCTTGGCCACGGTGTTCCTGTCCATCGGTGGCGTCCGCTACGTGATGGGCGGCGGCGACCCCGGCGAGGTCGAGAAGGCCAAGACGGCCTTCAAGTCCGCAGGCTGGGGCTACGGCCTGGCGGCGCTCGCGCCCCTGGTCGTGGAGATCCTCAAAGGGATCGTGGGGGCCTGACCGATGGCCGTCAGCACCCTGCCCACGGTTCGCCCGTACCGCCGGTCCGGCAACCCGTCCGAGACCGCTGCCGCGGCGGATCGACCGATGCTCGCCCCCGTCAGCGACGCCGGCCAGCAGGTCTCCATCCGACGGCGGCGCCGGCGAGCGGGCTGGCTACTGGTGCTGACCGTCGTGCTCCTGGCCGGCATCCTCGCCGTCAACGCGTGGGCCTCGCCGACCGCGCCACGGCAGCCGCCTGCGGACCCGCCGCTGCCTCCTCCGACCGCGCTGCCCACGCCCACGCCGTGCAGCTTCCCCGGCCAGCTCGACTGCACCTCGCCGACGCCGACCACAACGCCGAGCAAGCCGTGCACGGGCGAGGACTGCATCCCGCAGCCGACTCCGCCGGCGCCGAGCACGAACCCGCAGCAGCCGGGCACCGGCAGCGGCGACGGCGACTCGGACTGCGGCATCACCGACGTCGGCGCGTGCATCACCGAGGCAATCAACTCGGCGTTCCGCAGTGTCGTCGACGACGCGCTGGATCCGATCCTCGAGCTGATCGGCCACACCGCGCTGTCCACGCCGACGATCAGCGACCTGCCCGGCATCGGCGAGCTCTGGAACAGCTCCTGGGAGATCGTAGTCGCCGCCTACGGACTGCTCATCCTGCTCGGCGGCATCCTGCTGATGGGCCACGAGACGGTCCAGACGCGCTACTCGATCAAGGAGATCGGGCCGCGCATCCCGATCGCATTCATCGCCTCGGCGCTCTCGCTCTTCTTCGCCGACAAGCTCATCCGGCTGGCTAACGGCCTGACCCTGGGTGTCCTCGGAGCCGGAGTCAACGCGCCCTCGCTGGGCAACACCTTGCAGGAGGCCGTCCAAGGCATCCAAACCGGCGGACTGTTCATCATCCTGGTCGCGCTCGTGCTGGTGGTCCTCGGCCTCGGCCTCCTGGTCGTCTACGTCGTCCGGATCGTCATCACCCTCGTCCTGATCATCAGCGCGCCGTTCTTCCTGATGTGCCACGGGCTGCCCCACACCGAGCCGCTGGCGCACTGGTGGTGGAAGGCGATCACCGTGACGACAGGGGTTCAGTTCGCCCAGGCGCTGGTGCTGATCACCGCGGTACGCACGTTCCTGTCCGGCGGCGTGCACCTGTTCGGCTCGACGCTGTCCGCGCTCGGCACGCTGATCGCCGCGATCGCTCTGTTCTTCGTCCTGTTCAAGATCCCGTTCTGGATGCTGAAGGCTGTCAAGGTCGGCTCCGGCCGCTCCTTCCTCGGCGGGTTGGCTCGCGCGTACATCGCGGCGAAAACCTTCGGCATGGTCGCCGGCAAGACCGGCACGTTCGGCAAGGCCGGCGCCGCCGGTGCGACGAAGAACGCCGGTCGCGGCGGCGGCGCGGCGGCTGATCCACCGTGGCCGGCACAGCCGCGTTTTGCGCCCAACCCCGAAGCGGTCAACCGGCGGCTCAAGGCGGCCCACGACGCCGAGCGTGCCCGCGCAGCTCAGCGGCCGATGTTGCCCTCGCAGGCGCCGCATTTCCTGCAGCCCTCGCCCCAAGACAGCACCCACGACCCCGCCGTGATCCCGGCGAACCAGGGACCGACCATGCCCGAATTCAGTTCCGCGCCGACGCCTGTCTCGCCCACGCCACAACGACGTCCACGGTCGGCAACTCCGCATTTTCAAGCCGCCGGCGGCCCGCGTCGACGCGGCGCCACATCGCCATCGGCTCGCCCGATCCGCACGGCATCGGTGCCGCCGCAGTTGCAGTTCCGACCGGCGACGCCGCCAGCACCACAACCGCTCCGAGCCAAACCGACTTCCGCACCTACCGCGCCGGCATTCCGGCAGGCGACGCCGGAGCCCCGCCTCGGCGATGCCTACCGCCGTACCCAGTCCGTTCCGCCGCCGATGTTCTGCGCGCCGAAGTCAACTCCAGGAGGTGAAGGGAAATGAGCCAGCCCGTCCGGATTCCCGCCGATGTCGACCGCGAAGACCGGGTGATCGGTCCGCTCACCGCTCGGCAGCTGCTCATCCTGACCGTCACCGGAATCGTGCTGTACGGGACGTACACGGTCACTCGCGCGTTCGTCCCGCTGGCGGTGTTCCTCGTCGTCGCCATACCGATCGGCGTCGCCGCCGCGTTCCTCGCTCTGGGTCAACGCGACGGCATCTCCCTCGACCGGCTCGTGCTGGCGGCGCTGCGCCAGCGGATGAGCCCGCAGCACCGGGTTGCCGCGCCGGAAGGCGTCCGGCCCACACCCGAGTGGATCGGGCAGGCCGCGAGCACAACCAGTTCTTCGGCGTCGGCAGTCTCACCGGCCGCGCTGCGGCTGCCCGCCGAAGGCATCACCGACACCGGCGTCATCGATCTCGGCAAGGACGGCGCCGCCGTGGTCGCGGTCTGCTCCACGATCAACTTCGGGCTGCGCACGCCTGCCGAGCAGGAGGCGCTCGTCACCTCCTTCGGCCGGTACCTGCACTCGCTGACCGCGCCAGTCCAGGTGCTCGTCCGGGCGGAACGGCTGGACCTGTCGGGGCAGATCGCGGAACTTCGCGAACAGGCCGGCGGGCTGCCGCACCCAGCGCTGGAACGGGCGGCACGCGAGCACGCCGAGTACCTCGACCAGCTCGGCCGCGCGACCGACCTGCTGCGGCGCCAGGTCCTGCTCATCCTGCGAGAGCCGCTACGAACCAGCGGCCCGACCGACGGGCTGGGTGGCGCCTCGCCGCTGGCCGCGTTGTCGGCGCGACGCAGGGCTGCGAAGCAGGCTGCGTCGATCGACGACGCCGTACGACGCGCCGCTGAAGCACGGTTGGTGCGTCGGCTGGGCGAGGCAGTGGAGCTGCTGTCGCCGTCCGGGATCGTGGTCACCCCGCTGGATGCCGGTCAAGCCACCGCGGTCCTCGCCGCAGCCTGCAACCCCGACAGCTTGATCCCGCCGAACTCCGACCTCGCCGGCTCCGACGAGGTCATCACCACCGCCCCGGACGAGAGCTGGAACGACGACGCCTTCGGCCGCACCGCGTTCGCCACCAAAGACGCGCTCGGCGCTGCCAAGCCCGGGTGGGAGGACGACGAAGACCCCGAAGACTACGACGACGTCGCAAGGAGGGACCGCCGATGAAGAGGACCAGGCACCGCGACGCCGCAACCAGGCAGGCACCCGTGGGGCAGGCCGGCGCGTTCACCCCGGACGCCATCTCCGTGCGTCCCCGAGCGCTCGAAGTCGGAGGCGAATGGGTCGCGTCGTTCGCCGTCACCGGCTACCCGCGCGAGGTTCATCCCGGCTGGCTGCAGCCCCTGCTGACCTATCCCGGACGGGTCGACGTCTCGCTGCACATCGAGCCGATCGACCCCGTCACTGCGGCCAACCGGCTGAAGAAGCAGCTGTCGAAGCTGGAGTCCGGTCGCCGGCACACCAGCGACAAGGGACGGCTGATCGACCCCCAGGTCGAAGCAGCCACCGAGGACGCCTACGACCTGTCCGCGCGAGTCGCCCGCGGCGAGGGCAAGCTCTACCGGCTCGGCCTCTACCTCACCGTGCACGCAGGAACCGAGGAGGCGCTCGGCGACGAGGTCGCCGCGATCCGGTCGCTCGCGGCGTCGCTCCTGCTGGACTGCAAGCCCACCACCTACCGGAGCCTGCAGGGCTGGATCACCAGCCTCCCGATGGGCCTGGACCTGGTCGGGATGCGCCGCACCTTCGACACCAGCGCGCTGTCGGCGGCGTTCCCATTCACGTCACCGGACCTGCCGCCGCCGGACCCGACCTCAGTTGGTGCCCCGCGCGGCGTGCTCTACGGCTTCAACGTCGGCAGCCAAGGGCTCGTCCACCACGACCGGTTCGCCCTCGACAACCACAACAGCGTGATCCTCGGCCGGTCCGGCGCCGGCAAGTCGTACCTGGTGAAACTCGAACTCCTGCGCAGCCTGTATCGCGGGATCGAGATCCACGTCATCGATCCGGAGGACGAGTACGCCCGGCTGGCCGCCGCGGTCGGCGGCACCTACGTCCACCTCGGCGCCGAGCAGGTCCGGCTGAACCCGATGGACTTGACGATCCACACCCGGCCGGACGGACGCCGGACAGCTCCCCGCGACGCGCTCATCCGGCGCAGCCTGTTCCTGCACACGGTCATCTCGGTGCTGCTGGGCAACGAGCTCGCCGCGACTGAACGGGCCGCGCTCGACCGGGCGATCACCGCGACCTACCAGCGCGCCGGCATCACCTCGGATCCGCGAACCTGGACCCGGCCGGCGCCGCTGCTGGCCGACCTCGCGGAGGTCTTGGCTGAGGCAGACGGGGCGAACCTCGCGGCGCGGCTACAGCCGTTCACCACGGGCGCGTTCTCCGGGCTGTTCTCCGGTCCGACCACGACACGGCCCGAGGGCCACCTCGTCGTGTTCTCGCTGCGCGACCTCCCCGGCGAGCTCAAGGCAATCGGCACACTTCTTTCGCTCGATGCGGTGTGGCGCCAAGTGTCCAATCCCGCCATCCGCAAACCCCGGCAGGTCGTCGTCGACGAAGCCTGGTTGCTGATGAAGGATCCGGCCGGCGGCGAGTTCCTCCTCCGGATGTCCAAGGGCTCACGCAAGTGGTGGGGCGGCGTCACGGTGGCGACCCAGGACGCCCCCGACGTGACGAGCACCGACCTGGGCAAGGCGATCATCGCGAACGCGGCGACGCAAATCCTGCTGCGCCAGGCACCGCAGGCAATCGACGAAATCTGCCGGATCTTCGACCTCTCGCAGGGCGAACGGCAGTTCCTCCTCACCGCCGACCGCGGCCAAGGACTGCTCAGCACCGGCACGCAACGAGTGGCGTTCCAGTCCATCGCGTCACCGGTCGAGCACCAGCTCGTCACGTCGAACCCCGCTGAGCTGGCCGAGTACTCCGACACCTCCCCGGAGACCGAGACCTCATTCGTCGACCTCGACATCGCGTGATCTTCCGCACCTTCAAACACACCAGGGGATAACCATGTCTTCGTCGCTCGCTGTTGGTCGGCCCGCTCGATTACTGACGCAGAACAGGGAAATGCGCCAGATCGGCGTCTGGAACTGGTCACTACCGGCCTGGGCCGGGCGGCTGGCCGACGGCCGCACGTACAACACGTGTCCGAGCGCCGGGGTCTGTGCGCAAGCGTGCTACGCCCGGCACGGCACGTACACCTGGCCCGTCGTCCGTGCCAAGCACCAGGCGAACCTGATGTACGTCCTCGACGACCTGGCCGGTTGGCGAACTGCGATGGTCGACGAACTCGGCGCGGCCAGGTTCCGCGGTGGCTGGATCAGGATCCACGACAGCGGCGACTTCTTCTCCGACGACTACTTGCTGGCCTGGCTCGACATCTGCGGGACTCGCCCGGACACGAACTTCTACGCGTACACCAAGGAGGTTTCCCGGTTCCGGTCCCTCGTCGAGCCTGATCCGCCGCCGAACTTCCTGTGGGTCTACTCGTACGGAGGCAAGCAGGACGCCGCGCTGAACCCGACCGTGGACCGCGTCGCCGACGTGTTCCCGGACGAAGCGGCGATCCTCGAGGCGGGGTGGGCGTCGCAGGAAGCCAGCGACCTCCTCGCGGTCCTCGGCCCGCAGCTGGTCGGTGTGCTGGCAAACCGGATTCCGAGCTACCTCAAGCGCCTGGCTGGCCGCCGGTTCTCCGAATGGCAGGCCGAAGTCGACGCCGCACGTTCCGCTCGCCGCACGCGCCTGCGGCTGGTCGTCGACAACACCCGTTGTGAGGCACGGCCTGAGCGAGGCGGCGAGCCGCGAGCTGCCTGATCCGGCGCTCCAACTTATGTTCGGGGGTTTCGATGTCCTGGCCGTTCGCCCTGTCCACCTCTCTTGCCTCACCTGTCGGCGACTACCTGCGCGACCCGCTCGGTGCGTTCCAGACTGTGCTGGCGCACCTTCGTGATCTCGTCTTCACTTGGGGTCCGATCGCCGGGCCGGTGCTGGCGGTCGTGATGACCACCGCGGTGATCGCTCGACGCCGCTGGCGCCGCCGCTTCCACGAGAGCATGGTCACCGACGCACGGTTGGTCACCGTGCTGGCGCCGCCGACCGTCGACCCTTCCGGCGCGATCACCGTGTGGTCCAACCTGGTCGGCCTGCTGCGACCAGGCTGGCGGCGGCGCTTCGGCGGGCAACCTCACCTGGCTTTCGAGTTGACGTTCACCGACGACGGCGTGCAGATCCGCTTGTGGGTGCCTGGCTTGGTGCCGCCGGGCATGGTCGAGCGCGCCATCGAGGCCGCTTGGCCCGGCGCGCACACCCGCACGACGCCGGCCAGGCCCCCGATCCCCACGGCCGCGCCAGCGGGCCGGCGAATCGAAGCGGTCGGCGGCGAGCTGCGGCTGGCTCGCTCGGAAGCACTTCCGATCCGCACCGAGCACCCCGCCGACCCGATCCGGGCCCTGCTCGGCGCCCCGGTCGGGCTCGGCCCCCACGAGCGGGCCTGCGTGCAGATCCTCGCCCGTCCCGTCGCCGGGCACCGCGTGACTAAGGCGCGGCGCGCGGCGAAGCGGGTGCACGCGGGCAACTCGGTCAGCCTGGTCGGTCGGCTGCTGGACGTCGTGACGCCAGGCAAGACCGCGAAGCCGTCGTCCAGTGCGCGGACGCCGCTGCTGGATCGGCAAACCAGCCTGGAGTTCGCCGCGCAGGACCGCGCCGTCGTGGAGAAGCTGCGGCAGAACCAGTTCGAGACCCGAATCCGATACGCGGTCGCCACCACGGTCCCCGAGCACGCGACGACCGCCGAGGTCCAAGCGGTCCGGGAGGTGCTGCGGGGACGCGGCCACGCCATTGCCTCGGCGTTCGCCGCCTTCTCCGAGCACAACTACTTGCGCCGGATCCGGCTCCGCCGGGCCCCAGTCCAGGTGCTGGCCGAACGTCGTTTCGGCAACGGCGACCTGCTCTCGATCCCGGAGCTGGCCGCGCTCGCGCACCTGCCGATCGACGAAGCCACGCCCGGCCTCCAGCGCGCCGGCGCGAAAGCCGTACCGCCGCCGCCCGGCATCGCCACGGCCGGTGACTTGATCAAGCCACTCGGCTTGTCGGACTCGGGGCACTCCCGGCCGGTCGGCCTGCACGTCGCCGACGCGCGCCATCACCTGCACATCCTCGGCGCAACCGGCTCCGGCAAGTCGGAGCTGATGGCCCGCCTGATCCTGGACGACGCCGAGGCCGGCCGCGGAGTAGTGGTCGTCGACCCGAAGGGCGACCTCGTGTCGGACCTGCTGATGCGCATCCCCGAGGAGCTCGGCGAGAAGGTCGTGCTCTTCGACGCCGACTCCCGCAGCCGGCCACCAGTGCTCAACCCGCTGGAGGGTGTGGACAAGGCCCGCGCGGTCGACAACCTCGTCAGCATCTTCTCCCGGGTTTACGCCTCCTCGTGGGGTCCGCGCACTGATGACATCCTGCGCGCCGGCCTGCTCACCCTGACCGCGATGCCCGGCACGCCGACCCTGGTCGACCTGCCGAAGCTCCTCACAGTCCCGGCGTTCCGGCAACGGGCCTGCGACCAGATCGACGATGATGTGCTGCGCGGGTTCTGGTCCTGGTACGACGCCCTGTCCGAAGCGAGCCGGGCGCAGGTCATCGCGCCGTTGATGAACAAGGTCCGCGGCTTCCTGCTGCGCCCGTTCGTCCGCGCCGCGATCGCCGGCGGGAAGTCCACGGTGGACATGGACGAGGTGCTCAACACCGGCGGCATCTGCCTGGTTCGGATCGCCCGCGACGCGCTGGGGATGGAAACGGCGCGGCTGGTCGGCTCGATCGTCGTCGCCCGCACCTGGCAAGCCGCCACCCGCCGGGCCCGCGTCCCGCAACGTCAGCGGCGCGACTGCGGGCTCTACGTCGACGAGTGCCACAACTTCCTGAACCTGGCGTACCCGCTGGAAGACATGCTCGCCGAGGCTCGCGGATATCGCCTGTCGATGACCTTGGCCCACCAGTACCTCGGACAGCTCCCGAAGGAACTCGAAGAAGGCATCAGCACCAACGCCCGATCGAAGATCTTCTTCAACGCCTCCCCCGAGGACGCGAAGCGGCTGGCACGCCACACCATGCCGCGGCTGAACGAGCACGACCTGTCCAACCTCGGCGTCTTCCACGTCGCCGCCCGCCTGGTCCTCGGCGGCGAGGAAGCACCGCCGTTCACCGCGGTGACCGAAAAGCTGCCGCCCGCGGTCCCCGGCCGCGCCAGGGCGATCCGCAAAGCAGCCCGGATCAACACCCGGCCACCAGTCCCCGAGATCGAGCCCATCAGGCAAAGAGGCGCAGCGCCCACCGCTGATCCACGCCGCGCCGCCTGAAACCGGAGGTACTCCGATGATTTCGAACCCCACTCCTCAGCGGGCGTTGCGCGGGCACATGCCCAAGCGCCCCACGCCGCGAGCAGCCACCACCGGCGAGCACCACGCCCAGCTCGCCGGGCGGCTGACCCAGCGCGACCGGTGGCTGGCCCGGATGCTCTACGAGCACAAGGTCTTCACAACCCAGCAGATCGTCGAGCTCTGCTACCCGAGCATGCGCGCGGCCAACCACCGGCTACTTGACCTGTTCAAGTGGCGGGTCGTCGACCGGTTCCAGCCATTCGTCACGACCGGCACCGCCCCGATGCACTACGTGCTCGACATCGCCGGCGCGGTCGCCCTCGCCTACGAAGACGGGCTCGATCCGAAGTCGATCGGCTACCGGCACGAAGACGCGATCGGCATTGCGCACTCCCTGCGCCTGGCCCACACGGTCGGCGTCAACGGCTTCTTCACCGCCCTCGTCGCGCTGGGCCGACGTCCCGGTGCTCGAAGGTCGCTGACGGCGTGGTGGTCCGAGCTGCGGTGCGGACGCCTGTTCGGCGACATGGTGCGCCCCGACGCCTACGGCCGGTGGCGGGAAGACGACCATCAGGTCGAGTTCTTCCTCGAGTTCGACTTCGGCACCGAAGACCTCGGCAAGCTCAGCCGCAAGCTCTACGGCTACGAAAAGCTCGCCACTGCGACCGGCATCACCACCCCGGTCCTCATCTGGCTGCCCACCCATCGGCGCGAGACGTCCGCCCGCCGAGCGCTCGCCGACTGCCTGTCCCAGCTCGACCGCCCCAAGCTCGTGCCGCTGGCCACCACCGCCACGGACGCAGCTAGCGACCCTGCCGCCACCCGATGGCTGCCGATCGGCGGGTCGGCAACGCGTCACCCCGGCCGGTTGCCGCTCGTCGAGCTCGCCCAGCTCTGGCCCCAACCTGATCTACCCGGCGACGTGCCGGCGTCAGGCTCGGTCCTGGCCCAGCAGGATCCAGCGGCCCTGACCGCTCCGAATCCGCTCCCACCCGCCTCGCCCGCCAGCCGCTTCCGGAGGCGCCCATGAAGATCGCCTACACCGCGGTCGTGGTCGTCATCATCCTCATCGGCGGCATCGGGCAAGGCATCGTGAAGGCTGTGTTCGGCAGCAGCACCGAGCCCAGCCAGGAGGCGATCGCCGACATCCCAGGAGACTACCTCGCCCTCTACCGAGCGGCAGCTGCCGCGTGTCCCGGGTTGGACTGGTCGATCCTCGCGGCGATCGGCAAGGTCGAGAGCGACCACGGCCGCAGCAAGCTGATCGGCATCGCGGAGGGAACCGAGAACTCGTTCGGCGCCCGCGGGCCGATGCAGTTCCTCCAGTCCACGTTCGACGGCGTCGTCGCCCGGTATCCACTACCGCCGGGCGGCAAGACCCCGCCGTCACCGTGGGACACGCACGACGCGATCTACGCGGCGGCGTACTACCTGTGCGAGTCCGGCGCGCCCAGCGACATCCGCAAGGCGCTGTTCGCCTACAACCACGCGGACTGGTACGTCAACGAAGTCCTCGACCAAGCCGAGAGGTACAGCAAGGCCGCAATCGGCATCGGCCGCTGCGACAACATCCAGGCACCGACCGCCGCCACCGCAACGGCGATCAACTTCGCCTGCGGACAGCTCGGGCTGCCGTACCTCTGGGGCGGGAACGGACCGCTGAACGGCGACAGCGGCTTCGACTGCTCAGGCCTCACCAAGGCGGCTTACGCGGCTGCCGGCGTCGCCCTGCCGCGCACGGCCCGGACCCAGTACGCCGCCGGCCCGCTGGTGCCGGACGGCCAGCCGCTACTCCCCGGCGACCTGGTCTTCTACGGCACCCGCGGCAACGTCCACCACGTCGGCCTGTACATCGGGGCGGGGAAGATGGTGCACGCCCCGACCTTCGGTGAGCCGGTCCAGGTCAGCCCGAACCGCTGGAATGGGGATGACTACCTAGCTTCTTCGCGGCCAGTAAAATAGTGAATACTCGACTTTCTGTCAGGCGAAGACAAAAACTACTACCAAAGTAGGACGACATGCGGCCTTTCGATGAGTCAGATGACCATGCGAGGTATGATAAGTACGTGTCCCGAGTATTCTTGAGCTACGCCCGTGAGGACCGCAGTCATGCCCAGCGACTCCGCGAAGCGCTCGCCGAGGCCGGCATCAACGTGCTAGAGGACACCTGGGAGCTCCCTGGCCGCCATGACTGGGCAGCCATGGTCGAGCAAGCCATAAAGACGAGCGATGTCGTCGTCTTACTTCTCTCCCCTTCAGCCACGTCATCATGGACAGGGGACGAGTTCGAACTTGCGTCATCACGCGACCTCGATCAGCGTGGCGCTGACCTCATTCCAGTAATGACCGCACCTACCGAGATCTCGAGTGGGTTTCACGCGAGGTCCTGGATCGACCTAACCGAAAACTTTGAATCCGGCGTCGAAACTCTGGTCAAACAGATCAAAACCGCATCAAAAGTCGACTTTGCCCGGTTAAATCCACAACGTTTCGAAAATCTAGTTGCCGACCTACTTCGAGCCGTCGATTTCGACGTCGACGACAGGTTGCACCAACCAGATGGAGGGGTGGATTTGCGGGCCACCTTTCAACGAACCGACCCATTCGGACTTCCCGAGACGGAGGTGTGGCTAGTGCAGGCGAAGCTGTACGCCCACCAGAGAGTCTCAGTTAAGGCAATCCAGAATTTGGCGTCATTAGTCGCCCTAGCCCCGAGTCGAACACGCGGTCTACTGGTCACGAACACCAAACTTACATCGGTGGCTCACGACTACATAACGGAATTGGAACGTAGGCCTGACGTGAGACTTAGGGTGATCGACGGCGGCCAACTCAAACAGCTGCTTCGCCGTTTTCCAGATGTTACATCTCGGTACTTCGGTGAGAACACAGAGGTTCCGGCCTGATGGTGAGCCACGAAGAGACTCTTCGAACCAAGCTCAGCGCGGTTCCTCGCGGCAAGTCCGGCTGGAAGCAGTTCGAGGACACCGCCACCGAGGTACTGTGTCACCTCCTTATACCACCGCTGACGAAGCCACACATACAAGCCCGCTCATACTCAGAGATCGACCGTCGCGATGCAATCTTCCCTAATCGAAACCACGGTGAAAAGAATCACTGGGGGCGACTTCTGCATGAGCTAGAAGCGCGAATGATTCTGGTTGAGTTCAAGAATTACGATGTTTCAGATATCGGAAAAGAAGAAGTCAATCAGACGCGCAGCTACCTCACCAAGACCATGGGCCGACTTGCCCTAATCGTATCCAGTAAAGTGCCCAATGATGCAGCACACATCAAGCGAAATACTGTATACAGCGAAGATGGCAAGGTTATCATATTTCTGACTGTCGAGCACTTGGACGAGATGTTATACATGAAAGAGCGAGGCGAGGACCCCGCCGACCTGATAATCGACCTAATTGAACGCTTCTATATCGGCTGGGAATAGCGAAATATTAAGGTTTTCAAATAAGCACGACTCACCTGTCACATTTCTCCACCTCGGCAATTACAGCTCAGAGTGACCGTATGAACGCGAGCATCACCTGGTCGCGCTCCAGATCCACGGCAAGTCGACGAAGTTCCTCACGCTGAGCCAGTGCGACCTCTCGCCAACCACGCTCCAGCGCGTTGCCCGCACGGAACACGATGTCGGTTCCGAGGTTCCAGATCATGCTGTTCACGGTGGCGCAGGCCACGGCGAGCGAGTCGACGTCGCACCCGATCCAGCGGATCGTGCGCGGGTCTCGTTCCCGCTCGCGCATGACTTCCGCGGCCGCGCGGAACATGCCGCCCGTCCCCATCATCGGGTCGGTGACGTTGCTGTGCTCCTGGATGTCGGACATGCCGGCGAGGAGCTTCGCGACGGACCCGGGCGTGTAGAACTGACCACGAGCCTTAAGCGCCGACTTCGGCCGGAGAACCGTCAGCACAGTGCCGAGCAGGTCGCCCTCGAACCGCCGTTCCGTGCCGGTGAGGTGCGGTTGCCCCGCTCGCAGCGCGGCCTGCGCGACGGCCAGTGCGTGGCCACGCACGTCGCGGTCAGGATCATCGAAGATCCACGCGATCATCGGATAGAGGAGGTGCGTGATTTCGGTGCGGTGCCGGATGACCGATGACCAGGTGTGCCGCGCGAAGTCGTGGAAGGTGTCGGCGTCCCAGTTGAGCACCGATTCGCTGACACTGTGTCCGCACGAATCTTTCTCCGGCAAGGCGGCAAGCGTGGCAACAACCGAAACCGGGATATCAAGCCGACCGGTTCCATAGGTTCGGTGCCATGCGGACTCGACTGCCGTGGCGATCTTATGCGCAAATTGCCCAGCGTCGACAGAAGTGGAGATTGCACGACGGGATGAAGACACGGGAGTTCCCTCCAGCTATCAGAGGCACGGCACGGCGTCACACCGCGGACACGAGCCGTGCGTTAGACTGCAGGCTCGCGCACCCTTCTGGGGTGTGCGGTGTTGGAGCCCGGCGGGTGGTTGCCGCGCCTCTCCGGAGGTGTTCACCCGCCGGGCGCTACTAACAAATTCAGGAACCGAATTTCAGCGGTCCCAGTTGTGCCGCTCGAGATGTGTCACATCGGTCTTTGCCGCCGCTGCGATAGCGTCGGGCCAGCGAAGCCCTTTTGCTTCGTAATGCTGCACCGCGTCGGCCAAGGCTTCGGCCCGCGGAGTGAGTCGCCAGCCGAGCGACCGGAACAGCGTGACCGCCCGGGTTTCCCGCGTGCAGGTCGCGGTAACGGCGTCCACGCGCAGATCTGCGGCCACGTGGCCGCACAGCGTCGCCGGGTATCCATCGAGGAACAGCGGCGTATAGGGCGGCGACCACCCGGGCAACGGTGTCATCTCGGGTCGATGCTGACGCCCGACGTGGCGGGCCACGGCCAGCAAGGCCACGTCGCCGAGCGCCTGGTCGTCCTCGGCGTTGTCGATCTGGTGCGCCAGGCTGGCCGCGGCTCGGATGGCGTCACCCCACGTCCAGGACGCTTCGAACTCCTCCGAGAGCCGCGCCAGGCGAGCTGCCTTCTCGGTGAGCCGGAATCCGAACGCCGGATAGCCGGCCGAGGCCCCGGTGAAGCCATCGAGGTATTCGGGGGTAGCCCCGAGGCCCTGCAGGACGTGGCCGTGCAGGCCGAGCGGGTCGTGGTCGTCGAAGGCGGATGCGGTTGACGTGCCGGCGGGCAGATGGGTTCGCCGTTGCGCCCCGGCGTGGTTGGTGACGTCGCGAAGGCGGCCGTAGAGCTCGGCACAGCCCAGGATTGAAGGAGTCATAGCGCGCCCCGGCCGATTCACGCGACCGCGGGAACGCCGTGCGAAGCTGCCAGATCCTCGAGAGCCGCCACGGGTGAAGCTGCCGCGTGGCCAAGCCGGTCCAGGATCCGATCTGCGACGCGGAGCACGCACTCCGCCGAAGTGCGTGCCGTCTCGCGATCGGCCGCCCAACCGGCGACGTAGGGCACGGAGTACGCCAACGTGTCCATGCCGCAGACCGCGGCGACGACGCAGGCCACCGACTCGGCCTCGACCTCCAGCACATGCCGCGGCGTGGTGGCCAGACGGGTTTCGTGGTCGCACAGGATGTGTGCCAGCTCGTGCGTCAGCGTCTTCGCGGCCTGCGCGGGTTCGACGTCGTCGCGCACGGTCACGCGTCGCTCGGAGAAGACGGTTCGGCCGAAGGCGCCGCAGTCTCCGCGCTCGACCGTGAAGCCGCATGCGCCGATCTGGGCGGCGACACCGTCCCACAGGCCGCGTGGCGCGTCACCGCACAGCGCGATCGGTTCCGGCGGGGACGGCTGCGCGGCCCGCGGATCCCCCTGCAGCTGGGAGACGTCGACGACCGGCACGAGCATGAATCCGGACAACGCGGGCGCCTTGTCCGGATCCGTCTCGGCGCCTTCGGTCGGTTTGGTGTTCTCGTCGTCGGTCGTCCTGCGGAAGCACGGCTTCCAGATTTTGATCTTGTGCGTGCCCTTGCGCATGAAGCCGTAGCCTTCGCGCTTCCACTCCGAGAGCGGCCTCACGTCGGTGGCTTCGGGGCACTGCTGCAGGATCATGATCAGGTTGTTGAGGCTGTAGCGGCGCAGCCAGGCACGTGAGGTGATCAGCTGCTGCCAGCCGTCGGCGGACATCAGCTTGTCCACGCCCTCCAGCAGCTGGTCGAGGGCGGTCGCGAGGCGTTCGGCGCGTTCTTCGGGCGAAACCGTGCGTCGGGCCTTCGTTCCGGGCCTCGACGGTCGACGGGGTGTGCGCGTCATGACGGATCCCTTCGAATGGGTGTCGTGCGGTGTTGGTGGTTCGGTGGTGTGCCGGGGTTGCCGTCCCGGAACACCACGGCTATTAGTGGTTCTCGCTGTTCACGAGCTGTCAGCTTTTGGCGCGTTCCCACTCGAAGTCGGCGCCGATCGCGTACCGGCCGTCCGCCTCTCGGACGACTTGCGTCGGCACGTATCCGTCCTGGATCGCGGCGAGCGGGTCAAGGAGCATGATCGTGCTGTCCTCCCAGTACGCCACCGTGGCGCCCGCGTGCTGCCGCCCGCAGGCGTTGAGCCAGGCGACTACGACGCCCGCGACGTCGGGGCGGAAGCGCGGGGTCCCGGACCGGCTCCAGCCGGACACGGGGTCCACCTGGGCCGGGAAGCCGGGATCGCTGCCGGTGGCGTTGATCTTGACCAGGACTTCGCCCGCCTCGGGCGCGAGCCGGTAAGCACCGGCGAGCAACGCTTGCTCGGCGGCGACGTCGACGGCTGGCGTGGTCAGTTCCCATTCCCACCCACCGGCGCCGATCGGGTAGCGGCCATCGGCGCCCGGTTCGATGCATTCCGCGCGACAGACCGCGGTTTCGGTGATGGCGACTGCCTCACCGTCGAATGCGGCGGCGCTGGCACCATGGCAGTCGGTCAGCCAGGCCACCACCGCTTCAGCCGCCTCGCGGCTGAAGCGCGGCCGAGCGAACCCGTTCCAACGCTTGTACTCGATCACGGCCGGGAAGACGACGCCGGAGTCCGCCACGGTCACATAGACCTCGCCCGACTGGGCGCGGTCGCCTGCTGGTGCGGTGTTCATCGGGAACCTCCATAGGCGTTCAGGCGGCGGGAGGACCGAGTGCAGACGCCGAGTCGGCGCGTAGGTGCCGACGACGTGAGTTCCTTCGTGCAGCACCGTCAAGGCGGCGTGCGGCATCGGTTCTCCGGCGTACGGGGTGTGCATGACCAGCCGTCCGGCGAGATCGCCGTCGGCGTCGTCCGGCACGCGCCGGATGGTGAAGGTAAAGGCGCCGCGCGGGTCACCGACCGAAATGGACACCGTGACCGAGTCCTCGGATTCGTCGGTGTGCACGGCCGCACTGTTGCACCAGGACAGCGGGATCCGCTCGGGATCGTGCGGACCCTCGCCGTAGTCCGGGTCGGTGTCGGCCGTCGGCTTGAAGTCGGCACACGCGGTGTCGCCGGACGTCGATTCGTAGCCGTCCGGAGTCTCGGCCAGTTCCTCCCCGCACGCTCGGCACCGATGCGTCGGAGCCGAGTCCGTGTCGAACTGCAGAGTGATCGATCCGGCGAGGTCGTGGGACAGCCCGATCGGGGTTCCGTCCACGGAGAGCACAGCAAGCATTGCAGCCTCACAGGGAAGTAGAGGTGAGCGCACGGCTCACGGAGAGGCGGGATCGCCCGCGCAACGGCGAAAGATCAGAAGATGGAGAAGCCGACGCGACCGGTAGCGCATGCCGGGCACGCGACGGTGCCGGATTCGTCGTCGATCTCGGCTGCGTCGTCGAAGTCCCAGGCGTCGGCGTCGCAGTCGTCGGGCCGGAAGTGCCACGATCCCGACTCCGCCGACCAGTGCATCCCGCACGATCCGCACCCGGCAAGACAGGTTGACGCGCCGAACCCTTCGATTTCGAACAGCGAGCACAGCAAGTCGTCGCTGTCCCCTGAGATGCCGGCGACGCCGACCAGGGCCGCCGTGAAGTCGCCCGTCTCGCCGACCAGGTACCACCCTGCCGGGACGGTGTAGGCACGTTCGGTGATCTCCCACCGGTCGGCGTACGCGTGCCCGTACCGGATCGCTCGGCTGTCGGCTTCCCGGGAAAAGCGGTAATCGACGCCGACCAGCGCGAACGGCCGGACGACGTGCACGGCCGTCACTGTGCGTCCCTCGGACAGGTAGGTCTGGCCCGCGTCTTCCTGCAGCACGTCGCGCGTGTCGACGTACCCGGTCGCCTGCAGCTCACCCAACACGCCGGACACGGACCGGTCGGCGACGTCGGGATACTTGGGCGCGTCCGGCCGGAAGTCCGCAACTTCGACACGCTGGTACGGCTCAACGGCGTAGACGCACTCCGCGTACGTGGCGAACTTCAGCGCATCGTGGAGCCGTCGCCCCCATGGGTGGTCGGAGCTATCTACCAGAGCTTGGATGGTTTCCGTCGCATCGACGGTAAGGGAAAATTGGGATGCGCACGCCTCAAGCATGGTCATCACTGAGCCTTCAGTCAGGTGAGCGGTGTTGGGTTGGCGAACCGGAGAGTTTGGGGTTGCCGTCCCGTTCTCTCCTATAATCCATTTTAGGGCCGAGCCACGGGAAATCAAGGCCCAGCGGGTTATTTTTCGACAATTATGCGCCCGCCACGGAACTGCAGTAGCAGAGCAAAGGGTCCATGGCCGAACGTAAACGTGTAGATCAGTGCACCACCGAAACGAAGACAAGCAGATGGGGGAACTAGAAGAACTGAAAAGAGTAGTTCCCAGGAGATAAGAAACAAGTATGCAAGAGAGGGGATTCTATTCAATCAAATTCGGTCGCATGGCCACAAAACCTGCCGGCCGGCCACCCTCCCGACTGTTCACATGCCTGCCGGCATCCGAGTCGGACGCCACATCGGCAGGGACGGTAGACGTGCCGACCTGGCGCTTCGCATGCCGACGGGACTACCGCTCTAACAGGCACCTCGAGAAGACCGTCAGCAGGTAGACCACCAGGCCCCTGCGGCAGCATAGGCGTCAAACTAGAGACTATAATTCTGGGCCGCCTGGATGCTGGTCATCGACACATTAGGATAGGCGCGTTCCGATATTCTCACCCAGCAAGCGCTCCTCCTCATCGACGAGCTCCAGTCTTCGACGTCAATAGATGCCAGCATACTGATGTCGGCGACGCCGTGACGAGCTGCTCAATCTCCAATTCCGCTAGGAGCTATTAAGGGATCAATCTCCTGCAGGCAGCGCGTGTTGCAGGATGGCCACGTCCTGCGTGGGCCTGCGAGCACGTATCCATGCACCTAAGTGTGGGCCACCTTCGTTGATCATCTGGTTAAGCGCGGTAAGAATTCGCAAATCTTCGTCGTCAACCGTTAGGGTTTCGCCGCCCGCTTCAGTGAATGCTCGTATTGCCTCTTGCATTTTCGGCCCGCCACCCCATGGAACATTGCGAAGGATGAACAGTCGATGCCTGGCGTTCGGGACGGAAAGTCCGCACGCAACTGCTGCCATCCGAATGCGTTGGAGGGCCGCCCGGGGATCACGACTTGCGATGGCTCGGAAGGACCAGTCGATCTCGATATCGAGGTCGATATCGAGCATCCGCCGCAGTCTCGCGTGAATTATCGGTTTACCAGCCAATGGGGGATCCACCGAATAAGTCGATGCTTCCGGACCTTGCTCGGCGACCCATGCGCGCAGGCCAGCGGCAAGGAGCTGCGGCATCGTCACGTCCTCGGTCGACGGGCTCATCGCTGAGAAGACATCGGCGTCGCGCCGGTAGGAACTGAACCGTCGGTCAAGCTTGACGAGGTCAGGCGACGCATCCGGTATGGCCGACTCGGTCCGCGTCGCCATTAGTGAATGTGTACCGAAATTGAATTTTTCGAGCTCCGCCACCTCGCCCGTTCGGATACATTCCCGAATGTGGTGGTCGACGGCGACAAGTAGGGCCCGGGCAGACGCCCCGATCGACGTTGAAAAAGCCGTCGGCTTGACGGGCCATGTCGAGTATGGCGGCAGAAAACCGATCCGGTGGAACTGTTGGCCAAGCCGTCCCGCCACCAACTGTCGTGCCGCTGTTTCGGAGGTTACACCGCGCAGCGTTACGGACTCATCGAATCTTCCCGTCAGTTGGCCCGCCAATCGATCGCGAACTGCCTCCCATGTTGCCGGAAGGGCAGCGACGAGGAGGAGGCCACGACGGATTTGGTCGTGCAGGACCGCAAGTCCATGGGCGACCTCGTCCAATGTGATACTTGCAGCCTGCGATACTCCGCGGTTCCACCCTGACATCACGGCGAGGTGAATACTGTCGACGCCGACCACGACGGCGCCGCACAGGCTGAGAAACTCCAGGATGTTCAAGCTGATTGATTCGGCCGTCCGCTGTAGCGGCTGAATGGCCCACTCGGCGAATTCATCGGTATCTGACTCGGCTTGGGAAAGAAGGTATGCATCAGCGAGATATTGCAGATTGCCGTCGTCAGAGGCGAGCAACGCCAGGGCACGAACAATTTCCTGGCATTTCGTGGAAAGACGGGGAGCATAGTCGCGCACCGCGTCGATGAGCTGGTCCACGTCCGCGCGGCTAAGCGGTGCTTCGCCCACAAGCGCTGACCGCGTGGGCGCTGGGAGATCGACGTGCGAGGACAAGCGTCTTAGCATCGTACGGACTTGCGGGTGCCCGCCCGGTCCGGGCCGGAGGAATCCGTCGACCAGCGAGAGCGCAACGCTAGACCAGAAGTCGTCGGAACTGGTCAAGTCGATGAGGAAAAAGTAGCCGCCTTGCCGTTGAATCTGTTCACGTGCCCAGCCAAGCAGATGTGTCTTACCCATCCCGGCCGAGCCCTGCACAACCACGCCTGCCCGACGCATGTCGGGTGCCGTCGTTATGTCGTGAAGCAGGTTTAATAGGTGGTTCTCGGCGTCCGGGCTGAGGTTCTCGACATGATGGGAAGCGGGTCGCCACACATTGCCGGCTACATAGGCCGTATCCAGTCCCACCTGGGAGAGGACGTCTAGCTGCATCTGGGTCATGCATCCCCCCCTTGGCGGGCGTCGACACGCCGCACATATGACCCACTGGCCGTCCGATGGTGTGACTTCCGCCGGCGCCCGCACTGGGCGTTTCTCCGGTCGGGATCGACCGGGACTTCACCACCGGTCGAGGCGCGACGCGGGGCGGGCGCCAGCTTCCATGAGCTGCGCAACTGGCGGCGTTGCCTGCTTGTCATGCCGTGTCCTCCGGACCAGCGACTGAGCCGTCCGCGTTGAGGCCGTAGGTTTGCAGCCTGCGCAACAAGTGTACGGAGGACGTGCCTTGTGCCATGAGCACGCTGATCAGTCGCTCGGCGGCGAATGGTGTACCTGCCTCCACTTCTTCCCATAGCCAGGGAGCGAGGCGCAGTTCTAGCAGCAGTCGGGTGAGCCGATCTGAGGCCATTGCCCCACTCCCTGCTGCGACCTGTGTGCGCAGGTGCGCGATCGTGGTGGGCTGGTCGACGGTCGGCTCGTCAGTTGGGTCGGGCACTGACGCAGAGCCCGCGACTGCGGTGAGCCTGTTCAAGGCTAAGCGGTCACCCTTCTCCGCGCGTTGTGCCAGTTCATCCACCAAATGATGGCGGGCCAGCAGTCTGGCGAGTTGGAACGATCCGGCCTCGTCTCCGCCATCGGCGAGCGAGCGCAGCGCATCAAGCTCCTCACCTCTGGCGTACAGGGCGGCTCGCCGGTCAGCAGCGAACGTGTCGCCGCTAGAGGCTCGGGCGTCGAGTTCGCGGGTTTGGCCACGGTCAGCAAGAAGCTGTGCGAGTTCATCTTGCGCGGCGGGATCGCCCGCGTTGGCGTCAAGTCGCAGCGTCTCGGCTCGGCCACGGTCAGCAAGGATATCCGCCGCTGTCTCCCGTGCCGTCGCGTCGTCAACCTGACGTAGTTCGTCGATCCGGCGCCGCAGGACGCCGAGATGGGCAAGATGCCGGCGGACCTTCTGGTCGTGGGGGTGCCGTGCGTCATAGTCTTGCAGCAACGCGAGGGCGGCGTCGACTCTATCGTGGCTGAGGAAGATGTCGGCCAGTTCGACGGCTGCCGATCCCTCTCCGCCCGCGATCAGCTGACGCAGAAGAGGCTCGCTGTACCGGTAGCGCATCCGTTTCCGGGCGCTGGCGGCGACCCGACGGATGTCGGCGGGGTCCAGCAGATGGCTGATGAGGGAGTTCCACAGGCTGTGCGGTGGGCAGATGACGCGACGGAGTTGGAGGATGTGTTGGAGCAGGAAATCAGCCACAATAAGACCGACGGCCGACCCGGCGGACGGTCCACCGACGCGTCGCACCGGGGCGACCGTCCCGGTAAGGGGTGCTGCCACCTCAGTCAAGGCACGATCCAACCAGGTTGTGGGATCGGCCATGCGGTCAAGCGGGTGAAGGTAGTCGTGCATCGCTTCGATAAGAAGCGCAGTTCCTAGCGGCAGCAGCACTCCGACTCGGCGGGCGTCAACGGCCGCCTCGATCATGGCGCGTGCGTAGGGATCAGAGAGGTCGGCCCACCAGCGCATTAATGCCGGACCGCCGACAAGCATCTGCACGAACGTGTAGTCGGTCGCCCGCAATGCCCCGGCAAGTCGCGCGTCACCAACAGCCAGTTGCGCCGCCCGCTCACGTTCACCGGTGGTCAGCGCTTGGTCAATCTTGACAACATCGGCCAGCAGCAGGACCTCCCGTGCTCCTCTGAGCTGGTCATCGCCGCCCGTCGCCGGCGTGAGCAAGGCGTTGTACTCGCTCGTCCAGATCGTTGCGAGGACCTTAATGCCGGCAGTGACCAGGCGACTGATGACGCCGCTGGACAGCTGCCGTTGCCCGCCGAGATAGCGCTGCAGTTCGTCGAGCCACACTACGGTGCGTTCTGGTTGCTCAGCAGCGAGCTGGAAGATGTCCTCGACGTCGTCGGGCCGCACGACTGTCCAGTCCGGCGCGACACGCCGAACGGCCTCATAGAGTGTCCGCGTCTTGCCGACCGACGAGGAACCGACCAGGACTAGGAAACAGCCGGTAGCCTTCAACGCCGCCTGCACTACCTCGTCCTTGTCGCGCGGCACGTACGGCACCAATGTGTCCGCACCGTCGTCTCCGTTCTCCGCAACCTGAACACCCAACGCCAGCGGCGACGCATCGCGAACAACGACGGCATCCGTTGGCTGGGCTCGCGCGCGTCGCCACGCCCCCAGCCACTCCAACTGGTCCGCTGCTGACACCCGGCAGCAGTCGAGGTACGCCCGGACAAACCCCTCCGATGGCAACCGATGCTGGTTCAGGGCTACGTTGAGGCTCGCCCTGGTCAACATGGGCGTCGCACTGCGCTCAGCCTGGGCAATGCGGTCGCGATCCTCCAAGTCCCGCAGACTCAGACCGCGCGCCTCCCGCAGTGCGTTGAGTTTCCGCGCTAGATCTGTAGGCGTGCTGGCTTCGGAGGGGTCGACTGCCACCATACCTATGTCGGTCACACCGGTGCCGCCCGAGCGGGGCAGTGATGTCTGAATCACGCGCAGCACGTCGTCGGCCACGATCGTTCGCGCGGCCACCATAGCCGAGTACTGGCCGGAAGCTGTAGCGCCGTGCCGGCTCCAAACCCACTCGCCGTAAGCCTCGGTCCACGGTGACGCCTTATTCTTCCGATGGACTAGTTCTATCAGTTGCGCGTAACTGATCGGAGCGTGTGCTGGATCAAAACCGAGCTTCTCCAGGCAGGGTCTCATGGCCTGATATGCATGGACGGGTTCGGCGAAGCGACGGTCAGGCAAATCTGAGCAAATCTTCAATGCTCGCATGAACATCTCTACCTGCGCGAGAAACTCTGGTGGGATATGCGGTGCGGCGACCGCTCGTCCCGCCGACACCCCAGCAACGATGGGTATGCCGTCGAACGCCTTGCGGTTCCTCGCCACGATCAACGCCCAGGCTAGTGCATCCCTGCACGTCGTGACGTCACTGCCATCGTCGAACTGCACACCGTCGGCAGCCTTCGAGCAGGCGACAGCAACCGCTGCTGCGTCCGCTTTACCAGCCGCGAGCCCACCGTTGGTCATGAGTCGAAGCAGAGTCCCGGGAAACGCCGACCAGCGGCCGAAGAGATGCCCAACTCCGCCATCAACGCAAAGGTCTAGGAGCCTCCACGGTCCTCTGCTGGCCTCCCGATGCTTGCAGCTGACCAACTCACACAGACCGTCACCGTACTCGACGACGTAATCCTCGTGGATCTCACATATCACTCGTCGGGCCTGGTCGCCGACGATCAGGCTAACGCAGTCAACGGCGATGCAGTGATGCTGCCACGAGAAGCGATCTTGAGTGGCTGCTCCCGAATCATCCTCGGGTTGTGTGGATAGCGGACCGCCCATCGATGCGTCAGCACTCGTCTTCGATCACGGTGGTTCGTGTACCACGGTCCACGACGTTCCCACCCCTCGACGATCTCGCCAAAGCTCTCAGAGCAGTCTGCCACACGTCTGTGATGATGTCGTCGTCTATCCGTATCCGACACGCCCCCCCGCGCGGTCTGCTCAGATCAGTCCCACATCGCAGGTGAGAAAATAGCACGGATTTTAGAATGATCTTGTTTACGCTGGCAGGAGGAAGCCGGAGAGTCGCAGATAAATCAAGATCGACCTGCCATGCGCCATGAGATCCTACAGGTAGTAGCGACCTTCGGCGGTCAACCGGCTGCCGCACTGCTGGCGCCGTCCTTCCACCGCGCGCCGCCTCGACGCTGGAGGAAATCCGCGAGGTTGAAGGTCTCGGCGCTCACCTGCTGGTCGATCTCGGCAAGCGTCATGGTCAGGAGCGCGACGGTCCGCGGAATAGCCGCGTACTGGCCCAACCGTGCCTGCATACGAATGATATCGCGGTAGACGCCTTCGTTGTACTGGTCGAACTTGCGAGCCCGTTCTAGCAGAACCAGCGCGGTCTTCGGGGCAATGTCGCCGTCGGCGCGGATCAGCGCGCCGAGCGCGTCCAAGACGTCTCGGCGGACGGATTCCCGGAAGGGTTCGATCCATTGGGCGAGTAGATCCTCGGCGAGGTCGCCGCGGTATAGCTCGACCGCGTCGCGGAGGCCGGCACTGCCGTCCTCGTCAGGTGGGCACTGCGCCGGCAGAACTCGCTGCAGCTGCCAGAAGTCGACGTCGAGGAGTTCGTCGCTGAGCCGGTAGCGACCGTCCTCGTTGAGGACGAGGTTGCCCGTCTGGCCGTCGGTGGCGTCGGCGAGCGCGCGGCGCAACGTCGAGAGGGTGTTGTGGAATGAGTTGTACGGACGCGGCGGGCGGCTGTCGGGCCAGACGGCCTCGTTGAGGACCTCGCGCCGGACTCCCCGTGGATGCAGCGCGAGGAAGACGAGGACTTCGCGCTGCTTCGGCGTGAATGCACCGCTCAGCTCGCGATGACCTGCTTCATCCCGTACGGCGAGTTGGACTCGGCCCAGCACGCGCAGGAACAGCCGGGGCTGCTTGGTGCCGACCGGCGGTTCCTCGCGGGCCACCGGCTGGTTGTCCTCGGCGTGCCGCTCCTCCTGCTCGAGCGAGCTGCTCGCCTCGACCTCCGTTGATCGCTGCTCGGGAACCGGTTCCCGAGCCTGTTCGGCGGCACTCTCTGCAGCTCGGAGCACTTCGAGGAGAGAGGTGGCGTCGGCAGCCGGAACGTTGAACAGGCGCGTACCGGTGAGGACGTCGTCGATCCCCGGACTGGTCGCGCTGATTGTGCCGTCCTGGCGGATGAGCAGAGTCGCCCCGGGACGCCACTGGCCGAGGAGCACGCTGGCCAGGCCGAGCGTCGAGCCGTTGTCGAGGACGGCTTGCAGGCGACGATCAGCGTGGGATGCCGGCCTGGCGAGCAGTACGAGCGAAGGGACAGCGTGCCGAGCTTCGGTCTCCTCGATCGCGTGGCGAGTACGAGTCAGCAGGGCCGCCTCCATCTCGTCGAGCGCGGCATCGAGCGTCGCGACGACGTGAACGCTGCTCGGCAGGTCTTCAACGGCGATGCCGTCGAAAACCAGACGCAGGTCGTCAACGGGCACGATCACGCCGACACCGTTTGCAGGCTGCTGCTCGGCGAGCAGGTGCAGGAGCAGCGCGCGAGCGGCCGCGGTTGCTCCGGCGCCGGCGAGGCCAAGCCCGCGGGTGCTGGCGAGGTTCAGGGCCACTTCGCGACGTTCTCGGACGCCGATCTTCGCGGGCACCTGGGCCAGCTCGCCGCCGAGGTCCGACTCTCCCGGTGAGGCCAGGTCGACGAGCTCGGCAACTTCAACAGGCCGCAGATCGCCGTCGTCGTGTGCGGCGCTGAGGGCGCGGACCACGGGGGCGATCGGGCGCTGGAGGTCCGCACGGTCGCCGCTTCCGATCCGGTAGCGCCGCCGGCGCCACATCCTGGTCGACACCACGGCCGCGGCGATCGCTCCGGCGAGGCCGAGGCTGACGAACACGCCCGTCATCAGGTCCACGGCAGGCTCGGGACGGTCTTCGCGGTGGTCCCCGGCCGCGGTTGGTTCCGGAGCGGGCCGGGTAGGCGCCGTGGTCGTGGGAGGTGGTGGCTGTCGGGGCGGCACTGGCGGGTGCTCCTGGTTGGGCGCTGGGATGTACGCGGTGATCTTCCAACCGGGCCGCACGAGATTGGGGTTCGTCAGCGCGCGTCCGTCGGGCTGCTTCACGCCGCGGTTCAGCTGAAAGAGCTCGGGCCAGCGGCTGCCGCCGCCAGGACCGTAGAGGCGCTCGGCGACGCGCCACAGGCTGTCGTAGACCCCGTCGTGTGGGAGCCGGACTTCCTCGGTGACCTGGACCGTGCCGGCTGGAGCAGGCGCAGCGGGATCGATCACCACGCTGGTCGCCTGTGGTGCCGGACTTGGAACCAGGGGTGCGACGACGGCGACCGGCCGGAGGCCGACGGTTGGCGCCGCGGTGCCTGCGAGCGGCGCCGAGTACGAGCTTCGGCTGCCGAGCAGGGTAAGCACGATGGTCCCGACGAGGACCGCGGCGACCCCGCGCAGTGGGCCGGGACGGCGACTCGGCGACGTCATTCCGCGCGCCGCGTCGACGCAGCAGCGAAGGACGTCCAGAACGAAGAAGAACCAGACGATCCAGCAGACGACCGCCAAGGTGTTCAGCAGGAAGCGGACGCTCATCGAGTTGAGCAGGGTCGCCTGGATCTCGTCCCAGGTCGGCAGCTTGTCGGGCAGCGGCCAGCCCACGAAGTGCACCAGAGCCCAGGGCAGGCCAGCCACGAGGCCGAGCAGGGCGCCGGACGCGAGCAGTCCGCGGGCGCACCGGAGTGCTGCGACGAACACCCGCGTCCGGCGAAAGAGGGTCGGCACGGTCACGGCACTGGTACGGGCGCCCGGGTGGACGCATCGGCGGCCGACGTCCGCGGTCCGGCGAGCGTCGGCGGCGCGCTCGGACTGATCTTCGGAGCAGGCGTGCTCGCGGTCTGCCGCTTGCGCCTGGCCCGGGTCGTCTTGCGGCCGTCGCGCCACTGGGCGAGGTCGGCAGCCGGGACATCGGTGAACTTGGCCAGCTCGTCGATGCCGATGACGTCGCTCGCTCCGACGAGGACGTCCCCGAGCTTCCGGTCGATCTCGCTGAGCTTCTCGGCCAGTTCAGTCCGCTGCTGAACGAGCTCGCCGACGCGCCGCGCGGCCTCGGTCCTCTTCGCGCTGCGGGCTGCGTCAGCTTCCTCGATGCGGCGTTCGATCTCCTCGGTAGTCGCCATTTCGTGTCCTCTCATGGAAGTACGCCGGAGATTCCGCGCTGTGGTTCAGCTTGTCCGGCTCCGGTTACGGTGATCGAAGCGATGCTGACGAGCCCGAGCAGCTGGGTGGGCTGGTCGATGGTGACGGTTACGGCGACCTTGTTGCCGGTGACCGTCACGCTGCCGGTGTGGCCCGCGGCGGCGAGGTAGCTGCGGGCCGCGGCGCCCGCACGTTGCGGGACCAGGCGCAGCGAGCCGTCGGCGCGGTACGCAGCCAGATCGATCTCCTGAGCGCCGGCCCGTGCGGCCTCCTGCGCCTCGCCGATGGCGCGGACCTTGGCGGCCAGCGCCAGCCCGCCATCGAGCACGAGACCGGCGAAGAGGAGCGCCGCGAGCGCGATGGTGACGACGAAGGCGGTCACCCGGCCTTCTTCATCCTCGCGCAGCCGACGTAGCACTGCGATCGATCTCATGCCGTACCTCCAGAGGTGCCGCGCCAGACGTCGACCGGTGAGGAGAAGGTGGACTCGAACGTCCGGCTGCCGGGCACGCCGAGCGCGGTCAGGTCTCCGAGTCCGACGCTGCACGACACGGTCACGGTCACCGTCGACCCAGGCTTGAGCCCCTGAGTGTCGGCGGAAACCGACAGCGACTGGCAGGCGATCCCGGCCGAGCGCAGGGCCGCGCTGGCAGTGGCCTGAGCGTTGGCGGTGGCTTGTGATGGACTGCGGGCCAGAGTGGCGGCGCGGGCGGCCTGGTGGGCGGCGTCGTTGACCCGCAGCTTGGCATCGGCCAGCCGGCCGCAGAAGACGACGAACAACAGCAGCAGGATCAGCACCGGGGTCAGAAGGGTGAGCTCGGCCGCGGCGGACCCCCGGTCGTCCCGCCGTAGCGCAAGGAGGCTGCGGGCCGCGGTCATGGCGTCACCGCCCCGGCTCCACTCGGCGGGGTGAATTTTTCTACTGGCCCAACGGCTTCTGCGTGGACCGAGAGGGTTATGAATGGGATCAGGCTGGTCACAGTTCCGGTGACCGTCACGGATACTTGGGAAGGTCCACGCTGGACGTTCACCGAGGTCTCCTGCAACGGTCCGTTGCCCAGTTGCGTGAGGACTCGTTGTCCCTCGGTGTCACCCGTGGCTGAGCTGCCGCCGGAGATTCGGGCCGCAGACATTGCCTGGGACGCAGCGGCTTGAGCAATGTGGACTGCGTGCATGTACAGCGCGAATTGAGCGATGAGCAGCAACAGCAGCAACAGCAGCGGGGTGGCGATGACGAGCTCGGCCGTGCCGGCGCCGCGCTCATCCGTGCGAAGTCGGCGCAGTACGTTTCGAGGCATCGTGGTCACCGGCCTAGAGGGTGATGCCGTTGGCCTTCTCGGTCACCTTGGCGACGATGATTGCGACTACGGCAATCGCCAGGAGGACCAAGGCAGCGGTCACCACGACGGCTTCGGTTGAGTAGCCGCCTTCGTCATGACGGAGCCGTTCCAGCTCGGCACGGACGCGGCCGATCAGAATCTGAACTTCGTTCAACATCAGCTTCTCCTTATGGGTACGACGGTCTGAAGTGGACTCATAAGCCGGCCAGCACGCTGGCAAGGGCGGGATATCCGATAAAGACGAGGAAGCCGATGAACAGCATCACCACGGGCAGGCTCATCCGTTCGGTCGCGGCCTGGGCAGCGCCTTCGGCGTCGGTGAGTTCGCGAGTACGTAGTGCTGCGGCCTTGGCCGCGAGGCTCGCGCGGACCCGGGCGCCTTCGGTACCCGCGAGGCTGACCGACGCGGCGAGCTCGGAGAGCTGATGCACGTCGAGTTCGCCACCGAGCTGACCGAGGGTGGCCCATGGCGTGGTGCGGGTCAGCTTGGCGGTGACCAGAGCGCGACGAAGTTGCTGGAACGCCCAGCCTTTGCCGATCCCGACCGCATCCGACAGCGCGCCGTCGACACCGGCGCCGCCTGCCAGCAGGACCCGGATGAGGTTCAGGTAGGCCGACAACGCGTGGCGGAAGGTGGAGCGGCGCCGTTCGGCTTCCTTTCGAACGCGGATGTCCGGGAGCAGGAATCCGCCGAGTCCGAAGAGGAGACCGGCGATCGCGGGAACTTCCCAGGCGAGGCCGACGTAGGCCACGACGAGCAGCACCTGCATCACGGTCGGCAGCAGCAACCCGGCCAGCGCCAGCGCCGCCTTCTCGGCCAGGTGGTGCTCGATGCTCTTACCGGTGACCGCGAGGTCGTTGCGTAGCTTGCTGTTGGGCAACCCGAGAGCAGCCAGCGGCTTGACGAACGGACGGCCCACCCGCAGCGCCCAACCGTCGGATTCCGCGGTGAGGATCGGCGGCGGCGCTGGCGCCACGTGCAGCCGGTCGACCAGGGCCCGCAGCGGCGGCCGCGGCGGGAAGACGTAAACCACGAGCGCCCACAAGCCGACGCCAAGCCCTGCTCCCCACAGCAACGCCTCGATCATGATGACGCTCCCTTCCCGGTGAGCAGGTCATCGACGTCGGCGTCGTGCTGGCGAATCGCGCTCAGCTCGGTCAGGAACCTCTCGGGGTCACGCTGGCGCACGATCCGCCCGAGCCAGGTGAAGGCGGCCGTGAACAGCAGGCCGACGAGCAGCAGCATGATCTGCCCGAACGCCGAGTCGTAGGGAGCGAGATAGCCGCGGTTGAGCAGCACCAGCCCGATCGCGAAGACCAACGTGGTGATCACGACGACCCGCACGCTGGTCCGGGTCCGAGCGCGGCCGGCCTCAACCCGCATGCGCATGGCCGCCTGCTCGCGTGCCTCGCCGGCCAGTTCGCCGAGCAGGTCGGCCAGTTGCCGGGCCTGGTGCTCGGCAGCCAGCACGAGTGCCGAGATCACTAAATCGGCGGTCGGGTCGTGGAGCTGGTCGGCGAGGTGGCGCAGGGAGGGCGCGAGGCGTTCGCCGCGTTCCAGCCGGACGGCCAGCTCGGTGATCTCCGCGCGGATCGCCGCTGGGCAGGCCGGGGCGGTGGCGAGGATGGCCTGCTCCAGTCCGGCCGCGGCGACGAGGGTGTCGCGCAGCATCTCCGTCCACCCGGCGATCGCCTCGATGCGTTGGAGCTGGCGCTGGTGGTCGACGTTCGAGCCGAGGATTCGCGGCAGGCCGACCACCGCGACCACGGCCAAGATGCCGCCGACCACCCAGCCGGTGACCACGCCGACCGCCAGGCCGGTGAGCACGGCGACAGCGAGCAGGCCGACCTGCTTGCGGTCGTGCTGTGCGGCCAGCCAGGTGCTTGGCCGCGACGACTTCACCGCACGCGCGGATCGACCGCGCAGACCGGCGACGATCAGCAGGGCCCCGATGGCGACACCGCCTCCGAGCACGCTAAGCAAGACGACGGTCATGGCGTCCACCAACCTTCGCGCCGCTCGAACAGGTCCGGGTCGTAGCCCGCTTCGACGAGCAACTCGACGGTGTCGGTGCGGAGCGGCGCGCCTGGCACCGCGCGCAGATCCGTGCCGGGCCGCCAGACCTCGTTGCTGATGATCTGGGCGCCGTCGGCACCGACGACTTCGCGGATCGAGGAGACGACACGCTTGCTGGGGTCGTCGCGGGGCTTCTCCAGGTGCACCACGAAGTGCAGCGCGGCGGCGACCAGGAGGTTGGTGGCCTCCATCGGCAGCCGCTCGGGGCCTTGCACCGCGTACGCGGCGAGCTTGGTGAACGCGCCCTGGCTGCTGGAGGAGTGCAGCGTGCCCATGCTGCCGTCGTTGCCCATCGACATCGCGTTGGTCAGCGGGATGACCTCGGGGCCGCGCACTTCGCCGACGATGACCCGGTCCGGGCTCATCCGCAGGGACTGCCACACCAGGTCCGACAGCGAGATCTCGCCCTGGCCCTCGATGTTCGCTTCGCGGGCCTGCAGCGCGACGACGTCCGGGTGGACATCGGCGTCCTCGCCGAGGCCGAGCTCGAAGACGTCCTCGATCGTCACCAGGCGCTCCCACGGCGGGATCGCCGACGCCAAGCCGCGCAGCATGGTCGTCTTGCCGATCGCCGTGCCTCCGGTGACGAGGATGTTGCGCTTCGCCTTCACGAGGGCTTTCAGGAAGCTCTCCAGGGCGAGGTCGATCGTCCCGTTCTTGCGCAGGTCGGCCAGGGTGACCTTGGTGAACCGGTGCCGCCGAATCGACACCGACGGCCGCGCGGTCACCGCCATGACCGCCGAGACGCGCTCGCCGCCGGGCAGCTGGAAGTTCACGATCGGGCTGCCGCGGTCGAACCTTCGCTCCTCCACGCCGGAACGGGTCGCCAGGTCCCGGATGAGCTCGATCAGCTCGGTGTCGGAACCGACCACCGGAGGCAAACGCTTGCGACCGCCGTCAGCGCGCTTGACGAAGACGCGGTCGCCGTTGATGTTGATGTTCTCGATGTCGGTGTCGGCGAGCAGCGGTTCCAGGCCGGCCAGGCCGAAGACCTCGTCGAGGACCTGCCGGATCACGCGCTGCTCGACGTCGGGCGCCACGAGCATCCCGCCGGCCGCGGAGTTGCGCAGCTCGGCCTGTGCGTGCGCTTCGGCCGCGTCGGTCAAGATGGCCTCGGCCAGGCGACGGCGTGCCGGTGCGTCCATCGGCGGCCGGCCGGCGGACTCGTCGGCGCGGACGCGGTGGCTGAGCTGGCTGGACAGCTCGTCGCGCAGGTGCTGCCGCAGGCGCTCCACCGCCGCGGTCTCACCGGCGGACCGGTGCGGAAGGTCTGCCGGTCCAGGCACGTGCGGGCGGCCCTTGACCGGCGCGGCCAGGTCGGGGCGCGTCATGGCGTCGCCCCGTTCCGGATGTGCGGGCCGACCCGCTGCGGGGGTACGCCTGGGACCGACTCGCCGACAACCGCCAGCCGCAGGTGCGGTGGCCGGCTTCCGTCGGTGGTGGTCGGCTGGCGCCCGTGCGTGTGGAGGTTGAGCGCGATCGCTGCCGCGGCCCGGCCGAGCATGTACTTGCCCGCCCCGCGCCGGCTCGTGCCCTGGCCGCTGAGCATCGCCGCGCCCTTGGTGTCGGCAGGCACCAGGCCCATCACCGGGATCTGCAGCGTCTGCGAGACCTCCGCGGTCGGGTAACCGTCGCCCACCAGGACGAGGCACGGTCGGCGTGACCACTGCTGGGCGGCCTGCAGCTTGAGCGCGACGTGGGCGAGCTCGTCGTCGTGCGGGCGCGCGAGCAGCAGCATCGCGTCCGCGCTGCGGATGATCGGCAGCGCGGGTGAACCGGGATCGACCCGGCCGCAGTCGGCGATGGCCACGGTGTCCGGCTGATCGGCCACGCGACGCAGCGGCGACGAGACGCCGGAGGCCAACACGGCGAGCGCTGCACGAGCCTGTTCAGCGCCGACCGGGCCGGGCACGACCCGCAAGCCGCCCGGCAGAGGCTGGGAGTGCTGGACGAGCAGGGTCGGGTCGGCAGCTCCACGGCCTCGGGCAGCTGCGGCCAAGCTGACCAGGCCCGGTGTGTCGGGCAGCCGGAAGCGGGCCATCAGGTCGCCGCCGGCCGGGTCGGCTTCGACGACGACCGGACTCTGCTGGGCCGGCCAGCAGGCGCCGAGCGCGGTCGCCAGCGTGGTCGCACCGGGCGAGCCCTTGAGAGAACAGACGGCGATCAGCATCATCGCCCTCCCCCGGCAATCGCGACGAGGCTGAGCTGGCCCGCCGGCGCCGAAGCCAACGCGCGAGCGTCCGATTCGGCCAGCTGCAGGGACACCACGGTGATCTGCTCGGTCTCCCGGGCAGCGACGCCGGCCACCACCGCGGTCCATGACGACGTCTGACCGAGCGGCGTTCCGACAGCTGCGCTTTGCCCTGGCGTCGCAAGGACCGCCACCGTGGTGCCGGGCGCCAGGTCGGGCGGAAACTGTCCCGGCTTGAGCCCCACCGCCGCGACACCCTTGCCGGGTGCAGGAATCTGAGGAACGCCGAGGACCGAGCGGGTCACCAGCGAGCCGGCGGGCAGGCTGAAAGCCACCGGCCGGCCGACCACAGTAGGCACTGCCGACGCGGGCAGAACGTCCATCTCGGAATCCGCCGCCATGCTGACCTGCCTGAGATCCTGAACCTCGAGAAGCTGGCCCACAGCAACAGCACGGGCCAGCGCGACGACGCTTTCGCGGTCGCCGAGCTGCATCCCGGCCAACACGCCTCCGGCCGCGCACCCGGCGACCAACAGGACGCCGAGCAGCAGGTGGGGCACGCTGCGGCGCCGGCCTCCGCCGCTCAGGCGCACGGGCGTCTTGCCATCACGGCTCGCCCACGATTTCAGCGACGCGGGTTTCGCGTCCGGACTGGTTGAACTTGCGGTAGTGGTCACCACCGACCTCCTCAAGGCATGACGCCATCGCGACGCGTCGACTCGGGTGTTCGACGTGCCTTTTCTCAAACGAGGGTTGTGTTGTGCGTGCCGGACCTCAGCCGGTCGCGATTCCCTGGCTCTCCGCTACACGGAACGCCGCCGAGGCGGAGGTCGTCATGTTCGGGAACGTGCCGCCCGTGCCGGCGCCCGACCACGTCACGGTCCAGTTCACCGTGGCGGTCACCGGGAACGCGTCCGAGCGCTGGCCGGCCGAGGACGCCTTGTACGTGTAGCCGCAGTCCGGCGACGCGCTTTTCGGGTCACCGCCCCCAGGGAACGACGAACCGGGGCCGGTGCAGGCCACCGAGCCACCTTCGCCCATCGACCAGGTCACCGAGGTCGGTTTAGCGACCGCGGTCACCGAGACCCCCGGCACCGACGCGGTGGCCGAGACGTCGCCCCAGCTGCTCCGGTCCAGCCACAGCCAGGTCGGCAGGGTGACCAGCTGGTCGCCGGCCGGATTTGCCTTGATCTTCGGCGCGGGCAGACGCAGCTGGCTCCGCGCCTGCGCGGCGAGCTCAGCGGGCGATGGCAGCGGCGCCGGACCTGGTTCACCGTCCGCGATCCAGACAGGTGGCCGGTACAGCGTGTCCCGGAAGCCGGCCCCGGTGCACTTGTAGACGTACCAGGCACCGGACGGTGGCTGCGCGCCCGCCAGTCGCCGATAGACAGCAGGCACCGCCGTGGCCGGTCCAGTCCTAGGTGGGACATGGAACGCTGCCGGCTGAGCGCTTCCAGGTGGCGGTCCTTGGTATCCGCTGCGCTCGTAGCCGCACTGGGCGAGGTTGCCGCCGCCGATGATCGTGTCGCCGCCGGGATCCGAAGGTCCGCCGCCGGAGTTGTGGTGCCCTGGGCCTCCGGGCTTGTTCGGCTGGTTGCCGTGGTCGCCACCCTGCTGCCCACCCTTGCCCGCTCCGAGTTCACAGCCGGGATTCGGGTACTGGCTGCAGTCGGTGTAGCCGTAGCCGTCGGCGAGCGCGGGCGCGGCGGCGATCACCGCGATGGCCGCCGCCAGCACGGCCGCGGGCGCCGTACGGTTCAGCATGTCCCCACCCCCTCGACCGCGAACCTGGTGACCTTCCACGAGCCGTCCGCCTGCTTCTTGACCTCCGCGGTGATCGCGCGGTGCCCGCCCGGCGAGTCGTTGAAAGGCGAACCGTCCTTCTTGTACTTCACCCAGTTCGTGCTGTCCCCGCAGTCGGAGATCATGATCGTCGTGGGCTTGCTCGGCGGCTTCTCCTCGGTGACCTTCGGGCTCGTCACCGGCGCTCCCTTCGACACCACGCCGTTGAGGTGGTCGGTGTAGAGGCTGCGGTTGATCACGCCGAGCGCGTCACCGGTCGCGTACTTCGCCACTTCGGGTGATTGCCAGTCCGCCGTCTCGCCGGCTTTCGCCATCGCCTGCCACATGCTGGTGTAGGCGTCCGTTGCCAGCTGGGGCGCGGGAGTCGGCCGCGGAACCGAGGCCGAGCTGGTCTCCGGCGGGTTCGACGCAGAGGCTGACGGTGCTGAAGAACCGCCGCCGGAGCACGCGCTGAGCGTGAGCGCAGCGAAGCTCAGCAAGATCGCGTGGGTTGACACCTTCGTCCATGATGGACGAATCGCACCTGACGGAGTCGACATCATTCCGCTACCCCTGTTCATCCTGACCGGCATCGCGGCCGCCGTCGCGGTCGTGATGGGTGGTGCGCTCGTGGTCCGTTCTCCCCGCCGGCAGGTAGCGGCGCAGCTGGTGATCGCGGCCGCACTCGTCGGCGCTCTCGCCTGGCGCGCTCCCGACGTGGCGCAGTTCGCGGTTTCCGCGAGCGTGGCGGCGTTCGGCGTGCCGCTCGCCTTCGTCGATGCCCGACAGCGGCGCCTGCCGAACCTGCTTGTTCTCGGACTCGCCGGTTCGGTCGGCGCCGCGGTCGTCACGGCCGCCGTCGTCAACCGCGAGGCCGGTTCGCTGGCTCGCTCCGTCGCCGGCGCGGCCGTGACAGCAGCGTTCTTCCTCGCCGTGTACTTCGTGGCGCCCGGCCAGCTCGGCGGCGGGGACGTGAAGCTGGCCGTTCCTCTCGGCGCGGCACTTGCGTGGTTCGGCTGGCAAACGCTCGTTCTCGGCAGTCTGCTGCCCTGGCTGGCCGCCGCGATCGCGGTGACGATCATGCGTCTCGGTCGGCGTCGGACCGCGATCCCGATGGGGCCGTTCCTGATCGCCGGCACGCTGGCCGCCATGCTCCTCGCGAACGGGTAGCCGACTGATCGGCTCAAGCGAGCAAGTCGTCATCGCAGCTTCCCTCCCCCTGTAGGTCGCGGTGACCGGCCGGCCTTCTCGCCAGACACGGCCGGCCACCGTCCCCTTCGATTCCTCTTCCGTTCCCAGGCGCCGGAGCCCGGGTGACTTCCGGTTTAGCGGCCTGACCTCGGCTGAGTGCAAGGTAAGTCGGCGGGTGAGTCTGGACTCAGTCGACGGATCTTCACTCGTTCGGACGAAGGTGTCCTGCCGACGGGACGTCAAGGGCTCGACTGGGGCAAGCCGGGGGGCACTTCGTGATAGGTCTGCAGGTGTGGATGACTGGGACGTGCCGTACCGGCAGAGCGTGTACGAGGTACTTGCCCTGCTGCGAGGTGACTGGACCGTCGCCGTCCTCGCGACCCTCGCGCTCGGCGAGCTGGAGTTCACCAAGCTGCGGAACGAGGTGAACGAAGCCGAGGAGCGCTCCGGCTGGACGGCGCACTCGAAGCCATTGACGGCTCGCACGCTGACCGACACGCTCCGGCGGCTCGAACAGGACGGTCTCGTCGAACGACGCGCGGAAGGCAGCGCCTTCTCCAATGTCTGGTACAAGCTGTCACCCGACGGCCGTGCGCTTCTGCGCGCGTTGCGTCCCTTGGCCACGTGGTCGCAGCAGCGTCGCGACCAGACACGAGCCCGACAGCCGCGGTCATCGCTAGGCGGTCGACTTGACGACTCGGACCTGATTGCGCCCGGCGTCCTTGGCCGCGAACAGCGCGTTGTCAGCGGAGATCAGGACCTCTTCCAGCGAACTGCCCGCCGCGGGGAACGCAGCTGCGCCGATCGACACGCTGACGTGGAAGCCGGGTCCGGAATCCGGCTCGATGACGGTGCGTTCGACGTGCTCGCGGATGCGGTCCGCGATGGCGTGAATCGCGTCCGGAGAGCTGCCCGGCAGCAGTACGACGAACTCCTCGCCACCGAACCGCCCGCAGAGGTCGTCGCTCCGGACTTCGCTCCGGATGGCGTTGCCGACGAGGACGAGCGCCCTGTCGCCGGTCAGGTGGCCGTGAACGTTGTTCACGTCGCGGAAGTGGTCAATGTCGATCATCAGGACACCGACGCTGAAGCCGTGCTGGCGAGCGCGGTCGATTTCCTTCGCCGCGATCGCGTGCCAGCTCGCCGCGTTGAGCAGCCCGGTCTTCGAATCAGTCGTCGAAGCGTGCTCGAACTGGCGGATCAGGACGCTGCGATGCAGCGCGTAGAGCGGCAGGAACAACACGACCACGAGCCACGGGCGCAGAGTCAGCAGGACGGCCGTCAGCGCGCCCATGCACAACGTCGCCAGCTCGAGGATGTTCTCGTTGAGCGCGCCGAGCATCCGCTTGAACGAAAGGCTCCGCCTGGCGAGAGCGATCGCCACCCCGACGATCGTCGAGTTTGCGGCGAAGTAGATCGCGATCACCGAGGCCAAGCCCACCGCGGTCCAGACACCGGGTTCCTGACCGGGTGGCACGACGTGCAGCTGCCGGGCTGCCCACCCCGCGATCTGGCAGGACAGGATCACGTTCGCCGTGCTGAAGATGACACGGTGCGCGTGGATCCCGGCGACGCCCCGCCAGCTGCGCAGCCACAGGTGCCCGTACAGCAGCAAGGCGACGAGGGCCGCCAAGGCAGTCGGGAGGGTCAGCGCGGCGGCCAGGGTCCACACGGACGAGAAGTTGACGTGCGGGGTGTCCGAAAACCGCCGTCGCCGCCGCTCGACCCGGCGGGTCATCTCCGCGGCCAAGATGCCGAGCCCGACGATCAACCCGCAGGACACGACATCTCGCCAGGCCATCGGGGCCCCCGCGTCAACGATGACGGCAGCTACCGCGATGGCATCGATGACCAGCAGAAACACCGCCGCAGGGCGCGGTAGCAACCAGATAGCCCATCGTGACCAACCAGAGCGCTCAGCGACCCCCTCGTTCGGCATACTGATCTCGCTTCCGTTCCCAGGGGAGGACCCGAGGTCCTCGAGCTCCGGCCGCCGCACCTCGGCACCTCCCGCCGCCGGACGCTCCGGGAGGGGGTCACTATGCGTAACAAGGACTTCTGAGCGCGCTGAATCCGCCGGTGCGGGCTCGTCCTCGACAGTTCTCGCCTGCCGAGGTCGAGCCGCCCACCAGACGAACCCAGCCGCGACCGCGGAGAGTGACGCCACCGCGCCCGACCCGGCAACGACGAAGACGGGATCGAGCCGCTCAGCGACCACGCCGGCGCCGAGTATCGCGATGCCCTGCGAGCTGTAGAGGCAGGTGCTCAACCGTCCCATCGTGGTGCCGCGACGCGCGTCCGGCACCAGCTCGACGACGACCGCCTGCAGCCGGATCAAGTAGATGGTGGACAGCGCACCCGAGACCGCCCAGAGGCCTGCGGCCCACCAAGCGCCTGGTAACGCGAGGCAAGCAATCAGGGGCAGGCCGGACGCCGCTGCGGGCACGACGACCAGCTTCGCCGTGAGCGCGGTATCGGGCCGGAGCCGGCTGGCCAGCCAGCCGCCGAGCACACTGCCGACGGGATCGGCCGCCATCAGGACGCCGACCCCGATCGACGTCAGGCCCACCGCGTTCGCGTACGGAGCTGCCAGGCCCTCGGGTACGACAAAGAATCCGACCATCGCGGCCAGCATGTAGACAGCGACCATGCGCGGGTCGCTGCCCGCCGCCGCTGACCGCGGTGTCGTCTTCGTCTCGGCTCGGCTGACGGGACGAGTTCGGACCACCGCGGCGACTACAACGGCGCTGACCAGGAACGTCGCGGCGTTCACCAGCAACGCGCCGCTCGTGCTCAAGCTCGTCACGAGCAGGCCCCCGAGCCCGAAGCCGGCCACCTGGGCCGTCTGCGTGCTGATCTGCCGGAGGCCGAGACCGGCCTGGTACAGCCCATTCGGAAGCACGTCCGGGAGGAGCGCGAGCTGAGCGGCCTTGAACGGCGCCGCAGCCATGGTCAGGCAGCCGATCAACGCCCAAAGGATCCAGAGCGGCATCCCCGGCACGGCCATCGCCGCCGCCAGCACGGCGCGCACGACGTCGGTCACGACGATCACCGACCGGCGCGGATAGCGGTCCGCCAGACCGGAGAGCAAGAAGCCGCCCAGGATCGCCGGCACAAAGGTCAGGGCGTAGGTGAGCGCCGTCAGCGCCGCGGAGTCCGTGCGCGCGTAGACCAGCAGCGCGAGCGCCACCCGCGCGACCTGATCGCCGAAGACCGATAAGGCTTCGGCGAGCCACAGCGCGCGGAACTCACGACCTCGCAGCGCCACTGCAAAACCGCGGGATCCAGTCATCGGCCCTCCCCACCGCCGTCGAAACTCGCCCGGCAGGCCCCCCTACCTGGAAGAACCACGGTATGCCCGCTCCGTGTCCATGTGGACACAAGTAGCGACAGATCACCCAATCGCAGCACGGCCGTGACGGTCCGCTACTGACTTGATCGACTTCCGCCGGTCAGAGCAGGCGGCTGTTGAATCCCGCCGCGACCAGGCGATCGAACGCGTCGGCCACGGCGGGCGGCACCGGCTGCTCGATGGCGAAGCCACGTTCGGGGTAGATCATCACCCGCTGCAGATCGCCGATCATCATGTCGACGACCTCGGCGGCGTCGCCGATCGTCTTGACGTACCCCTCCAGCGTCAGCGGCGCCGACGTGCACGTCACCGCGACTTCAGGCCACAGCCGCCGGCAGGTCGCGAACGCCCGCCGCTCCATGTACGGCATCGAGATGAGGAGCACGGAGTCCGGTGTCAACCCGGCCCCGATGAGCAGGTCGCGGGAGAGCGTGATGTTGGCGCCGGTGTTCGCGGCCTCAGGCTCGACCAGGATGGCGGTGTCCGGCACGCCCAGCTCCAAGGCGCGCTCGCGGAAGTGGACGGCTTCGCCGCGCGGGAAGATGGCGGCGGTGTCCCGGCTGGTTGCCCCGGTGAAGACGACGGTCTGGAACATGCCGCGGTGGTACAGCTCGGCCGCGTACTCGGCGACGCCGATGTCGTTGCATCCCAGTGCGATGGCGACGTCGCACGCAAAAATCTCGTGGTGGACCTGGTGGAAGTCCCACACGAGCTCGGCGTCCTGCCACTCCACATCGGTAAGTTGCCGCGTCACGGCGCGTTCGTACTCCCTCGGGTCGCGTGCGCGGGCTTACGCCTGGCGTTCGTACGCGCGGCGAATGCCCGAGATGGCCTGTAGCTGATGCATCATCCCGTACTGCGTCGAGGTTGCGGCGGCGCCCTCCAGCAGCTTGAGCCCGCTGTCGGCCGTGGCGGGGTCGGAAAGCAGGAGGTGGCCGTGCGCAGTGTCGAGGCGAACGCGCTGCATGGGTGCGTCGCCGGGCCGGTGGTCGAGCGCCACCTGGAAGGCGACACCGGCTTGGCTTAGGTTGCCATCACCACGGTGCGCCAGGGCCAGCTTCTGGAACGCCACCGACCAGTCCTGCGGCTCTTCAAGAGCCTCGAACTGCCGGATGGCGGGCTTGATGAAGGTGATGGCGTCCGCGTTCCGGCCCGCCTTGCTGAGCGCGGTACCGACCCAGAGCTGGGCGCGGGTGCGGTCGCGGGCGTCGAGGCGGGTGTCCGTGGCCAGCTGCCGGTACTGCTCGGCGGCAGGCTCGTGATTGCCGCCCATCTCGTCGAGGACAGCCAGCTGGAGTTCGAGCTGCGCGACCCGCCGGTCGGCACCGAGCTCGCGGAAGACCGCCATGGCGCGTCCGTAGCTCTGCCGGGCGGACATCGGTCCGGTGAGGACGCCTTGGTCCTGACGCAGATCACCGAGGAGCCGTAGCGACCGGCCGTAGAGGTAGAGTCCGCGGTCATCGCCGCTGGGCACCAGCCGGCCGGTCCAGCGATCCAGCAGGAGCTTCGCCAGGTCGAACTCCTGGCGGCCGAGGCAGACGGCGACTCGGTCCAAGTCGTCGGTCCAAGTTTCGTAGTCAGCGCTCGGACGCGACACCACGGCAGCGCCTTCGGCCAGCAGCTCTTCGAGGCCGCGCGACGTGACGCCGAGCGCCTTTGCGAGTTTCGGCCGCTTGTACGGCAGCGGCTCCGATTTGCCGCGTTCCCACTGCCCGACGGTAGTCGTGTCGAGGCCCAGTTCGATGGCAAGCGTCTCCTGGGTGTAGCCAGCTGCCTTACGAGCGCGGATGAGCCCGTGGCGCCGCGTTCCCATGATTCACTCCCTAGATCACCGCCTGAGGTCATCAGATTACCGCAGGTCAGAAGGCTGCACGCAAGATCTCCTACAGATTCGCCCCGGATGTACGCCCTGGTGATTCAGCTGGACGACCCGCGAAGGTCGATTTCGGCACCCCGGTGGCTGGTCGACCACCTCGCTTCCCCCTCCGATGTGAGCCCCGGCCACCAGGGGTGCCACCCAAGACCGGCGGCAACTGAAAACCATGACCTCGAAACCGAAATCAGAAGACGAGCCAGTGTGCGGTCCCGAATGGCCGAGCGAGGAAGACCTGGCTCTGTACGTGTTACTCAGCCGAGTACTGCACGGACTTCGTCACCTTCCCGAAGATTATTCAGCTGGCCAACGTGAAAGCAAGGACCGAACGATGAACGCAACTCGCAAACCTGCGGTACTCGCCGTGAGCGTCGGACTGCGCGATGCGCGCGAGCGCCGGAACATCGGACTCCGCGAGTTGGCTCGCATGCTGGGAATCAGCGCACAGAAGCTGTCGAACGTGGAACTGGGGACGAACGTCCCCGAGCCCACGCTGGTCGCCCATATCCTCGGTTGCCTCCGAGTCAGCAGGACCGAGTTCGACCAGATCATGAAGATCGCCAAGCAAATCGATGTTCCAAACTTCGTCGACCAGTCCGCGTCGCCCCTGATCGATCTTTTGTGGACGTACGAGCAACTTTCGAGCCGCATCGTGGAGTGGGCACCGTTCTGCATCCCGGACCTCCTGCTACCACCACCGCCGCCCGCCGCGGCTCGGGATGAGGTCACCGAGCAGTCCGAACGGCACGACCAGGAGCTGTTTCACCGCCAGTGTCGTCGGCAGACGATGGAGCAAGGTGGACGCCGGTACGTCTTCTTGGTCGGCGACGAGGCCTTGCGCATGGCCCGCGACGAACCCGACGGCGCGGAGCAGATCAGGCAGCTCCGCGAAGCAGGGCGCCGCCTCGACGTCACAATTCAAATCGTCCCGTCCGGGCCCGATTCCGCGGCAGCCTTCACGCTCTTCGAGGACGGCTCCAGGCCGATCGCCGTCGCGCTCAAGCACAGCCACTGCACGACGTTCGGCACGGACAAGGACGTGCTGAACAAGTACCACGACACTGCGAGGGCGCTGCTGGGGCGCGCCTTCGCCCAGCCGGTCACGATCGAGACTCGGCTCGATTCCCTCCAAGCTCGGGCGTCGTGATGGTCGCCGCCGTCATCTACGTCGACCCGCTGACGATCCAGCCGGTCCTCAACGGCAAGTGGCATCGAATGGACCTCACTGCGGTGCCGCAGCCGGGAGAAGCCGTCACCATGCTCTGCGGCGAATCCGGCGAGGCGGAGTTCAAGCTTTCTGGTGAGGGTCGAAACAACCGCGTCCACCAGCAGTGTGAGCCCTGTGACGATGTCCTCCGGCAACGGAAGGGAATCCCGTCTCGGCGCGATCGGATCGGCCGCCGCTGAAGGAATTTCAGCTTCGGGCAGCGTGCTCCGGCCAGACGACCGTGACGTCCAGCCCCCGATTCCTCGCCGCATCGACGACATCCGCGGTGCCGCCATGGCCACCGGACGGCCCGCCATCCCAGACTGCGACCATCTTGTCCACCATGGACAGAACATGCTCACTGGCGGCCATATAGGCGTCGCGGTTCGACTCGGCGAACGGCATCGTGTGAACGCTCGCGTCCGCGATAAGGCTGTCGAACTCGGCCGCGTTGCCCGGCTTGACCTTGCGCTCCCGGTAGTCCACCGCCGGCAGCACGACTTCGAGCGTCCCACCCAACTCCAGAACGACTCGAGCGAAGACCTGGTCGGCGCCCCGGGCCAAACAGGTGACACCCACGAGATCGTCACGCTGTTCCTTCAGGATCTCGCGGAGCTCGCCGGCCACGAGCTCGGCGGTGGCCACGGTCAGGTTGGAGTGGCCGGTAATTCCGATGCGCACCACAGAGTGTCCTCTTCCTAGACGGCGAGCTTCGCTGCGACGACCTCGCGGACGTCGCGCACGGCAGGAACCGTAGCGAACGCCCCTGCTTCCCGATGGAAGTCCCGAAGCTTGACTCCGACTCGCCCGGACGTCCACGGCACAGCATCAGGCAGGGCCATGCCGATCAGCTCGGCGGCGCGTTCCGGCTCGCGGGTGATCAGGTGGCTGCGGGCGAGCCCGATGAGGTCGAAGACGCGGTTGCGGACCCGGTCGGGATCGCGCAGGGCGATCGCGTGGCCGATGTAGTCCTGGGCTTCGGCCGCATGCCGGACGTCATGTCGCGACAGGTCGCGATAACGGGCTCCGATGACGCCCATCAACTCGGCTTCGTCCAAGCTCCGGACCGAGGGGGTTGCTGCGTCGCCGTCCCGGAGCCCCTCGCTGAAGTAGTCCTCGGCGAGCCGGACGGACCGCCGGAACGCGGGCGCGTCACCGAGCTGGGCGTGTGCCCATGCCTCGCGGGTGGCCAGGACAGCGCGCAGCCGCGGGCTGGCCGTCCGGCGCGTGGCGTACTGCGCCAGTTGCACGACCTCCAGGCCGTCGGCCGGCCGGTCGAGGTCGAAGCACTGGCGGGCCAGCGAGGCGAGAGCGACGGCGGCAAGCGCGTCGTCGCCGGCGACGTGGGCCAGCTGTGCCGCCAGCTTGAAGTAGCGTTGCGCCGCGCCGTGCGCAGCTTCGTCCCAGGCCATCGTCGCGACGATGTCGGCGAGCTCGGCGCCGACGCGGAAGGCGCGACGCGTCTCCGCCGTACCGGACGGAGCCTCCTTCAGACGGCGAAGGTGGGAGTCGAGCTGCGCCACGGCTGTCGAGCGTGCGACGGAGCCGCTAGCCGAACGCCAGCGACGAACGAACTGGACAAATTCTTCTGCCGAGGTCAGCTCAGCCACGGTGAACGCGGTCGACGTCCGCCGCGGCGCAGCCGCAACGGACGGCCAGAGGAACGGAGTCAGCTCGGCGGCCAGCGCCGAACCGGCCAGGACAGCAGCCGTCGCGAGCAGACTCCGGCGAGAGGTCGGCATGAGGTCCTGTTCGGTCGCTGTGACCGCCCGGTCGACGACGGCGTCGGACTGCCAAGCGGTGAACGACGACGGCACGACCGGGCTGTTGGAACTCGTGGTGGCGGCGAAGCCCAGGGCGGTGTCGTCCGACGCGCCCAAGACGTGCCGGAGAGCGGCTCGATAAGCCGCGCTCGGCCACCGCACAACGCCACGCTCGAGCTTTGCCACGTAGTGGGCGTCGAAGGGGTACCTGGTCTGAGTCGTCTCCCACAGCCAGCGCGTCACCCCGTCGGCGACATCGGCTCGGGATGCGTGTTCACCGGGCACGCTCGGCGAGGGCAGTCGTTCCCGCGCTGCCCTCAAGAGGCGATTCGGCTCTGGCACGTATCCTCCCCGGTCACGCCGAGTGTAGCCACGCCTGCGCGTTGAGTCACCGCGTGAAGGTCATCTGCCCCGCTCTGCCCCGTGCCTCCCCGCGACGCCCCTGAGCTTGGCCTCCCTACCTGCAGCGGAGCCGCCGAAGCTGGGTTCGTCCAGCGCTCCGAAACCGAGGAGAACTCGATGTCGATCACCATCAGCACGCACCGAACCGGGCGGTCCCTGGTCTCCGCAGACCTCTTCCAACGCCTGAGCAGCCGCATCGTCACGGTGGAACGTTTCGAGCGCGACCTCGCCGAACGCATCCTGGACCAGGCGTTGGCGTTCCTCGCCGCGTGCGGCTCCAACATCGAGGCCCGGCTCGCCCCAAGCGAGCTCGTCGACATCGGCTGGCACACCTTCATCCTCGACACCCATGAGTACGCCGCCTTCTGCGACCGCGTCGCCGGCAGGTTCCTCCACCACGTGCCCACCGACGGCCAGAACAGCGGGGAGTCACCCGCGACCGTCTTCGCCCGGACGACCACGGCAATGCGGCGGCTCGGCTTCTGCCTCGACGAGGCGCTGTGGCCACGTACCGCGCTCGGCAGCTGCACGGGCTGTCACAATGGCTGCCACGAAGACCCGCCGCCGGTCGCGGCCTAGGAGGACGGACAGGATGCCGCGCAGTACCTGGGAAGCCTTGCCCGTCGCGGTGCGCACCGCGATCGAGCGCGAAACCGGCCGCGTACACGACGCCGTACTTCCCGACGCGGGCCGCAACTCCGACTTCTCCGCCACCTTGCACACCGAGACGGGCACCCTCTTCTGCAAGGGCATCGCCGACGCGGATGGCAAGCGCGGCCGCATGCACCGCCACGAAGCCGCGGTCAACCGGTTCCTCCCACCCGCGGTCGCTCCTCGGCTGCTGTGGCGCACCGAGGCCGACGGCTGGCTTTTGCTGGGCTTCGAGCACTCTCCCGGCCACCACGTCGACCTCTCCCCGGGGTCCGCCGACCTGGACCCGGTGCGGGACGTCGTCACGGCGATGGCAGCGGGCCTGAGCACGGTGTCCGTCGACGCGCCGTCCCTGGCCGAGCAGTGGGGCGAGGCTGGCCGCCTGGCGACGCCTCGCCAAGGACGCTCCCGCCGATCTCGATCCGTGGGCCCGCGACCACATCGACGAGCTGACGAGCTGGGAAACCACCGCGGTCGAGCACGTCACGGGCAACACGCTCGCCCACACCGACCTGCACGCCTTGAACCTGCTCAGCAACGACGGAAAGGTCCAGATCGTCGACTGGGCCTGGTCACGAAACGCCAGCCCAGCGGCCGATCCGGCCTTCCTCATCACCCGCCTCATCGAAGCCGGCCACAACCCGGCGGCTGGGGAAACTTGGGCAGACCAGCTCCCGCTCTGGCAGCAAACCCCGGCCGAAACCAAGACGGCATTCGCGGTCGCGATCTGGGGTATCTGGGAATACCTCGAATGCCACCAGCCGCTGGCCCACCGCCCGGCCCTAACCGCGGCCGCCCGATCCTGGGCTCGGCACAGGCTCGCCCTCTGATCTCACCCGCCGCGGGTGAAGGCAAGGCGGGCCGACGCATGGCGATCCGGGCACGAAACGACTGCGCCACCGGACCGTCCGGCAGCGGAGCCGTCCACTGGTAAAGCGGGGAACGGGCCACCGCGGCCGCGACCAGCGTACGGCCGAAGCCGAGACGTCGGTACTCGGCGACGACGTGGACGCAGTCTAGGGTGGCCGTTCGACATTCGGCGCACAGGCTCATCACTCGGAGGACTTGGCAACATGACGACGGCCGCATCGAGACAGACGTCTTGCACCGGCGCGTGCTGCCTGCGCCCGAGCTAGAACTCCGGGCCCACTTGTCCGGCTGAGACGTCCTCAGTGTGGATTTCGACCCGCCTGAGCACGCTGGCGGAGCTTTCGTGCTGTCGGCTGTCTCGTGGCGCGTAGTCGCGCATGACGCTAATGCGACACTGGGTCTTGTGACGCAACGTGAAGCCCCGCTCGATCTCGCGGCAGCCCTCGGCAAGGCACGCCGCGCCGCGGAAGACCACATGGTGGAGTGCGACCTCTACGGTCTTCCGTGGTACGAAGAGGAGGTCACCCCGCTGCTGTGGCGGCACGCAGCGCCATTCGTCACGACGGCGAGATTCACCAAGCACGAGGAAGGCAAGGTCGGAGCCGACTGGCTGTGGTGGTGGATCGATAGCGATGGTTCGTGCTTCGGCACCCTCGCGCAGGCCAAGCGTCTCTTCCGCGACGGGGCTCGATGGGAGATCCACTTCGGCTACCGGCACGGCGATCAGCTGGACCGGTTGCTGCACGTTGCAGATCTCTTCGACCTCCCAGCTGTGTACGTCCTGCTGCTCGGCGGAGCCGACTACCGTGAGGGGCTGACGTGCGGACGACTCCACACCGACCCGTGCAAGCGATGCGGCCGGGCCAGCGTGTCCGTCCTGGCCGGCCTGTTGGTCGACGAGATCCTCAAGAACAGCGACGGCGTGGTGCTGGATGCGTACCGGCAGTCTGTTCCATTGGAGGACCTGGCTGACCCGTCAGCGTCACCAGAACTGATCAGGGACCTCAACTTTCCGACCTTGCCCGAGGATCTGAAGACCTTCCTCAGCCAACGTCAGCACGGTGCCCGGCATGTGGCGCGGATGATTTTCAAGGCGGTCTCTGAAGTCCGAGCCGCCCAGTTCGGTCATGCGATCGCCGAGCGAGTCGACACCGGCGCTGGCGCTCTCTTCCAGGCGACGCCGCGGGACCACGGGCACTTCCGTGCGAGCTACTTTCCGCATATCCTCCGCGGTCTGCGCTCCGAAGTCCCGGCCTACGTTACGGACGTCCTGGAAGGGCGCCAGCCGCCGTCCTGGGTCACCGACCATGCAGACGGCATGGTCGTCATGCACGTTTGATCATTTCGCCCGATCGAGCGACTCAGCACGGGCTCGCCAGCGGATCGCGAGAAAATCCGTCACCTCAGCGGTGCGTCCACGGCACAATCAGCAACCTGCACGAGATGAGGACATGCTGCCGTGGATCAACTCAAGTTCGAAGCCGGCCTCGGGACTTACAACGTCACCGTCGCCCCCGACAGCGTCTGGATCCACAGGGGGTTGGGCGCACACTACTTCCAGCTTCAACTGGAGGTGGGCGTGCCCGAAGTGGGGCCAGAGGCGGGTCGGCTCCTCATGTTGGAGACGACCCTGTATGCGACGACGACCAGTGGAACCCGCGCGCCGGTCGGCTCAGCGACTGCCTCCGTGCCGTTCAAGCCGGTCGGCGAGATCCGTCGGGAGGAACTGCGCTACCTCGTCACAAACGCTCAGCTCCTCGCGATGGAACAGTCCAGGATGGGTGATTTGCGACTGCAACTGCAGGTGCGTGGCGTGCTGCCACAGGCAAGCGGCTTCCCCGGCGCCCCCGAAGCGACCGAGCACATCGGTATCGCCGAAAGTAGGTGGCGCCAGCAGCTCGCTGGCCTCGGCCGCACCCTCGGCGTTGACATGCTGATTCCCTTCCCCGCAGATGACGAGCCGCGCAGGGAAGTCGCCGACCTTCTGCGCGAGGCTCAACGTCTACTTGGAGGCAACGAGATCGACAGCGCAATGCTGCAGGTGCGCAAGGCGCTCGAAACGATCACGCCGCTCAGCGGCTGGAACTGGCCTGGGCAGCGGAAGGATAAGCGCGAGCGCACCGCCGACGAGCGGTGGGCCTGGATCCGCGCGGCCATGGAGGACCAGGCCAGCGGAGCGCTACACGTCGACGCCGGCACGAAGGACTACTCCTACAGCCGGACGGAAGTCGAGACCCTGATCGGCATGACGGCGGCGTTATTGCAGATCGTGCCCTGACCATCTCATGTGAGCGCTCGACCTCCGGCTCGACAGATGCTCGGCTCACGAGCATCTTGCTGGGATAGGTCGACCTGTTGAGCCGCGGTCGAATGTACGTTCGATTACGGGTAGGATCCGGCTATGGCACCACGCTTGACCAGCAGCGACGATGTTCCGGACCTGCGGCCGCGCAGGGCGCGCTACAGAATTACCGGCCACGGTGGGCAGGTCATGATCGTTCCAAGTCGCTGCGCGAGTGGCCTCCGCGTGTTGACGAACGGCGGCTACCGCATCTGCAGGTCAGGTCGAACACTGCAGGTTACATGTGAGACGTGTGTCGATAGCGGCCAAGCCGAGCACAGCTGGTTCTTCCTGACCAACGGCCGACACGCTGACTCGGCCGAGCTTGATGACGGGCTGCACCTGGACCTCGTCAACAACGTGATTCACGCAGCCGGAAGGTGTGAACACTGTGGTCGATAGCCCGTTTACCAATTGGGAAGGCGACGAACTCCCCGGAAAGAGGCCGGCACTTACCGGGGTCTGGATCTAGTTGGACAAGCCGTTCGTCCGGGGCCAAGACACGCTCGCTACGTCATCGAAACCGGGCTGGACCTGACCGGCCGAGTCCAGGGCCGGCTTCACAGGCGTTTCCCCAGAGTCGACGGTGACTGGTCGGGTGCCGTCAACTATGAGATCGCGTACGCCTACGTCCGCCGCAACAAAGTTCCGCCTCACTGACCAGCTCGTTCCGTTAAACGTTGCAACGACGCGCGTAGACGGCCGCTCGATGGTGTAGTGCCAACCCTGCATCGTGATCCCAACGCGCCGATCACACCTCTGTAACGAGCAGTAACAGTACCTGGTCGGCGCCGACACGCCTGTCAATTGACCATCGACGTCAATCACCGACTTATCCTCGGTGTTCGCCTTCGGCCCGCGGCCACCGAGGAGCGGGTAGTCATCATGGCGCGGCGAATGGAGCGGGGCGATGTGGGCGGACAACGAAACCGAGGTTGATCTTCTCGGCTTCGACTTCCTGGTGGACACCCTGTTCGTGGCGCTCACCGAGCCGCGGCTGCTCCCACTGACGGTGGGCCTGCTTGGGGACTGGGGCTCTGGGAAGAGCAGCCTGATGCGGATCACCCGGCAGGAGCTGCTGAAGATTCGGGACGGCGAGAAGTCGCTGTCACGGTATGTGTGCGTCGAGTTTAGCCCCTGGCAGTACGAGGACTACGACGACGTCAAGGTCGCGCTGATGACGACCGTGCTCGACGCGGTCGGCCAACGAGTCGCCTCCGACGAGCAGGAACAGGTGTCCAGGCTCCGTAGGTTCGCCCAGGGCCTCGGCCGGTGGGGGCGCAGGGGCGGACGGGTCGCGGTAGCCGGCGCCCAGACCGCGGCTCCCTTGGTGATCCAGGCGATGGATCCGAGCATTGATCCGCAGGTCCTGGACGTGACGAAGGTCGTGGTGAACGCCGCTGCGAGCGAAGCCAACAAGCTGCTGGAGGATCCCAAGACCAAGCAGGCCGCGTCAGGCAAGGACACGGCTGAGGCGATCGCGGACGCGGGGCGGTTCCGGGCTGAGTTCGCGAAGGTCGTCACAACGTTGGAAGACGTGGATGCCGTCGTAGTGTTCATCGACGACCTCGACCGGTGCTTGCCCGAGACCGTGGTGGACACCTTCGAGGCGATTCGGTTGTTCCTCAACACTCCCAAGACCGCCTACGTCATGGCGGCCAACCAGGCGGTTGTCGAGTCAGCGATCGACTCGCGCTATCCACAGTTGCGCCGGCCCGACGGCGCTGGGATCGGTGCCGACTACCTGGAGAAGATGCTGCAGCTCAAGGTGGCCATCCCGCCGCTGTCCGCTCCGGAGGCCGACACCTACGTCAACCTGCTGCTGGCCGAACTGCGCCTCGACAACGAACAGTTCGCCAAAGTCCTGAACGAGACTCGCCGCCGCCGCGATGCCGGGAACCTGCAGGTCGCGTTCAACGTCGGTGTTGCCGGTGAGGTCCTCGGCAACGTGCCGGACGAGCTGGTGCGCGACCTGAACTGGGCGGCGAGCATCGCCCAGGTACTCGGGGGCGGACTGCGCGGGAACCCGAGGCAGCTCAAGCGGTTCCTCAACAACTTGCTGCTCAAGCACCGCAGCGCGCAGCGCCGGAAGATCGCCCTCGACCTGCCGGTACTAGCCAAGCTCATGGTCCTGGAGGAACAACACTTCAGCGACTTCCAGCGGCTGTTCGACTGGCAACTCACCTCGCCCGGCCCGATCCCGGAGCTCGCGGCTGCGGAGACCATCGCACGGGCAGGAGCGACCACCTCTGAACCGAACGACGAGAAGGACACGCCTCGGCTTGATGAGAGCGAGACCGCCGACGGGTCTTCGGGCGCCCGCCGGTCCCCAGCCGGCAAGCGGGGGCGGAGGGCCTCCCAAAAGCCGCCGGTCGCCGAAGATGTGCGGGCATGGGCGGACAAATCGCACGTGCGTGCGTGGCTGGGGTTGGAGCCTCCGCTCGGTGAGTTGGACCTCAGGCCGTATTTCACCTACTCCCGCGACAAACTCGCCTTCGGCGTCGCCGTCACCCGCCTGCCTCCCCACCTGCAGGAACTACTCACCAGGGTGCAGACCGAGGTCGCCGGAGCGCGCCGACTCGCCTGTGACGAGATCGCAAAGCTGCCTGACCACGAGCGTGCCCAGGTCGTGGAAGCGCTGGTGGAAGTACTGACGCGTCGACCAGGCGGACCGGCCTTCGTCGCCGCGCTCGAACTCGCCGAGCGGGCACCCGACACCCTGTCATCCATCTGCGACGCCCTCATGCGCATCCCACCCGCGGCCGTCCCACCCGCGCAGGCCGGGAACGCCGTTCGTCGCCTCCCTGCCAATCACCCGACAGTGTCCGCGCTGCTGGACCAGTGGGAAAACAGCGATGTGCCCGGTCTGAAGACCATGATCAGCACCGCCCGCGAAGCACAACGACTCAGCGGCCGGCGCTGATGGGGACCTCGGCCGATCGCACCGCGGGCAGCGGCGGAGCGTGGACTCCGCTCAAACACGCGACCGCGTCCTACGTACGCGGGCTGACCTCCGGATCTCCGAGTACCCGCGCATATGCCCAGCGAGTGCTCGCTCGCCATGTCCCCGTGTTAGGTGGAGCTGGCGGCGCCGCCGCAGGCGCCCGTGCCGGACGCAGTGGCGTCCAGCGCCTCGGCGCCTTGCTCGCTGGAGTCGGCGGAACCGGGCTCGAAAACACACTGACCTCGCTGGGACTGGACACTCTCGTCGGCCGGACCCGGTTCGACGTCCTGGATGAACTGATCACCTTCATCGCAGGAGACGGCGATGACCTGGACTCCCAAGCCGCCCGTGACGCTGCGTGCGACGTGCTGGACGAGGTTTTCGGCGACGCCGACACGTGGACCGAGTTGACCGACACCGCTGAGACGGCCGTCTCGCGGGAGAACCTGCCCACCTTGCTTGAAACGTTCCTCGCCCAGTACGTCTACAACCGGGTTCCGGTCATTGCCGAACGCCTCAGCCGCATCACCGATCCGCACGCTGTGCGCCAAGCCGATGAGGAAATGCGTCAGATCATCCAGGTCCTCGTCTCGCTCCGCATCCCCGACGACCCCTACGCGGTCGACTGGGCCGGCCCTGAGGGACGCCAGATCGCCGAGGACACCGTCCGCATGACGTACAAGGCACTCCAAGGACTGGACGGAGACGCACAGTGACCACCTACCTGGTGCGCACCGATCTCACCACCTCGGTGACCGAACCCGATGACGTCCGGCTACTCGACTGGGCTCCAGCTCGGACCGCGGCCACGATCCAAACCGGCGACAGCGGCCCCGAGTTCTTCGCCGGCTGGAGACCGCCCAGGCCAGCCGCCGACCTCCTCTTGCTTGGAGCAGCCGTGTACTGCGCCGACAAGACCACCCGGCGGCGTGACACATTGGACTCCTGGACGAGGGAGCTCCACCTCCGACTTCCCGTCGAAGACACTGCCGCGTGGCAAAGGGCCGGCTTTGACGCAGCCCTGCGGTTTCTGACCGGCGACCACTGGGCGATCAGCCCCTACAAGTCCGAACGCCACCCGCTCGCTCATGTGGCCGGCGTTCCCGCTGCTGACCAGCCGGTTGGGCTCGACGTGGATGGCGTGTGCCTTTTCTCCGGCGGCCTCGACTCGCTGTGCGGAGTCATCGATCTTCTCGAAGAAGATCCGCGTCGTCGGCTGTGCCTGCTGTCCCACCACGAAGGCGGACAGGCATCGACCGCCCAACAACTCCTCCTCGACGAACTGAACGAACAGTACGGCGCCGAACGCATCGTTTCCCGCCGCCTCTACTTGCGCCCCGCTCCCGCGAACAGCCATCAGGCACGCGCGCTGCCCAGGCTCCGCGAGAACACCACGCGATCTCGGTCACTCCTCTTCCTGTCCGCTGCCCTGGCTCTCGCTGCCGCTGAGGGAACGGAGACGCCGGTGTACGTGCCGGAGAACGGCTTCATCGGCATCAACGTGCCCCTCACACGATCTCGTGTCGGCAGCGCGAGCACCCGCACCACCCATCCACATTTCATGAACCAACTCGGCGCCGCCGCAACCGCGATCGGCGTCCCGAACCCGGTCCTCAACCCGTACCGGCTGCGCACCAAGGGCGAGATGCTCGCCAAATCCCGGAACGCGGAACTGCTGCGCCGGCTGGCGCCACTCAGCGTCTCCTGCTCGCACCCCGAAACCGCCCGTTATGTCGGCCGCAAGCAAGGAAACTGCGGATACTGTTTCCCTTGTCTGATTCGTCGTGCCTCGCTGGCGCACGTCGGATGGGACGACGACGAGTACGCCTATGACGTGTTCGACGAGCACGACATCACGATCCTCCTCAACCGCCGCAGCCGCCGCGGAGCGGACCTGCGGGCCGTAGTAACCGGTGCGTTCGCGGATCGACCGGATCGCGACGTCCTGCGCAACGGCCCGCTCGCACAAGGCGAACGCGCAGCGTTCACTGGAGTCTGGCGACGGGGACTCGCCGAGCTTCGCACCTGGCTGGCCAGCGGAGCCCGCGGGGCCTTGACCGAACTGGTGAGGCCGTGATCGTGACTACTCCGGTGCTAACTGACACCCACTGCCACATCGATGCCTACGACAACCCCGTCGCGGTCCTGGACGGCGCCCACGCTGCGGGGGTGCACGTGATCGCGGTGACTGAAGACCCTGGCAAGTACCGCCTCCTGCGTACCCGCCTGGGCCGACGCGACGGTGTCGACGTCGCCCTGGGCTTTCACCCACTTCGCGCAGGGAGTGCTTCCCCTCACGATCTCGCTCGATTTCTCCGGCTCTTGCCACAGGCGACGTGGATCGGCGAGATCGGGCTCGACTTCTCTCGGACCGGAGTGGCAACTCGCAAGCAGCAGCTTCGCGTGTTTGAGGCGATCCTGGCCGACCCCCAGCTACGAACCCATCCTGTCACCGTCCACAGCCGCGGCGCCGAACGCGAAACCATCACCCGGCTGGCACAGGCACAAGTGCCGGCGATCCTGCACTGGTACACCGGCCCCTTGGCCGCAGTCGACGACGCACTCAGTGCAGGACTCTGGTTCTCGATCAACCCCGCGATGACCCGATCGAAGAAAGGTGAGGCGCTGCTCCAGCGACTTCCCCCGGAGCGGATACTGCTTGAAACTGACGGCCCCTATGCCCGCTGCGGAAACCGGCCAGTCACTCCCGCCGACCTCCGCGGAACAGTCGAATACCTCGCGCGACAGTGGGGTATGTCGGCCAATGAGGCGCGAGGGGTTATTGTGCGTGGCCAAGGGAACTTTTGGTCGCAGACATCCGCGCACCTTCAGTTAGATGAAGGCTCGAAAGGATCGATATGCGATGCATCGTCGACGCCGTAGTTGTATCTGCGACTAAGTAACTCACGGAGCGCCTCGGGGTGAACCCCGTTTACGGGGATTGCCAGGCCCCAGTTGTGCAGGGTGGAACCGAGTGACATCATCAACGCTTCATGAAGAAGCCCTGGCGCGAAGATGCTCGGGTCAAGTGGGTCGTCGGCAGGTTCAGGTGCAAGAAAGCGTTCTTGCAAGCGCTGTGCTTCCTCCGCAGACCGCGGCGGAGGCGATGACCGCATTCGTGCGTTGGCTGCGACATTGAAAACTGCGACAAGGATCTGCCAATCCAGCCATCCGTCCGCGCGCAATGCCTGCACCGTTTCCTGGAAGTGATAATCGCGACGCAAGCTCGGCAGTGTCGACCTCAACAATCGAGGAATCGTTTCATAACGAGTAGCCGCCTGTCTGATACCGTCTTCGACGGAGTATCCGAGGCCCGCCGTCTCAGGGAACGAGAGAATCGGCCCCGGCGCCGGAGTACGACCATCGTCAACCACAAGTGAACGCTCACTCCGAGGAATTCGGGCAAAATCGTCGGCCTTGGTCGAGTCAGCATATGCGATATCGAATGGGACGCCAAAAAGGATATTGCTGAGAACTCCGGCATCGAGTGCCTCAAAGAGCATGCTTTCGAGGCGCTCGTCGGGCAGGACGGAAGCTTCGCGTACGGCGCAGTGGACAACAGCGAGCGTCTCCCGTGCGATTCGATCGTACTCATCTCGGTCGCGTATGTGGATACTCGGCAGTACAACTTCCCACCGTGCGCCGTCGGAGCCCTGCTGATGCTGGAAGTCCATCTCACTGGTGGGCGTGCCGGCGGCGACACTGAAGGTTACAGCTCCAGGTAGAAGAACCGGGTCGCGAAGCGCGAGATCGGCAAGGATGATCTGTGCTGTGGCGGCAAGTCGTTCGCCGACGAGAGTGTCGGCGTATGTGTTGTCGAACTCAACCGACCAGCGGACACCAAGAGCGCTCCACCTGATTGAACGCTTAGTGCCCGCGTCTGCAAACGGTGGACGCTCAAGTTCATTGAAGATCTTCGAGCTGAGTTCGTCGGCACTCAGGTCGATCCACCAAGGTCCGTCTTGTATGCCGGCAATTATTTCCTGGTGGAGATCTTCGACGCCAGCGTCTGCAATTGCATCCTTCACAAACTGTTCGTACGGCGGTCCGGCCTTGGTGGCCAACGCTTCGATAATGCTCAGCTCGAACAACGCGCGCTGAAGGGGGACATGCCTGCTCAGGTCGAACGGCTGTTCCGTCAAGTGCATGTGTGCGATGATCGCCACCTGGTTGAGATGTGTCGCCGCGAACCATGTTCCCTGGTGAATGCGGAAAGGAGCATGCCGCGACTGTTCTCGCCGGAGAACCAGCCCGATCGGGCACGATGAATGTCGCGCAGGGATTCCAGTAACCGGCCGGCATTTAAGAACGTTATCGCCCGATCGCGTGCCCGCTCGGCAGTCGCATGACCTCCCTCGACTTTGGCGCTACGGCCGTCAATTGCCATGACGATTGCGTCGTATCGGCTGTCATCGACCAACTGAGTTGCGCGCAGACGCAGCTCTTCTGCGATGGTTGATACCGGAAACAGAGGTGCTTGGTCGAGGTAGGTGACGAGTTCGGCTAATGCGTCGAGTGCCCCTGTCCGGTCAACAGCAAGAACGTCGACTAGCCGAACCGCGCCACTGCTGACCGCTGCGTTCCAGTCAGCGGTGGACCACCGAGGAACACTGGGCCCCAGTGCGTACGTGGCACCGGATTCCCTGATTGCGTCCAGATCCGGTTGGAGCTTGAGAGTGGCTAGAACGTCGAGCAAGGCGCACCTACGGCTCGGTGTCGGGTCGTGGCCCAGGAGCACTTGAACCAGGTCGGTCAGCTGCCTGTTCCAAGTCATGAGTCGCTCGTCGGAATGGGCTGTTACTCCCCTGGCCCGTGCGCCAATACAGTACATGAGAAGAACGGCTGCATCGCGCAGAACAGGGGCTTCATCTGTCTCAAGGGCACTCTCGATGAAGTCGGCCGCAAGGGGATCGACAGGACGCATGTCACCTAGACCACGCAACCTGGCGACGACGAGCTCGTATTGAGCCTTGCGTTTGATTAGAAGTGGCGTTCCATCCAGCAGCGGCTCCATTTTCGCAATCCAGAATGGCAGGTCCTCTACCGCTTCTCGATGAGAGGTAGCGTATCGTAGACACCCTGCCAGATCGACGAACTGTCCCATGCTAATGAGTGGCTCATCGTCGGACCGCCAGCGGTCCAAGTCCGCCTCGTACCACTCGGGCCGATCCGGATTGGCGGGCATGACCCGCGCGGAAAGATGCAGGTACTGCTCAGCGATCCAGAAGGTGTGCCGCTGTGCGAGCAGCTCTGAAATGGCGGTCCCGTCAAACACTTCAACGTGAATGTCATATTCGGCCGACACGCGCTCCTGAAGTCGATGTCGGGCAGCTGTCGGAACGTTCGCCTCACAGTATGCGACGACGAACGACAGTTGTGTACCTTTGGACGCCATCGTCGCGACGTCCTCAGCGAACTTCGACGAGACGTTGTCCTGCTGAAGCGTGCAGCAGAAACCCACGCCGTCTTCGTCTCGGATGCCGAGCTCGCGGCCGAGTAGCTGGACCTGCTCAGGTAGCTCGCTTCGGTATGTCTCGAAGTCGCGCCCTTGATCACCGCCGGCGGCAACCGGGCCGGTCGCCGGAATAATGTTCACGCTGATCGTCATGCGTGCGAGAGCACGAGCAAGATGCTCGAACTCATGATGGCGGTTCTGAGCACTCAACTGGCTCAGAGCGAAGCGGATCTCCGCCCTCGTCTCCTCGACTCCTGGCATCTACTTACCCCGAGCTTCCGAACACCGCGCTTCCAGTACAACCCACGCGTCATGAGGCGCCTCGTCGCAGCGACTTGACAAGAGCCGCTTCAAGATCAACCGCAGAGGCTGAGCTCCGTATTTTATCCACCTGACCGTCGGGAGCAGCGGCGAGGCGGCGTTGACGAGGCCCCCGTGCTGCTGCACAGGTCGTTGCCAACGTCAAGCCGCCAACGTGGCAGCGCGATCACGAACTTAATTTATTGCGTCCCAGCAGCTGGGTAGCCTGCGATCTCTGCCTGAAGCTCGGCATGAATGATCTTGACTAGCCGCCGTGCCGGCGCCGGTTGTTCGACACCCGCATCGCCCTCGGCACCGACCAGTGCGCTGGTTTCGGCGATCGACTGTCGGAGGCCTGAGGCAACTTCGGCGCAGCCGATCAAGAGGAGACAGCACTTTTGACAGGCGCATCCCCAGCGCCGACCGCCGCAGCGCGCCGCTAGCGGGTCGGAGGGTGATGCTGAGAGAATGCGCCCCACTGGCAGGCAGGGGAGGAACGGGGCGATGGGACTACGCCGCAAGTCCAGGTTTTCGCCCTCGTGCTATGGATCGCGTGACTCCGAGCCGCCGTTGATTGACACGGCATGGCGCGCCCACGCGGCACGTGCGCTGAACCGCCAGCATGTTACCCCAATGGTGCAGGTCGGAGTGCAAGTGGGAGCTCGGCTCTTCCCCTTGCTGCTCAAGTTGGAAGGTCGCTCGCCTTCCGGATCAACGAAAGGGCGCACGGCCCGGGCCTTGCTGCTGGGTTTGCTTCGCTGCAGGCGCCTGCATGCTGGCAGTCATGTCGTGGAGTCCTCATCGGGCAACCTCGCGGTCGCGTTGGCATTGCTAACGGCCGAACTTGGTGTGTCGTTCACCGTCGTTGTCGACTCCAAGACCACCTCGGCGATCCACGCCCTGTTGGCCACCACGCCAGCTCGGGTCGACATCGTTGACTGCTGTGACGACGATGGTTCTCACCTATCTGCCCGCCTGGAGCGTGTGTTCGAGTTGCAGGACTCCTTGCCTGGAGCCGTCTGGACCAACCAATATGACAGCCCGGACAATCCGCTAGCCCACTACTCTGAGACTGCGCCGGAGCTCCTCGCTCAGTGCCCCAAGCCTCCAGACGTGGTGTTCGCTGCTGTTGGCACGGGCGGTACTGTGAGCGGGCTCGCCAGACGTCTAGCTTTACTCAGTCCGCAGACGACGGTGGTCGCTGTTGATGTCATAGGTTCGCTGGCCACTGGAGGTGAACCGGGGCCTCGCTTGCTTACCGGGATCGGCAGCAGTCGACGGATCGGGTTCCCCCTGGCAGATAATGTGATTGTGTCCCGGGTCCACGACCGACAAGCCTTCGCCCACGCGCGCCGGCTAAGGGACCAGACCGGTGTAGGCGTGGGTGGGTCGGCGGGGGCGATCCTCGCCGCATGCGCCCGCTATCTGGCCACTGCCACCGACGATGTGACGGTAGTCTGCCTCTGCGCCGACGGCGCTGACCGGTACGCCAACACGATCTACGACGACCACTGGCTTGCCGACCGCGACGTGCTGATCAGTGATACGGACCTGCTGCCCGCGATGCGATACGTGCCGTGGGACCTTCGGTTACCGCGGTAAGGGCAGACCGAAGCCCTTGGCTGCGGCCGACTGCTCGACTGCCGTTGCCAAGGCGATGTCATTCACGGCCATGCCGAAGGGATTGAGCACCACCCGGTCGTCCTGTCTTGGGCTTACCATCACCGAACCTGCAATGAGCTGTCCGAGTTCAGCTCGAACCACCTGCTCTGCCCTTGCCGACGTCGAATCCCCCGCCGCGGTCACCCGCCCGCTGCGGATGAGCTGGCCTAGCAGGCGTTTGTCGTCGTCAGCCACTAGCGCCCAACTGTCCACCACCAAGTGGTCAGCACCGAGCAGGAGGTCTTGCGCACAGTCGTCCAGACCTACATTGACCACTAGCGTGCCAGGACGAATATGCCGGAGCCCCAGGTGGGCATTGACGCTGGTGGTGGCCGCCACGATGACGTCAGCGTCGCCAATCACCGACGCCCGGTCCCGGACCGGATCAACGCGGACCCGAACGTCGCTGGTGAGAGCCGCGACCGCAGCAGCCCGATCGCCATCGAGGTCATGCACCCACACAGTGCGGACCGTGGGTTCTTGGCACAGGAGTCGGACATGTGCCGCGCCGATCGGCCCGGCACCAATCACCAGCGCGTGCTCGACTGGGCGTGGGGCGAGCCGACGGACTCCAATGATGCTGACCGCGGCAGTCCGCATCGCCGAAAGGTTCGCCGCTGCCATCACCGTCCTCACCTGCCCCGTGAGCACGTCGAACAGAAGGACAAGGCCGCTGGCGCGGGCGACGCCCCTGCCGGGGTTAGCCACGTTGCCGTTGATCACCTTGATCCCAGCTGTCCCGGTTGGCATGCCAAGTGCGGCTGGCAACGTGAGACTCCTGGCCCACCCGTCGTCGGTGGTCCAGCGCAGGTATGCCTCGGCGGGCATGACCGTCCGTCCGAGCGCGTGGCTGCGCAACGCCTCCTCCACTACGTCGACGACGGCGATTTCTTCGAGCAGGGTTGCGACGGTGCGCGTGTCGATGTAGCAGATCTCGTCGGGCACAGGACCTCCCGAAGTGGTGGGGTCAGGATGTGGTGAGAGCGGGAGCGAGACCGAAGACGGTAGGCATGGTGCGAGCAGGCGAGTCGAGCATGGCGCTCGCTTGGGCGGCGACGGCGGCAAGCAGATCGGCTGAGTTCTCACGGGCCGAAGTGGACAGCACCAGGTCGTATCCGCCGACGGTGGGCTCGACGTACAGCGTCCGGACCGAGGGAGACACCTCCCGGCGCCACTGGTTCCTGTGGGTCCAGGCATCAGGTCCCGCCTGCGCGGCCCACTCGTCGATCGGGAGGTACTCCTCGACGACCAGCAGATTGCGGTACAGGTCCGCCTCTGGCGGACATGCTGCGGCGGATCGGATACCGGTTTCACCGAGATGGGAGTGGCGGCGGGCGACCTCGATGGAAGCGGCAAGGTGCCGTATCGCCTCCGACCACGGCTGGGGTGTACTGGTGAGCTGGGGCATCGGCAGCTCAGCGGTGAACTGGCCGACCATGCGCATCGCGCCAGGAAGCTCGGTCGGGCGCGCGGAGGCCCGCACTCCGAGCGGTTCGTCCGGCGGTTGCCCGGTAACGTGGGCGAATGCGGCGGCAGTAAGTGCGGCGGCGACCATATTTGGGGTGCTGCCCACTTCGCTGGCTACGGCGGCCAGGTCTGGCAGGGCCCGCCGGCACCGTGCGACGGCCCGTTCGCCCGGTGGTGGTGTCTCACAACGCGGCGGGAACACCGATCCGGCCAGCGCCTGACCCCAGAATTCGTGATCACCGTCTTGCCGTCCGGCGAGCCACCTCCGGTACACGTGGCCGTCGTCCCCCAGCGGCGGAGGAGGTTCGGTGCCAGCGGCCACGGCCGCGTAGGACCGTTGTAGCTCACGGATCAGTGTCGGAAATGACCATCCGTCCAGCAACGCATTGTGGAAGGCCAGCGCAAGGCTGCTGCTGCGCGCATCGACGAACAACGCAGCCCGCAGAAGCGGGGCGTCAGGCCGGAATGGGGTACCAAGCTGGGCAGTGAGCCAGCTGCGGGCAGCGGCGTGGGCGTCTGCGGCCTTGGCGGTGGCCAGCTCCGGCACTGTCAGCTGGACGGTTTCGCTCCAATTGCGCCCTAGCGCTGGGTATCGTTCGACGACCCACCGCCATGCTTGCCGGGCGGCTATCGGCTCCAGCACCTCTGCGAAGGTCAGGACCGACTGCTCGTGCATGGGCTGTGGTCCCCATTCGATGCGGTCGGTTCGCGCCAGCAGGCCCGCCTCGATCGGGGTGAAGGCCGACGCCGCAATACCGTCTGCTGTTGTCAGCACCTGGTTCTTCTTCAGTCGCTGGGCCGAGTATGCCGCCGCCGCCCGCGCGGTCGGCTGGTCGAGCAGCGCACCAACCGTGCATGGAACGCCTTGCTCGGCGAGGCCCACGACGATCGACATCAGAGTCAGCGAGCTGTGCCCGGCTCGAAGCAGGTCGTCGTCGGGGCCGACCTCTTCCTGCGTGACTCGCCGGATAGTGGTCAAGACCCGAGGGAGCAGGTCAGAAAGCTCAGGGCTGCCAACCTCGGACTGACTGCGGACCATCCGCAGCCATCCAGGCTCGCGCAGCAGTGTGGCCACCGGTCGGGACGGTTGGGTGAGCACAGCGACGACACGGTCAAGCAGTTCGCTGACCTGGTGGACAGGGGCTCGGGCACGGTCGAACTGCACCCGCAGCACGATGTCGTCGCTCCACTCGACGTCGACATTCAACGCGAACTCGGTGCGCTCGGTACTCCGGACCCGATGCCACGACAGCCCAGGTGGCGCGGGCGGCAGGCGTGTTGAACCCTGGATGGTGAGCAGCGTGTCCGGCATGCCTTGATGGCCAGCGGCTGACGCTGCCATCAGCACCTGCGGCAGCGAGATGTCAGGATGGAGCCGCCGGTGCCCGCCCCGTTGTCCGAGCTGCGCGGCGATGGTGAGGCCGGTGTCGGTGGGACCGATCCGCGCGGTGATCGGCAGGGTGGTCAGAAACAGCCCTCCGGTGTGTAACGCCTCGGGAACCAGTGCACGCAGGTCGACTGCCAGGCTAAGGCATGCCGACGGCTCGCTCCGGCCGTGGGCGAGGACTGCCAGCAGCGCAGCCTGGACCACCATTGCGAGTGTGGCGTCATAGGTAGCGGCGACCGACTTGATCTGGGTGATGTCGATCGGCACGGTGCGGTGTTCGGTGACGAGTTCGGTCAGGCCGACTGGTTCCGGCCAGGTCGGCAACAGCGCGGGCATGTCGGCGATGTCGTCGGCGAAATCTGCGAGCGGAGAGCCGCTCGTCCTGGCCCATAGCCGGCGGGTAGCCGACACGAGATCTACTCGTGGCGGGTCGGGCTGTCCGGCGTATCCGGTTGCCAGGGCCTGGAGCAGGAGCCCGATGGTGCTGCCGTCCGCTGCGGCGTGGTGGTGGGTCAGCACTAGCAGCGCGGTATTATCGGATTCGATCAGCAGATCGAGCCGCAGCAGCGGCCCGGCCCGCACGTCGAGTGCCTGCGCTGCTGTGTGTGTCAACTCAGTGACGATCAGCCTGCGCTGGGCCGCCGGGATGCGGCGGAGGTCGTGGACCGCCCAGCTCGCTGGGTGGCCCTCGGTCCGGACGACCTGGACCCAGCGACCGTCATGGCGGTGCAACGTCAGACGAGTGACCTGGTGATCGTGCTGCACCTGCGCCCATGCCAACCGCATTCGGCCTGGTTCCAACGGTCCTGTAACACGCACAACGGTCTGTTCCCGGTACGCATCCTGACTCGCCTCAGCAATGGCGGCCTGCGCCGCCGTGCAAGGCAGCAACGCCTCGATACTATGTTTGGCTGCCGCGGTCACGGTGTTCGGTTCTCCAGCTCTTCCACCAAGTCCTCCAGTGACGCCGGGCTGAGGTTCAGCAGTTCGGCGCCGGGCGGCACCGCGACTGTGCCCGCCGACGCCGATTGCGGCGAGGCGGCGGCCAGCCCGTCGGTCACGCAGTCGCGCAGCCCGTCGATCCACGCCTGCCGGAACTGGGCGGTCGTGGCGGGATGGAATGTGACGGTTAGCGTCGCTGACCGCCGTGTGAGGGTCTGCCCTGCGGTGTCGAGATGGGCGTCGACGTGGACAAGATGCGGGCTCGTCACCGCGTTGTGAGCGGCGACTGCTGGCACCAGCCTAGCTGCCGGTAGCGCAGCTGCACCGAACCGAATCGGTTGATGCAGGGTGTTGACCACAGCGCCGGCACCCTGCGGAGACTCAACCGCCTGGAACAGGCGGCCACGGTCCACTCCGGTGACCCTGGTGTGGCGCACCAAGGGCAGGGCTTGGGCCGGCGACAGCTCCCGGACATGATTGATCAGTCCGGTCCAGGCCAGTGCGGGCGTCAACAACGTGTAGCAGCCGACCTCGATGTGACCAGAACGGTTGGCAACGAGTGGACGCCCGTCGAATTCTCGCCAGATCCCATCGACTGCGGTGGCGGGCTGACCGGACAGGAGAACTGCCGCCGTGAGCACCGCAGCGTCGAGGTCGTCGAGATTCAGCGAGGCCGGAATCTCGACCTGCAGCTGCGTGACCGATAGCGGCGGCTCCCGGTCGGAGGAGCTGTTGTAGATACTCGGGTTTCCTCCGACCGCTGCCGTCTTGGCGTCGGACGCTGCCTTCCGGGCCAGTTCCGCGTCGCGGAGGGCTGCGAGCCAGTTCAGAAACCCTGAATGCGCATCGACATGGGCTATAACGTCCTGAACTTCCTGCGAGTCATCGCTCAAGGCGTCCCCGAGGGCGTGAACCAGCTGCGGAACGGCGGCGACGTCTACCACGACGTGGCTGGCGGCGAGCAGGATCTCCAAGCGGCCGTCTGCGCTTTGACAGTACGCGGCTGCGAGGTTGACCCCAGCCGTTGCATTGAGCGCGCCCGCTGCGACGTGCAGCAGGACACCGTCTTCGTCGACGTCAGCTTCGACGACAGGCACCAAAGCTGGATGGTCCAGCAGCGCGTAGTGCCACTGACCGTCAGGGCGCCGCTCGATCGCCAGTCGCAGTGCGACGATCTTGGCCACGACCCGATTCAGTGCCGCAGTGAGCGTGTCCACGTCAACCATCCACGGGTCGAACCGGAAAGCCACAACTGGTGGGCGAGTGGTCGCCGATGCGGTGGCAGTCTGGAGCACTGCGGACGGCAGGAGGCCCTGTGTCGGCACCGGTAGTGACAGGACCGTGGTCGGCGTGGCGACGGCCCGCTCGAAGGCATCCAGGGACTGGTTGGCGTACAGGGTGGCGAGGTCAGTGGTAACACCGAGAGCGTCAAGGCGGGCAATCAGTTCCAGGGCAGTGAAGGAGTCCCCGCCAAGGGCGAAGAAGCCTGCCCCGCGGTCAAGGTCTCCTTCGACCCCAAGCACGACTCGCCATACGGCTTCGACCGTTGAAGCCTCCACCGCCGAGGCATGAAGGTCCGTGTGATCCGTCGGGGCGGTATCGGTGTCGACGATGGCCGCGGCGCGCTCCTGCAGCGTCCGACGATCGAGCTTGCCGTTGTCAGTTGTCGGCAGATCCGGGCCAACGAGCACCCTGGCTGGGACCATGTAGGCGGGCAGCCTGGCAGCCAGGTCGGCTTTGAGGTCACCCTCCAATGGCGAGGCGTCGGTCGCCACGAAGGCGACCAGAGTGGCATGGCCTCGGCGCTGAACGCACACGACTGCGGCGGCGTCGACCCCGGCTACGGTCCGCAGGGCGGCCTCCACCTCGCCCATTTCGATCCGCCGACCGCCCACCTTGACCTGCTGGTCGCGTCGGCCCAGGTAATGGACCACCCCGCCGTCGTCGAGAAAGCCGACGTCGCCGGTGCGGTACATCGGTCCGGCGCCGCAGGGATCGACGCTGAAGGCCGGCAGGGTGTCGGGTCCGACGTAGCCGTTGCCGACGCAGAGCCCGGCCACGGCAATCTCACCTACATACCCGTGCGGGCGGTGTCGCTGCCACCGGTCGTGCACGGCGAGGTGCACGTTGCGGCCAGCGGGCCCCAGCGGTGCTGTGTGTTGTGGTTCGTCGCCACGAATCCGGTGCAGAGTTACATCGTCGGCAGCCTCGGCGGGACCGTACGCGTTGGTGATCTGGACTCCGGGGAGCAGTTTCAGCAAGCGGCGGGCCAGTGCCATCGGCATTGCCTCCCCCGTCGGCAGCAGGTGCCGCAGTGGGCGCAGCATCGTCGGGTTCAACGCACCGGCGGCGGCCAACGCGGCGAGAACATCGAGCAGGGAAGGCACGACCTCCAGGATGGTGATCTGGTCGGCGGCCACGGCACGCGCCAGCAGCGAGGGGTCGCGCGCCTCAGCGTCGTCAACGATACGCACTGCCGCACCGACGGTTAGTGCCGCCACGCACTGCCATACATGCACGTCGAAGCCGAGGGGCGCGTTCTGTGCGACGCAGTCGCCAGCACCGATGCCGATTTCGAGCATCATCTCAAGATGGTTGTTCATGGCGGTGACCCCGATCTCGACTCCCTTCGGTGCGCCCGTCGACCCGCTCGTGAACACGACATACGCGGGGTGCCTTGGGGTCGGCGCGGGTTGGGCGACCAGCGTTGCGGGTGGCTGGTCGCCCGCCAACTCCGTCACCCCGGCCGACTGAAGCCACGTCCGTACGTCGACATCAAGCTGCTGGTCGGTGATCAGTACCTTGGGTCGGACTTGGTCCAGCATCCGGAGTATCCGTGTTCCGGGGTTGGCGATGTCGATCGGCACGTACACGGCGCACAGGCCCCAGATCGCCAGCTGCGTGGATACCAATGTCGGTCCGCGGTGCAGGTGGACGGCAACCCGGTCTCCCGCAGCAACTCCGTGCTCGGACAGCGCCTGTTGCACGCCGCCAGCCATGCCTGCCAACACTTGGTAGGTGAGGCTGTCGGCTCCACGACGGATAGCCGTTCGCGTGGCGGGCTGGCTCAGGAATTGCTCAGTCACGGTCGTCGGCGACACCGCTGCGACAGGGCCGGCTCCCAGTCGGTGCAGGGCGTCATGCTGGGCCTGGTCCACGACTTGCAGTGCCGCCAGCGGGGCCGTGTCAGCGTTTCCCTTGACTATGGCGCCGAGTAGTTCGGTGAAGACTGCGGCCACGCTGTCCAGGTCGACCTGGTCGAGCCGCCTGCCGTCGGCGTGCCAGCGAAGCACGGTGTGGTTCCCACCGTCGACTACAGACAGCGTGACGGCATATTGAGTCGCCGGGTCAGGCACCGGTACGTCGGTGACCTGCCAACCGACCTTCTTGAGCTCCACAGGTGGACGCCACGCGACCATGTGGTTGAACTCGTAGTCGCTGAACACGCTCGTACCATCGGTCCGCCGGGTTGGTCGCAGTACGCCGAGGACGTCGGCGAACGGCTCATCCCGATGTCGCAACGCGGCGACGAAACGTTCACGGGTCCGGCGAACGAATCTGGGGGCGTCCTCGTCGTGGAGCCGACTACGTAATGGCACCGTCGTGGTCGCCATCGAGATCTTGGCGTCCCGTCGGCGCCGAAGGCTGGCCTGGCTGGTGATGATCACATCATCGGTGTCGCACCAGCGATGTAGCGCGGCTGAGAATATGGTCAGCAGAACCGAGGCGTGGCTGTGCCCGTGTTGCCGGGCCCAGGTTCGCACCTGCGCATCGAGGTCACCGTTGACCACGTCGCGTCGGTAGAGTCGACCTCCCGGTGGTGTCCGGCAGTCCCGGTCAGGCAGACTCTGTTCGAGGGCACCACCGAACTCGGACGTCCAGTACGCCACGTCGATGTCGGTGCTGTGCTCGATGGCAACTTGTGGTGGGACCGCCACGGCGTTCACTCCCTGCTGATGGCATGCCCAATCTCGGACGAGGCACGACACCAGATGGTTAAAGCCAACCCCGTCCACGGCCAAATGGTGGGCTACCACGACCAGAATGGACGCGGACCGGCCGTCGCGCTGGCCCTCAAGTAGCCAGACCCGTAGGAGTGGCGGCTCGCCGAGGTCGAAGGGCTCCGCCATGGCCGCAGCTACAGTGGCCGGGAGATCACCATCTGTCGGCAGTCGATCCACATGCACGACGACCGAGGCTTCGGATCTGACGAACGGGTGTGGCTGGCCGCCCTGATCCGTTACTCCTAGCCTTAGCGCTGACCAGGTGGCGACAAGCCTGTCCACGGCACCCTGGAGCGCCGCAGGTGTACCAGCGCCCGTTAGGTCGAGCACCCGGCACAAGTGGTGGGCGACCTGGGGACCCAACCGCTGAGCGGCCCAGATGTCACGCTGGGCCGGCGTAAGGGTGACCGTGTTCACTGCATCTCCCCGCCGGCTGGATTGGGCCTTGAGCTAGCCAGCTCACCTGTATGCAGCAGGGTCACGAGGTGGCGCATGGTCGGTGCCTCTAGGAAGTCGGCGAGGTCGATGTAGCGACCGGTCTCGGTCTCAATGTCGTCGAGCAGCTCCATCGCCCGCAGTGAGTCACCGCCAACGGCAAAGAAGTCCTCGTCCAACTCACCGGGTGAGGACGTGTGCTGTCGCCACAGCCGTTCGATCACGGCACCAACCGCATCGCCGTCCGACCGAAGCGAGCTCTCGGTTACTGGTCGAACCGTGCTCACATGCGAGCGAGTCAACGCCATTATTTGGCTGAGGACGCCAGCACGGTCGACTTTGTCGCTCGCGGTGGTTGGCAGGGTGGCGACCCGATACCAAATAGAAGGCACGGGTGGTGGCAGCGAGCCCACTTGGGCAGGCGGACCGACGTGGGCGACTGCGCCATAGGCGGATCCGCAATCGGTCGTGTCGCTCAGTGCCGATACCCACAGACAATGCAGAAGGTCCTCGTGGACTGCGACCACTGCGTCGGCAACGTCGGGCAGCATGCGCAGCGCGGCCTCGATCGCGGTCAGCCGGATCCTGCGACCGTGCAGCTTAGTCTCGTCGTCTGAGCGCCCCATCAGCACGAGATCGCCATTGCCGGACAGCAGCCCGATGTCGCCCGTGTCGAGCACCTGTGGCGGGCACAGCTCAGATGACGAACTTTGCGGCTGAAACCGCTCAGGCCTAGCCCTGCCGCCCACCGGAGCGAGGTAACCGTGCGCCACGCTGGCTCCACGCACCATGACCCTCGCGACCACACCCGGACCGACCTGTGTGCCGGCATCGTCGATCACCTGCACTGCGACGCCGGGCAGGGGCTGACCGACTGGGACGGACACGGGAACAGCGCCATGGTCGATCTTTTCAGCGACCGCCGGCCCCACCTCGAACGTGGTTACGCAGATCGCTGCCTCTGACGGTCCGTAGGCGTTGACTACCGTTTCCGCGAGTGCCGTCAGTCGATCAGCCAGTGCCGGATCAAGCGGCTCTCCAGCACTGACCAGCACTCTGAGTCGGATGTCGGCGGCTTCCAGGGCAGGCAGCACGCTGCGTAGCACACTCGGGGGGACGACCGCGTGGGTCACGCCGGCTGATCGAATTCGGGCGGCAAGCGCGGACGGCCGCTGCCATGACCCGTCGTCGCAACAGACAGCGGCACCTCCGGCCAGCAGAACTGGGAGCAGATCGGCCAGCGCGGCGTCGTAGACGAATGGTGCGAACAGCAGGGCCCTGCTGTTCGCACTCAGGTGGTATCGCTCTACGAGCCCGGTGACCGTGCCCTGCAATCCGTCGGCGTGGTTGAGCACTGGAGCAGATGGGCCTGTCGTGCCGCTGGTGCCGATGATGTACCCAGGCCGGGCGCACGGCAGGGGCATCGAAACTGGCGTGCCGTTGAGCATCCAGTGTTGCCCAAGAACCTTGAATTCGGCAGTCTCGTTCGCTTGCACAGTGCGAGCGGGACTTGCCGGGGACAGGATCGGCGGTTCGACCAGCGTGCCGTCCTGTGTCCACGTGCAGTCCGCTTCGCTCAGCACGGGCACGAGGCCGAGCCGCCAGATCGACAGGAGTGCCACGACAGCGTCTGGTCGGCTGCGAGGTGCCTTGAGCACAACGGGGGCCCCGGTTGGGCAGGCGGTCAAGCTTGGCCACAGTGCAGCCGCGCAGGCCTCGACGGCTGCGCAGATTTCGCTGGCGGTCCATTCGTACGCCACTCCGACTAGCGCGCCGCTGCCCGGGCTTCGGGCCGAAAGATGGTCAAACAACCACTGCATCTGCGTATGCGGGGACGGCAGCACCGCACTAGTCATGGCCAGGCCCTCCTGTCCTTCGTTAGGCGTGGTGACACGACAGGTCCTTTCCCCGGCGCCAGGACCTCGACTTGCACGCAGCGGTCGACGCTGACATCGGCGCTGCCGGTCCCGGTAGGACGGACGCGGTAGACGTTGCCTGGCCCGACGATGTCGGTTCGGCCGTCGGGGGTGATACGAACTGCGGCGTGGGCGTCCAGTCCCCATCCGTCGTCAAGAACGCCGCTGGCGACGGCGTGAATTAACCGGGTGAGTGTCCCCCATTGAGTGGCGTGGACGTCCACGCCGAACGGCACGAGCCCCAAGCCGGGGACGATCGTAAGGAGCGGTACGCCCTCATCCCGCTCACTCGGCGCGACCGGTACCTGTCTGCCGTCCGGTCGGATCCTCACGGCACCGCCGACGACCGCATCGGCACCGGCCACAGCGGCGCCGGCAGAGAACCCGGCATACGGGATGTCATGTTCGGCGAGGTAAGCACGTATCGGGTGGGTGTGCTCGGACAGTGCGGCTTGGTACAGGGGGTTGTCCCCGCCACACACGAACACGCCCGCGGCAGCTTCGATATCGTCAAGCTGGACGGCCCTGCCTGTCCGCACCGTCACCTGCCGGGCAGAAGGCAGGCCGAGATCCCGGAAGTGACGACGCCATCCCCGTGGGTTGACGCCAGTCTGGAGCAGGTAGACCAAGTCGCCTGGGCGATCGGACACCTCATCTGCGAACGCCGCGTACACGTCGTGCAGCGGGTCAGGTGGCCAGCCGCCGCCGATTAGATATGTACCCGCCATTGCGGTCACACCTCACCGCGGCTGGTGCGCGGCTGGCGTTCGGCTCCGGTAACCGTCCGCCGCAGGGCGTCCATCACGCGCGGGCGCCATGCCGTGGTCGCCAGAATGTGATTATCGACCACCAGCAAGTCGAGAGCCCCGGCTTCGTAGGTCGCGACAGCGTCTTCGGCGGTGCACGCCATTGGCCGACCGTTGATGTTGAGTGATGTGTTGAGCAATACCGGGACGCCGGTCAACTCCTCGAACCCGTCGAGCAGATGCCATAGAACGGCATGCTCGGCCCGGTGGACGATCTGGACTCGGGCCGTGCCATCGGCGTGCACTACTGCTGGCACGTCGTGCAAGGCTGTCGGCCGCGCGCGTGCCACGGCGGTCATGTGTCGCAGTTGCGCCGGGGGGAGATCGAAGTACCGCGGCGCGGCTTCGGCCTTGACCACGGGAGCCAATGGGCGGAAATTTTCGCGCTGCTTGATCGCTCGGTTGACCCGCTCTCGGCTGGCTTTCGTGCGCGGATCGGCGAAGATCGAGCGGTTGCCCAGGGCCCGTGGTCCAAACTCCATCGGCCCATGCGCCCACCCAACCACGGCACCTGCAGCCAAGACTTGGGCGCCCACGTGTGCTCGGACCTGTGGGTCAGCGACAGCGGCAATGTGGTCTGAGCGATTAGCCAGGGCAATCGGGGCTTTCGGTGCCGGTCCGAGCAGGGGCAGTGGCGGCCACGACGCGCTGGCCGCATCGAGATCGAGCACAGCGAGGGCGGCCCCGATGGCGGTGCCGTCGTCACCTGGGGCGGGTGGCACCAGCAGGGTGTCACAGGCACGGCCAGCGAGGCGTCCGACGGCCAGACAGTTGAGGGCTACTCCGCCACCGAACGCGACATCTCCGATTCCGGTCTCCGTCACCGCTGCGGTGATGACATGTCGGAGAGCTTGTTCTAGGCGTTGCTGGGCTGCGGCTGCCACATCGGCGTGGCGTTGCTCCACGGAAACGTTTGGCATGCGGGTAGTGCCGAGGTGGTCGATGAGCCAAGCGCTGGCCGGGCGATGCAGTCCCCGGAGGGCAGGCTCGTCAGGCAGGCCGAGAAATGTTACGTCGACTCCGCCGTCGTCGCGCAGCACAACAGCATCGTCGAAGATCTGCCTGTATCGGTCGGGATCGCCATAGGCGGCCAAGCCCATTACCTTGTACTCGTCGCTGTTAGCTAGCCATCCGAGGTGCTGGGTGACAAGGCTGTAGTAGAGCCCTAGTGAGGCTCGCCAAGGCCAGGAGCGGACCCGTTCCAGCCGACCATCGTGGTAGGCGAAGACAGTGAGCGCATCCGTCTCACCCAGGCCGTCCGCAATGACCACAGTCAGTCGGTCTCGGCCCGCTGCGGCGACTGCGTATGTGGCGTGTGCGATGTGGTGACGCACGGGAAAAAAGGGCGGGACGTGGCCGAAATGCTCACCGAACCAACGGCCCTGCAGGCATGGATCGAGCACTGCGTCGTACCGGTCGACCGCCAGCGGGTTGCGCGCGTACAGCTTGCGCAACCCACCATGGTCGAAATTGTGCGCCACAGCGTCGACGTCCGTGATCGACAGTCCCGCCAGGCGCAGACACTGGTGGACCGCGGTACCGGGGAACGCATGATCGAATTTGCGCCCGGACCATCGCTCCTGCTGACAGGCGGCGACCAAGTGCCCGTCGACGAACACCGCAGCCGCGGCGTCGTATCCCTGGAAATGCCTTTGCTCGGCGGCACTGGCCCCAGGAAACGACCAGCGATGATGTTCGGCGCTGCCGTGCAAGCCGCTGTAACCGACGACCACCCTCGGATACGGGGGCCCAACAAGCCGGCCGGTCACCGTTCACCCGGCGGAGGCGTAATTCTGCCGGGCCTGTCGAGTGTGAAAATCGGTAGCTTGTGGGCGGCGGCAAGGCGCCGTAAACGGTCGACCTCGCGCTCGCTAGTGTCGAGGGTACGCTCGTCTCCGCCTTGCGGAGCCGGCCGACCGAACAGGTGCCCAGCGTCTTTAGGCCCATCGCAGCCGTAGATGCCCACCTGCCGGGCGCCCACCGCGGCGGCCAACCGCAACACTGCGTCAGCGTCGGCGCCGTCGAGCCGGTCCTGGATGCCCGAACGTCCTACGAGTGGACCATAGAGCCACCGTGCCAGAGCTCCGCGCGGTTCCATTGCGGTCAGCAGGATGTCCACGGCGCCGAACTGGTCTGCGACGCCGTCGAACGCTGCCGGTTCCTGGCATGCACAGTCGGCAGCGAGAATAAGGGTTGTGGTGGACATCCGGATATGCCAGGTGGTCTTGCCTCCGATATCGAGACCGCCGTGTTCGCCTTGGAACGGCAGCGCCGTCACGGTGGCGGACCGGACCGCGACCTGATCGTAGGGTCGGAGTTCGACGACGTTGCGTATGCCGAGCCGGAGCAAGCAGTCGCGCAGGCTGGGATCCGCGAAGCTGTCGGAGCGGGTTGCGGGAACGAGGGCCAGGTCGATTCGATCTCGCAGTGCCAGCAACGCTTCGGCAACGAGGTGGTCGGGGTGTCCGTGAGAGATCAACACTGCATCGAGCCGCTGTGGCAGCCCGACGTGGTCCTGCACCGGCGGTGTGATCGGATCAGCCAGGAGCTTTGTGCCGCTGTCGCGGAAGAGCACACTGCAATGCCCCAAGAAGTCGATGCACGTCTGAGCAATGTGCTCGCCCTCCACGGCCGGCGCCTCGACAGGCCGGAGCAGCGCCGCCACGGCCGGGTGGTCACCCACCCGGTCCAGCCCGAGGGCGGCAAGCGCCACCTCGATGGGAGCCGGGGAGTGCCGCAGGCGTAGGAGTTCGCCGAGTTGGTCACTATCGAAGGCGGAGTCCACGTGCAGCAGGCGCTGGTCGTCGGTCAACCGGGGCGTGTTGAGGAAGTGCGGCCGTGCTACCCCCGGCCAGACCGCCACACTCTCCATACCCGGCTCGATGGATCGCTGCAGGACAGGACGGAGTAGTCGGATGGACTGACTGGACTCACCTCCCGCCAGGTCGTGTACGCGCTCGACTCCGCCGCTTAGCACCGATGCGGCCGACCCACCACCAGATTTCACTAGGTCCAGCAGCGCCGCGCCGACTGCGAGCGTGGAAGAATCGGCGACTTCACCATCGTCAAGCCACCGCTGAACATTTCCACCTTGTTGGGCGCTGAGATTGGCGAACAATCCGCCTGCCGTACGGTCGTCCTTCGCCGCCGCAACGTGCCGGTCTGGGTGACGTAGGAAAGACTGCAGGATCGGACGCTGGCGTCCTACCAGGTACATGGCGGCGTTCACCGGATCGAGCGTCATGAGCCACGCCGCCCATTGTCGGATCAGCGGCTCGATCCGCACGTCTGGGGCGAGGACGACCTGCTGCCCGCGGGCCATTCCTATTCCGGCGGTTGCGAAGGTGGACGAGCGGACCATCAGCTCACATCCTGTCGACGCCGGCCAGCGGACGTGCTCAACTCCGCCGCCGACCCTGCCACATCGGTTCGCCTTTCAACTCATCGGCGAACTCCATGCTTGCCAAGCCCGCCAACGCAGTCAACAGTTAGCCGCCAGTCATGCCCTGACGGCCTAAGCCCCGTGGTCCAGCAGGCACTCCACAGCCGCCGAGTTCAGCAAGTTGATCCGCACGAACCCCGGATGTCCCGTCCCGCCGAAGCAAGCAATGTCCATCCCAGCGATCCTGTCAGCAGCCACGACGGGATGGCCGAATGCGAAATACCCACTGAACGGCTCGATGGCGTCTGGCACGGCGCCTGTTGCGCGTAATCGGAGATACCGAGTACGTGCGAACCGCATCAGCGGCAACGCCCCGTCGTCAGTGCCCAACACGGCAACCGCGCGATGGGCGAATCGTCGGTCCGTCAGCCCTGCAGCCCCGTGCAACCTGCCGTGCAGCTCCGCGAACGCTGAGGCATGCTGCTCGGGAACGATGGCGTAAGCGAACCGAAACCCATGCAGCGCCAACGTTTTGGTCGGGCAGACAAGCCTGAATGTTAGGTCAGGATCCAGTCGCTCGGTCGCCTCCGGATTCGCGCCATCCCATCCCATGTACTGGAATGTGCCGTCCACGATTACCGTCGAACCGGTTCGTTGCTGCCAGTCCGCGATGGCGTTCACCGTCTCGTGACGGACTGGCACACCGGCGAACCACACCGGATCAGTCAGCCACAGCAAGCAGCGGTCCGATGGAAGCGTCAAGCACACATCCTCGGCGAAGTCGACGTCCGAAGCCACCCGACGCACGGCGAAGCCCAACTTTCGGATCCACCAGCCTGCATTGTAATAGACCGGTGGAAGGTAGGCGAGCTCAGTGACACCGTTGAGGAACTGGTACATCAACAACGTGGTCAGGAAGCTAGTCGCGCCAGCGCCCGGCACACATCGACGGGCAGTGACTGATGGTTCCCCGTATCGGCGCACATGCAGGTCGGCTATCGCCGCAGCCAGATCAAGATCTTCGTCCATGTGACTGTATGAACCGAGCCAACCGAGATCAACGATTGGCACGTCGGCGAATTCACCGAGAAAGGGCCGCACGAAGGGGTGGTGGCCATTCCAATCCGATATGAACGTCCGCTCGGGTTGCTCGCGAAGCACTTCGCCGAGACGGTCATGCGCCGCAAGCTCGGAATACAGCAACTCGCGGTCGTCAGGACCGTGCGACGATCTTGCCGACAACGACAACGACATCCCTCCGATTAGCCATTTCGGCCTGACAAGCTAAGTATCATGGCGACAGTCGGTGCCGATCTTGACCCAGTATACATCAACTTTTTAATGATGCAACCTGTTGAAAATGTCAACTGTTCCCGTTCAGGACCAGCAACCGTCACAAGGAGATATTCCGCAGCCGACAGTATCAACACTCAGGCTGCAGGAACCAAATTTAAATCAATAACCAGCAGGGATGCCTACCAGGTACCAGTTTGGCCACATTCGCGCACCCAAGCCTCGACGCGCGCGCCGAGGCTTCACGTTCATTTGGCCGCCGAAGTGAATCTGCCTTATTGCTACCAAAACCACCGGCGTTTCTGCAGCGGCCCTGAGATACCCGTGTAATTCGTCAATATAGCGAACCAATGCAACCTCGGCCCCAGAACTCGCATACTGGACTACCGGTTACACGTCAACCTGCTTGCCCTTAGGCCGCCGGGCGAAAACACCCTGACCAGCACGCCAAGAATTGGACGGAAAGCTTCGTGAATAACGGCCGCGAACAGCCGATAGCTTGACAAAGAGTCGCCAACACCAACGGATGGTTCACCATCGATGCCATAACTGTCGACATGTATCGACTGCACCGCAGGTCGGACGTGCGGGAATTGTCCAAATCGCTCCAGCGCCGGGACGAGTTCAAGCCGAACCGGTCGCCCACCGGATCAACCGTGAGCTCGCCGCCCAGTGGCACCCGGACAAGACGGAAAGATCCGCTTGGCCACGGTCTCACCGAACTCGCGCAGGAACCTGTGGTGGCGTGACCCGAATTGCGGCTACGAATGGCAGGAGACACCCTCCCGCCGGGAGGCCGGCCAGCGGCTACGGTGCCCGCGGTGCCACACGATCCTCGACTCACTGGGATTCTACTATCCCGAAATCGCTGTGGAATGGGCACCAGGAAACCCTCTCACGGCGCGGCAAGTCCGCCCCAGCGGCCAAACAGCGGTCATAATGATCACCATGAAAGCGCGCCAACTCGCCACCGGAACCGCTGTCACCACCACCCTGGCCGCGATCCTGCTCGGTAACGCCGTCAGCGCCAACGCCGCACCCGCGAGCCTTCAGCGGTACTCGTGTGTTCAGGGCGGACAACTCTACCTGTTCCCCGGCAACGACTACATCGGCACCCCGTGCACGGCCGGCACGTCGGCAAACACCACCATCTGCTTCACCATCCCGAACACCACGTGCAGCGGGCGGGCCACCTACGTCAGTGCCAGCAGCTCCAACGACTTCGTCCGCCGTCCGCTCCTATGTGGGCGCCCGCTAACGGAAGTCCGAACCGTCGAGGTCGGCGACTCTGCCAGCCTCGACAGCTCGGCTCGTCGGCGATCGCCTCACCTCGACTCTCGGTGCTAGCGTCGCTTCATGGCCACCTCGCAGACTCCGGCACGTCCGCGTCGATCACCACACAACACGCCACTGACCTGCGTAAACAGCGCCCGCCCACCCCGACGGGAAGGGTACTGAGGTGGCCGACAGCACCACCAAGCGCCTACCCCTGTCGACACCGGCGAAGAACTTACTGTGGTCGGAGTCAGGCGGCCACTGCCAGAACCCGCAATGCCGCGCTGACCTGCACGTTCTCATCGAACAGCAGCGTCTTCACCTAGGCGAGCTCGCCCACATCATCCCCGCCAGCAGCATCGGTCCCCGAGCAGACGAAGACCCCGCACTCACCGAGCCCGACCGGGCACAGCCCGAGAACATTCTCCTTCTGTGCCCAACCTGTCACAAAATGATCGACAAAGCGCCAGACGCTTATCCCGCCACCCTGCTGCGCGAGTGGAAGCAGCGCAGCCAGAAGGCACGCGCCGAGGCGTTCGGCACCCCCGTATTCGACACACGGGCCGAAGCCCGCGTCCACGTCGAACCGCTACTCGAAGCCAACAGGGCAATCTTCGACCGCTACGGCCCACGCACTGGGGTCTTCGACGACGACCGCGCCGACCAATGGCAGCGACACGTTGCCACGACGATCATCCCCAACAACCAGCAGCTCCAGCGAGTGCTACACGCCAACCGTCAGCTGCTCACCGCGCAGGAGAAAGCCACATTTCACACGTGGGCGATCCACGCCCAGGAATTTGAAGAACGTCACCTCGACGGCAACTGGACCGCTGGCTCGACGCGGTTCCCTCTCGAGATGGCCACAATCCTCGAGGACGAGCAGTGAATAGTCGCGACTGGGTGGTCCAGCAGATCCGCACAGATCCGCAGCGCAGCATCGACAAGCGCGTCGTCGTGCCAATTGGCGACAACGGCCTAGTCGTCACGCGTCCCGGACGACCTGACGCCGTCGCGTACTGCTGCGAACGCTCCACCATCGAAGTCATCACCACCGCGGTGGTAGTCCGAGCGCTTCACGAGCTACCCCAAACACAGATGATCATCATCTTTCCCAGCAGCCAAGACATCCACGCCGGGACCTACGAATTCGTTCGCGAGCGCCGCTTAGCCATCGGCAGCCTCAGCGATCTGAACAGCGCGCTCCACGAATGCAACGACATCGGTACCTACGAGGAGCGCGAGGCTAAATACGTGCGCAGCCGCATCACACGCCCCCCAGCTGTCACTCGCGTACTGCGTAAGGGCCACAACCTCTGGGTGCTCAAACGCTCCGGCGGGCTCCGCTCTCTCACAATTGTCACCAGCGAGGCATACGAAGTCACCGATCACGCATTCACCAACGCGGTAATCCAGCACCCCGCGCTTGACGCGTACATCGCGACCAGTCCCAACGTCCAGGGTTTCAGCAATCGCGTATCCGCTTCAGCCCGTGACACCGGCGTCAAGCTCCTCACTATGAACGAATTCGTCCGCACCCTGCGCCAGCCATGGACCTAACGCGTCGTTGGCCAATCCTCGCCGTGCTATGCGCGTGCGCCACGCGGTTCCCAGACCTGCAACTCTGGGTCTTCGGCTCTATGCTCCGCACAGAGCGACCCCGCGATCTCGACGTGCTAATCGTCTACATCGACCCCCAACACGTCACCGAGCTGTACACTGCACGTTCGTGGGAAGGGAACCTGCCGCCGTTGCACTTCATCGCGATGACGCCCGACGAAGAACGCGATTACCGCTTCGTCGACGTCACCGGAGCCGTCCGGCTGCACCCGCCCCCAGCCGACCCCACGGCTGCCGTGCCTGCCGCCGAGCGCGAGTCCTGACCAGCCACCCTGCCGTCGCGTGTTCACTGATCGCGGCCCGTGCAACACCCAGCTTGAGCCGCTCGACGGGAGGCAGCTCGTGCTGCTGCTTAATCAGCATCTTGGACCGGAGTGTCCGCTCTGCCTCGTCGCCCCCTCGTCCGAGCCGCGTTGACTCCATCGGCAGCACCACCCAGGCTCAATCAAGCGGGGCAAGGTCAGCGAATCCGCACCAAACATGTGAGCGGCGCTGCCAATCCAGCTGCCAGGGTCGACTGATCGCAGTCAACACAGCACGGAGCAATACTTCCACCGGCGAGGACAGCCGCGACGAATGTATGTTCGACGTCTCGTCGGGCACATGTCACCCTTTTTGGTACTCGCGCGCAAAAAGAACCCGCTGCGGCCGTTGGCCTGATGGACTACGGCCGTGCCACACCGGCTGACCCCCCACCAGATTGAGCTCCTGCGCTGGCTCAGTGACGGATGCCCCAACCGCGACTGGCCCGACCACAGCCATAAAATCACCATCCGAGCCCTGCAAAGTCGCGGCCTGGCCACGATTAGCCGCAAACACAAGACCTGGACTGTGGCGATCACCGACCGCGGCCGCTACTACCTCGACCACGGCCGCTACCCGCCGGCCATCGCCAACCACGCCACCGCGGCCGACCTGCCGACGATGCCGCTCGGCCGCGGTCAACGGCGCGCCGACCACCCCGTGCCCGACACCACAGCCCGCGCGATGCAACGCGTCGAACGCCGCCTCAAGCAGCCCGTCAAATACACAGCGCGGACCATCCAGGAGACCTTTATGCGCTACAAAGTCGTCGTCACCCGCGTCCAGGTTGCCGAACGGTTCGTCCGCGCGACCAGCGAGGAAGACGCCGCCGCCAAAGTGCAGGAGGAGGTCGAGCGGCCCTACGGCTATCTCGGCTCCTGGAAAACTACCGGCACCGAACTCGACGTCATCGAAGCCGAACAAAACACCGTCATCAAACCCACCTCGCTCGCGGACGACGGCCCGCTGCTGCTCAGCCTCAAAGACGCCGGCAAGGCCCTCGGCCTGAGCTACTCGACCTTGTACCAGATGGTCAACCACGGCGACATTGACCATGTCTTGCTCGGCACCCGTAAGTACATCTCCCGTGAGCACCTGGTCGAGTTCATCAACCGCAATACCCACAAGGGCTACTACCGCGCCCGCTGAGTCACCTACCAGCCAGCAAAACCTGTTTCTCAAACTCCGCGAGCTCGCGCTGGATCTTGCCGACTCGCCGGGCTGCGGCGTCGACCTTCTTCTGCGCTCGGTCCCGCTCCTGCTCGGCGTGTCCCAGCTCTCGCGTCAACCGCTCGACGTCAGCGCGCCGCCGCACCTCTCCGGCGGGCAGCTTCTCCGTCTCCACGATCCCGCGAAGCTAGCCGCACTCGCCACGTAACCGTCATGCCGGAGACTGTCCCTCCGAGGAAGCCATCGATAGGAGGCCGAATGGGTTCGCGCAGCGGAGCACCTAGTCGACGACGACAATGCGCAGCTGGTGACGTGGGTGCGACAGCTGAGGCGGCGGCAGTCGACTCAAGTTGACGACGATGCCGACGAACTGGACGAGGAACCCTACGACAAAACGCGGACATGATCGCGTCCTTGCGCAAAGCCGAGGCGCGTTTGGCCGAGGCCCGCGTTGCCCTGGAGCAGCACATCGACAACCAAGGCAACTAGGACTAGCAATCACCGCCAAATTCACCGGAACGCCTCGCTGAGCCGATAGGCGAGAGTGATAGCTGCCGCCCAGCCCGCATCAACGAAGGCGTGTAAGACGGAGCGGATTGCAGTAAGCAGGTCATCGTCTGCGATGACGTCGCCGCGAAATTCGGACAAGTAGCGTTCGATAAGTGTAGTGGTTGCCGACGCTGCGACTTGATCGTATGTGTAGCTATCACCGGTGCTGACTGCTGCCGCAGCAACCCGGAACGCGCCCGACGGGTCAGCCGGAGCGAGATGGCCCAGGGCTTCGATCACCGAGTGGGTGATCGAAGGGTGTTTGAACTCGGCGAGCCCGGCCAGCGAGGGCAGCGCTCTAGCCGCAAATTGCGGTTCGATGGGGCCGCTTTTGCAACTGTTCTCCGAAGCGAAGTTCACGGTACGAGCGACGAGGTCGGCAGTGATGTAGAGGCGACCTAGAAGATCGGGATCAGTCGTGGTGGGGCGCAAGCTAGTCAGCGAGCTGATTGCGGTGTCGAGCAAGTCAAATGCTCTCTCCCGATCTTGCTGGCGCTCCGTCGGCAGCTCCAGCCATGCCCGGAGAAGGAGCAGAGCAGTTGCGGCTGCTGCGGTAGTGGTCGGTTCAGCCATCCACGTCCGAGCCAGTTCCTCAGCCGCGGGGGTCCGGTACCGGATCGACAGGACCAGCGCGAGTTCGGCGAGGAGCTCGAGTGGTTCTCGCACGTCTGGCCCATCCTCAGTTCCGTTCAGGAGCGTGGACCAGGGTTCTTGACCTATAAGCGTCCGCAGGATCGCATCGACTTCCGGCGCGTCTTTCTCCACGTACCTGAACAGCTCTCGAGCCAGCAACGCCGAGACCAGAGGGTTCTGTTCACGCAGGAGGTGGTCGCGGACGAGTTCGAGCCCTGATTCGCCGTCAGGTGCAAGCAGGTGAGCAATTTGGGCTACGTGCAGTCGAGTGACGTCGTCGGCATCGTCGAGCTTGGCGGCAAGTACCTGGCGGATCTGTAGAGCGGATTCCGAGGAACGCCACGCAGGCTGACACCACAGGTAGCTGAGTGTGCTCACGGCTGTCCGTGTCGGTGTCGGAGACCACGTCATCACGGCGTCACGCCTTCCTGTCAGAGCCATTTGCGGGTTGACCAGCAGCGGCGGCCAGCAGAAGCGGCATGACCAAGGAAGCCAGCTCGGATCCTGGCTCCGGTGGTGCGTAGCGAACGAGGTGCTCGATGGCCCGGAAGACAAGTTCTGCACCGGGTTCGGTTTGCTGCGGTCCTCCAACGCCGAGTGCGAGTGCGACTCGGAGCGCGTCTTCGAGCGCTGTTGCGTGCTCTGGTTCGAGATTCGGGGGAAGACCCTCGACGGTCACACGTAAGGTGTCGAGGGCATTTCGTTGCTGAGGGTCGGTCAGCTCGGTGTCTTGTTCTCCGAGGTAGTCCGTCAACGTCGTTGGGCTGAGCATCGCCATACTTCCTTGTGGTTCGGGGATCGTAGGCGGGCCTTCGGCGGCTTGCTGCAGGTGTCGGCGCTCAGCGAGCGAGGCGTCCTGAATTGCGTCGACGGTAAGACAGCCGACGAGCTGGCCGAGCAGAGTCTCGATCTCCTCGTCAGAAGGGTCGCTGAAAAGTTGCGGCGCCGCCAAGATCGCGCGCTCAAGTTCCTGCTGTTGTCCCGGTGAGATCAAGGGGCTGACCGCTTTGATGAGCTTCCCAGCCGCGGCGCGGGTGTGTGAGTGCGCGAGTAGCCCACCAGAAGCCAGGGTGGGCAGGAACGCGACTCCCACGTCGGCGGGTCTTCCCGCGGCAGCGGTCAGGATGGCCCGCCACGCTCCGGGATGTCGGATCCGGCTGACAAAGTCGTTCACGAGACCGTCGAGCTCGTCGGTCGGCAGATCAAGGCTTCCCAAAGCGTCGGCGAACCCCGTGACGATTATGGCGGCGACCCCGTGGGCCCGCCCATGCCGAAGTTCGCGCCCGAACATGTCGACCTGGCCGTGGACGGATCTGCACGTGATCGGATAGCCATCCCCGTTCACGTCGACGGGTAGAGCGGCCACCAATACGTCCATGGCGCGTGCCAGGCCCGTGACGCCGAGAACCCTAGGTATGACCCGTCCAACCTCGTACTGGGCGCTTTCGAGATCCTGTTTGGGAGTTGTCAGCAGCGACACGACTCCTTGGAATAACGGGATGGTTTCGTCGCCGGCTTCGCCGCGGCCTAGGACTGTCGCGAGCAACTCGATGGCAAGGTCGGGGTCAGCACCGGCGATCCCCTCGGCCTCGCTCACGTAGTAGAAGAGGTATAGCGGACGCCAGGCTGCCGCTATCTCAGGCTTGAGGGTGTCTCGGAGAACTTCGCCGTGCGATGGGTCGATGGCGACCGCTCGCGGCAGATAACGAACAAGGGACATACCTAGCGGTTCCCGGTCTGCGGGAGCTTCGAGTGCAACGCGCATGAGCGCCACGACGCTCGTCGCCCACAGAACTGCTCCGGGCACCTCGAGCGTCATGGCTTGCTGGGTATGGAGTTGTTTTAGGAGCCGATCGACCTGGTTGACCATGGCATGGGTGAAATTCTTCTGGATCTGCGCCGTACCGGCGGCGAGAACATCGACCCAAAGTTCGATCTTATTGCGGACGCACTGACGGAGGGCGTCGTCGTCGGCGCCGAGGACCCCGGCGAGCCAACCTATGACGATCGAAAATGTCTTGGGTTCGCTGACAGAGAGTTCGGTAAGCCAGCGCACGTCGGTGTCGCTTCGTGCTTCAGCGACGAACGTGCGGACCGCGGCAACGCCGGTCAGGCTGTCGCCGTGCTGGGCGATGGCTGCCACGACCTGAGCAAAGTACCCACGGTTGTCGTCGAGGTGCCACAGGTCGGCGAGGTGGAGGTCGATGCTGGGCCGGGCAACGAGTACCAGGTTCGGATCGTCTTGCAGCGCAGCTACGAGCCGGGACTCGTCGTCGCGGGTCAGAATGAGTGCAGCGACGCTGTAGTCGAAAAGGATGTGGTGCGAGTAAGTGATCGAAGGTGCGCCGCCGGCCTTGAATCGGCTTGGGATCTCGTTGATGACTCCATCCTGGACGAGCGCTGTCCTCGCATCGAGGAGCGTGTCGGGGAGGATGGCTGCGTTTGCCCGAAGGGCGCGCCGGGTCAGCATCGCCGCACTGAGGTGTTCCAGGGTTCGTAGGCGCGCCGGGCTGTCGACATGACGAGCCACGCGGACTTCCCAGTACTTCTGCAGCAACTCGAGCTGGTCACGTGCCTCGGCCAATGAAGCTCGGTTGACCCCTGATTCCAGCAGCTCACACGCGAGCCGGAGGTTGAAGGGGGTCCGCACTAGGTCAATAAGATGCACACTGGCTCCGGTGATGAGCTGCGCGACGTCGGGGTGCTCGCCGGCGAGCACCTCGAGCTCATCGCTCGAGAATGCCCCGAGCAGGAAGTGCCGAACACGTCTTAGGCTGTTGTCGACATGCTGCACTTGGTCGGACACGGGTGCGCCGGCGAAGGTTTGAGTCCAGGTTTGGCTGTTACGGAGATCGAAGCGCCGCATCGTCGCGATGACTCGCCACCGGGACCGGCTGAGCTCGCGGATGAGGTTGACCAGCCAGGTGAGCGGACCGCCACGGGAAGCGTCCAGGCCGTCGACGAGCAACGTTGCACGAGAGGAGCCCTGCCAGTCCTGCAGCAAATTAAGCAACGGTCGGCTTAGCTCGACGCCGTCGCCGATCTCCCCAGGCCGGGCACCGATGGTGTCGACAGTGAGGAGCACGACGTCCTCGCCTCGATCGATCATCTCGTGCGCGAGCCGGTTTAGTGCACCGGACTTGCCGCAACCCGGCTCCCCGACGAGGACGAAGCTGCCTTCCGCATCGAGCAGCATCGGGATTTCCGCCCGGTCGACGGCGAATCGCCCGGCCTCGCCGGGCAACGTGGCGTGGTCATCAAGGACCAGGAGGTTTGCCTCGGTGACCGCCCGGACAGCGGCCATGTCGTTCTGCCGGGTTAGCTCCTGCCCGGTAGTGGTTGCGTCGGGCGGCGGTAACTGGTTCAGCAGCTCGAAGGCGAACGCTGCGGCGTGGTGTGATGCGATCGGTTGCCACTGCTGGTCGGCCACCTCGTTCTTGTCGGTCAGCAGATCGGAGATTCCCCGCACTACAAGCGCCTCCACTTGGCGGTTCATGTAGGCGGTGTAGAGGAATCCGTGTCCCTCCATCTCGACGGCGACGGCGTCTCCGAAGCGTTCGCGCAGCAGCTGGGCTGTGGTCGATTCTCGGTCGGCCACCACCTTGCTTCCGGCGGCGATAGGCTTGATCAGGGCGTGGGGCGCGGACGCCGGTTGCGAAGGACGGATCCGGGGCTGCCACTCTCCGGTTCGGGCGATCTTGCGGGCTCGTTCGACGAGCCGGTAGGCACCGGGCGCGGTTTTCGCGCGCGCTTGGTATCCAGCTGCGGTGTCCTTTCCGGTCTCGTAGTCGTACACGTGGTCTGCGGCCACAACGTCGCCGAGCTCGACGTCCTTGATTCCCCCTGCCACGCCGACGAAGAGCACGATCTCGGGATCGAATTCACCTATGGCGCGCTCGAGGTGGGCTCCCGCCGGGCTGTTGCCCGCGCCGGTTTGGGTCAGCACCACGGTCCAGGTTCCCCGCTCGGTGGGGAATCGAGCGACTTCGTAGAGGGAGCCGCTCTTCTCGTGTTCCTTGAGTGGGCCTTGCAAGTGCTCACGGACGGCCTGGTACTCCACTTCCAGGGCGGTGCAGATGACCACCGTGCCCAGCGTGCGTGTGTCGTTCGTCGTCATCGGAGGTCCGGTCCTTCAGGTTTGTCTCGCAGGATGGCAGGGTGAAGAAGGGTTCCACGACCGGCGCGGTAGAGCATGGGAGGGCGGCCACCGGCTCCTACGGCCCGGGTACCGGTGGGAACGACGAAGTCCGTGGAGCTGGTGACCTTGCGATGGAAATTTGACGGATCGAGCCGGGTTCCCCAGACGATCTCGTAGACATCGCGCAACTGGGCGATTGTGAACTCCGGGGCACAGAACGTCGTAGCCAGCGTGGTGTACGAGAGCCGACTCCGTGCGTGTTCGACCGCGTCGGCAAGCAACTTGTGGTGATCGAATGCAAGCCGATCTGGGCTGGCCAGGAGTTCATCGACGGGATTCCAGCGAGCGGCCTCCGCGTCGCCTCCGGCTACTGGCAGCGGCAAGTCGGGCATAAGGGCGACGTAGCAGACCGACACGACACGTCCCCGAGGGTCACGCCCTGGCGCTCCGTAGCTGCGAAGCTGTTCGATCGCCAACAAGCTCGAGTCCAAGCCCGTCTCCTCGGCCAGTTCACGACTCGCTGCCGCGTCCAGATCTTCGTCGTTCTCGACAAAACCGCCCGGCAATGCGCTCCGACCGCGGTACGGCGGGTTAGCACGTTCGACGACGAGAACGTGCAGCTCACGCTCTCGGATCGTTAGCACCACCAGGTCGACGGCCACGGCGGCCTGGGGAGCATCCAGGCTCTTCACAACCCGAAGCCTAGACCATAATGGTCACATTGACAAAAACTGGTCGTCCGTCGTACCGTCACGCGGCATGAAGACCTTCCTGTCGCGGACCGCCGTCGCCCGCCGGAGCCCGACTCCGCGGAGGCAGAGGTGAAGATCCAATGCTCGGTCGGCTCGCTCGTCAAGATCGTCCTGTGGACGCTCGGCACAGGCTTGGTCATCGGCGTGCTCCTGGGACTGGCCTTTGCCACCGGCGTTTGAGGGCCGTGGGATAGCTCGGGTTAGCCGTTGGCCACGCCCGGTTAAGAATGTCCGGCATGCTGAGAACGGATGCAGTGATCGGGCTGGCGCATGGAAGCGCTAGACGACAAGGCCGCCCACATCGACTTGACCGGCCCGACGGTCGTGACAGCCGCGTTACCCACGGTTTACACCACGCGCGGTGTTCCCATCAACCGGGCCACCATGGACCTCCACCATGCTTTGCTCGGCACGAATGATCTTGACTAGCCGACGCGCTCGACCAGCGCCGATACGTAGACGAACACGCAGCGTGTCGGCAGATATCGGCTTCTGGTGTTCTGCGCGATGCACCGCATCCTCTTGTCGAGCACGATCCAGACGTACATCGAGCGAACCCTTGCCCAAAATCGGACAATCGTCCTCTTGCTCGACAGAGTGGCTCTGAGCGACTCCAGCACAGTCCAGCGCCTCCCGCTGCCGCTGTGCAGCGTTTCCTACATCCGGGACGCCTCCAGAGACTTCGGGCTGACTGACTGCACCGATCGCCCGCAGTAGACCGCCACCGACTTCGGCCCAGCCGATCAACAGGAAAGGACCAACCGCATCGAACGCCGCCTTGCCGTACTCGCCCGCCACGAGCGGTTCTGCCACATTCAACGCCAACGTGACCAGACTCGCGAAGATCAGTAGCCGGCGCGCCGGACGCAGCACGTCCCGCGAGGCGCCGGCGAGCGCCAAGTGCCGGGTGCCTAGCAGGAGGCCGAGGATCGAGAGTCGACTGCAGGAGCAACGAGCGGCGCCACCCACCCCGGCACGTCCAGGCGGAGGGCCAGGCTGAGGACGTTGCCGAAGCCAAACAAGAACGTCAGCCCGACAACGGTACCCATGATCACCGAGACTGCTCGCACGATGATCGCCGAATCGGGTGACGAACTGCGCTCTGGCGCGATCATCAGGCGTCACCGCCCAGGTTATCGATCTCGAAGCTGCGTTCGTTGACCCGCGCTTCAACAGAAATCCGCTGCTCGGGAGTGACACCGTCCAGGTAGAACCCTGCCGAAGGCTTGAACCTGCCCACCCCGCTCATCGCGCGCTCCCCCGCGGCCGACGCTCCATCACCAGCCGCACATCGACCCGAACTAGCAGCCCTTCGGGCACGACGATTGGTGTGATTGCCGCCGGAATCTCACCGGGGGCACTCGCGAGCACCAGCAGAAAACGGCCCCTGACCAGGAAGAACCTGGGCAGGGGCCGCACTTGTCTGGTCCAGTTGCGTCCGGGGCAGTCAGGACTGCAGCCCCAGGATTGCGTGCTCGCCAGCCTGTGAAGCGACGATCTCGACGAAGTGCTGCAAGACGACGAACGGCAGCGTCTGCTCCCCGTCGAAGAAGACGTCCGCCGGCTTCTCTTCTTCGGGCGCGTAGACAACCACCGTCACGGCGGTCGGTCCTGGAGCCGGTGAAGCAGGCATAGCAGCTGAGGCTGGAACCGTTCGCGCCTCACTGAGCTCGAAATACGTGGTCCGATCCTCGCCTACGCCAGTCTCGGTGGTCGCAGCGCAGTACAAGCCGCCATCGAATTCCCAGGTCACCAGAGACACGGTGGGATGTTGCCACATCTGCGTCAGCCGGCCGCAGGTCGCACATCCACGGTCGCCCGCGGGGCGGCTGGGCGGCGGCGCCGGGTTGGCCGCGCTCAACGCTTGGCTGGTACTGAGAACCAGTAGGCCGGCTGACCACAGTGGACGTCGGCCGGACGTGGACGAGTACGGCTGCGGTTCCGGGCTCTGCTACCGGGCGAAGTTCGGTTCCGCCGCTTCCAGCCGTGGTACCGGAATGCCCAACCGCCGTGCTTCGGTCAGCGTGTCCCGGCAGACCTCGCGTGGCTCCTCGGCCTCGGGGTCGGAGTGCGCCGCCAAACTCACGCGCGCCGGCTCGACGTGAGCGGTGAGCCAGGCGAGCACCGGAGCCGTCAGCCAGGTGGGTGCCCGGAACAGCAGCACACCGCCACGGTGACGTCGTAGGTCGACGCCGCGTGCCTCGAGGAGTGGCAGCAGCTCGCGGGCCGCCAGCAGGCCCTCGCGCAGGTCTCTCCTCGACCCGGCCAGTTTGGACAGAGACCCCACTCGCAGCCCCTGCGAGAGCAGGCCCGCGTCCGACGCGAAGTGGACCCACAGCCAGCCGCGGAAGTCGGGGCGTTCCTTGATGCGGAGTCCGGCCTCGCGGAACGCCTGGCGCGCCGCCAGTTCTCGGTCGGTCGGGGGCTCGCCGAGCGTGCCGAAGACGACCGAACGCATCAGCATTCCACGGAGCACTCCTCCCGCGTCGAAGCCGCCGCCGGCCTGAGGGAAGCCCCACGCGATGCGGTCGGCCGGGAGGGTGCCGATCGCCGCCGGGGGCTCCGTCCAGATGTTGCCGAAGACCAAAACCGTGGCCTGGCCGAGGCGCGGGGCCAGGAAGGCCGTTGCCTCCTCGAGGCGGTGGTGCGGCACGCTGAGCACGATCAGGTCGAAGTCGTGGCCGGGCTCCAGGGCCTCGCGGTAGCGCACCGGCCACTTCTCGGTGACGCGCTGCCCCCACACCCGGCGCCGCAGGTCGCTCAGGTCGAGCTCCACCGTGTCCCCGTACGTCGCCGCGCGGCCCGGCCGGACGTAGAACTCGACGTCGTGCCCCGCCCGTTGGAGGGCCCAGCCGTAGACGGTGGCGATCACGCCTCGGCCGAACATCAGGATCTTCACGCCGCACCTCGTGGGGTATTGTCGATCTGGAGGTCATCTCCACTTCTGAAAATATGGAGATCATCTCCATTTATCAACGGGAGGGTGGTTCGTGACCGCCGAGAAGCCGCTGCGGGCCGATGCCCGGCGCAAGCGCGACGCCCTGCTCGCCAAGGCCCGGGAGGTCTTCGACGCGGGCGGCTTCTTCGACCTCCGCTTCGACGACTTCGCCCGGTTGGCCGGGGTGGGCACCGGCACGTTGTACCGCCACTTCCCCACCCGGGAGTCGCTGGCCGAAGCGGTCTACCGCGGGGAAGTCGCCGCCCTGTGCGACCGCGCCCGCCGGCTGCAGGCCACGTTGCCCCCGGCGGAGGCCTTGGCGACCTTCCTGCGCGGCATGGTCGACCACATCGCGGCCCACGAGGGCTTGGCCCGGACGCTGGCCACGCTCATGGCCGATCGGGCCGGCGACCTCGCCGAAGGCAGCCGGGCGCTGGAGCAGGCGGTCGCCGACCTGGTGGCCGCCGCCGTGCGGGACGGCGCCGTCCGCGACGACGTGGACGCCGGTGCCGTGATGATGGCGCTGCACGGCATCGGCGCGGCCCACGACCGACCGGGCTGGCGGGCCGAGGCCGACGGTGTCATCACCCTCGTGCTGGACGGGTTGCGCTGCCGGCCATGACAAGCGTGGCACCGACGCGTCAGGACGGATCTGCCGGGTTTTCGGTCCGCGGCATGTCGGCGTCGAGACCGGCGGCGAGGGCGACGATCGCGTGGAGGACCGTCACCACCTCCTTGCGTGGCTCCGAGCGGGTGGTGCGGTGCCGCGCGACGAGGGTGCGGGTTCCGAGGCCGGGCAACGACACCGCCTTCGCACCGTCCGGGACCGCTTCCCGCACCGCGAGCGCGGGCACGAGCGCGATGCCCAGGCCGCCCGCCACCATCGACAGGGCGACGTTGTAGTCGTAGTAGCTGTGGCCGGGCGCCGGGGCGGGCGGGAATGCGCGGCGGGCGTGCTCGGTGGCCGTGTGCGCCGCCGTTTCGGAGTCGACGCCCAGCCAGGTCAGGTGCTCCAAGTCGGCCGTGCTGGCCGGGTCCGGGGTGCCGGCGGGCAGGACCACCAGCCACGGTTCTTCCAGGATGGGGACGTCGCGGGTGCCGCGCGCCGGTTTTCCCTCGCCTGAAAGGCTTCGGTCCTCGAGGATGAGCAGATCGACCGTGCCCGAACGCAGTGATTGCAGCGCCTTGCCGGTCTCCATCTCGCGGATCACCACTTCCAGCGCGGGGAACTGCTCCCGCAGCTGGTGCACGAGCGGGATCAGCAGCGAGCGGATGACGGACTGGAACCCGGCGATGACGACCGTGCCGGTGACGTCTTCGGCAAGGGCGGCCAGGGCTTTGCGCGCGTCGATGAGTTCGGCCTCGATGTGCTCGGCCGCCTCGGCCAGGACCCGCCCGGCCGGGGTCAGGACGGCGCCGGTGGGCTGGCGGTCGAGCACCGCCGTGCCGGTCGACTCCTCGAGGCGGGCGATCTGCTGGGACACCGCCGAGGGCGTCAGGTGCAGGAGATCACCGGCGGCGAGCACGCCGCCTGCGCGGTGCACGGCGAGCAGGACGGCGAGCCGGCGCGGATCGATCTGCATTCAGCGGAGCTTAACCCCCGGAGCAGATAACTTCGATTGCGTTGTATCCCCGCGGCCCGTCACGATGGCGCCATGGAGGAAATGTTGTCGCTGGCCGCCACCACGGCCGGCTGGCTGGGAGCACTCGGCACCGCAACGGCGTACGGCCTGGTCTCCGGCCGGGTGGTCGAATCGGGCTCGGCCACGTTCCAGTCGCTCAACCTGTCGGGCGCCGCCCTGCTCGCCGTCTCGGCCGCCGCCAGCGGTGCCTGGCCCGGGGTCGCCGCGAACTTCGTCTGGGTCCTGATCAGCGTGGTCACGCTGATCAGCGCGCGCGGCGCCCTGAGCGGCAGGCCGACCCCGGGTGAGACAGCCCCGTCGAGCTCCCGGGGCTGATCGGTCTCGCGGCGACCGTGACGCCGGACTAGCCGAGACCCGGACCGCGGGCCGCGCGGGAGTTCGCGCCGGCTCGTGCGGTGAGCAGGCCCAGCGCGATCATGGCGACGCCCAGGCCCAGGTGCAGCCAGTTGTCCGCGGTGTTGACCGGGACGAAGTTGGCGTCGCTGCCGTGGTCGATGACCAGCCCGTACAGCCAGAGCACGAGGTAGACGATCCCGCCGCCGATCAGGAACGTCCGCGCGCCTCGTGCGGTGCGGGCCGAAGCGAGGCCGACGACGCCGAACAGCAGGTGCACGACGTTGTGCAGGACCGAGACCATGAACACGCCCAGCAGCATGGCCATCGAGTCGTGGCCGGCGAAGCTCAGCTGGTCGTAGTCCGTGGTGACGCCGGGGACGAACCCGAGTACGCCGACCAGCAGGAACACGACCGACACGACCATTGCGGTGAGCTGCACCGGTGTCCGCGTGCGAGCAGGACTGGTTGCCGACATGGCTTTCCCTTCGTGGAACCGCATCAGAGACGTGCCGCCTTCCGGCACGGACAGCGGGCTTCCCGGTTTTCCCGCGAACACACCTGAGGGTTCGATCGCGCCTGTCCGGGTATCCGCTCGACGTCAAGGCACGCAGCCACCGACCGACGCCGGATCCCCGCGGTCCGCCCTCGGAAGTGGTCTCGGGTTCAACCCCAGCTCGGGCGCCGCGACGGCCACCGCTCGCGCGGCCGTCCTGCCTGCGCTGTCGAGCACCCGAGCGAAGGGGTTCCCCCATGGCCGACGGCGACGTGCACACCTACTTCGAAGACGGCCAGTGGAAGAACCGCATCGAGGGCGGCGTCCGCGCTTCCAACACCTCGCGGCACCGGGTGGACGCCGTCGTCGCCGGACGGCAGACCGCGAAGAAGCGACACGTCGCGCACGTCGTCCACGACCGCGACGGCGGGATCGAAAGCGAGCGGACTTTCCGGCCGCCCGACCGGTAGGCGTGCCAGTGCCCCGGCCGCCGCCGTGGTGCCGCCCGCCGCGCCGATGTCACCCAAAAGTGGCCCCGACCGGCTACTTGTTCTACCGTGGGTGGTGAACCGGTCGAGACAACGGCCGCAACCTGTACCCCGCGCTCGGGGCATCAGTTGTCGCGCGGCCTTCTCACCGCGATCACACTTCAGCGTTGTACCTAGGGTGTGTCCTACGAAAGCAGGCCACCATGACCATCGAACTCGACCGCACCACGGTCCAGCCCGCCATCACCCTGCCGTCCGACCTGTGGGTGCGGACCCACCGGCCGGAGAGCGGCACCGCCGTCGTCGAAGTCGGCGGTGATCTCGACGCCGCCGGTGCGCCGCGGCTGGCCGAGCTGCTCGAAGCCCGCGCCAACAGCACCCTGCGGCGGCTCGTGATCGACCTCACCGAGGTCGGCTTCCTCAGCGCCGCCGGGCTCTCCGCCCTCGAACACGGCTACCTCCGGGCGTGTCAGCACCAGATCCTTTGCACCGTAAGGGTTTCCGCCGGAAGCCCGATCCTCCGCACCATCGGCTTCTTCCCGCTGCGCTTCAGGGAAGCGATCGAGGTCTGCTGACCGAGCTCGAGGCGAACCGGGCGCCTGGCGGTCCGATGTGGACGGAAGCGGTGGTCGACACCGGGCGCGGCCCGTCGATGAGGAGCGCGAGGTACCGCTTGCGGTCGGCGCCCGCGGGATCACCGGGGTGGGCGGTGGCCGGCGTCAGCACGACCACCGCGGCCAGGTCGCGGCCCAGCAGGTCCGGGCGCACCACGCCGGCCGCGATCGCGCGGTCCACCAACGGGCCGGCCGCCTTGGTGTAGCGCTCGACGCTGTCCACCACGGTCGTCAGCAAGTGGTCGAAAACCGCGCGCACGAGCTGGTCGCGGTTGCGGAAGCGCCGGTACACCGAAATCCGGACGCCTGAGCCCGCTCGCCCCGACCTCACCGCCACGATCCGGTGCTCGACGCCGAAATCCCCCCTCCCGCGACCAATGACCCGACGCGCGCCGGCGGCGCCCCGGGATATCGCCGGTGTATCGAAATCCGCATACGGGACGGCAACGGCGGCCGCTCTTGACTGGGGCGCATGACCGACAGCCAGCAAGCGCCGGCCCGGGGGCCGGGGGCCGTGACCACCGGGGTCGCCGTCTACGGGTGCGGGGCCGACGAGGCCGCTCTCTTCCGGGAGCTGGCGGTGCACTGCGGGGTCACGCCCACCATCACCGAGGCCGCCGTCTCCGCGGACAACGCCGGGCTGGCCGCCGGCATGCGGTGCGTCAGCGTCGGGCACAAGACGCGGGTCACCGAGGCCACCCTGCTCGCGCTGAGCCGGATCGGCGTGGAGTACGTCTCCACCCGGAGCGTCGGCTACGACCACATCGACGTCGGCTACGCGAAGTCCGTCGGCATCACCGTGGAAAACGTCGCCTACTCGCCCGACAGCGTGGCCGATTACACCTTGCTGCTCATGCTGATGGTGCTCCGGGACGCGAAGACCACCTTGCGGCGCGCGGAAGTCCACGACTTCCGGTTGAACGACGTCCGCGGGAAGGAACTGCGGGACCTGACCGTCGGGGTGGTCGGCACCGGGCGCATCGGGGTCGCCGTCATGGATCGGCTGCGGGGGTTCGGGTGCCGCATCCTGGCGCACGACAGCCTGCCGCGGAACTCCGCCGACTACGTTCCGCTCGACGAACTCCTGCAGGTCAGCGACATCGTCACGCTCCACACACCGTTGACGCCGGACACGCACCACCTGCTCGACCGGCGGCGGATCGCGCGGCTGAAGCGGGGTGCCTTCGTCGTCAACACCGGGCGCGGGCCGCTCCTCGACACCGACGCTCTCCTGCGCGGGCTGGAAAGCGGGCGGCTGGGCGGCGCCGCGCTGGACGTCCTCGAAGGCGAGGAAGGCGTTTTCTACGCCGACTGCCGGGGGAAGGCCATCGAGACCGAAGCGCTGGTGCGGCTGCAGAAACTGCCCAACGTCGTGATCAGCCCGCACACCGCCTACTACACCGACCACGCCCTGAGCGACACCGTCGAAAACAGCCTCGTCAACTGCCTGAGCTTCGAAAGCGGGAACCACCGTGGTTAAGCTGAAAGTCGGGATCCTCTTCGGGGGCCCGTCCGAGGAACACCCCGTCTCCGTCAAGTCCGCGCGCGAGGTCGCCGGGCACCTCGACGCCGAAAAGTACGAGCCGGTTTGGATCCGGATCTCCCACGACGGCGGCTGGGAACTCTGCGACGGTCCCGGCGCGGAGCACGGCAGCCCGGTCGTGCTGTCGCCGGACGGGTTGCTCGTGCTTTCCGACGGGAAGTACGAGGTGATCCGGCTGGACGTCGTGCTGCCGGTGCTGCACGGACGGTTCGGTGAGGACGGCGCGGTGCAGGGTTTACTCGAACTGGCCGGCGTTCCGTACGCCGGCTGTGACGTCACCGGTTCCGCGCTGTGCATGGACAAGTCCCTCACCTACCTCGTCGTCGCGAGCGCGGGCATCGCCACGCCGAAGCACTGGGACGCGGACGAAAACCCCGGCGAGTTCACCTATCCCGTCTTCGTCAAGCCCGCGCGGTCGGGTTCTTCCTTCGGGGTCAGCAAAGTGCTCCGCGCGGAAGACCTGCCGGACGCGGTGGAAGCCGCGCGGCAGTACGACGAGAAGGTGCTGGTCGAGGAAGCCGTCGTCGGCAGCGAGATCGGGTGTTCCCTACTGGGCAACGGTTCCGACCTGATCACGGGCGAGCTGGACCGGGTCGCGCTCAGCCACGGGTTCTTCAAGATCCACCAGGAGGAGAACCCGGAAAGCGGGTCCGAGAACTCCGCGTTCATCGTGCCCGCGGACATCCCGGCCGAAGCGCGTGCGCTCGTCCTGGAGACGGCGAAGGCCGTCTACCGCGCCCTGCGGTGCCGGGGGCTGGCGCGAGTCGACGTGTTCCTCAAGGAGGACGGAACCGTGGTGCTCAACGAGGTCAACACCCTGCCCGGCCTGACCTCCTACAGCCGCTACCCGAGGATGATGGCCGCCGCGGGACTGCCGCTCGGGGATGTCCTCGACCGGCTGATTTCGCTGGCGCTGAAGGAGAAAACGCGGTGAAGGACGACTTCGTCTTCGTGGACGAGTTCGTGCCCGGGATCCGCTGGGACGCCAAGTACGCCACCTGGGACAACTTCACCGGCAGGCCCGTGGACGGCTACCTCGCCAACCGGGTCGTCGGCACCCGGGCGTTGTGCGCGGCTTTGGAACGGGCCCGGGAAAAGGCCGAAACGCTCGGGTTCGGGTTGCTCCTGTGGGACGGCTACCGCCCGCAGCGGGCCGTCGACTGCTTCTTGCGCTGGTCGCGGAAACCCGAGGACGGCCGGACCAAGCCGCGGCACTACCCGAACATCGAGCGGGCCGCGATGGTCGAAAAGGGTTACGTGGCCACGAAGTCGGGGCACAGCCGGGGCAGCACCGTCGACCTGACGCTCTACCACCTGGACACCGGCGAACTCGCCGCGATGGGTGGGGGCCACGACCTGATGGACGCGGTCTCGCACCACGGGGCGGCCGGGATCACGCCGGCCGAGGCGGAGAACCGGCGGCACCTCTGCGCCATCATGGAGTCCTGCGGGTTCCGCCGGTACGACCGCGAATGGTGGCACTACACGCTCAACGGCGAGCCCTACCCGGACACCTACTTCGACTTCCCCGTGCCGTGGCGATCGTGACGGCGCCGCGCGTCGTCGTCGCCGGAGGTCATTCGGCCGGGCACATCGAACCCATGTTGAACTTCGCCGACGCGTTGCGCCGCCTGGCACCCACCGCGGAAGTCACCGCGCTGGGGACCGTCCGCGGCCTGGACACCACGCTCGTCCCGGCCCGCGGCTACCCGCTCGAACTCATCCCGCCGGCGCCGCTGCCGCGTGGCGCGGACCCGGCCCTGGTGCGGGCGCCGGCGCGGCTGCTGGACTCGGTGCGGGCGGCCGCGGCGGTGCTCGACCGCGTGCGCGCCGAGGTCGTGGTGGGCTTCGGCGGTTACGTGGCCGGGCCCGCCTACCTCGCCGCCCGGCGGCGGGGCCTGCCGATCGTCGTGCACGAGGCGAACGCGCGGCCCGGGGTGGCGAACCGGCTGGCCGCCCGGTTGACGCCGCACGTGTTCACGGCCGCCCCGGGGGTCCGGCTGCCGCACGCGACCGCCATCGGGATCCCGCTGCGACCGGCGATCGCCGGCCTCGACCGGCCCGCACTGCGCGATGCCGCCCGGCGGCGGTCCGGCTTGCGGTCCTCCGGGCCGGTGCTGGTGGTCACCGGTGGTTCGCAGGGTGCGCGGACGATCAACACCGCGGTCACCGGCGCGGCGGCGGCGTTGCGGGCGGCCGGGGTGCAGGTCCTGCACATCACGGGACCGCGGCACGTGGCCGACACGACGGCGGCACTGCGGGCGGCCACCGGGCCGCGGCCCGCCGACGCGCCACAGCTTGCTGACGGCGATCCGCCCTACGTCGTCGTCCCCTACATCGACGAGATGCGCTACGCCTACGCCGCCGCCGACTTCGTGCTCTGCCGATCGGGGGCGATGACCTGCGCCGAACTGGCCGCCGTCGGGCTGCCGGCGGCGTACGTCCCGCTCCCCGACCGCGGTGGCGAGCAGCGGCTGAACGCCGAGCCCGCCGTCTCGGCCGGCGCGGCCCTGCTCGTCGACGACGAAGACCTCGACGCGGCCTGGATCGAAACCACCCTCGTGCCGGTGCTCACCGATCCGGCGCGGATCGCGGCGATGTCGGCGCGTGCGAGGGCGGCCAGTGCGCCCGACGCGGACGTCGTCCTGGCCCGGCACGTGCTCACCGCGCTCGAGGAGCGGCGGGCACGCGCACGGTGACGCGGAGGCCGCCGTCGAGCCGGGGCGTCAGGGTGAGCGTTCCGTCGTGCGCGCGGGCGATGCTGCTGACGATGGCCAGGCCGAGGCCGACGCCCGCCTGGTCGCTCTTCACGCGTTCGGTACCGCGCCGGAACGGCTCGGCGAGCGTCGCCACCAGCTCCGGCGGGAGCGGCTCGCCGGTGTTCTCGACGGTGAGCTCGACGCTCCCGGCGTGGACGCTCGTCTCGACCCACACCGTGCCCGCCGCCGGCAGGTTGTGGACGATCGCGTTGTGCACGAGGTTCGTCGTCAGCTGCAGCAGCAACGCGGCCGAGCCGGTGGCGGCGGCCGGCTCGCCGGACACCGAGAGCGCGACGCCGCGCTTCTCCGCGAACGGGAGGAGCGTCTCGGCGGCCTCCTCCGCGACCAGCGACAGGTCGACGGGCTCCGGCGTGAACGACCGCTGGTCGGCGCGGCTGAGCAGGAGCAGCGCTTCGGCGAGGTCGATCGCCCGGGTGTTGACGGCGTCGAGGCGGCCGACGAGCTCGTCGACGTCACGGTCGCCGTCGTGGCGGGCGACCTCGAGGAGCGTCCGCGTGATCGCCAGCGGCGTGCGCAGTTCGTGGGACGCGTTGGCGGCGAACCGCCGCTGTTCGGCGACTTGGGCTTCGAGCCGGGCGAGCATGGTGTCGAAGGCGTCGGCGAGCTCGCGGAACTCGTCGCGCCGGCCCGGCAGCCGGATCCGGTGCGAGAGCGAGCCGTCCGCGGCCGTGCGGGTGGCGTCGGTGATGCGGGTCAGCGGGGCGAGCATCCGCCCGGCGAGGAACCACCCGCCCGCCAGCCCGAACACCAGCAGGAAGATCAGGCAGGCCGCCGCGGACGGTGCGAAGGCCCGGATGAGGACGCGGCCCGGCGGGGCCATCACCACCGGCATGAGCTCCATGCCCAGCTGCTGGTAGTACAGCAGGAACAGGCCGATGGCGGCGAGCAGCAGCGTGCCCGTGAGCATGACGAAACCGGCGTAGCTGAGGGTCAGTTTGAGGCGGACGCTCAGGCCGGGCGCCCTATCCACGGCCGGCCCCCGGCTCGATGCGGTAGCCGGCGCCGGGCACGGTGGCGATGATCCCGGGTTCCCCGAGCCGTTTGCGCAACGCCGACACCGTGATGCGGACGGCGTTGGTGAACGGGTCGGCGTTCTCGTCCCAGGCCCGTTCCAGGAGGTCCTCGGCGCTGACGACACCCCCTTCGGCGGCGACGAGGACCTCCAGCACGGCGAACTGCTTCCGGGTCAGGGCGACGTAACGGCCGTCGCGGTAGACCTCGCGGCGGAACGGGTCCAGCCGCAGGCCGGCGATCTCCCGCACGGGCGGCCGGTTGTGGGCGCGCCGCCGGTCGAGCGCCCGCAGCCGCAGCACGAGCTCCCGCAGCGCGAAGGGCTTGGTGAGGTAGTCGTCGGCACCGAGCTCGAACCCGGTGGCCTTGTCGTCGATCCGGTCGGCGGCGGTGAGCATGAGGATCGGGGTGCCGCTGCCGGAGGCGACGATGTGCCGCGCGACCTCGTCGCCGGACGGCCCGGGGATGTCGCGGTCGAGCACGGCGATGTCGTAGGTGGTGACGCTCAGCAGCTCCAGCGCGGTGTCCCCGTCGCCGGCGATGTCGGCCGCGATCGCCGCCAGGCGCAGCCCGTCCCGGATGCCTTCGGCCAGATAGGGTTCGTCCTCGACGACCAGCACACGCACGCTCCCGATCGTACGAGCCGGTTCCTATCGGCGGCGTATCGAAAACCGGATACGGGCCGGCATCGCGGCCCTGCCTTGACTGGGCGCATGACTCCTCGCGAACTGGTCGTCCGCGGCGCCGTCCCCCACCCGGTGAGCGTCTTCGACGACGAGACCCCGGCGGTCGCCAACCTCGATCCGCAGCTGCTCGCCGCCCTGCGCCGAGCCGCGGCCGACGCCGGGATCCCGATCCTCGTCAACGGCGGCTGGCGGTCGCCCGAGTACCAGGAAGAGCTGTTCCGCCGGGCGGTCGCCGAGCACGGCTCGGAACGGGAAGCGCGCCGCTGGGTGGCCACGCCCGGCACCTCGGCGCACGTGTCGGGCAACGCCGTCGACGTCGGCCCCGCGGCGGCCCGGCGGTGGCTGTCCGAGCACGGTGCGGGGTACGGGCTGTGCCAGATCTACCGCAACGAACCGTGGCACTTCGAGCTGCGCCCCGAAGCTGTCGAGCACGGCTGCCCGCCGATGTACCCCGACCCGAGTCACGACCCGCGGACGAGGGTCAGGACGTGATCGTCGGCAGTTCCGGGGCCGCCACGTCGTAGACCTTGCCCTCCTGGGTCAGCAGGGCCGCCAGGACCTTCGCCTTGCGGTCCGTCTGCTCCGCCGTCCCCCAGCGGACGATCTTCCCGCTCGACAACGTGAACTCCACGCTCGCCGGTGTCTTCGCCGTCGCCGTCGTCACCTGCTTCAGCAACTGCTCCGGGATCACGCCGAGGACCGCCGTCACCGCTCGGGTCACCGGGTCGTCCGCCGACACCTTGGGGAGCTTCAGTTCCGGCAGGCCCGCCGGGCGGGCCGGGACCGTCTTGAAGACCACGCCGCCGCCGTCGACCAGGTGGACGCCGTCGCCGCCCGGGCCGCTGTCGAAGAACGCGATGGCCGTTCGCTCGGTCACCGTGATCTCGATCGTGCTCGGCCAGGAGCGGGACACCTCGACCGTCGCGATGCCCGGCATACCCGCCACCCGGTCGCGGATCTCGTCGGCGTCCAGGCGCAGCAACGGTTTCCCGGCCGGCACCGCCGCCGCCGCGCGGATCTGGTCCGCGCTCACCGTGCGCGCGCCCGCCACCGCGACGTCCTTGACGCCCAGCATCGAGCTGAAGAACAGCAGGTACACGCCCGCGACGACGGTCACCACGGTCAGCAGCGCGACCCACCGGCGGCGGATCTCGACCTGCCGGTTGGGCCGGTGGGGCCGGGTGCGCGGCGCCGTCTTCACGCGCGCGGCGCGGGTGCGGCGGCGCTCCTCGTCGGAGCGCCGCCCGCGCCGTTCCCGCGCCAGGGCAGCACGATCCCGATCGCCGGTTTCGGACGGACGGCGGCGTTCCCTGGTCGGACTCATGGTGTCAGCGCTTGTCCAGCTCGGCGAGGATCTCCGGGCCCAGCTGCGTCACGTCCCCGGCGCCCATGGTGACGACGAGGTCGTTGCCGCGAACGAGCCCGGCCACCAGGCCGGCGGCGACGTCGAACGCGGGCTCGTAGTGCACCGGCACGGTCACGCCATCGGCGATCAGCGCACCCGTGACACCCGGCTCCGGTTCCTCGCGAGCCCCGTAGACGTCCAGCACGACGACCTCGTCCGCCAGCGACAGCGCCGCGGCGAACTCCTTCGAGAACAGCTTGGTCCGCGAGAACAGGTGCGGCTGGAACACGACGACCACCCGGCCGTCCCCGGCCGCGGTCCGGACCGCGCGCAGCTGCGCGTCCACCTCGGTCGGGTGGTGGGCGTAGTCGTCGTAGACGCGGACGTCGCCGGAGCGGCCCTTGAACTCGAAGCGGCGCCGGACCCCGCCGAACGCGGCCAGCCCCTCGGCCAGCCCGGCGGCCGGCGCGCCCAGCTCGATCCCGGCCAGCAGCGCCGCGACCGCGTTGAGCGCCATGTGCTCACCCGGCACGGCGACCCGCACCGACAGCTCGGAGCCGTCCAGCAGGAGCCGCACGACGCCGCCGTCGGGGGCCGGCGCGTAGTCGAGCACGCGCGCGTCGTCCGGACCGGTGACCGTGCGGCCGTAGCGGCGCACCCGGACACCCAGCTCCGCCGCCTGCTTGCCCAGCTCGTCGGCCGCGGCGTCGTCACCGCAGACGATCAGCAGCCCGCCCGGCACGATCCGGCCCACGAATTCGGTGAACACCTTCGTGTAAGCCTCGGCGGTGCCGTGGTGGTCCAGGTGGTCGGGCTCGACGTTCGTCACGACCGCGACCGACGGCGAGTAGGTCAGGAACGAGCCGTCGCTCTCGTCGGCCTCGGCGACGAAGATGCCGCCCTCGCCGTGGTGGGCGTTGGCACCGGACTCGTTGAGGTCGCCGCCGATGGCGAACGACGGGTCGAGCCGGCAGTGCTGCAGCGCCACGGTGAGCATCGACGTCGTCGACGTCTTGCCGTGCGTGCCCGCGATGCAGGCGACGCGGTGCCCCTCCATCAGCCCGGCCAGCGCCTGCGCCCGGTGCAGCACCGGGATGCCGGCCTCGCGGGCCGCGGCCAGCTCGGGGTTGGTCTCCTTGATCGCCGTCGAGACGACGACCGCGGACGGCGGCTCGGGCAGCGCGGAGATGTTCTCGGCGCGCTGGCCGATGAACAGCTCGGCACCCTGGGCCCGCAGCGACAGCAGCGCGCGCGACTCCTTGGCGTCCGAGCCCGACACGAAAGCACCCCTGGCCAGCAGGATCCGCGCGATGCCGGACATGCCGGCGCCGCCGATCCCGATCAGGTGCGCCCGGCGCAGCTCTTCAGGCAGGTCAGGCACCGGCGGCCTCCAAGACGATGCGAGCGAGGGTCTCGTCGGCCTCGCGGTGACCCATGCCGACCGCGGCGGCGCTCATCTTCGCGACGCGGTCGGGGTCGGTGACCAGCGGCACGACCAGCTCGGCGACCTTGGCCGGGGTGAGCTCGGCGTCGTCGACCATCAGCGCGGCGCCGGCGTCGACCGCGGGACGGCCGTTCGAAGCCTGCTCGCCGTTGCCGTGCGGCAGCGGGACGAACACGGCGGGCAGCCCGACCGCGGTCACCTCGGCCACGGTCATCGCGCCCGACCGGCACACGGCGACGTCGGCCGCGGCGTAGGCCAGGTCCATCCGCTCCAGGTACGGCACCGGCACGTACGCCGGCTTGCCCGGGAACTCCTGCACGACCAGCGTGTTCTTCGGGCCGTGCGCGTGCAGCACGCCGACACCCGCGTCGGCCAGGTCCTTCGCCGCGCCGGACAGCGCGTTGTTGATCGACGCCGCGCCCTGCGAACCGCCGAACACCAGCAGCGTCGGCGCGTCCGGGTCCAGCCCGAAGTGCGCGCGGGCCTCGGCGCGCAGCGCGGCGCGGTCCAGCGAGGTGATCGAGCGCCGCAGCGGGATCCCGACGACCTCGGCCTTCGGCAGCGGGGTCCCCGGGACGGCGACGGCGACGCGCTCGGCGAACCGCGCGCCGACCTTGTTCGCCAGGCCGGCCGACTTGTTGGCCTCGTGCACGACGATCGGGACGCGCCCGCGCGCGGCCAGGTAGGCCGGCAGGGCGACGTAGCCGCCGAAGCCGACGACGACGTCCGCGCCGACCCGGTCCAGCACCGCGCGGGTCTTGCGCACCGAGTCGCGGACCTTCAGCGGCAGCCGCAGCAGCTCCGGTGTCGGCTTGCGCGGCAGCGGCACCGGCGGGATCAGCTCCAGGTCGTAACCGCGGGCCGGGACCAGCTTGTTCTCCAGGCCGCGCTCGGTCCCGAGGGCGATCACGGTCGCGTCCGGGCGCAGCCGCATGACGGCGTCGGCCAGTGCGAGAGCGGGTTCGATGTGTCCTGCGGTGCCACCTCCGGCGACCACGACCACAGGCCCTCTGCCCGCGGCTGATCGCTCGGTTCCCTTGACGGGCTTACTCACCAATGACCTCTCCGGTTCGCGGTACTCCGGGTACCACGGCTCGCTGTTGTCCGCGCGGCCCCGCCGCGAGCGGTGCTCGTGCGGGTCGTGCTCGTCCGTGCCGCGCTGCGGCGCACCGGCTCGCGGACCGACCTGCGCCGTTCCTGCGCCGGGGCGGCCCGCGCCGCACGGGGCGCGGGCCTGGCCGCCTTCGCCCCGGCGCGCGCCGCACCCTTGCGGGTGGCGGGCGGGCGGTACGGATCGGGCGCGGGCAGCCGCAGCAGGCGTCCGAATTTACCCGGCCCCTGTGTGCGCAGCGCGGCCACCGCCTCCGGTTCGTGCCGGGCCGCGTTCGCGAGCACGCCCATGATGAGCATGGTGATCACCAGCGACGTCCCGCCGTAGGAGATCAGCGGCAGCGTCACGCCGGTGACCGGCAGCAGGCCGACGACGTAGCCGATGTTGATGCCGGCCTGCGCCACCAGGAACACCGTCAGCGTGCCGGAGACGATCCGGATCCACGGGTCGATGTTGCGGGTGGCGATCCGCAGGCCGACGATCGCGACCCCGGCGAAGAGGGCCAGCACGACGACGCAGCCGATCAGGCCGAGCTCCTCGCCGATCAGGGCGAAGATGAAGTCGTTCTGCACGTTCGGCAGGTAGCCCCAGTTGGACGCGCCCTGGCCGAGCCCCTTGCCGAAGAACCCGCCATCGGCCAGTGCCAGCTTGGCCTGGTTGGCCTGGAAGCCCTCGGCGGTCGTGTCGGCGTCCGGGGAGAGGAACGACATGACCCGGTCGAGCCGGTAGGGCGCGATGACGGCGAGCACGAGCACGCCGGCCAGGCCGCCGGCGAGGATCACGCCGAACAGCCGTTTCGGGGCGCCGGCGAACCACAGCAGCGCCAGCAGGACGACGGCCAGGGTGACCGTGCCGCCGAGGTCCGGCTGCAGCATGACCAGGGCGAACATCAGCAGCGCGATCGGCACCACCGGCACCAGCAGGTGCCGCCACTGGTGGATCACGTTGTACTTGATCACCAGGATGTGCGCGCCCCAGAACGCCAGCGCGACCTTCGCGGCCTCGACCGGCTGGAAGGTGAAGTCGCCGAGCTTGAACCAGCCCTGCGAGCCGTTGACCGTCGAGCCGAGCGGGGTGAGCACGAGGACCAGCAGGCCGAGGCAGACCACCGTGGCGGTGGCCGACATCGCGCGGATCCGTTCCAGCTTGATCCGCAGGCCCACCCAGAACACGACCGCGCCGATCGCGACGAACACCAGGTGCTTGATGAACAGCGAGTACACCCCGCTGCCGGTCTTCGGGTTGTAGGACGCGACCGACGACGCCGACAGCACCATGACGGCGCCGATCACCGTGAGCACGCCGGTGAGGGCCAGCACGAGGTGGAACGACGCCAGCGGGCGCGAGAGCCACGCGGTCAGCGCGGTCCGGAAGGCGACGAAGCCGCTCTCCTTGCGCTCGCGGCGCGGCCGCTTCGGCGCTTCCCGGGGCTTGGGTGTCTTGGGCTCAGTGGCCGTCACTCGGCTCCCCCGCTGCGTCGTCGCGGAGGACGTGCACCGCCGCGGCGAACGCGTCGCCGCGCGCGCCGTAGTTCGGGAACATGTCCAACGACGCCGCGGCGGGTGCCAGCAGCACCACATCACCTGGCCGGGCCATCTCGCTGGCCGCACTCACCGCCGCAGTCATGGGTTCATGGTCACCCGGACGGAGGCTGTTCACCGGGACATCCGGCGCGTGTCGCGCGACCGCGGCGGCGATCACGGGTGAATCGACACCGAGTAGCACAACTCCGCGCAGGCGGCCCGCGATGCTGCTCACCAATTCGTCGACCGAAGCGCCCTTGAGCTGGCCCCCGGCGATCCACACGATGCTCTGGTGCGCGCGCAGCGACCCGGCCGCCGCGTGCGGGTTGGTCGCCTTCGAGTCGTTGACGTACCGGACGCCGGCGACCTCGGCCACCTCGACGGCCCGGTGCGGCGCGGGCTGGTACTCGCGCAGGCCCTTCAGCACGGCCTCCGGGGAGACGCCGTGCGCGCGGGCCAGCGCGGCCGCCGCGAGGGCGTTGGAGACGTTGTGCGGGCCCGCCGGGCGGACGTCGGCGAGGGTGGCCAGTTCCTCGGCGCTGGTCGCCGGGTCGGCCACGAACGCGCGGTCGACCAGCAGGTCTTCGACCAGGCCGAGCTCGCCGACCCGCGGGGTGTCGAGCTGGAAGCCGACGCGGCGGGCGCTCTCGGGCGCGTGCGCGCCGGCGATCCGGGTGGACCAGTCGTCGTCGGCGTTGTGCACGGCGACCTTGGCGCGGGTGTAGGCCCGGCCCTTCGCGGCCGCGTACTCGTCCATGGAGCCGTGCCAGTCGATGTGGTCCTCGGCCAGGTTCAGCACCACGGCCGCGTCCGGGGCCAGCGTCGAGGACCAGTGCAGCTGGAAGCTCGACAGCTCCACGGCGAGGACGTCGTAGCCCGCGCGGACCGCGTCGAGTGCCGCGTAGCCGATGTTCCCGCAGGCCACGGCGTTGGCGCCGGCCGACTTGAGGATCGACTCGAGCATGCCGACGGTGGTCGTCTTGCCGTTGGTCCCGGTCACCACGAGCCACGCCGGCGGGTGCTCGCGCAGCTGCCCGACCCGCCAGGCCAGCTCGACGTCGCCGATCACCTCGACACCGGCTTCGGCGGCGGCGACCAGCAGCGGCGACGTCGGCCGCCAGCCGGGGCTGGTGACGACGAGGACGACGTCTTCGGGCGGTTCGGTCAGCCCGGGCGCCAGCTCGGCGCCCAGGCCGTCCAGCTCGGCCAGCCGCTCGGCGTTGCCGTCGGCGACGGTGACGCGCGCGCCCAGCTCGGTGAGCACGGGCACGATCGACTTCCCGGTGACCCCCGCACCGGCGACGAGAACGTGACGACCGGAGATCTCCACGTCAGCCGCCGAAGCCGAGCTGCTCGCTGTAGAACAGGCCGAGCCCGAACATGCAGCAGATCGCCGAGAGCAGCCAGAACCGGATGATGACCGTGGTTTCCGCCCACCCGGCGAGCTCGAAGTGGTGGTGGAACGGTGCCATCCGGAAGAGCCTTCGCCGGGTCGTCCGGAACACCGCGATCTGCGCGACCACCGAGATCATCTCGACCATGAACAGGCCGCCGATGACGATGGCGAGCAGCTCGGTGCGGGTGGTCATGGACAGGCCGGCGACCAGGCCGCCGAGGGCCAGCGAGCCGGTGTCGCCCATGAAGATCTTCGCCGGGGCCGCGTTCCACCAGAGGAACCCGACGCAGGCGCCGGTGGCCGCGGCGGCGACCACCGCCAGGTCGAGCGGGTCGCGGACGTCGTAGCAGGCGGGCGCCGGGCCGTTGGCGCAGTTCAGCCGCTCCTGCCAGAACGCGATGACGACGTAGGTGGCCAGCACCATCGCCGCCGAGCCGCCGGCCAGGCCGTCGAGCCCGTCGGTGAAGTTCACCGCGTTCGACCAGCCGGAGATCACGACGTAGCAGAAGATCACGAAGATCACCGCCGGGAACGTGATCAGCGCGAGGTCGCGGACGTAGGAGAGGCTCTCCGACGCCGGCGTGATGCCGCGGGCGTCCGCGAAGTTCAGCGCCAGCACCGCGAACGCGATGGTGACCACGAGCTGGCCGACCAGTTTCGCGGTCTTGTTCAGCCCCAGGTTGCGCTGCTTGCGGATCTTGATGAAGTCGTCGAGGAACCCGACGATCCCCAGCCCCACCGCCAGCATCAGCACGAGCAGCCCGGAGGCCGTCGGCGCGCCGCTGCGGGAGTTGAACATCCAGTTGATCAGGTGCGCGGCGAAGTACCCGACGACCATCGCGATGATGATCGCGACACCGCCCATGGTCGGGGTACCGCGCTTGGACTTGTGTCCCTGGGGGCCTTCCTCGCGGATCTCCTGGCCGAAGCCCTGCCGGGAGAAGACCCGGATCAGGTAGGGCGTCAGCATGATGGAGACCAGCAGGCCCGCCGCGGCCGCGATCAGGATGCTGATCACGCGTCACCACCGTTCGAGCGATTCTCGGAGTTGTCGGTTTCCCGGGGTTCGAGCAGTGCTTCGGCGACCCGCCAGAGGCCGGCGGCCTTGGAGGCCTTCACCAGCACCACGTCCCCGGGGCGGAGCTGATCATGCAGCAGGGCGATGGCGGCGCGTACGTCGGGTACCAGGGTCGATTCCTCGCCCCAGGAACCCTCCTGGTGCGCCCCCTGGTGCATGGCCGCCGCTTCCGGGCCGATCACGACGAGCTTGGCGATGTTGAGCCGGACGACGAGGCGGCCGATCTCGTCGTGCGCGGTGATCGCGTCCGCGCCGAGCTCGCCCATCACGCCGAGCACGGCCCAGGACCGGCGGCCGCTCTCCCGCGTCATCGCCGCGAGGGCCTTGAGGCCGGCCCGCATCGACTCGGGGTTGGCGTTGAAGGAGTCGTTGAGGATCGTGACGCCGTCTTCGCGCGTCACGACCTCCATGCGGCGCGCGGACCGCCGTTCGAGGCCCGAGAGCCGCGTGGCGACCTCCGCCGGGGTCGCGCCCAGCTCCAGCGCGACCGCCGCGGCCGAAAGCGCGTTGCCGACGTGGTGCTCGCCGTGCAGCGGCAGCTTGACGTCGGCCTCGCCGGACGGGGTGACCAGCCGGAAGGACGCGCGGGCCTCGTCGTCGAGGGTGATGCCTTCCGCGCGGACCTGCGCGGACGGGCTCTCGCCGACGAACACGACGCGGGCCTTCGTGCGGCTCGCCATGGCGCTGACCAGCGGGTCGTCGGCGTTGAGGATCGCGACGCCGTCGGCGGGCAGGGCCTCGACCAGCTCGCCCTTGGTCTTCGCGATGCCTTCGCGCGAGCCGAACTCGCCGACGTGCGCGGTGCCGACGTTGAGCACGACGCCGATCTTCGGCGGCGCGATCTCGGCGAGGTGGGCGATGTGCCCGGGGCCGCGCGCGGACAGCTCCAGCACGAGGTGGCGGGTGCTCGCGTCGGCCCGCAGGGCGGTCCAGGGGTGACCGAGCTCGTTGTTGAAGGACCCGGGCGGCGCGACCGTCGGGCCGAGCGGCTCGAGCAGCTGCGCGATGACGTCCTTCGTCGACGTCTTGCCGGAAGAGCCGGTGACGCCGACGACGGTCAGCTCGCCCTCGGCCAGCCGCTGCACGACGTACCGGGCGAGCTTGGCCAGCGCGCCCAGCACCGCGGCGCCGGAGCCGTCCTTGTCGCCGGTCAGCGCGACCGACCGCTCGTGGGCCTCGCCCTCCCCCAATGGGGGCACGACGATCGCGGGCGCGTCGACCTCGCGGGCGGCCAGCACGGCGACGGCGCCGGCCTCGACGGCCTGCGCGGCGAAGTCGTGGCCGTCGACCTGCTCGCCCGGCAGGGCGACGAACAGGCCGCCGGGGGTGAGCTTCCGCGTGTCGAACTCCACGCTGCCGGTGACCAGCACGCCCGGTTCGGCGCGGTGCAGCCGGCCGCCGACGACGTCGGCGATCTCGGCCAGGCTGAGCACGATCACACATTCACCTCGAGTTTGTTGCGGATGGCCGCGGCCAGCTCGTCGCGGTCGGAGAACGGGTGCACGACGCCGCCGGCCTCCTGGCCGGACTCGTGCCCCTTGCCGGCGAGGAAGACGATGTCGCCCGGCCGCGCGAGCGCGACCGCGTGCGCGATGGCTTCGCGGCGGTCGCCGATTTCGATGACCTCGCCGCCCTCGGCGGGCCCGACCGCGCGGGCGCCGGCCAGCATCGCCGCGCGGATCGCCGCGGGGTCTTCGGAACGCGGGTTGTCGTCGGTGACGATCAGGAACTCGCTGCGGCGGGCCGCCGCCTCGCCCATCATCGGGCGCTTGGCGGTGTCCCGGTCGCCGCCGCAGCCGAGGACGGTGATGATCCGGCCCTCGGTGCGGGCCCGCAGCGCGTCCAGGCCCTGGGCGACCGCGGCCGGCTTGTGGGCGTAGTCGACGACGGCGGTGAACTCCTGGCCGACGTAAACACGCTCCATCCGCCCAGGCACCTGCACCTGCGCGAGCCCGGCGACGATGTGCTCCAGGCCCACCCCGGCGGTGCTCAGGATCGCGGCCGCGAGCACGGCGTTGGCGACGTTGAACTCGCCGGGCAGCGGGATCTTCGCCGCGGCGCTGGCGCCGTCCGGGCCGTGCAGGGTGAACGTCTGCTCACCGTGCGGGGTGGCCTCCAGGTCGGTGGCCTTCCACGCCGCTTCGGTGCCCGGGTCGGTGGTCACGGTGATCGTCTGCGGCGTGAGCAGCGCCTGGCCCCACGCGCTGTCGACCACGACGACCTCGCTGGTCGAGCGGCCGTCGAACAGCAGCGACTTCGCGGCGAAGTACTCCTGCATGTCCTTGTGGAAGTCCAGGTGGTCCTGGGAGAGATTGGTGAACGCGCCGACCGCGAACCGGGTGCCGTTGGCGCGGCCCAGCGCGAGCGCGTGGCTGGAAACCTCCATCGGCACGTGCGTGACGCCGCGCTCGAGCATCACCGCGAGCAGCGCCTGCAGGTCCGGCGCCTCGGGCGTGGTGAAGCCGCTGACCAGGCGTTCGCCCGCGATCCGCGTCTCGACCGTGCCGATCAGGCCGGTGGTCAGGCCCGCGGCCTGCAGCCCGGCGTCGACCAGGTACGACGTCGTGGTCTTGCCGGACGTGCCGGTGACGCCGAGGACGGCCAGGCGCAGGGAGGGCTCGCCGTAGATCCAGGCGGCGATCTCACCGAGGGCCGCGCGCGGGTCGGTGTGCACCAGGATCGGGACGCCGGCGTCGCGCAGGGCGGGCCGCTCGGCGCCCGCGGCGTCGGTGAGCACCGCGACGGCACCGGCGGCGACCGCCTGGTCGCTGAAGTCGGCGCCGTGGGCCCTGGCCCCCGGGAGGGCGGCGAAGAGGTCGCCGGGCAGCACGTGCTGGGCCCGCAGGGTGGTGCCGGTGACCGTGAGGTCGGCGGCGTCGGGCGAGCCGGCGATCAGCCGGGCGTCCGCCCTGGCGAGCAGCGTCGCCAGCGGGACCGGGTCGATGCGCGCCGGGCGGGGCGGCGCGGGGACCGCTTTCACCGGGCTTTCCGGCACCTGGGAACTGGACGAGGACACGGACACGGCCAAGAGGCTACCGGCGGCCGGTTCGGGCACCCGCACGCGGTACGGCGATTGCGCGCGGCTGAGGCAGATGTGCTAAGTGGCGACACGGACCTCGTTGCGCCGCAAGGACTTCGCGAGCGTTGCGGACCGATGTGGACGATGGGCGCGTCAAAGCCCCCTCACCCGCGTGAGGGGGCTTTGACGCACAGTGCTTACTGGACGATGAGCGGGACTTCCGGCGAAGGGCCGTCCGACAGCGGGATCTGGTACCGCTGCGTCAGGTACGACGCGATGCTGTGGAACAGCGGTGCCGCGGAGTGCCCGACCGGCAGCGTCGTGTCCGGCGCGTCCAGCCGGATGCCCACCACGAACCGCGGGTGGTCCGCGGGCAGGATGCCGGCGAAGGTGATGTTGTACAGGTGGTCGCTGTAGGCCTTCGTCCGCGGGTCGACCTGCTGGCCGGTGCCCGTCTTGCCGGAGATCTGGTAACCCTCGACCGCCGCCGTCGGCGCGGTGCCCTTCTGCACGCCCTTGCCGTTCTGGGCGACCGCGCGCATCATGTCGCGCACCGTCTTCGCCGTCTGCGGGCTGACCACCTGGACGCTCTTCGGCGCAGGCTCGGGCACCGTCGTCCCGTCCGGGTTGACCTTCGCCTTGACGATCCGGGGTTCGACGCGCAGGCCGTCGTTCGCGATCGCCTGGTACATCCCCGCCATCTGCAGGACGGTCATCGACAGGCCCTGCCCGATCGGCAGGTTGCCGAACGTCGTCGCCGACCACTGGCTGCGCGCGGGCACCACGCCCGCGCTCTCGCCGGGGAGGCCGACGCCGGTGCGCTGCCCGAGGCCGAACCGCTTGAGCAGCTCCGAGTAGTGCTCCTCGCCGATCTTCTGGGCGAGCAGCAGCGTGCCGATGTTGGACGACTTGGCGAAGATGCCGGCGGTGGTGAACGTCTGCGTGCCGTGGGTCCAGGCGTCGTGCACGGTCTTGTCGGCGACCTGCAGCGCGCCCGGCACCTGGATCGTCGACTCCGGCGTCGCGATGCCTTCGTCGATCGCGCCGGTGGCGGTGACGACCTTGTTCACCGAACCCGGTTCGAACGGCGTCGTGACCGCGGGGTTGGCCAGGTCCTCGTTGGTCCAGGTCGACTGGTCGTTGGGGTCGAACGTCTTGTCGTTGGCCAGCGCGTAGACCTCGCCGGTCTTGGTGTCCGTGACGACCGCCTGCCCGCCCTTGGCGTGCGACTGCTGGACGTAGTCCGACAGCTGCCGCTGCACCTCGTACTGCAGGTCGGAGTCGATGGTCAGCTCGAGGTCCGAGCCGGGGACCGCGGCCTGGAGGTCGTGCTCCGTGCCCGGGATGACGACGTTGTCGCTGCCGTTCTTGGTGTTGACCATCATCCGGCCCGGCGTACCCGCCAGGTCGTTGTCGCGCAGCAGCTCCAGCCCGACCAGGCCGTGCAGGTTGTGCTTGGAGACGTCCGGGTCGTCGGAACGCCAGTTCGCGGCGCCGACGATGTTCGAAGCCAGGCTGCCGCCCGGGTATTCGCGCAGCGCGCGCTTCTCGACGCCGATCCAGGCGAAGTGCTTGACGATGTCGGTGGCGATCGACGGCTCGACGTTGTTCACCAGGTAGGTGAAGGACGCCTGCTTGTGGAACAGGTCCAGCAGCTGCTGCTCGCCGATGACGTTCGGCAGCTTGCCGGCGATGTACTTCGCGGCGGCGGCGGTTTCGCTGTCGAAGGTCCGCGCGGTGCCGGGGTTCTTCGTCGCGAAGTCGTCCATGCTCTTGTGCAGCGCCTTGAGGTTCACCGAAAGCGTGCGCACCTCGACGCTGAACGCCAGCTTGGCGCCGCTGCGGTCCACAATGGACCCGCGCTGGGCCGGGATGTCGATGGTCTGGGTGCGCTGCCGCTCGGCCGCGGCGGACAGCGCCCCGGCCTCGAACCACTGCACCTGCACCAGTTTCCCGCCGGCGACGAGCAGCACGGCGACCAGGATCAGGCGCACGGCGGAGAACCGGGTGCGGTTGCCGCCGTTGCCCCGGCGCGCGGCCGCGCTGCGCGTCCCGGCGGAGTAGGTCCGGCGCGCGCTCCCGGCGGAGCGCGCGCGGACCTGTCCCCGGCTGGAAGAAGCCATCACTGACCGGCCCCCGGCTGCGCGGGCGGCGGCTGCTCCTCGGCGGGCACGGCGGGCTGGTCACCTTCGATCGGCGCGCCCTGCTGCGACTGCGTGCCCGCGGCGGGCGCGGCCGGCGGCGCGACCGGCACCGCCGGCGTGTCCCCCTTGGCCTTCTTGGGCTCGCCGACGAGCGAGGTCTTGCCGTCCGGGCCGACGACGATCCGCGCCGGGTCGCCGCCGGGCACCATGCCCAGCTGCTGGGCCGCGGGGGCCAGCGACGCGGGCGACTCGGCCTTGGCGACGTCGCGCTGGAGCTGTTCCTTCGCCTCGGCCAGGCTCGCGTTGGTGGTGCGCAGCTGCTCGAGCCGGTAGGAGTCGGCGATCGCCTGCGTGGACAGCCACAGCGTGGTGGCCACGCCGACGGCGAGCAGCGCCATCATCAGCAGCACGAACGAGGCGCGCGACTTCGGCAGCCGCAGCTTCAGCTTGAGCTTCGGCGCGGGCGTGCCGGGCTGGGCCGCCTTCGGCTGCGGGCGCGGCTCGCGCTCCTTGAGCAGGTCGGCCCGCTGGGCGCGGCGCGCGTAGGCGCGTTCGGCCGCGGACGTGCGGCCCCGCGACGCGCGCCGGGGCGACGCCTTGCCCGGCTCGGTGGTCTGCGGGTCCGGCTCGACGGTGGTCGAGGTGCGGGCGGCCTCGCTGCGTCCCCGCGTCGCCGGCGCGGTGCGGCGGCGGGACCTCGTGGGAGCGGTCATCGCGGCTCTCCGATCCTCTCTGCGGCCCGCAGCCGCACCGAGGCGGCGCGCGGGTTCCGTTCGATCTCCTCTTCGCCGGCCTTCTCGGCCCCGCGGGTGAGGAGCTTCAGCTCAGGTCCGTGTCCCGGCAGTTCGACCGGGAGCCCTTCCGGCGTGCGCGACTTCGCGAGCTCGGCCAGCGCCTGCTTGACGAGCCGGTCTTCCAGGGACTGGTAGGACTCGACGACGATCCGCCCGCCCGTCTTCAAGGCGCCCAGTGCCGCCGGCATGGCCCGGCGGAGCACCTCGAGCTCGCCGTTGACCTCGATCCGCAGCGCCTGGAAGGTGCGCTTGGCCGGGTGCCCGCCGGTGCGGCGGGTGGCGGCCGGGACGGCGTCGTAGAGCAGCTCGACCAGGCGCCCGCTCGTGGTGAACGGCTCCTGTTCGCGGGCTTTCACGACGGCCTTGACGATCCGCTGCGCGAAGCGTTCTTCGCCGTAGTCCCGCAGGATCCGGATCAGCTCGCCGGGCGCGTAGGTGTTCAGCACGTCGGCGGCGGTGAACCCGGTGGTCGGGTCCATCCGCATGTCCAGCGGCGAGTCCTTGGAGTAGGCGAACCCGCGCTCGGCCCGGTCCAGCTGCATCGAGGAGACGCCGAGGTCGAACAGGATGCCGTCGGCCTTGTCGATCTTCAGCCCCTCGAGGGCTTCCGGCAGTCCGTCGTAGACCGTGTGCACGAAGTCGACGCGGTCACCGTGGCGCGCGAGGCGCTCCCCGGACTTCTCGAGCGCGGCCGGGTCGCGGTCCAAGGCGACGAGGCGCAGCCGCGGGAACGTTTCGAGGAGGGCGTCGGAGTGGCCGCCGAGCCCGACGGTCGCGTCCACGAGGACGCCGTCTCGGTCGGCGAACACGGGGGTGAACAGCTCGACGATGCGCCTCAGCAGTACCGGGACGTGTTCGGGTGCCGTCATGGTGTTCCCTCCCCCTTTCTCGCCTGGGCGGCCCGGGGGAAATATGGCGGATGCCGTCAGGTCCCTGTCCGCCCGCTGCGGACCTGGTACCGGGGAAGGTGCACCAGGGCTGTTGAGCGGACAGAGGCCTCACGGCATCCGGGTGGGCTTCCCCTCTTCGCGCGGGCGGCGAACCTCTTCGTCCCCCGACGACGAAGGTGCACCGCGTCCGCACGTCTAGAAGACGCCCGGCAGTACTTCCTCTCGAGCCTTCGCGTAGCTGTCTTCGTGTTCTTCCAGGTAGCCCTGCCACGCTTGGGCGTCCCAGATCTCCAGCCTGGTGATCGCCCCGATCACCACGCACTCCTTGCTGAGCCCCGCGTAGCGGCGGAGCTCGGACGCGATCGTGATGCGCCCCTGGCCGTCCGGCCGTTGCTCGTCCGTCCCGGCGAACAGGTAGCGCTGGTAGGCCCGAACCGCCTCGTTCGTGAACGGGGCCTCGGCGACCTTGCGCGCCATCTGCTCGAACTCGGCGCGGGGGAAGACGAAGAGGCAGTGGTCCTGCCCCTTGGTGAGCATCAGCCCGCCGGCCAAGGCGTCGCGGAACTTCGCGGGCAGCGCGAGCCGCCCTTTGTCGTCCAGCTTCGGGGTGTGGGTGCCGAGGAACACGGCCTCCACCTCCCTACCGCACCCGGTGGCGAACCACCGTCTACGGCTCCAGGGCTTCCCTTCCGCCCCACTGGCCACCACCGTACCCCACTTTTCACCACAGTCAACGCGAGAAACCGACGGCTCACTCCGTCGTGTGGTCCGTTTGCGCAGGTCAACGAGGTGGGGGCAGGTGGGGGCCAGTGTGGGGGGCGGTGGCCAAGATCCCCCTCGGCGGGGGCCGGAGCAACCTCAGCTGTACCCCGGACGTCCGCATAACGGCCGCGAAGGAACCCGGAGGGCCCCGGGTGGGGCCCCGTGGGGACCCCGGTGGGGGTGCGTGGGGCTGCGGCTGGGAGCCCGTGGGGACCCGGGTGGGGATGCGTGGGGCCTTCGGTGGGGTCCCGTTGGGACACGGGTGGGGGCACGTGGGGCTGTGGGTGGGGCACGTGGGGCCCCCGGGTGCGGGCGCGCCGGGACGCCAGTGGGGGTGTGTGGGGACCGAGGGGAGCTCCCGGCTGGATCCAGCGAAGAGCACCCCGTCAACCCCGGCCGCGCGTGAATGTCATGAACGAGTCGTTCACCTCGCCGGACGCCATGAAAGAGTCGTTCATGACGTCCGGACCACACCGGGACTTGTCCACAGGCACGCGAAGTCACCCCGAGTAGTCCACAGATCGCGCAAAGCTCTGGTTCGCCCTGGCCGAGCGAGTCACGATCGGCGAGTGACAAGAGGATCTTGGATGCGCGACGCGGAAGCGCTCTTCGCGGCCAGCCGACGAGGCGTGATCGCGGTGGCGCACCTGGCGGCGCTGGGCGTGCCGCAGGGAACCAGCTACCGGCGGTGCCTCCCCGGCGGGCCCTGGCAGCGGCTCCTCCCGGGTGTGGTGCTGCTGCGCACCGGCGAACCCACACGGCGGCAGCTGGTCGAAGGCGCTCTCCTCCACTGCGGCGACCAAGCCGTGGTCACGGGTGTCGAAGCGTGCCGCAGGCAGGGCCTCGACCGGCCAGCCGTGCCGGGCGAGCTGATCCACGTCCTGCTGCCGCTGCACCTGAAGACCACCAGCACCGGCTACGTCCTCGTCGAACGCACCAAGCGCATGCCCGTTCCGGTCCGGTGCGACGGGCTCGTCGTCGCACCGGCGGTGCGGGCGGTGCTCGACGAGTGCCGGCGTTTGCGTGAGCGGGCACCGATCCGGGCCTTGCTCGCCGAGGCGGTCCAGCAGCTCGGCGTCGACCCGGCCGAGCTGGCCGCTGAGCTGGAGGCCGGCAGCAAGCGGGGAACCGCGTTGCCGCGTTCGGCGCTCCGGGAGATCACCGATGGCGCCCGTTCGGCCGCGGAAGCCGAAGCCATGGCGGTGTGGCGCCGGACAGGCCTGCCGGAGCCTGTCTGGAACTTCGAACTCCGCGATGACCGGGGCCGCTACGTCGCCACCCCGGACGCCTGGTTCGACGACGTCGCCCTCGCCTGGGAGATCGACTCCCGCGAGTTCCACTTCGGGCAGCCCGGGTATGCGGCAACCCTCGCCCGCAACAACCGCTACGCGGCCGCCGGCGTCGCCGTGGTCCAGACCGTGCCGAGCCGCCTGCGCGACGACCCCCGAGCCGTCGTCGCCGAGCTGATCTCCGCGTACCAGGCCGCCGCAACCCACCCGCGTCCGCCCGTGGTCCTGACCGGACGTCATGAAAGAGTCGTTCATGGCGCCTGACGACATGAACGACTCTTTCATGACGTTGCGGGGCCGGGTCAGTCCTCCGGAGTGAGCAGTGACGCGACCCGCGCCGCCAGGCGGGTGCTGTCCACCGGGGTCACGTTCACCCAGTCCTGCCCGCCCCGCCCCGGCGTCTTCGTCGCGCAATACGCGCCCACGTCCGTGTCGAACCACGACAGCCCGCCCACCCGCGCCACCCTCCCCGACGGGCCACGGCGGCTCACGCTGAACGACCCCGCCGAGTACACCGGGCGCGCCTGGATCGCCAGCACCTCCCGCAGCTGAGCCGACGAAGCCGCCGAAGCCGCGCCGCGGGAAGAGAACACCGGGTCCTCCACCGAGCCCGCCAAGGACGACGCCGGCAGGCTCACCCCGTACCCCGGGCCGGCCGTCAGCTCCGGGAGGACGTCGATGATCGCCGTGCACAGCTCCGCGTCGCGGATGGCCGCCAGTGCGATCGTCTGCTCCGGCTGAGTCGCCAGGACGCCCCGGCGGCCGCGGACCGCCGTCACCGCGCGGAACGGGGCTTCCGCCGTCATGTCCACCATCGCTTCGCACGCGACGAAGACCTCCGCCGACGCGAGCAGCGCGAGCCGCTCCGTCAACGCCGGCTCCAGCGCAGAACCGTCGTACAGCCCGCGCTCGGCCAGGTTGTCGTACACCGCCTTGCGGACCTCGGCGCGTTCCTCCTCGGTGCCGCCGACGCTGCGGACGCTCAGCGGCTCCGGCGGGCGGTCGTGGCCGAGGTCGGTCCACAGGATGTCGAACGCCGACGCCGAGACGCGGATCAAGCCTGCCCCAGCGACGGCGCGGCGGGGAACGTCTCGGCCGGCACGTGGCCGTGCAGCGCCGCGTCGCGGGTGCGCATCACGTCGATCGCCTTCTGCCGCGCGGCTTCCGCCTCGGCGCGGCGGGCCGCCAGCTCGTCCGACAGTCCCGCCAGGACCTGCAGGTTCCCCGACGAAGCCGCGTCCCGGATCATCGACGCCGGGTCGTAGCCCACCGGCGGCGGCATGTCGGCCCGGGCCCGCGCCGCCGCCTCCGCCTGCGCGCCGACCGCGCGGCCGACCGAAGCCGAGACGGCGGCGGAGTGCGAAAGCCAGTCCGCGGCCCGGCCGAGGGCCGCCCGCGCCGCGTCGCCCGCGCCGCCCCGCCAGTTCTCCCTCGACGACGTGATCAGCCCGGCCAGCTCGGCGGTCGACTCCTGCAGCCGTTTCGCCAGCCCGTCCCAGCGCGCGCCCGCCTCGCCCGCGGCGACCGGGTCGTTGCCCGCCTCGACCTCCGCGGCCATGGCCTCGTGGCTGTAGGACTCGTACCGCGCGGTGGGGACGGGCGGTTGGGCGTCGGGCACGGCGCACCTCTCGTGGTCAGGGCAGTTTCGGTTCCACCAGGCCGGCCACCGTGCCCGCGCGGCGGCACGCGAGCGGGGTGTCCGAGAAGCCGGTGTTGCTGACGTCGATCTGGACGCTGGCCGCGTCGCCGACCCCGAGCAGCACGGCGCAGGTGCCGTCGGCGGCCTTCTTGTCCATCACCTTCAGCGCCGGGTGGCTGCCGACCGTCGTCTTGGTCGCGGTCTTCTTCGCGACTTCGAGGTCGGCCAAGCCGTCGGTCTCGCTGAGGGTCACGGTGACGCCGAAGGCGCCGGGCACGGTCCAGTCGCACGCGCGGGCACCCGCGATCTCCTTGGGCTTGCCGAGCACGCTCACCCCGGCGCTCGAGCGGTCCTGGGGGCTGAGCAGCGTGCACGGGTCCATCGCGGCCAGGCCGGTCCACGCGACGGGCGGCGTCGACGACGCCGGGGTTGACGTGGTGTGGCCGATTCCGGTCCGCGGCGAGGTCTGCGCGCAGCCGGCGAGCACCACCAGCGCGACCGGGACCCCCAGCAGTCGCATCCGATCAGCCACCCGAGCAGTCCACCCCGTCCGCCGCCTGCTCGTCGGCGTGCTGGTACTTCGCCAGCGCCTCCGAGATCCGGTGCTTGAGCGTCTCGAGCTCCTTGCCGAACGCCGTCAGCTGCTGCACGGCCGACCCCTGGCCGCCGATGCCGTACTCGGCCATGAACCGGCCCAGCTCCCCCGCGTACCCGCCGCCGAGCGGCACCGTCCGCCCCAGCACCTTGGCCTCGCGGACCATCTCGCCGACGACGTCCTGCAGCCGGCCGAGCTTCCCGTAGGCGTCCGCGGCCAGCTCGGGCGCGACCGCGAAACCGCGCACGTCGAACGGCGGTTGCGCGCGCACGTCGCTCATGAGCGGTTACGCCTCTCTGTAGCCGGGCGACCTCGAAACGCAGCATACGACAAAGCGGGGTGTCAGCGGGAGCGCCCAGAATCGGGTGACAACACACCCGTTCGGGGTATCGTCGCTGCTTGCGCAGTGTCATCAACCGCCGTGGCGGGCGTGATTGCCCGGGGTTCACGGGGTTCCGGCCCCTGGTTCGCCCGGGTTTGACACACTGGATGGAAGGCTGGTCGCTGCGCGCGGACAGCAGCGATGGGGGCCGTTCGGCCCGGCGGTGCGCACAGTGCGCGCGGCCACGCGCCACCAGGAGGTCGAGTGACGTCGAGAATCCAGTCTGCGACGCCCGGATCGGGCGAGCAGGCATCCGGACGGCCGCCTTACCCGGCGGAGTCCACGGGCAACGGCCGGGCCGCCGGCCGGCCCGCCAGAGTGTCGCTGGACGAGCTGCACGAAACCGCCCGCCGGATCGCCGCCAACGTCGAACGCGTGCTGGTCGGCAAGCCCGACGTCATCCGGATCGCGCTGGTCACGCTGCTCGCCGAAGGCCACCTCCTGGTCGAAGACGTCCCCGGCGTCGGGAAGACGTCGCTGGCCAAGGCGCTCGCCCGGTCGATCGACTGCACGGTCAGCCGCATCCAGTTCACCCCGGACCTGCTGCCGAGCGACGTCACCGGCGTCTCGATCTACAACCGCCAGTCCGGCGAGTTCGACTTCCGCCCCGGCCCGGTGTTCGCGAACATCGTGGTGGGCGACGAGATCAACCGCGCCTCGCCGAAGACGCAGTCGGCGCTCCTGGAGTGCATGGAGGAGCACCAGGTCACCGTCGACACCTCGACCTACCGCCTCGAAGAGCCGTTCATGGTCATCGCGACCCAGAACCCGATCGAGATGGAAGGCACCTACGCCCTCCCCGAGGCCCAGCGCGACCGCTTCACCGCGCGCGTCTCCATCGGCTACCCCGACCAGCAGGCCGAGCTGGCCATGGTCGACGAGCACGCCGGCCACAACCCCCTCGAAGAGCTGCAGCCGGTGTCCGACGGCGAGACCGTGCACCGCCTGATCGAGACGGTCCGCAACGTGCACATGGCGCCGGAGGTCCGCCGGTACGCCGTCGACGTCGTCGCGGCCACCCGGCAGGTGCCGGAGATCCGCCTCGGCGCCTCCCCACGGGCCACGCTGCACCTGGTCCGCGCGGCGCGGGCGCAGGCGGCGCTGTCGGGCCGCGACTACGTCGTCCCGGACGACCTGCACACGGTCGCGGTCCCGGTGCTGGCGCACCGCCTGGTGCTGACCACCGAGGCCCACGCGGCGCGGCGGTCGGCGACCGACGTCGTGCGCGCGGTGCTGCACCGGGTCCCGGTGCCGCAGGGCTCCCGGCCCTAGCTGGTGACATCTGGGGCTTCGCCCCAGGTCGGGGGCTCCGCCACCCGAACCCCCGAAAAATTGTTCCAGCGCGCGAAGGGGAAGAGAACGGCATGCTGCGTGCCCTGTCCGGCCTGACCACCCGCGGCCGCTGCCTCCTGGCCGCGGGGATCGCGGCCGCGGTGTGCTCGTTCGTGCTCAACGAACGCGACCTCCTGCGCGTGGCGGTGTTCGTGGTGGCGCTGCCGCTGCTGGTCGCCGCGTTCATCTCGGCGACCCGGCTGCGCATCGGCGCCACCCGCACGCTGAACCCGCAGCGCGTCGCGGTCGGCGGCAACGGCGAAGTCCACCTGGAGCTGTGGCGCAGCGGCCGGCTGCCGGCCGGCGAGATCCTGCTCGAAGACGGCGTGCCGTACGCGCTGGGTTCGCGGCCGCGGTTCGTCGTCGAGCGGCTCCCGCACGACCGCCGCGTCGCCCTGCGCTACCCGCTGCAGCCGGTGCTGCGCGGGGTCCAGCAGGTCGGGCCGCTGCGCGCGACCATCACCGACCCGTTCGGGCTGTGCGAGTTCGAGCGCGAGCTGATCGGGCACTCGCGGCTGGTCGTCGTGCCCCGGGTGGTCCCGCTGTGGGGCATGCCGAGCGGCGCCGGGATCGGCGTCGGCGACGACGGCACCGTCCGGCTGCACGCCGGGCAGGGCGAGGCCGACGTCATCGTCCGCCAGTACCGCCAGGGCGACGACCTGCGGAAGGTGCACTGGCGCTCGACCGCGCGCCGCGACGAGATCATGGTGCGCGTCGAAGAACGGCCGTGGCGCGGCGGCACCACCGTGCTGCTCGACCACCGCGCCGCCGCGCACCACGGCAGCGGCCCGGCCGCCAGCCTGGAGTGGGCGGTGTCGTTCACCGCGTCGGCCGCGCTGCACCTGCGCCGGTCCGGGCACCGCGTCCGGCTGGTCAGCGAGCACGGGATCACCCTCGCCGACACCCCCGGCGAAGGCGGCGACCACTACGACAACGTCCTGCTCGACGCGCTGGCCGCGCTGCAGCCGGCGCACCAGCGGGACATCACGCTGGCCGGCGACCCCGGCGAGGGCCAGGAGCTGATCGCCGTGCTCGGCACGGTCAGCACCGAAGCCGTCCACGAACTGACCCAGTACCGCCCGCGCGGCATCCGCAGCCTCGCCGTCCTGCTCGACACGCCCACCTGGTCGGCGGGGGTGAGCGCGCCCGAGCAGCGGGCCGCGGCCACCGAAGACTCGGCCGCGTTGCTGCGCGCGTCGGGCTGGGGCGTGGTCATCGCCGGGCCCGGCTCGCCGATGCCGCAGGTGTGGGCCGAGCTCAGCCGCAGCGGTGCCCGCGGCCACACGTTGATCGGCGGTCAGCGATGAGCGCCTCCGCACCCCCGCGCCCGGCGAACCGCCCGTCGTCCCAGCACCCGCTGTCGGCCTGGCGGAGCAGCCTGCTGGCCCCGGCCGCGGCCGGCATCGCGACGCTCTGCGCGGCGACGTCGGTGACCAGCGTCGTGGCCGGCCTGGCCTGGTTCGGCTACCTGTTCGTCGCGGTCCTGCTGATCGGCGCGACCGGGCTGGCGCTGCGCTCGCTGCAGGTGCCGACCGTGCTGGTCGGCCTCGGCCAGTTGCTGGTGCTGCTGTTCCTCATCACCGGCGCGTTCACCACGAACGGGATACTGCAGGTGATCCCCGGCCCGGACGCGTTCGAAGAGATCGGCACGACGCTTTCGGCCGCCGCCGAGCAGATCCGCGTCGGGCTGCCGCCGGTCGAGGGCAGCCAGCCGATCCTGTGCCTGGTGACGATCCTGATCGGCCTGGTCGCCGTCCTGGTGGACACGCTGACGGTGGCCGCCGCGGCGCCGGCCGCAACCGGGCTCGTACTGCTCTGCGTCTACGCCGTGCCGGCCGCGCTGAGCGAGGAAATGCTGCCCTGGTGGACGTTCCTGCTCGGCGGCGCGGCCTTCGCCGGCCTGCTGGCCGTCGACGGCAACCACCGGCACCGGCGCTGGCGGACCCGCGAAGCACCCGGTCGCAGCGGCAAGCAGGGCGTGCTGTCCGCGCCGGTCGCGGTCGTCAGCGCGGCGATCGTGCTCGGCCTGTTCGGCGGCGCGATCACGTGGGTCGGCACCGTCGGGCGGATCCCCTTCGGCGCCAGCGGGAACGGCGCCGGCGCGGGCTCCGGCGGCTTCGGCATCCAACCGTTCACCGAGCTGCGCGGGATGCTCGACCAGGGCTCCAACCGCGAGCTGTTCAAGGTCCGCGGCCTCGGCACCGACCGGCGGCTGCTGCGCGCGATGACGCTGGACACCTTCTACCCGAACAAGGGCTGGGGCCTGCACGACGAGGGCCGTTCGCAGCAGGGCGTCCCGGTCGGGCCGCAGCTGCCGGCCGCGCCGGGCGACGACGGCACCGGCGCCGCGCGCAAGATCGACGTCGAGCCGACGAGCTGGCGCGACAACTGGCTGCCGGTGTTCGGCGCGCCGCGGGTGATCGACGGCACCGGCAACGGCTACCTCTACGACCAGGTCAGCGGCACGGTGTTCACCACGCGCAGCGAAACCCCGCCGTCGTACGTCGAATACGCGTCGCTGAAGGAGCCGACGGCCGCCGAGCTGCGCGTGACCGCGCGCGTCGACGACCTGCCGCCGCGCTACACCGAGCTCGACCGGGTCGACGACCGCGTCCGCGCGAAGACGCAGCAGCTGATCGCCGGCGCGGGCAACGACTTCGACCGCGCGTCGGCGATCTGGCGGTACTTCACGGCGCAGAACGGCTTCGTCTACGACACGAAGACCGCGCCGGCCAACGACGCGGACGCGCTCGCCGACTTCATCCTCAACGGCAAGCGCGGCTTCTGCGAGCAGTTCGCCTCGGCGATGGCCGTGATGCTGCGGGTGGCGGGCATCCCGTCGCGGGTGGCGATCGGCTTCACCCCCGGCTCGCAGGTCAACGACTACCTGTCGATCAGCACCCAGGACGCGCACGCGTGGGTCGAGGCGTACTTCGGCGACAAGGGCTGGGTGACGTTCGACCCGACCCCGCTGTCCGACGGGCGCGGCATCACCCCGCCGTACCTGCAGGCCGGCCCGCAGGACGGCGACCAGCCGGACGACACCCAGGTGGCGCCGAGCACGGTCCAGTCGAGCGCGGCGCCGACCGGCGTCCCGCGCGACACCGGGCAGAACCAGCAGGCGCAGGGCCCGGAGCAGGCCGACCCGGGCACGCCGGGCTGGGTGTGGGCGCTGGTGCTGGCGCTGCTCGCGCTCGCGCTGCTGGCGACGGTCCTGGTGATCGCCGGCGGCCGACGACGACGGCCGGACCGCGAACCCGCGGCCACCGGGCTGAGCGCGCTGCTCAAGAACTGGCTGCCGCTGATCGCCGCGGCGCTGTGGGTGGCGCTGCTCGGCGTGCTGACCTGGCTGGTGGCCTGGTGGTTCAGCCTGCTGGTCGTGCTGCTCCTGGCCGGGTTGCTCGGCCCCTCGGCCGCCCGCGACGTCGGCAGGCGAAGGCGGCTGCAGGAGATCGTCGGCCACCGCCCGGGCGCGGCGGACGCGGCGTGGTCCGAGCTGCGCGCCGAGTGCGCTGACCGCGGGTTGCCGATTCCGCCGAGCGACACGGTCCGCGTGGCCGGCCAGAAACTGGCGGCGAAGCACCACCTGGACGACGAGGGCCGCGAGGGCCTCCGCACGGTCATCGGCGTGGTCGAGCGGTCCTGGTACGGCGGAGAAGGTGAGGGTGACCCGACGCTGCCATCGGCGTTCGACCACCTCCGCCGGAGCCTGCACCGCAACGCGCCGCTGTCCTGGAAGGGCCGGCTCTTCCCGAAGTCCCTGTTCCGCAACCGGGACTGAGCAATTGACCCGATCGGGGGTCACCCGTTGTCACGGACGCGGGTGACCCACCGGGGCGAGGCGTAGAGCACACAAGAAGATCCGCGTCCGGCCTGGGTGGCCGGACGCGGATCTTGTGGTCTTGCGGCGCTACTGCTCCTCGAAGCGCTGGCGGAAGCGTTCTTCCATCCGCTGGGTGAAGGAGCTGCGCCGCCCTGGCTGCTTGCCACCGCGGGCGCCCGATCCACCGCCCTTGCCGTCCCCCTCGGCGGCGTGCCGAATCGATGTGACGGCCAACATGACCCCGAAGAACATCACGAGGAACCCGAGCACGCTGATCAGCGGGATGTCGGCCACCCGGAACTGCGGCACCACCACGCCCAGCACCAGCAGGGCCACGCCCACCACGAACAGGGCGATGCCCTGAATCCGCCGTCGGCGAGCGGGGCGACGCAACCGGGTGCCACGCACCGTGGATGCGAACTTGGGGTCCTCGGCATAGAGCTCGCGCTCGATTTGATCGAGCAGCCGCTGCTCATGCTCGGAGAGTGGCATCTTTCCTCCTCCGGCACAGCTGTCGCGGGCGCCGGGCCGCGCAACGTCCTGGACCCAACAGCCAACCCCAGGCGGGGTGGCACTGTCCAGGATACGAGGCCCGCGCCCGCACGACTACCCGATCCCGCATCCAGTAGGGATCGAATTGGGCTAAATCCCGCCGGAGGGGCGTCGCGGAGGGTCACGGTGGCCCATCGTGACCGGTTAACGGCCTGAGCGGCGATGTGGGGGATGGCGGACGAGCGGAAGATCACCTTCCGTACACGGCCGGTGGTGGGAGCGGGGTGGGCGGCCGGATCGCGGGGGTCGCGGTCGGGCGGGGTTGGCAGCAGCAGGCGGCCGCACCGGGGTCAACGGTCGAGGCGGGGTGGGCGGCCGGATCGCGGGGTCGGCGGTCGGGCGGGGTGGGTAGCGGCGGGCTGAACCGGGGTCGGCGATGGAAGCAGCGGCGGGCGGCCGGACGGCGGGTTCGGCGGCGGGTGGTCTGGTGACCGGCGGCGAGTCGGCGGCGAGCGGAGGGTTGGCGCTCGCTGCCGGTGCGCGGCCGAACAACGGGATTGGCGGGTGGCGGCGGCTCGCGACCGGATGGCGGGTTGAGGCGGCGAGCCAGCGGATGGCGGGTGGGGAAAACGATTGAGCGGATGGCAGTGCGGGCGGCGGGCGGCCGCTCCCCGCCACCGGCTCCCTCGCCACTTCCAGCCGCTCTCCCCTCACTGCTCCCGCGGCGCCAGCAACGACGCCGGCCGCACCGCTGCCGAGCCGAACTTCGATCTCGCCACGTCGGCCGCCACCTCGGCGTCACGCCAGCGGGGCGCCGCGGAATCGAACACCAGCTGCTCGCCCGCCTCTCCCGTGTCCAAGCCCTCCACGCGGACGCCGATCAACCTGACCGCCCCCGTCGGCGCGTGCTCCGCCAGCAACGCCACCGCCACCGCGTGGATCTCCCGGGCCACGTCCGTCGCCGACATCAGCGTGCGGGCACGGGTGATCGTGCGGAAATCCGCGAAGCGCACCTTGATCGACACCGTCCGGCCTCGGACACCCCGCTCCCGCAGCGTCGCCCCCACCCGCTCGGAGAGCCTCAGCAGCTCCAGGCCCAGCGAAGCCCGGTCATGGCGGTCGACGTCGAAAGTGTGCTCGGCGCCGATCGACTTCTCCGGGGAGTCGATCACCACCGCGCGCTCGTCGACGCCGTGCGCCAGCCGGTACAGGTGCTCGCCGATCGCCGTTCCCAGCGACTTCTTCAGGCGCTCCGGCGGGAACGCGGCCACGTCCGCGATCGTGTCCAGGCCGAGCCGCTTCAGCTGTTCCTCCGTGCGGGCGCCGACGCCCCACAGCGCCGAGACCGGCAGCGGGTGCAGGAAGGCCAGCGTCTCCGCCGCCGGGACGACGACCATGCCGTCCGGCTTCGCCATCCCCGACGCCAGCTTCGCCACGAACTTGACCTTCGCCACGCCGACCGAGCACGTGATCCCGTGCTCGGCCTCGACCCGCGCCCGGATCTGCGCGCCCAGCGAAGCGGGTGTCGCGCCCAGGCGGCGCAGTGCTCCGCTGACGTCCAGGAACGCCTCGTCCAGGCTCAGCGGCTCGACCAGCGGCGTCAGCTCGCGGAAGATCCCCATCACCCCGCGGGAGACCTCGCCGTACAGGCCCGATGTCGGCGGGATGTTGATCAAGTGCGGGCAGAGGCGCTTGGCGGTCGAGAACGGCATCGCCGAGCGCACGCCGAACTTGCGCGCCGGGTAGTTCGCCGCCGCCACGACCGCGCGGGGGCCGCCGCCCGACACGACGACCGGTTTGTCCGCCAGCTCGGGGCGGGTGCGCAGCTCGACCGACACGAAGAACGCGTCCATGTCGACGTGCAGCAGCCCGCAGCCGGCGTCGTCCGGCGCCGGCTCCCCCGGCCGGACGCGGAACCGGGCCATCCCGCCCGGCAGTTCAGCATTTCGCCCCACGCCCGGGACGCTACCGGGCACCACCGACAATTCCGGATCGAGCGGTGCGCGACGACCGGAATCCGCCGGTCACGGCCGCACGCCAGCCGAAATCCGCCATTCAGGCCGGGGGCCGCGCCACCGCGTGCAGGCGGCTCGCGATCTCCCGCAACGCCGGGGTGGCCGCCGCCACGCGCTCGAAGTCCGCCAGCTCGTCTTCGCGGACGTCGCCGCCCATCAGGTCCGAGATCACCCGGTCGCCCTGCAGCAGCGTCACGTCCAGGCCCGCCGTCACCAGCTGGGCGCGCAGGCCGTCGGCGTCGAAGCGCCGCAGCACCGTGTCGCCCGCGACCACGCCGTCCGCGCTCTCCAGCAGCTGCCGGGCTTCGGCGACGCGGCCGGACAGCGCCCGGTAGAGGACCGACGCGTGGCGGTTGGCCACCAGCACCGACACCGCGCCGCCCGGGGCGACCGCCGTGGCCAGCGCCGTCAGCACCGCCGCCGGGTCGTCGACGATCTCCAGCAGGCCGTGCGCCAGCACCAGGTCGGCCGAGCCGGCCTCGACGTGCCTGCCCAGCGCGTCGGAGTCGTCCGCGATCACCGTGATCCGGTCGGCGACGCCCTCTTCCTCGGCCCGCCGCTGCAGCGTGGCCAGCGCGTTGGGGCTCGGCTCGACGACCGTCACCCGGCAGCCCGCCGCCGCGAACGGCACCGCCCAGCCGCCGCTGCCGCCGCCCACGTCGACGACGCGGGGGTGCTCGACGCCCCGGGCGCGGGCGGCCTTCAGCTCGGCCTCGAGCACCCGGCGAACGGCACCCGAACCCCGGGCGGCCACGGTCTCCGTCTTCATGCCGGACAGGGTAGTGCCCGCCCCCGCCCGCCTCCCCGGCTCCTCCCTTCGAGTGAACGCCCCTTGCCCGACGGCGCGCCTCGCCCACACCCGTAGGCTGGTCGTCGTGCACACGGTCGCCGTACTCAGCCTCAAGGGAGGCGTCGGCAAGACGACGGTCGCTCTCGGTATCGCGTCCGCCGCCTTGCGTAGGGGCACGCGAACGCTGGTGGTCGACCTCGACCCGCAGGGCAACGCCACCACCTCGCTCGACCCGCCGTTCACCGACGCCACCCTCGCGGACGTGCTCGAGACCCCGACCCGGGAGATGCTCGAACGCGCGATCGCGCCCAGCGTGTGGAGCGAGGACGTCGACGTCCTCGTCGGCACCGAAGAGCTGGAACTGCTCAACGACCCCGACGCCGACAGCGAGCGGCTGGCGAACTTCTCCCGCGCGCTCGACGAACTGCACCGCGAGCCGCTCGGCGAACTGCCCTACGAGCTGGTGATCCTCGACTGCCCGCCGTCGCTGGGCCGGCTGACGAAGTCGGCGCTGGTCGCCGCGGACAGCGCGCTCATCGTCACCGAGCCGACCATGTACGCCGTCGCGGGCGCGCACCGGGCCCTGGAAGCGATCGAGAAGATCCGCAAGGACCTCAACCCGCGGCTGCGGCCGATCGGCGTGCTGGTGAACAAGCTGCGCGTCCGGTCCTACGAGCACCAGTTCCGGATCGCCGAGCTGCGCGAGAACTTCGGTTCGCTGGTGATGCCGACGGCGATCACCGACCGCCTGGCGGTGCAGCAGGCCCAGGGCGCGTGCAGCCCGATCCACGAATGGCACTCCCCCGGTGCCCAGGAGATCGCGCTGACGTTCAACATGGTGCTGGCGAAGATCCTGCGCTCGAACCGGGCCGGCCGCCACCGCGTCGCCGGCGAAGAGCCCGAGGGCCCGGACTGGCCCGAAGGCCCGGCGCCGGAGACACCCGAGGCACCCGCCGAGGTGTCCGAATCGGCGGGGTGAGCCGTGCCCGAAGGTGACACCGTCTACCTCGTCGGGAAGCGCTTCGACAAGGCACTGGCCGGCAAAACGCTGCTGCGCGGGGAGTTCCGCGTGCCCCAGCTGGCCACTGTGGACCTCGCCGGGCGCGAGGTCCTCGGCGTCGGCACGGTCGGCAAGCACCTCTTCACGCGCTTCTCCGGCGACCTGACGCTCCACTCGCACCTGATGATGGACGGCATGTGGGACGTCTACGCCGCCGGCGCGAAGTGGCGGCGGCCCGGCCACCACGCCCGCGTGGTCTTCACCGCGGCCGACGTCCAGGTGATCGGCTTCCGCGTCCACGACCTCAGGATCGTCGCCACGCCGAAGGAACACGACCTCGTCGCGCACCTCGGCCCGGACCTGCTCGATCCACAGTGGACGGAAGAGCACGCGGCGCGCGCGGTCGCGAACCTGACCGCCGCACCGGAGCGCGAACTGGGGCTGGCGCTGCTCGACCAGCGGGTCATGGCGGGGGTCGGGAACCTCTACAAGTGCGAGATCGCCTTCCTGCTCGGCGTCACGCCGTGGGTTCCGGTGTCCGAAGTGGACGCCGCGACCACGGTCGCGCTGGCCCGCAAGCTGTTGCTGGCCAACGCCCGCTCCGGCCGCTTCGACCAGAGCACCACCGGGCACCTCGACCGCAACCGGAAGAACTGGGTCTACGAGCGCACCCGCCAGGGCTGCTTCCGCTGCGGCGGACGGCTCCTGGTCCGCACGCAGGGCCACGACGTCCAGCGCCGGCCGACCTGGTTCTGCCCGAAGGACCAGGCCGGACCGCACCCGCCGCAGTAGGCCCGGTGCCGCGGGCCTGCGGACCGTCCTCGCACTGGCCCGCCGATCTCGCCGCGCAGAACTGCCGCTACGCCGAAGTCACCGTCACGCCGTACAACCACGTGCTCGACGGAGTGCCCGGCGACGAACTGCTGTCCGGGCTGGAGAGCGGCCGGGCTGGGCGTAGAACTGGCCTGGTGCTCCGACATCCCGGGCGAAACGGGCGTCGAAGCCGGGCGGGAGACGCTCGTGTTCGCGCTGCGCGAACGCCCTAAGGGCCTGGTGTCCTTCGGGTTGGGCGGGCCGGAACCGGGCGTCGGCCGGGCGCGTTCAAGCCGTTCTTCACGCGGGCGCGGGAAGCCGGGCTGCGCAGCGTCCCGCACGCGGGCGAAACCACCGGATCGGGCACGGCACCGGCTTCGCGGCCGACCCGGCGGTGCGGGAACACCGTGCGGCGCACCGGATCCCGCTCGACGCGTGCCCGACCTCCGGACCGCGCAGCTCGCCAGCATCGCCGCGCACCCGGTGTGGCGCATGACCGGCGAGTACGTCTCCGTCGCGATGGGGCCGGCCGCGGCCGGGCCGGCGCCGCTCGCGGAGCACGCCGTCGACGCGTCCTTCTTCGGTGAGCAGCGCAAAGGCCGTCTGCGGAGTGAGATCGCGAAAATGACATTGCCGGACCCCGGGAGCTTCGCCTAGCGTGGAAGTACACGAGAGAGGAGGTGGTCCCAAGTTGTATTCCAACAGGACTCGTGAGGTGGCTGTCCGCTAGCGGATGGCACGTGGAGGACTTTGAGCAGCGCTACAGCTGAGCCACCTTCTGGCTCATCGCCTGCTCCACGTGATGCCTGATAGCGAATACCAGGCAGTCACCGTGCCCCCGGGGTTCCCGAGCACCAGTCCGGCTCGGGCTCGGACGTTTGACGGCGTCCGAGAGGCACCCCGGGGGTTCCTCCATTTCCTCGATGGAGTGCTCATTTGTGCACGTCGCGCCACCCGGCGTCGCGGGACGACCGTCCGGCGATCAGCGTTTCTCCGTTGTGTCACCCGGACGGTTGAAGGTCGCTAGCCTGGACGCATGCTCAGGCCCGACTACCCGATCACCACGGATCGGCTGCTCCTGCGCCCGTTCACGCCCGGCGACCTCGACGCGCTGAACTCCTTCCAGTCCCGTGCCGACGTCGCCCGTTACCTCTACTGGGGGCCGCGTAGCCGGGCCGAGTCGGCCGCCGCGCTGGCCAAGCGGGTCCACAGCTCCACGCTGACGAAGGAAGGGCAGTTCCTGGCCGTGGCGGTCGAACTGGCCTCGACCGGGCAGCTGATCGGCGACCTGAACCTCGAGTGGATCAGCAGCGAGCACCGCCAGGGCGAGATCGGCTTCGTCTTCCACCCGGACCACCACGGCAAGGGCCTGGCCGCCGAGGCGACGACCGAACTGCTGCGGCTGGCCTTCGAAGACCTGGGGCTGCACCGCGTCATCGGCCGCTGCGACGGCCGGAACACCGCGTCCGCCGCGCTGATGGAACGCCTCGGGATGCGCCGGGAAGCGCACCTGAAGGAGAACGAGATCGTCAAGGGCGAGTGGACCGACGAGCTGATCTACGCCCTGCTCGAAGACGAGTGGAAGGACCTCCGGGCCGCGGGGGCGTAGTGGCCGCTTTCACGTGAAAGCGGCGCTCCGGTAGCGGGCCGCGGGCGGTTTGGCAGCATGGGGGCGTGTTCTTCGACAAGATCGTCCGCCCGGCGCTGTACCGGCTGTCCTACCACGACCCCGAGCTGGTGCACGAGCGCACGATCAGCGTCCTCGCCCGGCTCGGCAAGGCGGCGCCCGCGCTCGGCGGCGCCCTCCGCGTCGACGACCCGGTGACGGTGCTCGGCCTGCGCTTCCCCAACCGCGTCGGCCTGGCCGCCGGGATGGACAAGAACGGCCGCGCGCTGCCCGCGTGGGCCGCGCTGGGCTTCGGGTTCGTCGAGGTCGGCACGGTGACACGGCTGGCGCAGCCGGGCAACCCCCGGCCGCGGCTGTTCAGCCTCCCCGCGTCCGACGCGGTGATCAACCGCATGGGCTTCAACAACGACGGCGCCGAAGCGCTCGCGGCGAAGCTGGCTCGCGACGGCAAACCCGGCGTCCCGCTGGGGATCAGCATCGGCAAGTCGAAGGTGACGCCGCTCGACGAGGCCGTCGAGGACTACCGGTTCTCGCTGCGGGCGCTGTACCCGTACGCGGACTACTTCGCGATCAACGTCAGCTCCCCGAACACGCCGGGCCTGCGGCAGCTGCAGGACCGCGCCGCGCTGGCCGAGCTGCTCGGCGAGCTGCGGGCGACGTCCGCGGAGCTGGCCGGCCAGGGCACGCCGACGCCGCTGCTGGTGAAGGTCGCGCCCGACCTGACCGACGACGCGCTGGGCGAGCTCCTGGAGGTCGCGGTCGAGCACGGCGTCGCCGGGATCATCGCGACGAACACGACGTTGTCCCGCGACGGCATCGCGGCCGCGGAGAGCGGCCTGGCCGGACAGGCGGGAGGGCTGTCCGGCCGGCCGCTGACCACCCGCGCGGCCGAGGTCGTGCGGTTCGTGCACGACCACACCGGCGGGACCCTGCCGATCATCGGCGTCGGCGGCGTCCTGGGCCCGGACGACGCGCTCCGGCTCGTGGACGCCGGTGCGTCGCTCGTGCAGCTCTACACGGGCTTCGCGCTGCACGGGCCGGGCCTGGTGCGCCGCGTCAGCCGGGGGCTCGCAGGCCGGCGGTAGAGGCGAACCGGACGTACCCGCGCCAGGACTCGTAGCGGTCCAGACCGGGCCCGTCCGCGGCGAGGCAGCGGACGGCGAGCGGGGCGGTGCCGTCGTCCAGCTCGACGCGGTCGAGCACGAAGGGTTCCTTGAGCGCGGCGGCGAACCGCTCGAACGCGGCCGGGGAGAGCCGCCAGCGTTCGCCGTCGAGGACGGCGCCGCCGGCGAGCACGCCGGGCTGCGGCGGCTCGGTGCCCAGGAGCACCATCCGGTAGCCCTCGATGGTCCGGACCGGCCCGCCGAACCGGGCGCCGAGCCCGGTGAGCTCGGCGTTGAGCGGCTGACCGCGCAGGTGCGCGCCGAACACGACGACGTCCTCGCCCGGCTCGGGGTAGGGCGTCATCGGCTCGTCCGTGCAGACGGTCGCGAGGTCCAGCGCGATCTGGTCTTCGAACGCCCGCGTCAGGAAGGTGACGCCGAACGGACGGCGGTCGCCCGGCAGCACCGGGACCGACACCACGGCCACGTCGAGGAGGTTCGCGAACGCCGTGCAGGCGGCCAGGCGGTGGCCCACACCGGCCGGGTCGGCCAGCGCTTCGGCGATCCCGGGGTGCTCCGGGACGGTGGGCACGACGAGGGCGTCGAAACCGTCGAACCCGGGCTCGCGCACGGAGAACGGGGTCAGCACGGCCCCCGATGCCGTCAGCCGGGCGACGACGATATCGAGCGCCAGGCTCGCGGCCTCGCCGAGGGGCAGGTCGGCGGGGTAGCCGATCCTCGGGTGCTCGCCGGCGCCGAGGCGGACGTCGGCGGGCCAGGACCGGTCGCCGCCGGTCATCTGCGTGAGCGCGCGGTGCGCGGTGACCAGGCCGTTCGAGTAGACGGAGACGCCGTCGGCGGCGGGCAGCAGGCCGCGTGTCGGCTTCACGGCGGCGACGGCGTTCAGCGCCGCGGGGACGGCTCCCCCGGTGCTCAACGCCAGGTCGACGATGCCCAGCGCGACGGCGACCGCCGCGCCGTTCCCGCCGGCCTTGGTGCGGTCCCAGGTCCCGGAAACCATGGCGGCGCCGGTCTTGCCGAGCACGATGGCGCCGGCGGCGGTGAGCCGGGCGACGACCGGGGCGCTGGTCTCCGGCACGCCGGACCCGGCCGGCTGCCCGGCGACGTCGATCAGGTCCTGCACGGCGAACACGGTGCCGGCCAGCGGCAGGTCTTCCCCGGCCTTGACGCGTTCGTCGACGGTCTTGGCGTCGACGAGGACGTCTTCGACGGCGCGGAGGGTGGTCCAGATTTCGGGGCGGCCGGCTTCGGTGATGCGCTCGAAGGCGGCGATGACGCGGTGCGAGGCGGTGGGCGGGGTGACCGGGACGGGGTCCGGGTCCGGCGGGAGCGTGTTCACGGGGCGTCCTTTCCTCGGCGGGTCGAGAAAGTCCACTGTGTACGGTCGGCGCCGGCGAACCTCAGTGCACGGCGGGCCTCCCGGCGAGTGACACCTCTGCATGCATGACAGAAACGTTAGTTCGCCGACGTTTCCGTCGCGATCAGTTTCCGATTACGCGCGTGTTTCGGCACCAAGAGGTGAACAGGCGGCGACGCCGGGGTGAAACGCACGATCACGCACGCGGGGTGACGAACGGGCCGGACGGCCGCATGGACGCCCTCGAACGGCGGAGCGGGGTGCCCGGATGGCGCAGCGAAGCCGGATTAGCGTGACGGGCGGGGAAAACGTGGGATCCGGCTGGGATCAGCCGGATTTCGCTTCGCCGAGCGGGCGCGCCGGGCGGAATCGGACGGTCAGGAGAGCTCGCGCAGGGCCATCGCCAGCCCCGCCAGGCGGTCGGTCGCGTCAGTGAGGTCCTGCTTCGACGTCACCAGGCCGTCGCTGGAGGCGGCGACCGTGTGGCCCGCCGCGGCGACCAGGCCGCGGTAGCCCTCGATGCCGTCGTCGAGCTGTTCGCGGAGCTTGCCGACGGCTGCGGCCAAGGCCGCCTTCTCCCGGGTCGGCGCGGAGTCCCGGCCGCGCTCGATCGCCTGGATGCGGGCCGCCAGGCCGCGCAGCGCGGCGGCGGCTTCGTTCGCCGTCTGCCGGGCGTCCGCGACGGCCACCTCGGAAACCGGGGCCGTGCCCACCGGGGACGGCACCGAAAGCTGGCGCAGCAGCTCGCCCAGCGACGCCTCGCACTCGGCGAGCCGTTCCATGGGTTCGCGGGCCGCCGACCGGGCGGGGGGCAGCGGCGGCGGTCCGGCCGGCGCCGCCGGGATCGGGGTGCGCTTGAGGTCGCGCAGCTTGAGGCCGGACCGGACGCTGAACGTGCCGAAGATGACGACCCCGGCGAACGCCGTGATCGCCTGCGGCATCATCGCGGCGTGGGTGGGGCTGATCCAGCCCACGGCCGCCGCCACGGTGACCACGCCGCACAGGATCGTGAGGAGGATCCACAGCGTGAGTGCCTTCGCCGTCCGGCGCTTGCGGCGTTCGAGCTTCGCGGCCGGGTGGTTCCAGCGGTCCCACTTGGCCCGGGCCTCGGCGAAGGCCGGGACCTGGTTCGCCATCGACGTCAGCGACGTCGTCACGTCCGGCCGCCGCACGGGCGGCCGTTGCAGCGGGTTCGGGCGCGGAGACTTCCCGCCGGCCTGCTCGGCCGGCGGGAAGTACTTCTGCACCTTTTGGAGCTTTTCCTGGGCGCGGACGGCGTAGTCGGGCAGCTTCTCGATGTGCTTCTCCAGCTTGGCGCTCAGTTCGCCGAAGTCACGCCGCTTGCCTTGCTGCCCCATCGCTTTCGCCCCCTTCGCCCTGGTTCAAGCCCGGGTCAGGCCGGGTTCTTGCCCTGCTCGGCCTGCACGCGCGCCTGGATCTCCCGCTGGATGTCCGCCGAGCTGCTCGCCGGCTTCTGGGCCGCCGCGCCGCCGTCGGTCACCTGGGCGACCGAGTCACCGTGCATCGACGCGCGGATCTGCTGCAGCCGCGACTGGCCCGCCATCTGCGTCGTGGAGGCCTGGACCTCCATCATCCGCCCCTGGACCGAGTTCTGCGCCAGCTCCGCCGAGCCCAGCGCCGTGGTGTAGCGCTTCTCGATCTTGTCGCGGACCTCTTCCAGCGACGGCGTGTTGCCCGGCGCCGCCAGCTGGCTCATCTGGTTCAGCGAAGCGGAGACCTGCTCCTGCATCTTCGCCTGCTCCAGCTGCGAGAGCAGCTTCGTGCGCTCGGCCAGCTTCTGCTGCAGCATCTGCGAGTTGCGCTCCACGGCCTTCTTGGCCTGGGCCGCGGCCTGCAGCGACTGGTCGTGCAGCGTCTTCAGGTCCTCGATGTTCTGCTCGGCCGTGACGAGCTGCGTCGCGAAGCTCTCCGCGGCGTTCTCGAACTCGGTGGCCTTCTGCTCGTCACCCTTGCTGCGGGCCTCGTCCGCGAGGACGAGCGCCTGCCGGGTGGACGCCTGCAGCTTTTCGACGTCGCCGAGCTGCCGGTTGAGCTTCATCTCCAGCTGCCGCTGGTTGCCGATCACGGAGGCGGCCTGCTGCGTCAGCGCCTGGTGGTTGCGCTGCGCCTCCTCGATGGCCTGCTGGATCTGTACCTTCGGGTCGGCGTGCTCGTCGATCTTCGACGAGAACGCCGCCATCATGTACTTCCAGAACTTCACGAACGGGTTGGCCATCTCCTCCGCCTGCCTTCTTGCGTCCCACGGGCCTTGAGTACTCGGGGTGGGGCGTCGCTCCCCTGCTTCTGCAACGCACCGACCCCGGCGTTGGGTTCCATCGTGTCAGGTCGGCCACTTCCGTTCCAGGCGACCCGGCGGAATTCAGGGATCGCCCTGATCACCCCGAGTAGGCAACGCGAACGGCCCCGGGCGGGTTGCCCGGGGCCGTCGTCGTGTCCGACCTGTGATCAAGCGGCGATGGTCGAGGCCAGCTTGGGCTGGCCGATCGTCGTCCGCAACGTCGTGTTCATCCGCGGTGCCGGGGAAACCCGCAGGTCGGCGAGGTCGTTCCCGATCAGCTCGGACATCAGGCGGCCGCCTTCGATACCGGCCGCCGAGGCCTCGGCACCCCGCTTCTCCCGGGGCCTGCCCTCCACGATCCGCTCGTCGACCGGCGCGACCTCGACGTTGTCGAGGGCCGAAACGTCCGCCGCCACCTTGTGCAACAGTTCGCCGAGCGGAAGGTCCAGAGCCTGGCAGATGGACGCGAGCAGCTCGCTCGACGCCTCCTTCTGGCCCCGTTCCACCTCCGAGAGGTAGCCGAGGCTGACCCTGGCGGCGCGGGAGATGTCGCGCAGCGTACGACGCTGGTTGGTGCGGGCATGACGGAGCCGATCACCGATCGCCTCACGCAACAGCACGGTCATCACGCGCCTCCCTTCCGTACAAGTACCCCCTACGTTACCCAGAGCGGTGCCCTGGGCGCAGGAGTTGGTGCTCCCGTACGCCAAGGGCGAACGCCGGATTCACGTCAGATGTTCCCCGAGCAGGGCAAACGCGGCCTGGACCGATCGGGTCCTGATCAAGTCGCGATCGCCGCTCAACGCCAGCGTACGGACTGTGACAAACGAGGCTTCGCCTCGGGTCGGGGGCTCCGCCACCCGAACCCCCGAAAGACGCGGTGTGCGTGTTCCCGGCCCCGCGAGCCCGATGTGCACGGTCCCGGGCTCGACGCCGTCCTGCGCGGCCGGGCCGGCCACGCCGGTGAGCCCGAGGCCCCAGGTGGCCCCGCACCGCTCACGGGCACCCTCGGCGAGCTGCGCGGCGACCTCGGGGTGGACGGCGCCGTGCTCGGCCAGCAGGGTGGCGTCGACGCCGGCGAGGACGGTCTTGAGTTCGGTGGCGTAGACGACGAGCCCGCCACGCAGGGCCGCGCTGGCCCCGGGCACGCGGGCGAGGGTGGCGCAGACGAGCCCGGCGGTCAGCGACTCGGCGGCGGCGACGGTCTCCCCGCGCCGGGTGAGGGCCGCGACGAGGGCGGCGGCCTGCTCGTCACCCTCGGCGGGGATGGCCGGAGGTCGCGAATGACTCATTCGCGGCACCTCGGCCCGGTCGGGAGGGGCAGGCGCCGGCCCGCCCCGGCGGTGCCGCCCGCGGCCACCTCGCGCGCAGCGGCCGGGCCGGCCGGAGGTCGCCAATGACTCATTTGGAACGCCGGAGGTCCCCCATGAGTCGTTCGCGGCACCTCGGCCAAGCTCAGCTCCCGGTGACCCGGCGCCCGGCCGCGCGCAGCCGGATCGCGCGGACCAGGTAGTCCACCCCCGTCACCACCGTCAGCACCAGGGCCAGGCCCATCAGCGACCAGCGGACGGGGTCCGCGCCGGCCGGCAGCGGCAGCAGGTACGCCACGATGGCCGCGATCTGCGCCATCGTCTTCGCCTTCCCGCCCCGGCTGGCCGGGATCACGCCGTGGCGGATCACCCAGAAGCGCAGCAGCGTCACGCCGATCTCGCGGACCGCGATCACGATCGTGACCCACCAGCCGAGCTCGCCGAGGACGCTCAGCCCCACCAGCGCGGCGCCGGTCAGCGCCTTGTCCGCGATCGGGTCGGCGATCTTGCCGAAGTCGGTGATCAGGCCGTACTTGCGGGCCACCCAGCCGTCCAGCTGGTCGGTGGCCGAAGCGATGGCGAAGAGGCCGGTCGCGAGCGCGCGCCAGGTGGTGTCGTGGCCGTCGCCGACGAACAGCGCGGCGACGAACAGCGGGACCAGGACCAGCCGCGACAGCGTCAGCAGGTTCGCGACGTTGAGCGTCGGGACCGGGGTCGGCTCGGGGACCTGGGCGGGGGCGTCGTGCGTCAGGCCCTCGTCGGCGGCGTCGCTGGGGAGCGCACTCACCGGTCGGCGTCCGGTACCGCGCGGACGATCAGGTCGACGCCCGCCGAGTCCACGACCTCGCACCGCAGGAAGTCGCCGACCTGGGCCTTCTCCGGCGCGTCGAGGATGATGCACTCGCCGTCGACCTCGGGGGCCTGGTGCGCGGCGCGGCCGGTGACCTCGCCGTCGTCGTCCAGCTCGACCAGGACGTCGACGAAGGTGCCGATCCGGTCCTCGGCGCGCTGCGAGGTCAGCTCCTCGACCAGCGCCGAGATCCGGGTGACCCGCTTCGCGACCTCTTCGGCGTCGAGCTTGCCGTCGAAGCCCTCGGCCTCGGTGCCGTCCTCGTCGGAGTAGCCGAAGACGCCGACCGCGTCGAGGCGCGCGCCGGTCAGGAAGCGCTCCAGCTCGCTCAGGTCGTGCTCGGTCTCGCCGGGGAACCCGACGATCACGTTGGTGCGGATGCCCGCCTCGGGCGCGTACTCGCGGATCTGCTCGGTCAGCGCGAGGAACGAGTCGGTCGAGCCGAACCGGCGCATCCGGCGCAGCACCTGCTCGCTGGAGTGCTGGAACGACAGGTCGAAGTACTCGGCGACGCCCGGCGTGGTGGCGATGGCCTTGACCAGCTGCGGGCGCGTCTCGGCCGGCTGCAGGTAGGAGACGCGGACGCGCTCGATGCCGTCGACCGCCGCCAGGCGCGGCAGCAGCCGCTCCAGCGCGGTGGCGCCGTCGCGGCCGAAGTCCTTGCCGTACGACGTCGAGTTCTCGCTGACCAGGAACAGCTCCTTGACGCCGTTTTCGGCCAGCCACATCGCTTCGGCGACGATCTCGTCGGGCTGCCGCGAGACGAAGGAGCCGCGGAACGACGGGATCGCGCAGAACGAGCAGCGCCGGTCGCAGCCGGAGGCGATCTTCAGCGCGGCGACCGGCGCGTCGTCGAGGCGCGTGCGGAGCACCCGCGGGCCCCAGCCGTGCTGCGCGTGGCCCGGGACCTCGACGGTCTCCGCGGCGGCGGGCCGCTGGACCGGGCTGATCGGCAGCAGCTTGCGGCGGTCGCCGGGGGTGTGCGAGGCGATCTTGCGGCCGGCGACGACGTCGTCGAGCCGGGCCGAGAGGTCGGCGTAGTGGTCGAAGCCCAGCACGGCGTCGGCTTCGGGGAGGCTGTCGGCGAGCTCGTGGCCGTAGCGCTCGGCCATGCAGCCGACGGCGACGACCTTCTTGCCCGTGTCGGACGCCGCCAGCAGCGTGTCGACCGAGTCCTTTTTGGCCGATTCGACGAAGCCGCAGGTGTTGACCACCACGACGTCGGACTCTTCGGGATCGGCCGCCAGCTCCCAGCCGCCGGCCGCGAGCCGGCCCGCGAGCTCCTCCGAGTCGACCTCGTTGCGGGCGCAGCCCAGGGTCAGCAGGGAGACGCGTCGGGTGGCGGCTGGGTCCGTGGCAGGGGAAGGCACGAAGTTCAGGGTAGCCGCCGGGTGCACGCGGCCTGACGACGGCGTGGCCCGGCTGCGACAACCGGACCCGAAGAGCGAGCTGTGTCGCCGCGCGCGCCGGGCGATGTGGCAGGGTTGACGATCGTGCCGTCCGCCTCCCCCCGCCCGACCGTCCGCCGCGCGCGGATCGCCGACGTCCGCAAGATCAAGGCCCTCGTCGATTCGGACGCCGGCCGCGTCCTGCTGGAGAAGGACCTGGTCACGCTCTACGAGGCGGTCCAGGAGTTCTGGGTCGCCGAACTGGGTGACGAAGTCGTCGGCGCGGCGGCCCTGCACGTGCTCTGGGAGGACATCGCCGAGCTGCGCACGGTGGTGGTCGACAAGGCGGTCCGCGGCCAGGGCGTCGGGCGGCTGCTCGTGGCGCGGCTGGTGGAGGAGGCCCGTGAGCTGGGTCTCAGGCGGCTGTTCGTGCTGACCTTCGAGACGAGCTTCTTCGCCGGGCACGGCTTCGTGGAGATCGACGGGACGCCGGTTTCGCACGAGGTGTTCGAGGAGATGCGGCGCTCGCACGACACGGGCGTGGCGGAGTTCCTGGACCTGCCGTACGCGAAGCCGAACACGCTGGGCAACTCGCGGATGCTGCTGCAGCTCTGACGCGGCCGGGTCGGCCACCCCTAGGTCGTCTGGCCGATTCCCACCTAGGGGGCGAAGTCAGGGGGAAATTTTCCCGACAACATCCTTTCGGGCGGTGACCCACGCCACTGGCCTGCCCGAAGCTGGTCGGGCACCAAGTCACTCGATCGGCAAGGAAGCAACGATGCGCACGACACTGCGGAACCTGGGGGCCACCGTGGCGGTGGCCGTGACTGTCGGCGGAGGCGTCCTCGCGGGCGCCGGCACCGCGGCGGCCGTCGACATCCCGACGGTCACCGACCAGTACCTCTTCTCCACGTCCCTGTCCGGGTTCGAGTCGATCCGGAACCAGGCGCCCTACTCCGGCCAGCTCGACTGGTCGTCGGACGGCTGCTCGTGGTCGCCGGACACGCCGTTCGGCTGGCAGTTCCTGCCCGGCTGCCACCGGCACGACTTCGGCTACCGCAACTACAAGAAGCAGGGCCGCTTCTCCGAGGCGAACCGGCTGAAGATCGACGACAACCTCTACAGCGACCTCAAGAGCGTCTGCGGCTCCAACGTGGCCTGCAAGGGCGCCGCCTGGACGTACTACCAGGCGGTCCGCAAGTTCGGCGGCTGAGCCCGCGCCCCGGCCCGGGTGCGCTCGCGCGCGCCTGGGCCAGGATGGGGTCATGGAGATCGATCACCTGCTCAGCACGACCCGCGCGGTGCGCCGCAAGCTCGACCTCGACCGGCCGGTCGAACCCGCCGTCGTCGAGGAGTGCCTGAACCTGGCGCTGCAGGCGCCGACACCCGGCAACGTCCAGGCCTGGCGCTGGCTCGTCGTGCGCGACCAGGACGTGAAGAACCGGCTCGGGGTGCTGTTCCGCGAGGTCGGCGAGGCCTACCTCGCGACGAAGACGGGCGACCCGCGGGCGCTGGCGTCCGGGCAGCACCTGATCGACGTGATCGAGCGCGTCCCGGTGTTCGTGATCCCGGTCCTGCGGGGCCGCCCGGCCGGGGACAACGCGGTCGACGCGGCCTTCTACGGCGGCATCTTCCCGGCGGTGTGGAACTTCCAGCTGGCGCTGCGCGCACGCGGCCTCGGCTCGACGCTCACCACGTACCACCTTTCCCGCGAGGCGGAGGCGGCCGAGATCCTCGGCATCCCGGACGGCCACACGCAGGCCGGGCTGCTGCCGGTGGCGTACACGACCGTGCCGGACTTCAAGCCCGCGCCGCGCACCCCGCTGTCCGAAGTGGCCTTCCAGGACCACTGGGGCACGCCGCTCGGGTGATCCCTGGAGTTCAACGCACTCTTCGAGGAGTCCGGGCCGGTCAAGACCATCGGCGGCATGCTCGCGGCCATCGCATTCCTGGCCGGGCCGCGACCAAGGGCACGTGGCGCGGATCGCCGCCGCGGTCTGGATCACTTTGGGCCGCAGCGGCTCATGTGACCCGGACCGTGGCTTCCCCGCCGTCCTCGCTGACCGACACCAGTTCGATGCGGCTGGCCGCGAACGACGTCGCCTGAGGGCCCGTACGCGGGCCGCTGTGCAGCTCGGCCGTCGTGCTCTCGCCGCGGCCGGGCTCCTTCAGCAGGAACGCCAGCGTGGCCTCCCCCTGCCAGATGCACGTCATGCCCGGGCGGCACCGCGAGTCCGAGACGACCCGGGTGTAGCGCACGGTCAGGTCCTTGCCCTGGACGGCGGCCTCCTGCCCGAGCCGCAGGGTGACGTCGCGGCCGGCCGGGGCGCTCACCGTCGAGGACGGTGGCGTGGCCGGCCCGGGGGCGGCGGGCTGCCCGGTGGCGACCGAGCTCCCGGCGCCCACCGTCACGACGGCGAAGGCGAACAGTCCGGCTACGAATCGCTTCAGGTCCACGTGCTCAGGACGGAACGGACGGCGTCACGGGTTGCACCGCCTACTCGTCGTCGCCGTCGGCGTCGGCGTCCACCGGGCCGCCGCCGCGGATCATGAACAGGACGCCTTCCAGCTCCTCCGGCTTGATCAGCACGTCGCGGGCCTTCGAGCCCTCCGACGGGCCGACCACGCCCCGGCTTTCCAGCAGGTCCATCAGGCGCCCGGCCTTCGCGAAGCCGACCCGCAGCTTGCGCTGCAGCATCGACGTCGAGCCGAACTGGGACGTCACGATCAGCTCCGCCGCCTGCAGCAGGACGTCCAGGTCGTCCCCGATGTCCGGGTCGATCTCCTTCTTCTCGCCGGCCTTCTGCGCGGTGACGCCGTCCTGGTAGTCCGGCTGCGCCTGCTCCTTGGCGTAGTTGACGACCGCGGCGATCTCTTCGTCACCGACGAACGCGCCCTGGATGCGGACCGGTTTGCCGGCGCCCATCGGCAGGTAGAGCGCGTCGCCCATGCCGATCAGCTTCTCCGCGCCCGGCTGGTCGAGGATGACCCGCGAGTCGGTCAGCGACGACGTCGCGAACGCCAGCCGCGAGGGCACGTTGGTCTTGATCAGGCCGGTGACGACGTCGACCGACGGCCGCTGCGTGGCCAGGACCAGGTGGATACCCGCCGCGCGCGCCTTCTGCGTGATCCGGACGATCGCGTCCTCGACGTCGCGCGGGGCGGTCATCATCAGGTCGGCGAGCTCGTCGACGATCGCCATGATGTACGGGTACGGCCGGTATTCGCGCTCGGACCCCGGCGGCGCCGTGATCTCGCCGGATTTGACCTTCTTGTTGTAGTCGTCGATGTGCCGGACCTTGTTGACCTGCATGTCCTGGTAGCGCTGCTCCATCTCCTCCACCAGCCAGGCCAGCGCGGCGGCGGCCTTCTTCGGCTGGGTGATGATGGGCGTGATCAGGTGCGGGATGCCTTCGTACGGCGTCAGCTCGACCATCTTCGGGTCGATCAGGATCATCCGGCACTCGTCCGGTGTCGCGCGGGCGAGCAGCGACACCAGCATCGAGTTGACGAAGCTCGACTTACCGGAACCGGTGGAGCCCGCGACCAGCAGGTGGGGCATCTTCGTCAGGTTCGCGGTGACGAAGTGGCCCTCGATGTCCTTGCCGAGGCCGATCACCATCGGGTGGTTGTCCTTGACCGTGGACGGCGCGCGCAGGACGTCGCCCAGGCGGACCATCTCGCGGTCGGAGTTCGGCACCTCGATGCCGACCGCGGACTTGCCGGGGATCGGCGCCAGCAGCCGGACGTTGTCGGTGGCCACCGCGTAGGCGATGTTCTTGGTCAGCGCGGTGATCTTCTCGACCTTCACGCCCGGGCCGAGCTCGACCTCGTAGCGCGTGACCGTCGGGCCGCGGGTGAAGCCGGTGACCTGCGCGTCGATGCTGAACTGCTCCAGCACGCCGGTGATCGCCTCGATCATGGCGTCGTTGGCCTTGCTGCGGGACTTCGGCGCGTCGCCGAGCTTCAGCAGGTCGGGCGGCGGGAGCTGGTAGTCCCCTTCGACGGTCCGGGTGACGGCCAGCGGAGGCTCCGGGGCCTTCTTCGGCTTCTTCTCGGGCACCTCGACCGGCGGCTTGGGCAGCGTCTTCGGCGGCTTGATCGGCGTCGGTGCCTCGGCCAGCATCGCGTCGATGTCGAGCTGCTCGGGGTCCGCGTCGGCGGCCTGGCGGCGCCGCGACGGCTTGCGCAGCCGCGCGGCCTTCGGGTCGGCGTCGGTGACGGCGTCCTCGTCGGTAGCGAACCCGGAGCGCTGGGCCTCGGCCTCGGCGATCTCCTCCTCGTCGAGGCCCCAGTTGCGCAGCCGCTGCGGGATCTCGCGGACCGGCGTGCCGGTGAAGACGAGGATGCCGAAGACGAGCGCGAGGATCAGCAGCGGCACCGCGACCCAGGTGGTGACGCCCATGGTGAGCAGGCCGCCGGAGAAGGCGCCGATGATGCCACCGGCGTACATCCGGCCGTCGTTGGTGTCCGGGAGCGCGGTGAAGATGTGCAGCATCCCGAGCACGGACAGCACGACCATGATCGTGCCGATGACCATCCGCGGCCGCGTCTCGGGGTGCGGTTCGGACCGCATCAGCGCGACGGCGACGACGACCAGCACGAGCGGCAGCGTCACGGCCCCGGCGCCGAGCACGCTCCGGGTGGCGATCTCGACCCCGGCTCCGATCGGGCCGGCGGCCCGCCACCAGACGCCGACGGCGGCGATGATGGCCAGCGCGATCAGGCCGAGCGCCAGGCCGTCACGACGGTGTTCGGCCTCGAGCTCACGGGTGCGGCCGACCGTACGTGCCAGCGTTCCGGTGCCCTTGGCCAGCAGGTTCCAGGTGCCGCGGACGCCCTTGCCGAAGATCCCGGGCGTCTTGCGGCGCGGGGCGGGCTTGCGGGCGGGCGACGAACGTGGCCGTGGCTTCGCGGGCGTACGCGGCTTGCGCGCCGCTGCCCCCTTCGCGCCGCTTCCCGTGCTTCTCTTCCTCGTCGCCGACCCAGCCATGCGTCAACGGTAACCGCCCGTGCCCGTTCGCCTCGTGCGCCACTCTCGGCTCAGGGTGAACTTCTGCCTCACAACCGGCGCGGCGGGGCCATCCGGGTGAACCGATCCGGCCAGTGCGCATTCGGGTGAAATCGGCGTCTGCCATGCTCTGCCCCATGCTCGCGCTGCGCACCGCCGAACCGCCCCGCCGTGCCCCCGCCATCTGGCGGACCATGCTGAACATCGACCGCGGTCTGGTGAACCTGGTCGGACGGCTCACCGTCACCGGCCGGATCCCGGCTCAGCTGCGCGGCAAGCCGCTGCTCATGACCGCGAACCACATCGGCGTGTTCGACGCGTTCGTGCTGATGGCGGCGTGCAAGCGGATCGGCATCAACCCGCGGTTCATGCTGGCCGGCGGCATCCTCGACGCGCCCGTGATCGGGCCGGCGCTGCGGGTCAGCGGGCACCTGCGGGTCGACCGCAAGCACGCCGGGACCGCCGTCGGGCAGTTCGCCGAGGCCGTCGAGGCGATGAAGACCACGCGCGAGCCGATCATCGTCTACCCCGAGGGCCGGATCAGCCACGACCCCGGCCTGTGGCCCGAGCGCGGCAAGACCGGCGCGGCCCGCCTGGCGCTCGCCTCGGGCGTGCCGGTGATCCCGATCAGCCAGTGGGGCGCGCACGAGGCCGTCTACTGGGGCACCGAGACCGTCAACGGCCCGGCCGACCTGGTTCCGCTCGCCCGCTCCGGGCTCAGCGCGCCGCTGCGCCGGCCGCGGTTCCAAGTGCACTTCGGCGACCCCGTCGACCTCTCGGACGTCGAACCGGAGCGGCCCGGCGCCGGCGTGCGCGCGCACGCGAAGATCATGCAGGCCATCGCCGACGGCCTGGTCCCGCTGCGCCGCGGCGAGCTGGACCGCCCGCGCTTCCACGACCCGACGCGGCCGACCGACACGGTCAGCCCGTGGAAGCCCCAGTCCGGATCCTGAGACGCCCGGCCCGGCACCCTAGAGTCGGCGGACGTGAGCACACGGATCCTCGTCGTCTACTACAGCTCGACCGGCAACACCGCGGCCCTCGCCGAGTCCCTCGCCGCCGGCGCCCGCGAAACCGGCGCCGACGTGCGGGTGCGGACCGTGCGGGAGACCGCGCCCGAGCAGGCCGTCGCGCAGAACCCGCGCTGGCAGGCCTGGATCGACGCCGGCCCGCACCACGCGCTGGCCGAGCTCGCCGACCTCGAGTGGGCCGACGGCCTCGCGATCGGCAGCCCGACCCGGTTCGGCGGCCCGGCCGCCCAGCTGAAGTCCTTCCTGGACAGCACGGGCGGGTTGTGGGCGAAGGGGAAGCTGGCCGACAAGGTCGCGACGTCGTTCACGACGGCGTCCACCGCGCACGGCGGCCTGGAGTCGACGCTGCTGGCGATCAACAACGTCTTCTACCACTGGGGCGCGATCGTCGTGCCGCTCGGCTACACCGACCCGCACCTGATGGAGTCGGGCAACCCGTACGGCGGCTCGTTCGTGTCCCGCAAGTCCGCGGCGCCCGACGACCTCGCCCTCGGCGCGCTGCGCGTCCAGGGGCGGCGGCTGGCGACCATCACCACGCACGTCGCGACGGGGCTCAAGCAGGCCGAGTAACCGCGAAAACCGCTTTGGCAGTGACGCGGTCGCGCTTAGAGTCGCCGGGGTGACCACCGAGCTGCCCGTCCTCGCCCCGCCCCGGGTCGCCCACCGCGGCCGCGGGACCACCCTCGTCCTGCTGGCCGCGCTGTTCTTCAGCACGTCGGGCACGCTGGGCAAGTCCGCGATGAGCGCCGGGATCACCCCGGAGCAGGTGGCCTCGATGCGCATCGCGCTGGCCGGGCTGGTGCTGCTCGCCGGGGTCGCGCTGGTCGCGCCGCGGAAACTCCGGGTGGGCCGGGCCGAGCTGCCGGTGCTGGCCGGCTACGGCCTCCTCGGCGTCGCCGGCGTGCAGCTGCTCTACTTCGTCGCCGCGGGCCGGATCCCGGTCGGCATCGCGATCCTGCTGGAGTTCGTCTCCCCCGTGCTGATCGCGCTGTGGGTGCGGTTCGTGTGGCGGCACCGGCTGCCGCGGTCGGTGTGGGGCGGCATCGCGCTGGCGATGGTCGGGCTGTCGCTGGTCGCGCAGGTCTGGCAGGGCGTGACGCTCGACGGCGTCGGCCTGCTCGCCGGCTTCGGCGCGGCGCTCTGCTCGGCCGGGTACTTCCTGCTCGGCGAGCGCGCGGTGGCCGACATCGACCCGCTGGGCCTGGTCACCTGGGGCATGGTGATCGGCGCGGTCGCCATCAGCTTCGCCGCGCCGCCGTGGACGTGGCCGGTCGGGCTGCTCGGCACCGACGTCGGCTTCGGCGCGTGGCACCCGCCGGTGTGGCTGCTGATCACCCTGCTGGTGCTGGTGGCGACGGTGCTGGCCTACGTCTTCGGGATTTCGTCGCTGCGGCACCTGCCGGCGTCGGTGGCGAGCGTGCTGGGGCTGGTCGAGCCGGTGATCGTCACCGTCACGGCGTGGGCGCTGCTCGGCGAGGAGCTCACCTGGCTGCAGCTGCTCGGTTCGGCGATCCTGCTCGGCGGCGCGTACCTGGTGCAGCGGAAGTCGGAGATCCTCGCGACCTGAGTTCTTCACGATGTGGTGCCGAAGTGCGAGAATCCCACACCGTGACGACGAAGTCCGGGCTGCGGCCCGACCTGCGGCAGCGGCACGTCCGCATGATCGCCCTCGGCGGCATCATCGGCGCGAGCCTGTTCATCGGCAGCGGCGCGGTGATCCGCACCGTAGGACCGGCGGCCGTGCTCTCGTACGCGCTGGGCGGCTTGCTCGTCGTGCTGGTGATGCGGATGCTCGGCGAGATGGCGACGGCCGCCCCCGCACTGGGCTCGTTCATGGAGTACGCCCGCGACTCGCTCGGCGGCTGGGCGGGCTTCACGATCGGCTGGCTGTACTGGTACTTCTGGGTCGGCGTGGTCGCGTTCGAGGCGGTGGCCGGCGCGAAGATCCTGCAGGGCTGGATCCCCGGCGTGCCGCAGTGGGTGTTCTCGCTGGCGCTGATGCTCCTGCTGACGGCGACGAACCTGGCGTCGGCGCGCTCGTTCGGGGAGACGGAGTTCTGGCTGGCGTCGATCAAGGTCGCGACGATCGTGGTGTTCCTGGTACTGGGCCTGCTGTTCGTGCTGGGGCTCTGGCCGGGAGCGCACTTCTCGGTCGGCAACATCGCTCTCGACGGTTTCGTGCCCCACGGCGGCTTTTCGGTCGTCCACGGCGTGGTGATCGTGATTTTTTCCTATTTCGGCGCGGAAATCGTGACGATCGCAGCGGCGGAGTCCGACCAGCCGGAGACGGCGGTCCGCAAGGCGACGTCGACGATCGTCTGGCGCGTGATCGTGTTCTACGTGGGTTCGGTGACCCTGCTGGTGATGATCACGCCGTGGCGCGAAATCCCCAGCGAGACAAGCCCGTTCGCGGCGGCGTTCGGCCGCTTCGGCGTCCCGGCGGCGTCGACGATCGTGAGCGCGGTGGTCCTGACGGCGGCCCTGTCGGTGCTGAATTCGGGGCTGTACACGGCATCCCGGATGCTGTTCGCGCTGCGGCGCCACGGCTGGGCGCCGTCGTGGATCTCGGACACGAACAAGCGGGGCGTCCCGTGGAAGGCGATCCTGGTGTCCACTTCGGTCGGTTACGTGGCGGTGGTGATGAGTTACGTGTCCCCGGACAAGATCTTCTACTTCATCATCAATTCGGCGGGCGCGGTGGCGTTGTTCGTGTACGCGATCATCTGCGGGTCCCAGTTGCGGATGCGGCGTGCGCTGGAGGCTTCGGCACCGGAGAAGCTGAAGCTGCGCATGTGGGGGTACCCGTGGCTGAGCTGGGTGACGCTGGTGCTGACGCTGGCGGTGGTGGCGTCGATGCTGTTCGTGGACTCGGATGCGCGGTCCCAGCTGTATTTGAGTCTCATCAGCCTGGCGGTGATCTTGGGCGTTTACGCCCTCATCCGCCGGCGATCCGCTGCCTGACCGGTTCGGCCCCGGCGAGCTTGGCGAAGGTTCCATACAGCTCGGTCGCCGAAGCGTTTTCAGGGCTGCGAAGGGCGAGAGCGAGCCCGATCAGGAGGACGGCGTAGCGCATCCCCCGGAGCATCAGCGGCAAGACGGCCATGAAGATCAACGAGTTGTTCACGCCTTCAGCCTGCGTGACTCGCGGGCCCATCACGGTCCCGGTCGGACCGCGGGGACGGGATTAGACTGGACCGCCTGGTAGAGCGCTTCGTCCGACGTGTCCGACGGGGTCCGCGAGGGTGGGGGGCCGGGGATGGGTGAGTTGCTGCGGCAACTCGAATCGCTGGAGAATCGGGCACGAGCGGCCAGGAAGAAGACGGGTAAGGACGACTCGCGAGGCACCGCCGCGAAGCAGGCCGGGCTGGCCAAGCAAACCGTGAGCGGCTGGTTCTCACGGACTTCCCCGCGGGTGCCGAAGGACTACGACCAGCTGTGGAGACTCGTCGAGCTCTACAGCCACTGGGCCGGCGAAAAGCCGAGCCGGCAGTACTGGGCCACGCTGGTCGAGCAGTCCCGCCCCGTCCCGCAACCGGCGGGCCCGGCACTCGGCCGCCCGATCCCGCACTGGGACCCGTTCGACCTGGAAGTCCACCGCTCGATCGACGCCGGCGCCGCCGCCGCCGCGGGGCTCTCCCCGTTGCCCACGTACATCGCCCGCCCGCATGACGAGTCGCTGCGCGAAGCCGTCTCTTCGGCACGACGGGGCACCAGCTCGATGGCGGTCCTCGTCGGCGAATCGTCGACGGGGAAGACCCGCGCCTGCTGGGAAGCGGTGAAGTCGCTGCCTGCCCCGTGGCGGCTCTGGCACCCGATCGATCCGGATCGCCCGGAAGCCCTGCTCTCCGTGCTGGACTCCGGCATCCCACCGCACACGGTGCTCTGGCTGAACGAGATCCAGTTCTACCTGCTGCCCAGCACCGGGGAGCGGATCGCGGCCGGCCTCCGCGAGCTGCTGCGGACTCCCACGTCGGGGCCGGTGCTCGTGCTGGGTACGACGTGGCCCGACCACTGGTGGCGGCTCACCAGGCAGCCACCGCCGAACGAGCCGGACGCGCACGCGCAGGCGCGCCAGCTGCTGGACGGGACCGACATCAGCGTCCCCGACCGCTTCGACGAAAAGGCCATGCGTGCCCTCCACGCTGCTTCGGAAGGTGATCCACGGCTGGCCACCGCGGAAGACGCCCACGGGAAAGTCGTCCAGTTCCTTTCGGGCGCGCCGAAGCTGATGGAGCGCTACCGGAACGCCCCTCGCCCGGCGAAAGCGGTTTTGGACGCGGCCGTTGACCTCAGGAGATTCGACTACCCCACCCCGATCCCCGAAGAGCTGCTGCGCCAGGCAGCGGCGAGCTACTTCCCGCCGGGGACTTCGACACCTTGCCGGACGATTGGTTCGAGCGTGCGCTGGAAGTCGTCTGCTCACCGGCCCGCGGGCTACCCGGACCGCTGACCCGCGTGCGGCGGAGACCGGGGGCTGCCGAAGAAGGCCCGGTGAAGTTCCGTGTCGCCGATTACCTGGAGCAGCAGGTCGGCGAGGAGCGGAAGAATTCGTTCCCACCCGAAGCGGTCTTCCGCGCGATTCACGCCCTGACCGACGAGCCGGAACGCCTTCACGTCGTCGCGAGCCGATTGGGCAACCTGTGGCGCGACCGCATGGCAGCCTTTCTGCACCACCGCGCGCTGTCTCTGGGCCATTGGCAGTCCGCCCGCCCGCTCGCCGAGTTGCTGGAATTGGCCGGAGACCTGCCCGGTGCCACTTCGGTGCTCGAAGCAGCACCGCATCGGGACGACTTGGCGGTCGATCAGCTCATGAGACTGCTGGTCCAGCAGGAGCGATTCGATCGAGTGGAGGAGCTGGCCGAGGAAGAATTCAAGGCCGGCGCCGCGCGAGCGCTTCTGGCCGCATTGGAGGGCGTGGAATCACCCGAGGCGATGCGGGAATACGAGGCCATCACGACCCGGGTGCTGTTCCCATCCGGTGCGTCCGAAGAACAAATCCAGGCGAACGCACAAGTCTTCCACAACGGAATCGAGGACGGCAATGCGCGCCGGCGGGAGTACCTGCGGCTGCTGAGCGAACTGGCGGAAAGCGACGATCCCGCGCTCGACGCACAGCGAGCCGCGGTCAGGGACCTCGATTCCCGGGTGCTGGCTTACGAGCAGGCGGACGATCCGGAGTCGGCGCACGAGATCCTGATCGAGGCGCTCGGCGTCGAGGCGATCGACATCGACCGGGTCGTCGGGTTCTACGAACGCCGTGGGCTCTCCGCGGAGGCGGAAGCCGTCCACCGGTTCGGCGTCGACGACCGCGGTCTTCCGGCGCGGAGCTTCGACTTGGGCCTCCTGCACGCCGGGTGGTGACCGCCGCTCAGCCGCCGGCGATGCGGCTCAGGGCTCCGAAGAACACGTCCGTGATCTTCGTCGGGTCCGGGGCCACGAACGCCTGGCCGCCCGTTGCCGCCGTGATCTGGTCCAGCTCCGGTTTGTCCGCGTCCGGGCCGACGCCCACGCCGATCAGCGGGATCGGGCGGCGGGGGTCCTGGAGTTTGGCCAGCTCGGCCAGCAGGTCCGGGCGGCTGATGCTGTGCGGGTCCTCGTTGCGGCCGTCCGTCATCACGATCACCAGGTTGAGGCGGCCGGGCTCCCACTCGCGGCGGGCGGTGCGGTAGGTGTCCAGAACGCTGTCGTACAAGCCGGTTCCGCCGTCCGCGGTCGCCTTCAGCTGGGCGAGCTTGTCCAGTGCGCCGCCGGCCAGGTGCTGGGCCACCGGGGCCATCGGCAGGATCTCGCGGTAGTCCTTGTCGCCGTCGAGCTTGGTCGAGAACGCCAGCATGCGCAGCTGCGTCGCCGGTTTGAAGAGGTGCAACGCCTTCTGCGTCGCCTCCACCGTCAGCTGCATCCGGTTCAGCGACGTGCCGGGCACCTGCGCGTTCATCGAACCCGAGACGTCGAGCAGCACCTGCACGCGCGCGCTCAGGTTGACGCCCGCCCACTGGTTGAGCAGTTCGTCGACGGTGGTGGCCGGTGGCAGGTTCGTGGCCTTGAAGCCCGTCGGCGCCACGCGGGGGTCGTCGGTGTGGTCGCGCAGGGCCTGGCCGCCCGCCGCGCGCAGGCCCGTCTTCGCGATCGCGTCGGCGCCGGGGCCGCCGAGCAGTGCCTCCCGCAGCGCGTCGATGATCGGGCGCTGCTTCGGGGTGATGCCGCCCAGTTCCGCGAACGGGTAGTCCAAAGTGGGCACCGCGGTCGAGTAGACGGCGACGAGCGGCGACGACGTGTCCTCGATGTTGTGGCGCAGCAAGGAGTTCTCCGACGCGGGGAACGCCGTCACCGCGGCCGTGCCGCTGCCGTCGCTCGAGCCCGGCAGCCGCGCGATCAGGTCCGTCTCGGCGCCGAGCGCGTTGACCGAGAACCGCCGCAGCAGCGCGACGTACGCGGCCGAGGGCTCGGGCGCGGCCTTCACGCTGTCACGCAGGCCGAGCAGCGCCAGCGCGCCGACCGCGTCATGGGCCGGGTCGGGCATGCCGGGGACGACCCCGGGCCCGGCCAGGACCTCCGCCCACGTCGGCGTGCGGTCGGGCCAGCCGAGGCCCTTGGCGACGTCCGCGGCGACGCCGAGCACCACCGGCGAACTGGCCACCGACGCCCCGCTTTCGGGCACGTCAGCGGCCCCGAGCTGGTGCGCGCGGCGCAGGGCGAGCGTGGAGTCGGGCACCCACACCTGCGGGCGCGGGCTGCCGTCGGACATGGCGAGCCGCTCGGCGGCCTGCGTCGCCTCCCTGGTCTGGACCTCGACGCTGCCGCACGCGAGGTCCAGACCCCGCGCGACGAGCGACAACGCGGGCGCGATGTCCGAGGACGCCGTCACGAGCACGTTCGCGGGCTGGTCACACCCGGGCTTCCGGCCGACGGCCGACACCGTCACCCAGGCCGCGCCACCGAGGACGAGCACGAGCCCGATCGCGAGGGCGGGCACGAGCAGCCGGCGTCGCCCATCCGGCGAGTGACGTCCCATCGGCGCGGCCTCTCTGCGCGAGGCGAGTGGGGACCAAGGTTATCCCGCGGCAAAGCGGCATCTCGTGGTCCAGACGGCGTAACAGGCCCCTAGGGACAAGCTCATCCCTGGGAGGGACCCGGTCCGTCCGATGGCGGGATGTCCGGGCCCGCGTCAGGCGAAACACTTGACCCCATGAAGCCGACACGTGCCGAACAGCGCCGGGCTCGGCGGGCGCTTCTCCGCCAGGGCGTCACCGCCACGCTGGCGCTGCTGCTGGCCAAAGCCCGCTGAACGCCGTGAAGGCCACCTCGATGATCCGAGGTGGCCTTCACGAAGCGAGGTAAATCAGACCGGGATGACCGTCGGGACGATCATCGGGCGGCGGCGGTAGGTGTCCGCCACCCAGCGGCCGACCACGCGGCGGACCGCCTGGGCGATGCGGTGGGTGTCGGTGATCCCCTCCGCCTCCGTGCGGGCCAGCTCCATCTCCACCAGCGGGACGACCGCGTCGAGGGCCTTCGGGTCGTCCGAGAAGCCGCGGCCCGCGACCGTCGGGGGGCTGACCGGCCGGCCCGTGTTCGAGTCCACCGCCACGTTGATCGCGATGAAGCCGCCCTCGCCGAGGACCAAGCGGTCCGACAGGGTCGACTCGCCCACGTCGCCGACCGAGAGGCCGTCGACGTAGACGTGGCCGACCTCGACGCGGCCGGTGCGGGTGGCCTTGCCGTCGACCAGGTCGACGACCACGCCGTCCTCGGCGATGACCACGTTCTCCGCGGCCACGCCGGTGCGGATGGCCAGCTCGCCGTTCGCGCGCAGGTGCTTCCATTCGCCGTGGACCGGCATCACGTTGCTCGGGCGCACCGCGTTGTACAGGTACAGCAGCTCGCCCGCCGACGCGTGGCCGGACACGTGGACCTTCGCGTTGCCCTGGTGGACGACGTTCGCGCCGAGCCGGGTCAGGCCGTTGACCACGCCGAACACCGCTGTCTCGTTGCCCGGGATCATCGAGCTGGCCAGCACGACCGTGTCGCCCGCGCGGATCGAGATCTGGCGGTGCTCGCCGCGCGCCATCCTCGACAGCGCCGAAAGGGGCTCGCCCTGCGAGCCCGTCGAGACGAACAGGACCTTGCTCTCGGGCAGGTTGCTCGCCTGGTCGAGGTCGACCAGCAGGCCGTCCGGCACGTTGAGCAGGCCCAGCTCGGCGGCGATGCCCATGTTGCGGACCATCGAGCGGCCGACGAACGCGATCCGGCGGCCGTGCCGGTGCGCCGCGTCCAGCACCTGCTGGACGCGGTGGACGTGGCTGGCGAAGCAGGCCACGATCACGCGCTGGTCGACGCGGCGGATGACGTCGTCGAGGACCGGGCCGATGTCGCGCTCGGGCATGACGAACCCGGGGACCTCGGCGTTGGTCGAGTCCACGCAGAACAGGTCGACGCCCTCGTCGCCGAGCCGCGAGAAGCCGGCCAGGTCGGTGAGGCGCCCGTCCAGCGGGAGCTGGTCGAGCTTGATGTCGCCGGTGTGCAGGACCACGCCGGCCGGGGTGCGGATGGCCACGGCCAGCGCGTCCGGGATCGAGTGGTTCACCGCGAAGAACTCGAGGTTGAACACGCCGACGTCGCGGCGCTCGCCCTCGCGGACCTCGATCAGCTTCGGCCGCTGCCGGTGCTCCTTGGCCTTGGCCGCGAGCAGCGCGTTGGTGAACCGCGAGCCGTAGATCGGCAGGTCCGGCCGCAGGCGCAAGAGGAACGGGACGGCACCGATGTGGTCCTCGTGCCCGTGGGTGAGCACCAGACCTTCGATGTCGTCGAGGCGGTCCTCGATCGCGCGGAAGTCGGGCAGGATCAAGTCGACGCCGGGCTGGTCGTCCTCGGGGAAGAGCACCCCGCAGTCGACGATGAGCAGCCGGCCGCCGAATTCGAAGACGGTCATGTTGCGCCCGACCTCGCCGATGCCGCCCAGCGCGACTACGCGCAGGGCTCCCTCGGGGAGTGCGGGCGGGGCGTTGGTGGGGCCTGGACCGGGGGGAAGTGAGCTCACCGAGGCAGGGTCCCAACGCTGGTGTGCGAGGTCGGCGCCACGTAGGCGGCCCTCGAGTCTGCTTGTGCCACCCGCTCACCATGCCAGTCCTGGGCCGCCGTGTCGCCCAGCGGCACGCCGCCCTGGGCCAGATCGGCGGCGATCGCGACCACCTGCTCCTCGGTCGCCGGGGCGATCGGGAGGCGCGGGTGGCCGATGTCGAAGCCGCGCAGCCGCAGCGCCGCCTTGCTGAACGCGACCCCGCCGACCCGCGACATCGCGCGCAGCACCGGCAGCATCGCGCGGTGGTTCGTGCGCGCGGTGGACGTGTCGCCGTTCTCGTAGGCGTCGATCATCGCGCGGATCCGGCCCGCGACGACGTGACCGATCACACTCACCACGCCGGTGCCGCCGACGGAGATCCACGGCAGGTTCAGGCCGTCGTCACCCGAGTAGTAGGCGAGGTGGGTGTTCGCGATGACCTCGGAGCCGGCGATGAGGTCGCCCTTGGCGTCCTTGACCGCGACGATCCGCGGGTGTTCGGCCAGCCGCAGCAGCGTGTCGACCTCGATCGGGACGACCGAGCGCGGCGGGATGTCGTAGAGCATCACCGGCAGCCCGCTGCTGTCGGCGACCGTGGTGAAGTGCGCGTACAGCCCGGCCTGGCTCGGCCGCGAGTAGTACGGGGTGACCACGAGCAGGCCGTGCGCGCCCGCCGCCTCGGCCTGCTTCGCCTGCTCGATGCTGTGCGCGGTGTTGTTGGTGCCCGCGCCGGCCACGATCGTCGCGCGGTCGCCGACGGCCTCGACCACGGCGCGGATCAGCTGCTGCTTCTCGTCGTCGGTCGTGGTCGGGCTCTCGCCGGTGGTGCCGTTGACGACCAGGCCGTCGTTACCCAGCTCCACGAGGTGCTCGGCGAGCTCCTGCGCCCGCTTCAGGTCCAGTGACCCGTCGGCGTCGAAGGGGGTGGCCATCGCGGTGAGCACGCGCCCGAACGGCCGTCCGGGCGCTGCGGTAGGTGGGTTGGACATGCCCAGACGGTACCCCGTCCCCCCGACAAAACCGCGCCGACCTGGTCACCTCCGGCGAAGTGCGGAGGATTTCCGGGACCCGGCCGCTCGTCGCGGAACTTCTACTTGACCTTGGTCACGATCGGCGCGGTGATCGGCCCGCCGTCGGACCGGGCGAGCACGCAGTAGAACTCGCGGGTGGGCTCTTCGCCGCTCTTCGACGGCGCGCTCTCCCACGCCGCCTGGGTCGGCACGAGCGCGCGGAAGGTGAGGTCCTGCCGCTTGGGCTCGGGCACGATCGACGAGCGGAACGCGGTCGCGCACGCCGCCTCGGCGCTCGCCGTCACCGCGGCCTGGCCGGGGTAGGCGGCCACCTTGGCGTCGTCGGAGTTCCAGTTCTCGACCGACAGCAGGCCGCCGATCTCGTAGACCTCCAGCGTGTGGCTCTTGTCGCAGTCGGTCTTGTTGTCGTCGTCGCTGATGATCGAGCCGTCCTGCACCGGGGTGTTGAAGCACCGGTAGTAGCCGCCGATGGCGGTGCGGAGCTGCCCGTTGAGGCCGAAGGTCATGGTCGGCTGCTTCTGCTGGTCGACCGCCGGGGTCTGATAGGCCTTGCCCGCGAAGAACCCGCCGACCAGGGCACCGACGACGAGCACCGCGGCGAGCGAGAGCCACAGCGCGCGGAGGTTCTTCTTCGGCGGCGGCTGCGGGGCCGTCCGCGTCGCCGGGCCGGCCAGCATCGCGGTGCCGTTCGGCGGGGTCGGGCGCATGCCCTGCGCCGTGGTCAGCAGGTTCTGCGCCTGGGCGGCGGACAGCCGCGCGTCGGGGTTCGCGACGAGCAGGCCGAGGATCGCCGCGGCGATCGGGCCGTGGCCGCGGGTCAGGTACGGGATTTCGGTCATGATCGCGTGCAGCGTCGCCGCCGTGGTGGCGCGCTCGAACGGGATCGTGCCTTCGACGGCGAAGAACAGCGTCGCGCCGAGGGACCACAGGTCGGACGCGGGCAGCGCCTCGCGGCCTTCGACGCGCTCGGGCGCCATGAACGCGGGCGAGCCGACGATCATGCCGCTGGTGGTCAGGCGCGGGTCGTCGACGGCGTGCGCGATGCCGAAGTCGGTGAGCTTCACGCGGCCGTCCGGCGCGACCAAAATGTTGGCCGGCTTGACGTCGCGGTGCACGATCCCGGCGGTGTGCGCGGCCTGCAGCGCGGCCAGCACCCGCTCCCCCATCAGCGCGGCCTGCGCGCCGGGCATCGGGCCGCGCTGGCGCACGAGGTCGGCCAGCGACGGCGCTTCGACGAGCTCCATGACGATGAACGTGGTGCCGCCGTCGGTGACGACGTCGTAGACGGTGACGACCGCGGGGTCGTTGAGCCGGCCGCCGGTGCGCACCTCCCGCAGCGCGCGCTCGGAGAAGACGGCGGCGGACTCGGCGTCGGGCAGGCGCAGTTCCTTGACGGCGACCTGCCGCCCGATGACCTGGTCCTGCGCCCGCCACACGACGCCCATGCCGCCGCGGCCGAGTTCGCCGAGCAGCAGGTAGCGGCCGGCGACGACCCGCTGACCAGGCGTGACGGGCGCCTGGGGTGGGTACGGACGGGTCTGTTCGTCGGTCACGGTGCTCCTTTTGGCGGCGGTCGCGCAGATGCTAGTCGGACCGCCGCCGGGCGCCGCGGGTTCCGCGGAATTCGTGACTCAGCGGTGAGTCTCGCCGCGGTACGGGAGCCACCGGTAGCCGGGCGCGAAGACGCTGAACTCGGCGCGGCCGCCGGTCGCCGTCCAGATGTCTTCGGAAACCACCAGGCCGGGGAAGGCGGTCAGGTCCTCGGTCACCAGGTCGGTGTAGACGCGGAACCCGCCGGTGCCGACCCCGGCGAGGGCGTAGCGGTAGACCGGTGGAGCGGTCCGGAGCTGCCAGTACAGCCGCCGGCCCGCCGCGGTCATCGTCGCCGCGTCTTCGGCCGGGGCGACCCCGGACGGGCCTTCGGGCGCCACTCCGCACCACCAGCCGGCGCCGTCGGAGAAGACAGAGGTGGGCCAGCCGTCGAAATGGCGGGCAAGGTCACGAGCGTGGTTCTCCCGCGCGCCGCATTCGGCGTTGAGGGCGTAGACCCGGGTCACCGGCTCAGCTTACGAAGGTCAGGTAGATGAGGACCAGGTTCAGCGCGATGATGATCGCCGCGATCACCCAGGCGGCCACCGTCGTCAGCCGGTGGTTGGCGTTTTCGCCCATCAGCGTGCGGTCGGCCGTCAGGCGGATCAGCGGCACCAGGGCGAACGGGATCCCGAACGACAGCACCACCTGGGACACGACCAGCGCGGCGCTCGGGTCGGTGCCCAGCGCCAGCACCACGATCGCCGGGGTGAGGGTGACGAGCCGGCGCAGGACCAGCGGGATCCGCTTGTGCAGCAGGCCCTGCATGATCATCGCGCCCGCGTACGCGCCGACCGACGTCGAGGCCAGGCCGGAGGCCAGCAGGCCGATCGCGAACAGCAGCGCGACGCCCGGGCCGAGCGCTCCGGCGACCGCGGTGTGCGCGCCTTCGATGCTGTCGACGCCGGCTTGGCCCTGGAGGTTCGTCGCGGCCAGCAGGAGCATGCCGAGGTTCACCGCGCCGGCCAGGAGCATCGCCAGGCCGACGTCGGCGCGGGTCGCGCGCAGCAGGCGGCGGCGGGTGGTGACGTCCGGCAGGCCGTGGCGGTCGCGGACCAGACCGGAGTGCAGGTAGACGGCGTGCGGCATGACCGTCGCGCCGAGCATCGCGGCGGCGATGAGGACGCTGCCGGCGCCGTCGAACTTCGGGACCAGGCCGCCGAGGGTGTCTGCGGCCGACGGCGGCTCGACGAACAGGCTCGCCAGGAAGCCGACGGCGATGACCAGCAGCAGGCCGGTGACGACGCGCTCAAACGTCCGCTGGCCGCCGCGGTCCTGGACCGCCAGCAGCGTCAGCGAAACCGCGCCGGTGATCAAGCCGCCGACGACGAGCGGCAGGTCGAACAGCAGGGTGAGGGCGATCGCGCCGCCGACGACCTCGGCCAGGTCGGTGGCGATGGCGACGACCTCGGCCTGCGCCCAGTAGGCCAGCCGCGCGGGCCCGGACAGCCGGGCGCGCAGGGCCTCCGGCAGCGACATCCCGCTGACCAGGCCCAGCTTCGCCGACAGGTACTGCACCAGCACGGCCATCAGGTTCGCCGCGACGATCACCCAGACCAGCAGGTAGCCGTAGCGGGCTCCGGCGCTGATGTTGGAGGCGACGTTCCCGGGGTCGACGTACGCGATCGCGGCGACGAACGCGGGCCCGAGCAGGGCCGAGCCCGTGCGCAGGCGGGTGGCCAGTCTCGGCCGCACGGCCTCGGTCACTGCCACGGCGCCTGCCTCTCAACCGGATGTCGGGGACCCCAAATCGAAGTTTAGGCGTGCCGAACTTTCGATTTCAAGGGTGACGGGTCCCACCGTCGTGCCCGGAGTACCCGGTGATCGCCCGTCGAAAAGCGTCAGGCGTGCCCGACCTCGTGCCCGGATTCGCGCAGCGCCGTCACCGCGTGCTCGAGATCGGTGGCGCGGACGAGGATGTGGTCGGTGTCGAACGTCGACATCGAGAACAGCGCGACCCCGGCCGCGGCCAGCTCCGAAGCCAGCGCGGCGATGATGCCGGTCAGCGTGAACTCCAGCGGGCCGCGGACGGACAGGAGCCGCCAGCCGTCCTCCGCCGCCGTGCTGCCGGCCGGCTCGCGGCCGGCCGGGCAGATCACCGACAGCTCCTGGGGGGTGCGGGTCACCGAGACGAAGGCTTCGCCGGGCTCGAAGAGCTCGGCGGGCACCGGGGCGTCCGCGGGCAGCCGGACGACGGCGTAGTCACCGGGCCGGACGTCGATCGCGAGTCGTTTCATCAGCCTTCGAACACCTTCGGGCTAGTGGCGATCTCGGTGCCGTCCGGCAGCGTCGAGATCGTGAAGTCCGCGAAGACGTTCGCGGCCGCTTTCTGCAGCTGGCGCAGGCATTCGACGGCGAGCTCACGGATCTCGACGTCGGCGTGCTCGGTCGCGCGCATCGCGACGAAGTGGCGCCAGGCGCGGTAGTTGCCGGTGACGACGATGCGCGTCTCGGTCGCGTTGGGCAGCACCGCCCGCGCGGCCTGGCGGGCCTGCTTGCGGCGCAGCGTCGCGCTCGGGACGTCGGCGAACTTCTCCTCCAGGCCGGCGAGGAGCTCGGTGTAGGCGTCGACGCTCGCCTGCGTCGCGGCGAGGAACTTCTCGTGCAGCACCGGGTCGTTCGCGATCACGTCCGGCTCGACGACGGCGGCGGTGCGCTCCGGGACGTAGCGCTGCGAGAGCTGGGAGTAGGAGAAGTGGCGGTGGCGGATCAGCTCGTGCGTCAGGGACCGCGAGATGCCGGTGATGTAGAAGGTCACCGAGCCGTGCTCCAGCACCGAAAGGTGGCCGACGTCCATGATGTGCTCGAGGTAGCCGGCGTTGGTCGCGGTGGCGGGGTTCGGCTTCTGCCACGACTGGTAGCAGGCCCGGCCGGCGAACTCGGCCAGCGCCTCGCCGCCGTCGGCGTCGGTCGACCATGGGACGTCCTCGGGCGGGAAGAACTCCGTTTTCGCGATCAGCTGCACCCTGGGTGACACGGTTTCGGTCACGTCAGCACTCCTTGTCCACGACTCCCCCGGCAGCCTATCCGCGGGCCGTGCGGGAGTCCCGGGCGACGCGTGACACCATCGGCTTCCTTGACTGACACCACGGCTGACGTCATAGTGGTGTCATGGACTTGACGCCGTACATCGCCAACCTTCGCGAGGACCTCGCGAACACGGCTGCCGCCGGGGACGAGCAGACCCGGCGAGCGGCCGCGTTGCTGTCCTCCGCGCTCGAACCAGCCGTCCGCCTGACGTTGATGAACGCCCTCGCCGACCTCGCCGCCGAGGTCACGGCCGCCTTGCCGGGCCAGGTCGTGGACGTGCGGCTGGACGGGCGCGACGTCCGCGTGGTCGTCACCGGCGCCGCCGAGGAGCCGGCACCACGCGCGACACCACGTGACACCACACCGCCACCACCGATCGACGGCGGCGACATCACCCGCATCACCCTGCGCCTGGTCGAGCAGATCAAGGGGCAGGCCGAGCGCGCGGCGGCGGCGCAGGGTGTCTCGCTGAACACGTTCGTTTCCCAGGCGGTGCAGGGCGCGCTCGGGGGCGGCGGGCACAAGCAGCACCACGGCAAGGACGACCGATCCGGGTCGCGCCTGCACGGCTGGGTCGAAGGCTGAGGGGACGGAAATGAGCGAGGAACAGACGACGCCGGCCGACGAGCTGGTGCGGGTCGACGACTTCGAGGCCGAAGGCCCGCTGGAGCTCGACGTCAGCGTGACGATCGGGCGCGTCGAGGTCGTCCTCGACGGCGACTCGGGCGCGCGGGTGGAGCTGCGGCACGACCAGGGTGAGCAGCAGCCGTGGGTGGCGGGGGTGAACAACCTGCTGTCGTGGGTCGGCGAGCGCTTCGGCGACCAGCTGGGCGTGGACCCGGCGAGCTCCCCCGCCGAGGCGGTGCGGCAGAGCCGGATCGAGAAGCTGGGCAATCGCCTGGTCGTCCAGGCCCCGAAGGCGTGGCAGCTGCGGAACGTCGCGCTGTCGGTGAAGGTGCACGCCCCGGCGGGCTCGCACGTGGAGGTGCGCGCGGGCGCGGCGGACGTGACGGTGACGGGTTCGGCCGGCCGCGTCGACCTGCTGACGGGCTCGGGCGAGGTCAAGCTCGACCGCGCGGACGGCTCGGCCACGATCCGCACCGGCAGCGGCGGCATCACCCTCGGCCCGACCCTGGCCGGCCTCCAGCTCCGCAGCGGCAGCGGCCACGTCGAGGCGTCGTCGGTGGCGGGCTCGGCCACGCTGGCGACCGGAACGGGCAACGTCTGGCTGGGCGCGGTTTCGGGCGAGGTGATGGCCCGTACGGGAAGCGGCGACCTGTCGGTGGCCGATGCGGCTTCGGGCTCGCTGGACTTGATCACGGGCTCGGGCGAGGTGCGGATCGGGATCCGCGGCGGCACGGCGGCGGAGATCGATCTGACGTCGAGTGGCGGGCGGGTTTCCAGCGAGCTGGACGTGCTGGAGGCGGCGCCGGAGGGTGACGTGAAGTTGAGGGTCCGGGCGCGGACGGGTTCCGGCAACGCCGTGGTGACAAGCGCGGCCGGCTGAGTAAGGGGGAGACGGGCCGTTCCCGGCGGGGGTGCCGGGAACGGCCCGTCTGCGCGCGCGGGGAGATTGGTCGGTCGCCGCGACGATGGGGCTGAGGCGATGCCGTGGAGTGCCGATGTGGCCGGGGCGACGTGGCGGTGGCGATGCGGTTGGGGCAGCTCTCCGGCGGGAGCGGCCGCGGGCCGTCGTCGCGGCGACGAGCATGTCGCCGGGGCGACTGGCATGTGGCCGGGGCGACGTGGCGGCAGCGATGCGGCTGGGGCAGCTCTCCGGCGGGAGCGGTCGCGGGACGCGGCGGCGCGGCGTCCGGGGCGCCCGCGGGCCGTCGTCGCGGCGACGGGCATGTCGTCGGTGCGGCGGTCACGGCAGGCGACGGCCGCCATATGCGGCGGCCAGGGGGCCGCAGCTGCAGGCAACGCCATCGGTTGCCACGGCCGCCGACCACGAGCGTGGGAGCGGCGGGCAGCATGTCACCGCACCGAGCGCGGCGGGTCGGGGCCGAGTCGGTGGGTACAGCCGGCGGTCCCGGAAACAGCCGTTGCGGCGTTCGGCGGCGAAGTCGCGGGCGCGGCGACCGTTCCTCGGGGCTGCGATGCGCCGCGGCGGTCGCGGTTGGCGGCTACGCGGGCCTGGCCGTGGCATCGACGGCACGCGACCCCCTTGAGTCCACTGTGGACCGGTCCCGAACCCTAGCCCTGGCCCGTGAACAGGTCGATCAGGCTGTGCGGGGTCCGCTCGCCGAAGCAGGTCTCGAAATCACGCTCCGCCTCCGCTGCTTCCGTTGCGCTGCGGGGGAACAACTCCCGCTCGTATTCGGCCAAGGCGGCCTCCGGGTCGTCCGGGTGGGCGGCGATGGCTCGGCCCAGTTCCGCGCCGTCCTGCATCGCCAGGTTGGCGCCTTCGCCGTTCGGGACCGATAGGTGGGCCGCGTCGCCCAGGAGCGTCACGCCCGGGGTGCGGGGCCAGTTGTGGCCGGGTGGCAGGGCGTTGATCGGGCGCAGCACCGGTGCCGTCTCGCCGTCGGTGATCAGGGCCGTCAGTTCCGGGGCCCAGTCCGTGAACTCGGCCGCGATCTGGGCCCTGGCCGCGTCCGGGTCGGTGAAGTCGGTGAACCAGTCCTGCGGTTTCGCCAGCACCACGTACGTGTGGAGCGTGCCGCCCGTTTCGCGGTGCGCCTGGATGCCCTTGCCCGGCTCCGGCACGAACAGCGCTCCTCCCCCGGCCGCCTTCGCGGTTGCCGGGTGGCGGGTGTCGCTGTCGAACAGGTACGTCTCCACGAACGACGTACCGACGTACTCCGGGACCGCGTCCGACACCAGGGGGCGGATGCGGGACCACGCGCCGTCCGCGCCGACCAGCAGGCCGGTGGTCGCCGTCGTGCCGTCGGCGAACGTCAGCTCGTGGCGGCCGTCGCCCAGGGACCGGGCCGCGGTGACCTTGTGGTCCCAGTGGACCGTTCCCTCGGGCAGTGAGTCCAGCAGGAGGCCGCGCAGCTCGCCTCGCTGGACCTCGGGGCGGCCGCCGGTGCCGTCGTCCGGCTCGTCGAGCAGGACCTTGCCCGTCCGGTCCAGGATCCGCGTAGCTTCGCGGCCCTCCAGGATCAGGGCGCGGAAGCCGTCGGTCAGGCCCGCTGCCTCGAGCGCCGGCTGGCCGTTGTGCTCGTGGATGTCGAGCATGCCGCCCTGCGTGCGCGCGGACGGCGAGCTCTCCGCTTCGTGGACCGTGACCGGGATGCCGTGGACGTGCAGGACGCGGGCGAGCGTGAGCCCGCCGAGGCCGGCGCCGACGATCGTGACGGGGATGGACATCGCGACTCCTCTTTCTGGAACGTTGTTCCAATATTGGAACGGCGTTCCAGACATGTCAAGATGAGGCATGGCACAACGGCGCACAGAAGCCCTCTCGCGGGCGCGCATCATCGAGACGGCTGTCGAACTGCTCGACGCCGACGGCGAGCGCGGGTTGACGTTCCGCGCGCTGACCGAGCGCCTCGCCACCGGCCCCGGGGCGATCTACTGGCACGTGGCGAACAAGGGCGAACTGCTCGACGCAGCGACCGGCGCCGTGGTCTCGGCCGCGTTGAGGGCCGGACGCGCCGAGCCCGCGGGGTCACCGCAGGACGAGGTCCGCGCCGTCGCGCTCGGCCTGTTCGACGCGATCGAGGGCCACCCGTGGCTCGCCCTGCAGCTCTCGGCGCAGCTTTCGCGCGGGCCGTCGGGCTCGGTGACGCCGAAGATCTTCGAGAGCTTCGGACGGCACGTCCGCGACCTGGGCGTGCCGAAGGGCAGCTGGTTCACGGCGACTTCGGCGCTGGTGCACTACGTCCTCGGCGCCGCCGGCCAGAACGCCGCGAACGCGCGCGTCGTGCACCCCGGCGCCGGCCGCGGCGAGTTCCTCGACGCCGTCTCGACCGCGTGGGAGGCGCTCGACGCCGAGGAGTACCCCTTCGCGCGCGCGGTCGCCGACGAGATGCGCGACCACGACGACCGCGAACAGTTCCTGGCGGGCGTCGACCTCATCCTGACCGGGATCGGCACGGTCCATGCGGTGGAATAGCCGTCAGCGCACCAGTTTCGCCAGGGGCCGGGCCAGCTCGCCGCGGGTGCCCACCGCGACGCCGGACAGGCCGAGCCACTCCGCCATGTGCCGCAGCTCCGCGGCCAGCTCCGGGAGCACGCGCGCCACGTCGGCGCCCTCCTCCGCGAAGGCGCCCTGGACCCGCAGGACACCCGCCGCGCGGTCGGCCTTCAGGTCCACCCGCCCGACCAGTTCGCCGTCCAGCAGGAACGGGAACACGTAGTAGCCGTACACGCGCTTCGGCTCCGGGACGTAGATCTCGATCCGGTAGTGGAACCCGAAGAGCCGCTCGGTGCGCGCGCGTTCCCAGATCAGCGGGTCGAACGGGCACAGCAGCGCCCGGCCGGTCACCGACCGCGGCGTGCGGGCCTCGGCGTGCCGGTACGCCACCGCCTTCCAGCCGCGCACCGAAACCGGCTCCAGGACACCGGATTCGACCAGCTCCGCCACCGCCTGGCGCGCCGGGGCCGGGCCGAGGCGGTAGTAGTCGCGCAGGTCCGTCTCCGTCGCGACGCCCAGTGCGCGCGCCGAACGCTCGATCAGGCCGCGCGCGCCCTCCTCCGCCGAAACCGTCCGGGCCAGGACGTCCGGCGGGACCACCCGTTCGGTCAGGTCGTACAGCCGCTCGAACGACCGGCGCGTGCCCGTGGTCAGCTGGCCGGTGCCGAACAGGTACTCGCAGACGCGCTTGACCTCGGACCGCTCCCACCACGAGCCCGGCCCCCGCCGCTGCGCGTCCGCCTCGACCTCGCGCTCGATGCCGCCCGCGCCGATCGGGCCGAGTTCCTTGACCACCGAAAGGATCTCTTCGACCAGCCCCGGCGACTTCTCGATCAGCGGGCCGTAGTGCTTCCACCAGCCGTCGCGCTTCGCGCCCGAGCGGATCAGCGGCCAGTCTTCGATCGGCAGCAGGCTCGCCTCGTGCGCCCACGTCTCCACCAGCAGGCGCGGCTGACGCGCCGAGTGCGCCCACGCCGCCGCGTCCAGCAGCGCGGGCTCGTACGCGCCCAGGCGGGAGAACACCGGCATGTAGTGCGCCCGCACCGCGACGTTCACCGAGTCGAGCTGCAGCAGCTGGACGCGCGAAAGCACGCGTTTCAGGTGCCGCCGGGACGGCTCGCCGGAGGGACGCGGGTCGGTGAAGCCCTGTGCGGCCAGGAAGGTCTTCCGGGCCGTCGAGACGCTGATCGTTTGCATGGTGAGCTCATGGTGCCAGCCACCACCGACAGTTTTCGGCGACCCGATATCCATCCATGCCCCCGCCACCGCCCTCGACGGAGGAGCTGCGCTCCGCTGTACTAACTTTTGCCCATGAGCGACGCCGCCGTCCGCCCCGCCGACCTGTCCGACGCCGCGGAGATCGCCCGCATCCAACGCGACACCTGGCACGCCGCCTACGAGGACCTGCTGGGCAAGCAGGCGCTCGCCGAACTGGACGCCGCCGACCTCGCCGGCACCTGGACCGAGACCATCGACTACCCCGGCAGCCTGGTCTACGTCGCCACCGAGGGCGAGTTCACCGTCGGGTTCTGCGTCGCCGGCCGCGCGCCCGAAGAAGAGGTCGCCGCCGCCGACGGCAGCCTGCCCGAGGACGCCGGCTCCACCGGCTTGATCGCCACCCTGCTCGTCGAGCCGCGGTGGGGACGGCGCGGCCACGCCGGCCGGCTACTCGCGACGGCCGCCGCGGGCCTGCGGGCCGACGGCGCCGGCCGCGGCATCGCCTGGGTCGCCCAGGGCGACCACGCCACCCTCGCCTTCTACCGGCGGGCCGGCTGGAACCCCGACGGCACGGTCCGCACGCTCGACACCGGCGAGCGGCTGCTCCGCGAGGTCCGGCTCACCGGCACCCTCGAGCTCGCGCTCACCTGAGTCGCGGAAGATCACCCAGCGCAGCACGGCGTACATGAAGACGCCCTCACAGGCGCCCGCGAGCAGCCGTGCGACGTGGTACTCGACGCCCAGCGCCGTCAGTCCCGCGCCCACACCCAGCAAAAACGCGGCGTAATTGACGGCGATCGCCACGATGTAAAGGGCGAGCTGGATTCCGACGGCGGCGTGGGAATGGAAGTTGAACGTCCGGTTCAGCACGAAGCTGAGCCCGAACGCGCAGCCGTAGGCGACCGTGATCGCCAGCCACACGGGCCAGCCGAGCAGGCCGTGGAAGATCGTCAGCAACCCGAGGTCGACGCCGAACGTCAGACCGTTGATGAGGCAGAAGCCGAGGAACGTCGGGGCCACGATCCGCGACAGACCCAGCGGCAGTACCCGGACGACGGCCCGGCAGAAGGCGCCGAAGCGGTCAGCGGGCGTACGGGGTTGCTCGGCGGCCACGTCGTCAGCGTTCCAGCGGGAGGTGACCGGGAGCCGTCCGGCAGGTGATCTTCTGGTGCGGACCCCCGGCCGAAGACGGGGGCCAACCCCCGTGTTTCCGGATTTCGAACTGATAACGTGAAGAACGCGAGCGATTTTCGGGAGGTGACACGATGAGCTGGATCCTGCTGACGCTGGGCGTCGCGTTCGGTTCGGCCATCGTGCCGCTGATCAACGCCGAGGTGTTCCTGATCGGGCTCTGCGCGAGCCAGCCCGGCCTGCACTGGCTGTGGCTCGGGGCGGCGGTCGCCGTCGGGCAGATCGCCGGGAAGACGCTGTACTACCTCGCCGCGCGGGGGACCATCAAGCTGCCGAAGCCGCTGCACGACCGGCTGCACCGCGAGCGGCCTCTGACGCCGCGGCGGGTGCGGTGGCAGTTGCGGACGAAGCGGATTCGCGGGTGGGTCGAGCGGTTGCGGGAGCGCTGCCACCGGCACCCGCACTGGATGGCCGGGACTTACGGGGTCAGTTCGCTGGTGGGGTTGCCGCCGTTCATGGCGACGAGCGTGCTGGCCGGGCTGGTGCGGATGCGGCTGGCCACGTTCTTGACGACCGGGCTGGCCGGAAGGTGGATCCGGTTCAGCCTGATCGCGGCTTCCCCTGCGGTGTTCGCCGGGTGGCTGCACCACTGAGTGTGAGTCGAGTGCCTCGGCGGGCCGCTGGGGTGCGGCGCGCCGGTGATGGGAACAGCAAGCGGTCCGGGCGCGCTCGGGGCGGGCAGGGCCGGCCCAGGTGGCTCACCGGGTCGGGCGTCGCCGCGATGTGGGCAAACTCGCGGGACTCACCTCGCCGCAGGGGCGCAGGCCCGACGACGGCAGGCTTGGCGGATGGGGCTCGCCAGGGGTGGGCAGGGCACTGGCGGGGGGCCGCGTAAGGGTTGGCGGGCCGATCGCGCCAGGGGCGGACAGCGCCGCAGGTTCGGGTCGCATCAAGGGCAGGCAGGGCCGCCGATCCGATCACGCCAGGCGTGGACACGTCACAGATCCGGTCGCGCCGGAAGTGGGCAGGGCCGCCGGTTCGCTCGCGCTGAGGGGGCTGGCCCGCGTCACTGCGTCCAGTCCGCCCGCCCCAACGACGCCGCCACGCGCACGAAACCGCGGACCAGCGGGCCGCCGCGGGACTTCGGCCAGGCCACCACCAGGTCGCTCGGCGGGCGGTCCGGTACCGGGACGATGCGCAGGCCCGGTGGGAGCGGCTGGCCGAGGGGCGCGAACGCCGAAATCCCGTTCCACAGCACCGCCTGCAGGCACTCCTGGATCGTCCGGACGACCGGGGCGGCTTCCCGGGGCTCGCCGCCCGTCCAGTAGGCCGCCCACAGCGGGTCCGTTCCGTCCGGGAGGCGGATCCAGCGGCGGCCGGCCAGGTCCGCGGAGAACACCGAAGGGCGACCGGACAGGGGGTCGTCGTCGCGCAGGACCACGCCGGTGCGGACCGGGCGTAGGACGTGGGTGCTGATTCCCCCGGTGTCGAACGGAGTCCGCGTCAAGGCCACGTCGACCAGGCCCGTGCGCAACCCCGCCGTGGGGTCGGCCAGGTCCGTCTCGTGGACCCGGACGTCGACGTGCGGGTGGCGGTTGCGGAACAGCGCCACCAGGCGGGCGCCGGCCTGCTCGGCGGTGTCCGCCAACGTCCCCACCACCAGGGTTGCCGTGCCCGCCGCCGCGGTCACGCGGTCGCGGATGCGGGCCGACTGGGCCAGCAGTGCCGTCGCCTCCTCGTACAGCACCGCGCCCGCGGCGGTGAGCGTGACGCCCTTCGGGGTGCGGTCGAACAGCGTCGCGCCCAGCTCGTCCTCCAGCCCGCGGACCGCGCGGCTCAGCGGCGGCTGTGCCATGTGCAGGCGGCTCGCCGCGCGGCCGACGTGGCGTTCCTCGGCCACCGCGACGAAGTACCGGAGCACGCGCAAGTCCATACTTCCAGAGTATCGAGCTGACGCAGCCGGTCTTGGACGCCCGATGGCTCGCGGACCGAGGATCGGGGGCATGGACCTCAAGATCGGGTGCTTCCCGTACGACACCACCCGGCAGCTGTTCGAAACCACCACCGTGGAAACCGCCGACACGCTGCCCGAGATCTTCGAGCGCATGATCCGCGGCGGCGAATACGACGTCGCCGAGCTCGGGCTCACGTTCTACCTGCGCCTGCTCGAGAAAGGCACGCCCTTCGTGGCGCTGCCGATCTTCCCCAACCGCGTGTTCCGGCACTCCTGCGTCTTCGTCAACACCCACTCGGGCATCGCCGGGCCGGGCGATCTCACCGGCCGGACCATCGGCGAATTCGGCACCTACGGCCAGGACTCGGGCGTCTGGGCCAAGGGCATCCTCATGGACGAGTACGGCTTCAAGCCCGAGGAGAACCGCTGGGTGATCGGCGGGCTCGACCGCCCGTCGGCGCCCTTCGGCTTCATCCCCCACCCGCACCCGGCCGGCCTCGACGTCACCCAGGCCGGGGACGGGAGGACGTTGAGCGATCTGCTCGACGCCGGTGAGATCGACGCGCTGTTCTCCGCCAACGTCCCGCAGTGCGTGCTCGACGGCTCCCCGAACGTCACCCGCCTGTTCCCCGACTTCGTCGCGAGGGAACGCGATTACCACCGCCGCACCGGGATCTTCCCGATCATGCACGCCGTCGTCGTCCGGCGGGACCTCCTGGCCGACGATCCCGGCCTCGCCCGGAGCGTCTACGCCATGTTCGAAACCGCGAAGGACGCCGCCGCCGAGCGGTACCGCCGCGGGCAGCGGCTCTACCAGGTGCAGACCATGGTGCCGTGGGCCGACGCGCTGGTCGACGAAACGCTCGCCGAGTTCGGTGAAAACTGGTGGCCTTACGGGATTTCCGCCAACCGCGCGACGCTCGAAACCTACCTGCGGTACCACCACGAGCAGGGGCTGTCGTCCCGTCGCCGGCAGGTCGAGGAAGTCTTCGCGACGGAGCTACTCGGCACCTGAGCGCTCGGCGGCTTCCAGCTCCACGGCGGTCTTCATCGTCTCACGCGCCCGGCGGCGGTCGCCCGCGATGTCGTAGGCGTACGCGAGCTTGTACCAGGCCCGCCAGTTCTCCTGGTCCGCCTCGACCTCGGCGCGGCGCTGCTCGAACCACGCGTCCGCCGCGTCGCGGTCCACCCGGCCCGAAGGACGGCGCGGCAGGTCGGAGACGTCCGGGAGCGCGCCCTCGGCGTCCAGGCGGCGTGACAGGCGCTGGATCTGCAGCCCGTTGCGCCAGGTCACGACCACCACCCAGACGCCGAGGATCGGCAGCAGCAGGACGCCGACGCCGAGCGCGATGCCCAGGGGCGTCCCCGAGGCGAACAGCGCGAACGCGCGGTCCGCCAGCAGGACCAGGTACACCACCAGCGCCGCCGTCAGCAGCAGCGCCACGTTGCGGGCCCTCACAGGTCGAGGACGTTTTCCAGGCCGACCGTCAGGCCGGGGCGCGTCAGCACCGTGCGGACGCCGAGCAGCACGCCCGGCATGAACGACGTCCGGTCGAGGGAGTCGTGGCGGATGGTCAGGGTCTCCCCCTCGCCGCCGAACAGGATCTCCTCGTGCGCGACCAGGCCCGGCAGGCGGACCGAGTGGACGCGGACGTCCTCGACCGAAGCGCCGCGGGCACCGTCCAGCTCGGCCGTCGTCGCGTCCGGGCCCGGCGTCACGCCGGCCTCCGCGCGCGCCGTCGCGATCATCCGGGCGGTGTGCGCGGCGGTGCCCGAAGGCGCGTCGGCCTTGCGGTTGTGGTGCAGCTCGATGATCTCCGCCGACGCGTAGAACTTCGCCGCCTGGGCCGCGAAGCGCATCGCGAGAACCGCGCCGAGCGCGAAGTTCGGCGCGATCAGCACACCGAGCGAAGGCTTCGGCTCCAGCAACGCGCGCAGCTCGGCCAGCCGCTCCTCGCTGAAGCCGGTGGTGCCGACGACCGCGTGGATGTCGTGCGCCACCAGGTACTTCAGGTTGTCCATGACGGCGTCGGGGTGGGTGAAGTCCACGACCACCTGCGCGTCGGCGAGGGCCGCGAAGTCGTCGCCCGCGTCCAGCGCCGCGACGACCTTCATGTCGCCCGCGCTTTCGACGGCGTTCACCACCGTCGCGCCCATGCGGCCCCGGGCACCGAGCACACCGACGTTGATGGTCATGAAGCGATCACCTCGTGGAGGTCGTCAGGAAGGTCGTCGGCGTGAGCGTACGGCCCGACGACCGCCGCCGCCGAGACCCCGCCCGGGCGCGCGAACAAAGTGCGAGCGAGGGCACACACTTCCTCGGTGGTGACGGCGTCGATGCGCGCGACCGTGTCGTCGACACCCAGGTAGCGGCCGTAGTTGAGCTCGGTCTTGCCGATCCGCGACATCCGCGACGACGTGTCCTCCAGGCCCAGCACGATCCCGCCGCGCAGCTGGCCCTTCGCTCGGGCCACCTCGGCTTCGGTCAGGCCGTCGACGCCGACCTTGTCGAGCACCTCGCGGATGACGCCGGCGACGTCGCCGAGCTTCTCCGGCTGGCAGCCCGCGTACACGGCCATGTGGCCCGTGTCGGCGTAGCTCGCGACCGAGGAGTACACCTGGTAGGCCAGCCCGCGCCGCTCCCGGATCTCCTGGAACAGCCGCGAGCTCATGCCGCCGCCGAGGGCCGCGTTGAGCACCGACAGCGCGAAGCGCCGTTCGTCGTGGCGCGACAGGGACCGCAGGCCCAGCATGACGTGCGCCTGCTCGGTGTCGTCGGTGTGCAGGGCCAGCTTCGGCGGGGTCTTGATCCGGGCCCGGCCCTCACGCGGCGCGACCGGCGTCGCCGTCCCGGTCAGCCGGTCCTTCAGCGCCTTGCGGACCAGCCGCAGCACCTGGCCGTGGTCGACGTTCCCGGCCACGGCCAGGACCATCCGCGGCAGGGTGTACCGGCGCTTGTAGAAGTTCCGCAGCGCGACCGGCGACATCTCCACGATCGACTTCTCGGTGCCGAGCACCGGGCGGCCGAGCGCGTGGTCACCCAGGACCGCGCTGACGAACGTCTCGTGCAGCAGGTCTTCGGGGTCGTCGTCGCGCATCGAAATCTCTTCGAGGACGACGCTGCGCTCCATGTCCATGTCGCGGTCGGTGCACAGCGCCTCGAACACGACGTCGGTGACCAGGTCCACGGCCAGCGGGAGGTCGGCGTCGAGCACCTGCGCGTAGTAGCAGGTGTGCTCCTTCGCCGTGAAGGCGTTGAACTCGCCGCCGACCGCGTCGATCTCCTCGGCGATCTGCGTGGCGTCGCGGTTCTTCGTTCCCTTGAACAGCAGGTGCTCGAGGTAGTGCGCGGCGCCGGCGACGGCCACCGGCTCGTCGCGGGAACCGATGCCGACCCACAGCCCGACCGTGGCCGAACGGGACGCGGGGACGTGCTCGGTGATCACCCGCAGGCCACCGGGCAGCACGCTGCGCTTGACGACCGCACCGTCCGGGGTGGACTCGAGCGTGCGGGTGGTGCCGATGGGCTGTTCGTGCCCGGAAACCTGCCGTGCCATGGGTTCCTTACTCACGATGCCGCGAAGGCCCCCTGCCCGCCCGGGTCGTGGGTGTTCAGGGCGGTTCTAACCGCCCTGAACACCCACGACCCGGCACCGCGGATCAGGAGGCCTTCGCGTCGAATGGTGTTACTTGGCGTCGGCCGTCTCGGCGTCGGCGGCCGGCGCGTCGCCCTCGGCGGGCTTCGCGTCGTCCTCCTTGACCACGATCAGGCTGATCTTGCCGCGGTTGTCGATGTCGGCGATCTCGACGCGGAGCTTGTCGCCCACGTTGACGACGTCCTCGACCTTGGCGATCCGCTTGCCGTTGCCCAGCTTGGAGATGTGCACCAGGCCGTCCTTGCCCGGCAGCAGCGAGACGAACGCGCCGAACGCGGCCGTCTTCACCACGGTGCCGAGGAAGCGCTCGCCGACCTTGGGCAGCTGCGGGTTGGCGATGGCGTTGATCAGGTCGATCGCCGCCTCCGCCGACGGGCCGTCCGAAGCGCCCACGTAGATCGTGCCGTCGTCCTCGATGGAGATGTCGGCGCCGGTCTGCTCGGTGATCGAGTTGATCATCTTGCCCTTCGGGCCGATGACCTCGCCGATCTTGTCGACCGGGATCTTGACGCTGGTGACGCGCGGCGAGTACGGGCTCATCTCGTCCGGGCTGTCGATCGCCTCGGCGATGACCTCCAGGATGGTGGTCCGGGCGTCCTTCGCCTGCTTCAGCGCGGCCGCGAGGACCTCCGACGGGATGCCGTCGAGCTTCGTGTCGAGCTGCAGCGCGGTGATGATGTCCTTGGTGCCCGCGACCTTGAAGTCCATGTCGCCGAGGGCGTCCTCGGCACCGAGGATGTCGGTGAGCGCCACGTAGCGGGTCTCGCCGTCGACCTCGTCCGAGACCAGGCCCATCGCGATGCCCGCGACCGGCGCCTTGAGCGGCACGCCGGCGTTGTACAGGCTCATCGTGGACGCGCAGACCGAGCCCATCGACGTCGAGCCGTTGGAGCCCAGCGCCTCGGAGACCTGGCGGATCGCGTACGGGAACTCGTCCCGCTTCGGCAGCACCGGCACCAGGGCGCGCTCGGCGAGCATGCCGTGGCCGATTTCGCGGCGCTTCGGCGAACCGACGCGGCCGGTCTCACCGGTGGAGAACGGCGGGAAGTTGTAGTGGTGCATGTAGCGCTTGTGCGTCTCCGGGGACAGCGAGTCGATCTGCTGCTCCAGGCGAAGCATGTTCAGCGTGGTGACGCCCAGGATCTGGGTTTCGCCGCGCTCGAACAGCGCCGAGCCGTGCGCCCGCGGGATCACGGCGACCTCGGCCGCGAGCGACCGGATGTCGGTGAGGCCGCGGCCGTCCATGCGGATCTTCTCCGTGAGGACGCGCTGGCGCATGATCTTCTTCGTCAGGGCCTTGAACGCCCCGCCGATCTCCTTGTCGCGCCCCGCGAAGGCTTCGCCCTCGCCCAGGCCGACCTTCTCCAGCACGGCGGCCTTGACCTGGTCGGTCGCGGCGTCGCGGTCCTGCTTGCCGGCGATCTGGAGGGCGTTCGCCAGGTCGTCGGTCGCGATGGCGGCGACGGCCTCGTAGACGTCCTGCTGGTAGGCCGGGTAGACCGGGAACTCGCCGGTCGGCTTCGCGGCCGCGTCGGCCAGGCGCTGCTGCGCCTCGCACAGGACCTTGATGAACGGCTTCGCGGCCTCGAGACCCTCGGCGACCGCGACCTCGTCGGGCGCCTTGCCGCCGTCGGCGATCAGGTCGAGCGTGTTCTCGGTGCCCTCGGCCTCGACCATCATGATCGCGACGTCGTCACCGACGATGCGGCCGGCGACGACCATGTTGAAGGTCGCCTTCTCCAGCTGCGACCAGGTCGGGAACGCGACCCACTGGCCCTCGATCAGCGCGACGCGGACGCCGCCGACCGGGCCGGAGAACGGGAGGCCGGCGATCTGGGTCGACGCCGAAGCGGCGTTGATGGCCAGCACGTCGTACGGGTCGTCCGGGTTGAGGCTCTGGACGGTGATGACGACCTGGATCTCGTTGCGGAGACCGTCGGCGAACGACGGGCGCAGCGGCCGGTCGATCAGGCGGCAGGTCAGGATCGCGTCGGTCGACGGGCGGCCCTCGCGGCGGAAGAACGCGCCGGGGATGCGGCCCGCGGCGTACATGCGCTCTTCGACGTCCACGGTCAGCGGGAAGAAGTCGAAGTGCTCCTTCGGGTGCTTCGACGCGGTCGTCGCCGAGAGCAGCATGGTCTCTTCGTCGAGGTACGCGACGACGGCGCCGGCGGCCTGCTTGGCCAGGCGGCCCGTCTCGAAACGAACGGTGCGAGTGCCGAACTTGCCGTTGTCGATGACGGCTTCGGTCTCGTGCACGGTGACTCCGGTGGAGTCGGTCATAGATGCTTCTCCTCTTTGGTTCCTTCAGTCGGCGCGAGTCTCCCACCCTGGGACCCGTTTCGCCTGAGGACGCTCGAGGAATGAGGCCGGTCTTCGATCGAAGCCCCCGGGACGCTTCCCGGGAACCACTACCGAGGACCGGCGGACGGACCCTCGTGCGCGCTCGCGCCGTTCGTTCTCTTTCAGACCGAGGGGGAGCGACCGATGTGGTCACTCCCCCTCGGGGTGCAGCTATCGGCGCAGGCCGAGGCGCTGGATCAGCGCACGGTAACGCTCGATGTCCACCTTCATCACGTAGTTCAGCAGCCGGCGGCGACGGCCGACCAGCAGCAGGAGCCCGCGACGCGAGTGGTGGTCGTGCTTGTGAGCCTTGAGGTGCTCGGTGAGGCCGACGATCCGCTTGGTCAGCAGCGCGACCTGGGCCTCGGGGGATCCCGTGTCCGAGTCGTGCACGCCGTACTCGGCCAGGATCGACTTCTTCTCTTCGGTGGACAGCGCCACTTGTGTTGCTCCTCGAAATAATCAGTGCCGTGCGGCCCCGGACGCGGAATGGACGCCGGGAAGACGGTCACGGCCGCCACGGACTGCAGCCGGACCCGGTCGTGAGGTTACCAGCCCGCTGAACAGCGGCTTCAGGCGCCGTCCAGCTCGAAGACGCGCGCCACCCGGTAGCGGGGACCACCCGGCTCGCGCTCGCTGGTGACCAGCGCCACCTCGGCGGCTCGCCAGCTCCGGCTCGTGAAGCCGGCCAGCTTTTCGGTCCAACGCGCGGCGAGCCCAGGTTCTTCCCGGGGGAACCGCGCGAGCGTCAGGTGGGCCGCGTACGGCCTCGCTTCGGCGTCGGCACCCGCGGCGTGCGCGAGCGGCGTCAGCTCCGTTCCCGCGACAGTCAACCACAGCACCCCGGGGAACGTCGCGGCCTTTTCCAGCCGGACGTCGACGCCGGTCCGCCCGGCCAGGCGCCCGGCCAGCCAGGCACCGCGCGCCTCGACGTCGTCCGGCCCGTAGTAGGCCAGCGTGACGTGCCAGCGCTCCGGCGGCTCCCAGCGCAGGCCGGGTTCCGGCTCGCCCACGGCGTCCGCGACCGCGGCGGCGACGTCGTCCGGCGGGAACAGCGCGCTGAACAGGACCGGCATCAGGAGCCGTGGCCCGCCCGGCGGAGCAGGTCGGCGATGGCCGGGAACTCGTCGTCGAGGCGCTTGGCGGCCTCGCCCAGGTCTTCGTCCTCGGCCAGGTCGCGCAGGTACGCGAGGACCTTCGCGTCTTCGTTGACCACCGGGATGTTGTCGCGGCCGACGGTGGGGCGCGAGTCGCGGACGTCCTCCATCGCGGCCAGCATCGCGTCGCGGTTGCCGGCGGCGACCTCGGGCACGAGGATCTTGCGCTCCAGCATGATCATCCTCGCCAGCACGACCGGGTTGCCGATCTTCGCCCGCCGCCCGCTCATCACCTGGCTGAGCATGGGGGCGCTGATCCCGAGGACCTCGGCCAAGAACGCCTGCGAAACGTCGAACGCGACGACGAGCCGGCGCACGCGGTCGCCGAGCGGCTCCCCGTACCACTCGCGCTGCAACGCGATGTTCCGCTGGACGATCTTGTGGTCCTCCACCAGTCCCGCTCTCCCCTAAGCCTTGCCCGCGCACACCGTCCGTGAGCATCTTGCCATCGCCCTCACGTGCGTGAACGCGAAATCCCCTATTCGCCCCCGGTCGGGGCGTCCGGGGGCACCTCGAGTGCCTTTCTCGTCTCGATCACGTCGTCGTCGATCTGCTGGACCAGCCCGGCCGAGTCGGCGAAGCGCACCTGGTCGCGCAGCCGCGTCACGAAGTCGATCGCGACGTGCTGGCCGTAGAAGTCCTCGTCGACGTCGAGGACGAACGCCTCGACGGTCCGCTCGCGCCCGGAGAACGTCGGGTTGGTGCCCACCGAGACCGCGGCGCGCAGCCGGCGCGACGGGTCCGCCGAGCGGGTGAACCAGGCGCTGTACACGCCGTCGGCCGGGACGGCGGCGAAGCGCGGCGTCGACAGGTTCGCCGTCGGGTAGCCGAGCTCGTGGCCGCGGCCGTCGCCGCGCACGACGATGCCCTCCAGGCGGTGCGGACGGCCGAGGGCCTCCGCCGCGGCGAGGACGTCACCCGCGTCGATGCACGAACGGACGTACGTGCTGGAAAAGGTGATCGACGCCTGGTCCTCTTCGGACAGTTCCTTGCCCTGCAGTTCCGCGCCGTAGGCGGCGAAACCGAACCGGCGGCCGAGGGTGCGCAGCATCGCGACGTCGCCGGCGGCCTTGGCGCCGAAGGTGAAGTTGTCGCCGACGATCACCGCGGCCGCGTGCAGGCGGTCGACGAGCACCTCGTGCACGAACTCCTCCGGCGCGAGCCGGGACAGCTCCAAGGTGAACGGCAGCACGCAGAAGACGTCGACGCCGAGGCTCTCTACGATTTCCGCCTTGCGCCGCAACGTGGTCAGCTGCGCCGGGTGGCTACCGGGGCGCAGCACCTCCGACGGGTGCGGGTCGAACGTCAGCATGACGCTCGGCAGCCCCCGTTCGGCCGCCGCGGCCACGGTCCGGCTGATCAGCTCCTGGTGCCCGCGATGCACCCCGTCGAACACGCCGATGGTGACCACGCACCGGCCCCAGCCGCCGGGGAGGTCCCCCAGCCCACGCCACCGCAGCACGTCGCACTCCCGTCTCTGTAAGGCCCACCCTAGGCGGGCAGCAACACCACCACCGCGCGGGACACGCCTTCTTCGTCGGCGGCCAGCGCGAGTACCCGGCCGTCAGGCCCGAAGAGCCCGTAGGTGCCTTCGAGCCCGGCCGCGGGGATGCGCTGCCCGTGCCGGACCGCCTTCGCCGTGGCCGCGTCGAGGTCGCGCCGCGGGAAGGCGGCGGCGACGGCGGCGTCGAGGTCCAGGCTCAGTTCGGGCGCCTCCTCGAGCTGGTCGAGGGTGCGCGCCTTGGCGAGGGTGAAGGGGCCGACCGTGGTGCGCCGCAACGCCTTCAGGTGCCCGCCGCAGCCGAGGTCCGCGCCGAGGTCGCGGGCCAGCGCGCGGACGTAGGTGCCGGACGAGCACTCGACGACGGCGTCGACCTCGACGTGGTCGTCCTCGTGGCGGATGCCCAGGACGTCGAAGCGGTAGACAGTCACCGGGCGGGCCGGGATCACGACGTCCTCGCCGGCGCGGACGCGGGCGTAGGCGCGCTTGCCGTCGATCTTGACGGCGCTGACCGCGCTCGGCACCTGCTGGATGTCGCCGGTCAGCTTCTCGACGCCGCTCGCGATGTCGTCGTCGGTCACGTGGTCCGTCGCGCCCTCGGTGAGGACTTCGCCCTCGGCGTCGTCGGTCGTGGTGCTGCTGCCGAGGCTCAGGGTGGCCAGGTAGGTCTTGCGGTCCAGCGCCAGGTGGCCGAGCAGCTTGGTCGCGCGCTCGATGCCGAGCACCAGCACGCCGGTCGCCATCGGGTCGAGCGTGCCGGCGTGCCCGACCTTGCGCGTGCCCATGATGCGGCGGGCGCGGGCGACGACGTCGTGCGACGTCATCCCGGCGGGCTTGTCGACGATCAGGAGACCGGGCGGCGGGGCGGGGCGGCGGGGCGGTTTGGGGCTCGACACGCGGCAAACCCTAGCTGCCGTCCCTCGGGGAACGATCAGGCCGCTCAGGCGGCGACGATCGGCGTCTCCGGTAGTGCGGCGTCCCAGCGGCGGCGGGTGATCCGCACCGGCAGCTCCTCGCCGCGCGCCTCGGCCAGGAAGAGGTGGGCGCGGGTGCGGCGCCACCAGACGAGCATCCGGGAGGTGCCGAGCGCGAGGATCGCGACGATCGCCAGCAGCGACAGCCGGAAGCTCCCGCCGGTCCACTGCAGCAGCACGCCGACCGCGAGCGCGGCGATCGTCGTCGCCACGAAACCGCCGACGTTGACGACGCCGGTCGCGGTGCCCACGCGGGACAGCGGGTTGTAGTCGCGGGCGAGTGCGAAGCCGATCATCGACGCCGGGCCGCCGAGGGCGAGGAAGGCGAACGCGGGCACCAGCACCGGCACCGGCACGGTGCCGGGCCAGCTCAGCAGCACCGCCCAGAGCAGCGCGGCGCCGCCGATGTACCCGCCGACCAGCGGCATCCGCAGCGACGGGTGCCGCCCGATCACGCCACCGAGCAGCGGGCCGCCGGCCATCGACCCGAAGACGAACACGGTGAGCAGCGCGCTCGCGGCGGCCTTCGTCTGCCCTTGGCCCTGCACCAGCCACGGGACGCCCCACAGCAGGGTCAGCGCGTTCGGGGCGAACATCGTGCTGAAGTGCACCCAGAAACCCAGCCGCGTCCCCGGCGTCCGCCAGGCCTCGGCGACCTGGTGGGCGAGCTGGCGCGGCCGGACCTCTTCGCGGACGGGCGGTGTTTCGCCGTGCGGCACGTCCCGCACGCGCAGCGCCACGACCAGCGTGTAGAGCACGGTGAGGGCGCCGACGGCGAGGAAGGTGGGCGTCCAGCCGGAGACGTCGAGCAGCAGCGACAGCGGAACGGTGGCGGCGAGGTTCCCGATGTAGCCGACGGCGGCGGTGAACGACGTCAGCAGCGCGTATTGGCGGCCCGGGAAGTGGGCGGCGACCAGGCGCAGCACGCTGACGAAGGTGAGCGCGTCGCCGAGGCCGAGCACACCGCGGGCGAGCAGGCCGAGGCCGTAGGTGTGCGCGATGCCGAGCAGGAGCTGCCCGGTACCGAGGATCAGCACGGCGACGATGAGAACGCGGCGGGGACCGTAGCGGTCGACCAGCACACCGGTCGGGATCTGCATGGCGGCGTAGACGCCGACCTGGAGGACGGTGAAGGTGCCGAGCGCGGCGGCCCCGACCCCGAACCGTTCGGCCGCCTGCAGCCCGGCGACACCGAAGGAGGTGCGGTGGAAGACCGCGAGGAGGTAGACGGTGACGGCGGCGAGCCAGACGAGCCAGGACCGGGCAGTGGCGCGGCCGGTGGCGGGCGGCACAAGGACCTCCAGGGGTTCAGCGGTGTTCGGGGCGCGGGACGCCCGCGCTGCCGTCCCTACTACTTGTATCGCCTAAGCAACGGCGAAACATAGCCGTTATCCGGGTGGTTTTCGCCACAGGGTCGGGGGCGTCACACGTGGTCAGGGGGTGTTTGGGCGGGGCCGCTCGGACGGGTGAACGGGCGGGGTCGGCCGGGCGGCGGCGGGTGGGTGCGCGACTAGGGAGCGCCGAGCGACCCGGACGAGTGCCGCGCGGCTGGGGCTGCCGCGCGATCCGAGTGGGCAGCCGGCCGCCGAGCGGCTTGGGGTGCCGGGCGACCCAGGTGGGCGGCCGGCGGGGCTCGGGACCCCAGTGCGCCCGGAGCCCGCTGCCGGCGGGTGACGGGTGGGGGCCGCACGGCTGGGGGATCGCCGAGCGACCCGGGCGGCCAACTGCTGCGGGGCTCGGGGCCACCACGCGACACCCGGGCGGGTGCCGAACGCCCCGGACGGCGGGGCGGTCGCCGTGAGGCTCGGGAACCCAACGCGGCCGCGGCCGGCCGCGCGAGCCGCGACTCAAGCCGGGCGGATCGCTCCCGTCACCGCCCAGTTGCCCGAGCGCCACCTCGCCACCACGAACGCCAAGCGGATCACCATGAACAACGACAGCCCCGTCCAGATCCCCGTCAGACCCCAGCCGAAGCCCAGCGACGCCCAGATCAGCGGCAAGAATCCCAGCGCCGCGCTACCCAGCGTCGCGTTGCGCAAGAACGCCGCATCCCCCGCTCCCAGCAGCACCCCGTCCAGAGCGAACACCACCCCGGCGATCGGCTGCAGCGCCACGAAGAACCACCACGCGTGCGGGATCTCCGCCAGCACGCCCGGATCCGACGTGAACGCGTGCGGCAGCACCCACGACAGCGCCGCGAACAGCACGCACAAGAAGCACCCCAGCAGCAGGCCGTACGCCGTGATCTGGTTGGCCACCCCTCGCGCCTGGCGGGCCGAGTTCGCGCCCAACGCCGCGCCCACCAGCGATTGCGCCGCGATCGCCACCGAGTCCAGGACCAGCGCCAGGAACGTCCACAGCTGCAGCACCACCTGGTGCGCGCCCACCGCCTCCGTCGACGTACGGGCCGCGACCGCCGCCGCCGAGACGAAGCACGCCTGAAACGCCAGGCTGCGCAGGACCAGGTCGCGGCCCAGGCCGAGCTGGGCGCGCATCACCTTGAAGTCCGGCCGCAACGCCACCTTCTCGCGGACCAGCGCCGCGAAGAACAGCGCCGCCGAGATCACCTGCGCGACGACGTTCGCGATCGCCGAGCCCTCCAGGCCCAGCCCCGCCCAGTACACGAGCACCGGGCACAGCACGGCCGAAATCCCGTTGCCCGCCAGCACGTACCGCAGCGGCCTCGCGGCGTCCTGGACCCCGCGCATCCAGCCGTTGCCCGCCATCGTGACCAGGATCAAGGGCGCGCCGAACAGCGCGATGCGCAGCCACGACACGGCCGCGGACGCGATCTCGTCGCTTCCCGACAGCACCCGGGCGATCGGCCACGCCAGCAGTTGCCCGACGGCCAGCACGAAGAACCCGACGAACAGCGCCAGCCACGTCGCCTGCACGCCTTCGCGGACCGCGTCGGCCCGGCGGCCGGCGCCGTGCAGGCGGGCCGTGCGGGACGTCGTGCCGTAGGACAGGAACGTCAGCTGGCTCGACACCTGCGCCAGCACCACCCCGCCCAGCGCGAGCCCGGCCAGCGAGAGCGCGTCGAGGTGGCCGACCACGGCGGTGTCGACCAGCACGTACAGCGGCTCGGCGGCCAGCACCCCCAGCGCGGGCACGGCCAAGCCCAGCACGCGCTTCGCCGGCACCCGCTCGGTCTCCTCCACGTTCACCACGAACCGGACTCTAACCGCCCCCACCGACAGTTCTGACCGGCGGGAACCGGGGAACTTTCCGGGCCTGCCATCCGACGCCGATCACGCCACCAGCGGCGCCAAGCGGTCCAGGTGCGGGAGCACGACGTCGGCGCCCGCGTCCGGTACCAGGAGCAGCACGCGCTCCAGGCCCAGCTCGGCGTAGCGGGCCAGCATCGCCGGGTCGGCCGACGCGTTGAACAAGGTCACCGGCACCGGCGCCCGCTCCCGCAACCGGCCGAGGCGGGCGGCGAAGGCATCGATCGTGTCCGCGGTCACGTTCTGGGCCAGCCAGCCGTCGCCCCAGGCCAGGATTCGGTCCTCCACGCCCGGGCCCATGCCGCCGACCAGCACCGGCGGGACGCGGCGGGGTTTCGGCCACGACCACAGCGGGTCGAAGTCGACGAACTCGCCGTGGAACTCGGCCTCGTCCTCGGTCCAGATCGCCCGCATCGCGCGGACGCGTTCGCCGAGCAGCCGCATCCGGGTCCGCGGGTCCGTGCCGTGGTGGGCCATCTCCTCGCGGTTCCAGCCCGCGCCCACGCCGAAGAGGAACCGGCCGCCGCTGAGCAGGTCGAGGGTGGCGACCTGCTTGGCCGTGACGATGGGATCCCGTTGCACCACCAGGCAGACGCCGCTGCCGACGCGCAGCGTGGCCGTCACCGCCGCGGCCGCCGTGAGCGCCCCGAACAGGTCGAGCGAGCGCAGGTACATCCGCGGCAGCTCGCCACCGGGTGGGTACGGCGTCCGGCGCGACACCGGGATGTGCGTGTGGTCGCAGAAGAACAGCGACTCGAAGCCGCGTTCCTCCGCCGCGACGGCGAGCGCGCCCGGCGCGATCCCGTAGTCGGTCGGGAACGCGCACAGCCCGATCTTCACGCGCTCTCCCTCGCTTCCCCATCGGCCAAGGCGAGGACCCGGGGCACGAGCCGCGCCGCGAGCCGGTCCGCCGGGGTCCGGGCGTCGAGGACCAGCCAGCCGTCCCGGGCCGCCCAGCGGTCCAGCGTGCCCGTGATCGACCGCTGGTGGGCCAGGAAGCTCTCCCGTGAGCAGGACAGGTCCATCCCGCACTCGAACGGCACCGGCTTGCCGTCCTTGCGCGCCCACGCGTCTTCGGGCGCGATCCGGAGGAAGACCGTGACGTCCGCGACGGGCAGTCCCGCGCCGACCGCTTCCACCCAGGAAACGTCGGCGCCGTACGCGACTTCGCTCGCCGCGTGCTTCTGCCAGTGGCCGTCGAGCAGCAGGATCTCCCCCGGCTCGCCCGGCCGGTCGGCGAGGGCCAGCGCCGAAGCCCACAGCAGGAACAGCAGCCGGGGCCCGGCCGGCATCAGCGCCGCGCACCGGCGGGCCACCGCGACGTCGCCGGTCAGGCAGCTCGCGTGGGGGTAGCGGCCGGCGTCGGCGATGTCCCAGCGGTCGACGCGGGCCGCCGCGTGGCCGGCGGCGGTGAGCCGCTCGGCCAGCAGCGCCGTCAGCGTCGACTTGCCCGCCCCGTCGGCGCCGACGACCGCGACGACGGGTCCACTCCGGACGGTCACGGGCGCGCGACCGGCGCGACCTGCGGGTGCACCGTGTACCCGGGCTGGACGCGGATCAGCGCGGCCACCGCCGGATCCGCGGGCAGCCGCGGGTTGCGCGCTTCGGCGCCGGGCCGGTCGGGACCGTCCAGCGCGCCGATCGCGAGCAGGCCGCGCAGCGCCGGGGACAGCTCGCCGCCGTCGAGGCCGAACCGGTCGGCGTCGCGCCAGGCCGCCACGACCGATTCGTCCACGGCGTAGGCCTCTTCGGCGCTCATCAGCGCGATGCCGTCGGAAAACCGCACCGGCGCGAAGTAGGGGCTGCGCCGCGACGTCTCCGCGGCCGCCGGCGGCGGCAGTTCCGCGAGAGGCTTGTCCCAGCCCTCGGTCACGCACCAGGACAGCAGCAGGTTGCCGACCCGGAGCCGGTGCGCCGCAACGGTTTCGACGTCGTCGAGCCCGGCGTCGAAGACCTGGTTGAGCAGCCGCCACAGCTCCCCCGCCCACGGCGCGGTCACCTCGGTCCGGCGCAGCCTGCGGAAGAGGAACTTGGGGCCGACGTAGAGGTCGTCGGCCGCCGCCAGCAGCGCCTCCGCCGCGTTCTCCAGCGCGATCGCGGACGCCGTCGCCGCGGTGTAGCGGTCGCCGCTGAGCAACGCGCCCCAGACGTCCTCGGCGAAGGCCGCGAAGATGTTGGCGTGCCGGGCGACGAGGATCCGCCGCACGACGTCCCGGCGCAGCGGCGCGAGCGCGTCCTGCCAGGCCGGGGCCACCTTGACCCGGTGCCCGGTGGTCAGCCGGACCAGCGCGTTCAGCACCTTGAACTCGAGCAGGAACTGCTCCCGGTCGGCGCCGGTGGCGGTGAACCGGCTGCCGAGCCCGGCCAGCCGGCGCACCAGCGCACCGTCCAGTTTGGTCACGTGCACCACGACGCCGTCGTGCTCGTAGCCGTGGTCCTGGCCGGGCAGGTGGTCGCCGACGGCGTAGACGTCCACATCGGACGTCCCGTGGCCGAGACCGACGGCGAGGCTCCCGGCCAGGTAGGCCAGTTCGATCTCGCCGCCGAGGCGGTGCTCGACCACGTGCCGGACCGCCGCGATCTGCCGGTCGGTGAAGTACACGTCGGGGACGGCGGGCTCGCTCATCGCGCGTCACCCGCCCAGCGCACCGGAAGCTCCCACACACCGCTCACCTGCATCTCCCTCCGCCAGCGCAGCGCCCCTTCGGGCACCGCGAGTTCGAGTCCGGGCAGTTCGCGCAGCAGGACCGCCAAGCCGATCTGCAGCTCGGCCCGCGCCAGTTCGGCGCCGAGGCACCGGTGCCGTCCGGCGCCGAAGGCCACGTGCGGGTTGGGCTCCCTGGTCAGGTCCAGCCGGTCCGGGTCGGCGAAGACCTCGGCGTCGCGGTTCGCCGCGTCGGTCAGCGGCACCACGACCTCGCCGCGGCGCACCAGCCGGTCGGTCAGCCGCACGTCCTCGGTGGCCACGTGCGGGGTCCCGCCGCCGGTGGTGAACGACGTCCAGCGCAGCATCTCCTCGATCGCCCGGTCGAGCGCCGCCGGTTCGCCCACCAGGGATTCCCAGCGGGCGCGTTCGGTGAGCAGCAGGTAGACGCAGGACGCGAGCTGGTTGCTCGTCGACTCGTAGCCCGCGACGAGCAGGCCGGCGCTCATCACGATCGCTTCCTCGCGCGAGAGCTCCCCCGCCCGGCCGGGCACCGGGGCGAGGTCGGCGATGATGCCGTCGCGGGTGTCCCCCGCCCAGATTTCGTCGACCAGCGCGGTGAAGTACTCGTGCATCGCGCGGTGCCCCTCGGCGACCTCTTCGGGCGAGGCGTGGCCGCGCGACATCATCGCGTTCACCCACGGCCGGAACCGGCCCCGGTCCGCAGCCGGCACCCCGAGCAGGTCGCTGATCACCGCGAGGGTGAACGGCACCGCGAACTCCTCGACGAGTTCCGCTTCGGTGCCCCGCGCCCGCAGCCCGGCGACCAGCTCGGCCGCCAGCGCGGCCAGTCCCGGGCGCGCGGCCTCGGCCTGCCGCGCCGTGAAGCCGGCCGCGACCGTGCGGCGCCGCCGGGTGTGCACCGGCGGATCGGTCAGCAGCAACGCGAGCGACCCGGCCTCCCGGTCGAACAGGGCCCCGTGGGCCTCGCGGCTGAACCGCGGGTCGCCGAGCACGGTCCGCACGTCGGCGTGCCGCGTGACGAGCACGGCGTGCCTGCCGCCCGCCAGCGTCACCGGGCACAGCGCGCCGGCACCGAGGATTTCCCCGTACTCCACCGGCGGTTCGAGCCCGGGACCTTCGGTGAACGGGAATTCGGGCGCGCTCACGCCGCCTCCTCCTCGGTGTGCAGCAGCCGGACCGTGCCGGCCGCGCCGTCCAGTTCGATCCACCCGCCGTCGGCGATGGCGGTGGTGGCACCGGGTACCGCCACCACGGTCGGGATCCCCAGCAGCCGCCCGGTGATCGCGGTGTGCGACAGCAGGCTGCCGCGTTCGACGACGATGCCCTTCGCCGCGGTCATCAGGTACAGCCAGCCGGGATCGGTCTCGCGGGCGACGAGGATGCGGTCCCGGCAGTCCTCGACCGGGGCGGTCGGGTCGAGCACGACCGCCGCCCGGGCCCGGACGACGCCGCGGCTGGAGGCCAGTCCCCGCAGGACGTCACCCGGCGGCGGGCCGCTGCGGGCGGCGTCGCGCCCGGGTCCGTCCGGCGAGAGGTAGCCCGGCGGCGCGGGTTTCCCTTGCCACGCTTCGAGTTCCGCCCGGCGCCGGGCGGCCAGGTCGGCGAGCCCGGCCGTGCCTCCGGTGCCGTCGACGGCACCGAGGACCTCTTCGACCCGCAGGTGCACGACGTCGCCGGCGTCGGCGAGCCGGCCGTCGGCGGCCAGGACGTCACCCAGCCGGTAGAGGATGTCCCGGCTGAGGCCGTAGAGCTGGCTGCGGCACAACCGGGTGTCCTCCCGCGCCTTGACGAACCGCCGCAGCACCCGGACGCAGAGCCCGAGCGCGATCCGGCGCACCGGGCTCGAGCAGGCCCGGCGCAGCCGCCGGACGCCGTCACGGCGGGCGTTCCGTTCCGCGGCGCGGTTGCCCTCGGCGGTCTCGCCGCTGGCCACCAGCGGCCGCAGCACGCCGATCAGCCGCCACGGGTCCTGGCGCGGCGTGCGGACCTCGAGCTTCAGGTCGTGCACGGTCCGGTCGCCGTACCGGCGCAGGTGCTCGGCGAACGCCTCGGCGACGTCGTCCCCGAAGCGGCCGGCGACAATCCCGTCGTGCACCTCCCGGTCGGTCCCGGCGGCCAGCGCCGCCGTCAGCCGCGGGTCGTGCCGGAACCGCGTGGCCAGCCGCAGCGCCGAGCGCAGGGCCAGCAGCGAGCGGTTCTCCGGGCCGCCGGGCAGCAGCCCCACGAGCAGCGCCGGGTCGCCGGTGGTCCAGCGGGACAGCAGCCGCTGCGTCAGCGTCAGGCAGCCGAGCAGGAAGTAGCCGTTGAGCAGGGTGACCGGCCACTGCCCGGCGAACTCCGCCCAGATCCGGCGGTAGCGGCGGACCAGTTCCGCCGGCGGGAGGCCGTCGAGCGGCCCGGTGGTCGCGGCGAGGTCGTCCCACCACGTCAGGAACCGGCGCACGGCGAGCGGGTGCCCGAGCAGGCTCGCGACCGCGCGGGGCAGCGCACGCACCGTCCGCAGCCGGCCGTCGCGCGGCAGCGGCGGCGCCTCGTCGAGCTCGTCGCCGGAGAGACCCAGCGTCCGCTGCCAGGTCGGGCGCAGCAGCCCCCAGCCGGGCATCATCGCGTGCAGCCGGTACCAGGCGTCGAGCTGGTAGTAGACGCGCCCGTCGAGCAGCCCGATCATCCGCGCGAGGTCGCCGGCGTGCCGGTGCCGCAGCCGGGCGGGCACGCCGATCCGGCGGTAGAACCCGCGAAAGCAGACTTCGTAGAACTCCTGGGCCTGCGAGTAGGTGAGCGCGCAGGTGACGCCCGGGAAGCTCTCGGTCAGGTTGTGGTTGGTCCAGATGATGTCGGACGCCGGTCCGGGGTCCGGCTCCGGCTCGGTGAAGACGATCGGGCGGGCCTGGACCAGTTCGATCGTCCCGTCCGCCGTCAACGCGCCCTCGATGTCCTGCGGGGCACCGAAGTGCTCGGCCACCCGCTCGGCGAGCACGCCGATCTCGCGCACCTCGGCGTCGGTCAGCACCGGCGCCGCGACGAGCCCGACCGGGACGCCGGCCAGCAGCGGCGCGCCCGAGCGAGCGGGATCGGGCACGACCATGCGGTGCTTCGGGACGACCGTGCGCGACACGTGGCCGGCCGCGGGGTCGTGCACGAAGTGGTCGACGTCGGCGAGTTCCTGGACGACGCCTTCGCCCAGCCCGTACGCGGCCGCGATCAGGTGCTGCGCGGCCCCGGTGCGCGGATCCCGGCTGAACGCGACGAACGAGCGTTCCGCCCGCACCATGCGCTGCACGCCGACCGCGACCCGCGCCGCGCCCGGGTCCGCACCGCGCAGCCGCCGGTAGGCCACCGCCCGGTCGGTGAACGCGGACGCCCAGCACTCGGCGACCCGGGCGAGCAGCGCCGCGCGGCCGACGTTGAGGAAGCTGTCGCTCATCCCGGCGAACGGGTCGGCCGCGCTGTCTTCCCCGTCGCCGACGACGCAGGCGCGCACGGCGACCACGCCGTCCGGGCCGGCGAGCCGGTCGAACGCCGCCAGCAGCGTCCCGGCCAGCGGCTCCGGTACGCCGTGGCCGAGCAGCGCCCGCCGCCGGGCGACGGGCTCGCCGCCCGGCACCCGGGCGAGGGCGGCGTCGAACGCCTCCACCGGGACGCAGAAGAACTCGGGGACTGCGAACCCCGCGGCGCGGAGCTCGGCCTGGCGGGCGAACTTGTTCCCGACGACGCCGGGGTCGGTCAGCCGCGGGCCGTCGTGGAGGAGGTCCACGGTCACCACACCCCCGGGACCAGCCGGGCGCGGCCGGCGGCGAACGCGGGGTACCCCGGGACGTCGAAGAGCATCCGCTCCTCGACGCGGATCCGCCACACCAGCGCCCCGGCGAGCACCACGAGCGCGACGGCGCCGGGCACGGTGAACAGGTAGGCGGTGTACCCGGCGCTGGCCGCCAGCATCCCGGTGTAGGCCGGGTGGCGGACCGCGCGGTACGGCCCGGTGGTGACGACTTCGTGGCCGTCGTGGCGCAGCACGCGGTGGGTGTAGAACCGGCCGAGCTCGCCGATCGCCCGCAGCCGCAACGCGATCCCGCCCAGGAACAGCGCGGCGGGCGCCAGCGCCCACCACAGCGGGCCCCCGGCCCACGGCAGCGGGCCGAGCGCGCCGGCGACGACGACCACCGTGCGCGCGAAACCGTAGGGCAGCACGGTCGGGTCGGGCGGCGAAGTGCCGTTGGGGGTGAAGGTGATCCGGGATTCCGCGACGATCCAGACCAGGTGGACCAGCACGAACCCGGCGGCCACCGCGGACCGCGGGTCGGCGGCCGAGAGCAGGCGCAGCACGAGGCCCGCGCCGAGGCCGCCGACGATGACGAAGTACAGGAGCCGGGGAACCTGGTTCACCCGCACGAGGCCGATCACGCGGCGGCCTCCCCGGCCAGGCGGCCGCGGGCGGCGCGGAACCGCTCGTACGCGGCGGCGCTGACGGTGACGGCGACGTAGTCGAACCGGCCGGCGACCACGCCGTCGGCGTCCAGCAGGTCGAACGAGACGTCGAGCTTGCTGCGCTTCACCGGCTCGCGGACCCAGCGGAACGAATACGCCGGGCTCGGCGGGGACGCCGGCAGGTCGGCGTGGAAAGCCGTCCACAGCACCGTGGTGCCGTAGGACCAGCCCGCCGCCCAGTGCTCCAGCACGGTGAAGAACTGCCGGCTCGACTCGATCAGGCTGCGCGCCGAGAAAGCGGGACCACCGTGGTCGAGGTAGTGCCCCGGCCGGGGCGGCACGGCGGGCGCGGTGACCTCGTCCCCGGCGTCGGCCGGGACGCCGAGCACGATGTTGTCCTCGTCGACGCGGTGGACGAGGTCCTGGGGGCACAGCGAGTCCCGCGTGTCCCCCGGTTGCGGGGCGGTGGCCGGGCGGCCGAGGCCCGCGACCCGGCGCAGGGTGCCGGCGCAGATGTCCGCGTCGGCCTGCTGGGCCAGCAGCGACCACTGGCCGGGCACACCCGGTGCCGGGGCCAGGCCGAGTTCGACCGGGCCGGACAGCGTCCCCATCGCCGGGAAGCGCAGGTCGAGCAGCAGCCGCTCGGCCCCGCCCGCCGGCCCGGTCACCGATTCCGCCAGGTCGAGCAGGCCGCAGATGGTCAGCGAGCCGGGCACGTGGTCCAGCGGGTGGTCGAAGAAGAAGGGGTGTTCCCGCGGCACGGTCAGTCCCGCGGTCCACCCTGGACCCGTTTTCCGCACCGGCCCGGTCAGCGGCTTCGCTTCGCTCATGCGCGCCTCCTTCGTTCCCAGCCGGACACGACCGGCTGGGAACGAAGCATCGCGCGTGATCGCGGCGGGGTTTGCTCCCCGATTGCGGCGAGCGGTGCACGAAGTGCTGAACTCCTGAACGGACGATGCGTTCCGCACGAACCGCCGCAGCCGGGTTTGGCTAGAGCAGCGGCGCCCGGTCCAATGCGGCGCGCAGTCCCGCGAGGACCTCCTCGGCGGTACCCGGGATCGTGCAGCCCGCGGCCTGGCGGTGCCCGCCGCCGCCGAACTCCGCGGCGACCGCCGAGACGTCGATCCCGATGGAGCGCAACGAGATCTGCCACTGCGCCGGGTTGGTAGGGTCCTGTTTGAGCACGGCGGCGACGGCGGCTTCGCGTACCGAGCGGATGACGTCGATGACCGACTCGACCTCTTCCCCTCGCACGGTGGCGGCCGCGTCGAGCCGCACCACCGCGTGCACGAAACCCTTGCCCTGAGCGGCTTCCGGTTCGAGCCGGGCCTCGTTCAGCACGGACGACAGCATCGGCAGCCACGCGAACGGGCGCTCGTCGACGATCCGCCGCACGACCGCTTCGGCGTCGACGCCCGCTTCCAGCAGCCGCGCCGCCATCCGGTGCGTCTCCGGGCTCGCCCGGCGGAACCCGCTGGTGTCGGTGACGATCCCGGCGTAGATCCCGCGCGCGATCGGCTCGTCCAGCGCGGCGCCCAGTGCGTCCAGGATGCGGAACACCAGGATCGCGCTGGCCTCGGCCGACTCGTCGACGACGTGGCAGGTGCCGTAGTAGGTGTTCGTGGCGTGGTGGTCGACCACCAGCACGGCACCGGCGGCTTCGACGCGCCCGGCGAGCCGGCCCAGCCGCTTCGGCGCCGGCGTGTCGACGCAGATCAGCAGCGGTTCGGAGGCGGGGAGGTCGTCCGGGTGGGTCAGCAGGCCGTCTTCGTCGAGCCACCGCAGCGTCTCGGGCGCCTCGTCGGGCTCGCCGAAGGAGACGCGCACCTTGACGCCCCGCTGCACGAGGGCCCGGCCGAGGGCGAGCGCGCTGCCCAGCGCGTCCGCGTCGGGGCGGACGTGGCCGAGGATCGTCACGTCGGTGGCCGCGGCGAGCAGCGCCACCGCGTCCCGGATGTCCTGCGCCGAAGTAGGGGTCACGGTGCGTCACGCTACGCTCTGCGGGATGCCTGAGTACGCGATGCTGGTCTACCCGTCGGCCAACCGGGTCTACGCCGCCTCCTCCACCGCCCTGTTGCGCGCCGAGCTGGCGGTCTTCGGCGCGGCCTTGGCCGCCGAACTGTCCGCGATCGACGAGGTCGAACTCGGCGGCGTGGGGTACGTGCGCTTCACGAGTTCGTCCCCGCTGGCCGGGCGCGACCTCGCGCTGCTGTCCAACCTGTCCTCGTTGTACGCGCTGTTCGAGCTGGGCGACGGGGTCCTGCGCCCGGTCACCGTGACACCGCTGGCGAAGGCGGACTCGGACCTGCTGACGATCCAGAAGTACGCGGGCAAGACCAACGAGCTGTTCACGAAGCTGCTGGTGAACGTGACGCTGATGGCGACGGCCGACCCGTTCTCCGCGAAGGCGAAGTACCTGCTGGACCCGCTGTGCGGCCGCGGCACGACGCTGAACCAGGCGATGATGTACGGCCTGCACGCCACCGGCCTGGACGTCGACGGCAAGGACTTCGAGGCGTACGAGGCGTTCATCAAGACGTGGCTGCGGAACAAGCGCGTGAAGCACACCGCGGAGTCGGGCCAGCTGCGCCGGAACAAGGTCCGCCTCGGCCGGCGGCTCGACATCGAGTACGCGCTGTCCAAGGAGGAGTACAAGGCCGGCGACACCCGGCGGCTCGTGTACCTGAACGCGGACACGCTGACCACCGACGAGGCGCTGCGGGCGAACTCGTTCGACGTGATCGTGACCGACGCGCCGTACGGCGTGCAGCACGGGAGCCACCGCGAGGCGGGCCTGCAGCGAAGCCCGCGCGACCTCCTGGCGGCCGCGGTCCCGGTGTGGACCCGGGTGCTGCGCCCGGGCGGCGCGCTGGGGATCTCGTGGAACACCACGGTGCTGCCGCGCGAAGAGCTGGTCGAGGTGCTGCGGAAGGCCGGCCTCGACGTCCGGGAGGGCGGCCCGTGGGAGGAGTTCGCCCACCGGGTCGACCAGGCCATCCTGCGCGACCTGGTCGTCGCGGTGAAACCCGCCTCCTGAGCCGAAAAGCTTCCTGAGTCGACAAAGCGCCTCAGGACTGCGTGAGCTCGGCCGGCTTCGGTACCTGACCGTTCTCCTCGGGAGCCGCCGGCGTCGACGGTGACGTGCTCAGGCCGCGCTTCACCGAGTCCAAGATGGACAGTCCCTGGCCGACGAGTCCCGCGGCCATCTCGCCCAGGCCGTCCGCGCCGTTGAGGATGTTGACGTTCGCGCCGGACAGCCCGCGGCCCGCTTCCTTGACGATCTGCGGCAGCTGGTCGATGAGCATCCGGTCGAGCGCCACGCGGTTGTTCGACGCCGCCGCCTCCGCTTGTACGCGCATCTTCTCCGCCTCGGCCAGCGCCAGGATGCGGATCCGCTCGGCTTCGGCGCCGGCGGGCTTGATGACCTCGGCCACCAGCTGCTGCTGACGCAGCTCCGCCTCGCGCTGGGCCAGCTCGGTGCGCGCGTCGATGACCTCCTGCTGCGCCCGCGCCTGCGCGAGCGGGCCGGCCTGCGCCGCCTCCGCTTGCGCCTTGTCCACCTCGGCGCGGTACTGCGCCTGCACGATCGACGTCTGCCGCGCGTACTCCGCCTGCGTCCGCTGGGACTTCTGCTCCGCCTCCGCCGCGGTCTGGTTCGCCACCGCCTGCGCGATCTGGGCGTCCCGCTGGATGGCGGCGTTGTGCGGGGCGGCCATCGCGGCGATGTAGCCGAGCTTCATGTCGTCGATCGACTGGATCTGCAGCGCGTCGACGCTGAGCCCGATCTTCGCCATCTCGACCGCCGAGCCGTCCAGCACCTCGGTCGCGAGCTTCTGCCGCTCGGTGATGATCTCCTCGACCGTCATCGACCCGATGATGGACCGCAGGTGCCCGGCGAAGATCCGGCCGGTCAGCACGGACATCTGGTCCTGGTCGGAGAGGAAGCGCTGCCCGGCGTTGACGATGCTCTCGGTGTCGTTGCCGACCTTGAACGCGATCACCGCCCGGACCGTCAGCGCGATGGCCTGTTTCGTGACGCACACTTCGGTCACTTCGGCCTCGCACATGGAAAGCGTGAGGAACCGGACTTTCCGGAAGACCGGCATGACGAACGCGCCGTGGCCGGTGACGACCCGGAACGGCGAGGTGCCCTGGCTGTGCTTGCCCCCGGAGATGAGCATCGCCTCGTTGGGGGCCGGAACGCGATAACCGAACACGGCTGTCCTTCCGCGATCACTGAGAAGCAGGATCCGAGGCGTCCCACGCCACGACGTCGACCGTGCGCCGTCCCCGGGTCTCCACGACCAGGACGGTCGTGCCCTTCGGCAGCTCCGTGTCGGACCAGGCAAGGAAGGTTTCCAGGCCGCCCCTGATCCTGATCAGCACCTCCCCCGGGCCCCGCTGCCCGCGGGTGCCGACGAGGAGGACTCCGGTCCGGCCCGCCGGGGAGAGGTCGGAGTGCATGGCGCCGACCTCCCTCGCTGACCGCCTCGGTGCGGGTTGCGCCCCCGCTGAATCCCATTGTGCTCCTGGCCGCCACCGGCGGTGGGCACTGTGAGGTTCCGATCAGGAGGCAACCGGGCAGCCCGCTCGGGCGTGTACTGACGTCCGGCTTGGCTATACTCCGGAGCGTGACCGTCGGCGAGCGTCCCCTGCGCGCGGACGCGCGGCGCAACCGGGAGGCCCTGGTCGCCGCCGCGCGGGAAATCTTCGGGGCCAAGGGCGTCGACGCCCCGCTCGACGAAGTCGCGAGGCGGGCCGAGGTCGCCATCGGCACCCTCTACAACCGGTTCCCCACCCGGGCCGACCTCGTCGAGGCCGCCTTCCTCCCGACGCTCGAAGAAGCCGAAGCCATCACCGAAGAAGCGCTCCGGTGCGCCGATCCCTGGGACGGCTTCGTGCTCCTGCTCGAACGCTGCGTGCTCATGCAGGTCGCCGACCGCGGGTTCACCGAAGTGTGCTCGCGGGCGTTCGACCCGGCCTCGGGGATCGAGAAAGCCAAGCACGCCAACGCTTCCCGGATGAACCGGATCATCGAACGGGCGCAGGAGGCCGGGGCGCTGCGCGCGGACTTCCGCGGGCCCGACCTCGCCATCGTCTTCGCCGCGGCGACCGCCACCCCGGATTGGCGGCGGGCGCTCGGCATGGTCCTCGACGGGCTGCGCGCGCGGTGAACTGGCTCGCGGACACCCGCACCTCCTACGACACCGTCGCCGAGAGCTACGCCGAGTTCGTGGCCGGCGCCCTCGAAGAGCAGCCGTACCTCAAGGCCGCCCTGACGCTGTTCGCCGCGGAGGTCGACGGGCCGGCGGTGGACGTAGGCTGCGGGCCGGGGCACTTCACGGCGTACCTGGCCTCGCTCGGCGTCGACGCGTCCGGCGTCGACCTCTCCCCGGCGATGGTCGGGCTGGCCCGGCGGGCGCACCCGGAGCTGGCGTTCGAAGTGGGCTCGATGACGGACCTGGCGCTGCCCGACGCGTCGGTGGCGGGCGTGCTCGCGTCCTGGTCGCTGATCCACGTCCCGGACGACGACGTCCCGGTGGCGCTGGAGCACTTCCGGCGCGTGCTGCGCCCGGGCGGGCTGCTGGTGATCGGGTACCACGTCGGCGCCGGGACCCGGCTGAAGACCGAGGGCTACGGCGGGCACCCGATGCGCGTCCACATCCACCTCCGGCAGCCGTGGTGGCTGGCGAGGCGGGTGCGCGCGGCCGGGTTCTCGGTCGAGGCCGAGTGGTCGCTGAACCCGGAAAACAAGGTGTCGCAAGCGATCCTGTTCGCCCGGGCGTCAGCGTAGCCGCTGTCCCACGAAATCCAGGACATCCGGCAGGATCCCGCGCCAGTACTCGTCCTTGTGCCCGCCCGGCGAGAACTTCGACACCGCGGGCGAAACGGCTTTCACCAGCTTCTTGTCCGCGCCCAGGAACGGATCCGACTCGCCGCACCAGACGCCGAGCGCGGGCGCGCGGAGATCCGCCGTGTGCAGCAAGGGTTCTTCCGCGCGCCAGTTGTCCTCACCGGAGAACACCTTGCGACTGCGGGCATCGGGCCAGTCCACGAACAGGGCCGCGCTCGCCGTCGCCACCGCCTTCAGATCGGGGTGGCCGCGGGCGAACCGCAGCGCGCCGAAGCCGCCCATCGAGATGCCGAACACCGCCGAGGCCGGGAGCAGGTCGCGGCCCGTCAGCCAGGCCGGGACCTCCTCGGTGAGCATCCGCTGCGGATCGTCGCCTTCGCCGACGTCGACCCAGTAGTGGTCACCGTCGACCGCCGCGATCGCGAACGGCGGGGTGCCGGCGCGGACCGCCGCCGTCAGCAGGTCCGGGACACCGAGGGAGAGGAACGTGCGGGCTTGCGCGCCGCGGCCGTGCAGGGCCAGGCACACCGGCAGCCCCGACGCCGGGACCCCGGCCGGGGTGATCAGCACCAGGTCGACGTCCGTGCCGCGGGCGTTCGACCGCATGCGCTGCACCGTCACCGGGTCGCGCAGCACGGACGGGCGGGTCGGGACGGGCACCGCGGCCGGACCGGGCGGGGGTGCGGACGGCGAGCAGCCCGCCAGCAGCGCGACTGCGCTGCCGGCGAGCAGGGTGCGGCGGGAAAGCACGGGTCAGCCCCGGCTCTCCTCTTCCGCGAACTCGTCGTCTTCGGCGTCTTCGTTCTCTTCGCGAGGCGCCTTGTACGGGTCGGCCTCGCCGGCGTGCTGGGCGCCGGTCGCGCGGCGGGCGACCTCCGCGTCGGCCTCACGGGCCTTCGCGAGGAGGTCTTCGATCCGCTTCGACTCTTCCGGGATCGTGTCCGCGACGAACGTCAGCGTCGGCGTGTAGCGGACGCCGGTGCCCTGCCCGACCTTGGAGCGGAGCATCCCGCGCGCCGATTCGAGCGCGGCGGCGGCGCCGGCGAAGTCCGGGACGGAGTCCAGCTTCTCGCCGAGCACCGTGTAGTACACCGTGGCGTCGTGCAGGTCGCCGGTGACCTTCGTGTCCGTGATGGTCACGTAGTCCAGCCGGGCGTCCTTGACCTCGTGCTCGATCGCGGACGCCACGATCTGCGAGATCCGCTTGGCGAGCTTGCGAGCCCGAGCAGGATCAGCCATGTCTTTCTCCTAGTCTTCTGGACCGAGCAGCCGGCGGCGGGCGGTGAGCAGCTCGAACTCCGGCCGGCTCGCCACGTACCGCTCACACGAGTCGAGCACGTCACGCACGTGCTCGCCACCTTCGGCGACCACGGCCACCCCGATGAGGGTCCGGCGGTGCAGGTCGGTGTGCCCGGCTTCGGCCACCGAAACGGCGAAGCGCTTGCGCACCTCGGCCAGCACCGGACGGACCACGGATCGCTTCTGCTTCAGCGAATGGACGTCGCCGAGCAGGATGTCGAGCTCAAGGGCTCCGACGAACATAGGCAGTTTTGAGGTGGTGTCGTAGGGATGGGAAGACCCCGGGTGTGCGGTGCGAAACCGCACACCCGGGGAACTCACGCGTTACGCGCGGGGCTTCTCGCGCTGCTCGTACGTCTCGATCGAGTCGCCGACCTTGAGGTCGCCGTACGAACCGAGCGTCAGACCGCACTCGTAGCCTTCGCGGACCTCGACCACGTCGTCCTTGAACCGCCGCAGCGAGCTGATCGGCAGGTTCTCCGCGACGACGGTGCCGTCGCGCAGGAGACGGGCCCGGGCGTTGCGCCGGATCTCGCCGGACATGACCAGGCAACCCGCGATCGTGCCGATCTTGGAGGACTTGAAGACCTCGCGAACCTCCGCGCGGCCCAGCTCGACCTCTTCGTACTCCGGCTTGAGCATGCCCTTGAGGGCCTGCTCGATCTCGTCGATCGCCTGGTAGATGACCGTGTAGTACCGGACGTCGACGCCCTCGCGGGTGGCCCGCTCGGTCGCCTTGCCCTGGGCGCGGACGTTGAACCCGAGGACGATCGCGTCGGACGCGGTCGCCAGGTCGATGTCCGACTCGGTCACGCCACCGACACCGCGGTGGACCACGTTCAGCTCGACCTCGTCGCCGACGTCCAGCTGGAGCAGCGAGGCTTCGAGGGCCTCGACCGTACCCGAGTTGTCACCCTTGATGATCAGGTTGAGGCTGTTCGTCTCCTTCAAGGCGGAGTCGAGGTCCTCGAGGCTGACCCGCTTGCGGCGCGACGCGTTGAGCGCGTTGCGCGTACGAGCGGCGCGGCGCTCGGCGATCTGCCGGGCGACGCGGTCCTCGTCGACCACCAGGAAGGTGTCGCCCGCACCCGGCACCGAGGTGAACCCGATGACCTGGACGGGACGCGACGGCAGCGCCTCGGTCACGTCGACGTTGTGCTCGTCGACCATCCGGCGGACGCGGCCGTAGGCGTCACCCGCCACGACCGAGTCACCGACGCGCAGCGTGCCGCGCTGGACCAGGACGGTGGCCACCGGGCCGCGGCCGCGGTCGAGGTGCGCCTCGATCGCGACACCCTGGGCCTCCATGTCCGGGTTGGCCCGGAGGTCCAGAGCGGCGTCGGCGGTCAGCAGGATCGCCTCGAGCAGGCCGTCGATGTTGATGTTCTGCCGCGCGGAGATCTCGACGAACATCGTGTCGCCGCCGTACTCCTCGGCGACCAGGCCGTACTCGGTCAGCTGCTGCCGGATCTTGTCCGGGTTCGCGCCTTCCTTGTCGATCTTGTTGATCGCGACCACGATCGGGGCCTTGGCGGCCTGCGCGTGGTTGATCGCCTCGACCGTCTGCGGCATCACACCGTCGTCGGCCGCCACCACGATCACCGCGATGTCGGTCGAGTTGGCACCACGGGCACGCATGGCGGTGAACGCCTCGTGACCCGGGGTGTCGATGAAGGTGATCAGGCGCGGGTTGCCCTCGAGCTCGGTCTCGATCTGGTACGCACCGATGTGCTGCGTGATGCCGCCGGCCTCGCTCTCGCGGACCTTCGTCTTCCGGATCGTGTCGAGCAGTCGGGTCTTACCGTGGTCGACGTGACCCATGATGGTCACGACCGGCGGCCTGACCTGCAGATCCTCTTCGCCACCGGCGTCGTCGCCGTAGGTGATGTCGAAGGTCTCCAGCAGCTCGCGGTCTTCTTCCTCGGGGCTGACGACCTGAACCGTGTAGTTCATTTCGCCGCCGAGCAGCTCGAGGATGTCGTCCGACACGGACTGCGTCGCGGTGACCATCTCGCCGAGGTGGAAGAGCACCTGCACCAGCGAAGCCGGGTTGGCGTCGATCTTCTCGGCGAAGTCGGTCAGCGAAGCACCCCGCGGCAGCCGGATCGTCTCGCCCTGCCCCTTGGGCAGGCGGACGCCGCCGACGCTGGGCGCCTGCATGTTGTCCATGTACTCCTGGCGCTTCTGCCGCTTCGACTTGCGACCCTTGCGCGAGGGACCACCCGGACGCCCGAAGGCACCCGCCGTGCCGCCACGGCCACCGGGGCCGCCACGGCCACCGCCGCCGCCACGGAAACCGCCGCCGCCCGCCGGGGCACCGGTGCCGCCACCGCCACCCGGACGGAAGCCGCCGCCACCGCCGCCGCCACCGGGACCACCGCGGAAGCCACCGCCACCGCCGCCGCCACCGGGACCGCCGCGGAAACCGCCGCCGCCACCACCGGGACCGCCACGGGCACCGCCACCGGGGCCACCACGGGCACCGCCACCGGGGCCACCACGAGCGCCGCCACCGGGACCGGCGGGACGCTGCGTGCGGCCCGGCATCATGCCGGGGTTCGGCCGCGGGGGCATGTTGCCCGGGCTCGGCCGGTTGCCACCTGCGCCGCCACCGGGCCGCGGGGCCGGGCGGTCACCCGAGCCCTGGCCGCCACCGGGCCGCGGCGGACGGTTGTCGCCGCCCTGGCCGGGGCCGCCACCGGGGCGCGGGCCCTGCGGGCGCGGCGGAGCGCCGGAACCGACGCCGAAGGGGTTGTTGCCGACCCGCGGGGTGCGCGGACCGGGCTTGGGGCCGCCGGGCTTGGGGCCCTGCGGCTTCGGCGGGACGACCGAGCCGGTGCCCGGTGCGGGCGGCGCGGCGGGGGTGTCCTGCTGGGGCGCGGCAGGAGCTTCGGCCTTCGCGGCCGGGACCTGCTGCTGGGGTGCGGGCGTCGCCGGGCGCGGGCCGGGCCGCGGACCGGGGCGCTGCCCCGGCGAAGCCGGCTTCGACGCCGCGGGCGCCTGCTGCTGGGGCGCGGCCGGAGCCGACGCGGCCGGAGCCGGAGCCTCCTTGGCCGCCGGAGCCTGCTGGGCAGGCGCGGGGGGCTTCGGGGCGGCGGGCTTGGCCGGCGGGCCGGGGCGCGCCGACGGGCCCGGGGTGGGCTTCTTGGCGCCCTTGGGGGCGTACGCGTCGCGGAGACGGCGGGCGACGGGCGCCTCGACCGTGGATGACGCGGACTTGACGAACTCGCCCTGTTCCTTCAACTTCGCGAGAACGTCCTTGCTGGTGATGCCGAGCTCCTTCGCGAGCTCGTGTACGCGGGCCTTGCCTGGCACAACTCTCCTCATCTAGGGGAGGCCAGGCGGATACCCGCTGACCTCGTCCTTATTGTCTGACGCTCATGGCTTCAGCTTCACGGCTGACTCATGACGGGTCGACCTGCTTCCTTGATTCCTCGCGAACCCGGGAGCATCCCGGTTTCGTGGTGCGGAGTGGTGAGCCCGACGTGCTCGCGGACCTCGCGGGCGTCGAGCGCCCCCGTCGCCCGCAGGGCTCTGGGGAAGGCCCGCCGCCGTTCGGCCTTGGCCAGGCAGTCCGGGTCGGGGTGCAGCCAAGCCCCCCGGCCCGGCAGCCGCCGACGTTCGTCGACGACCACCCGCCCGGCCACCGCGACCACGCGCAGCAGCTCACCGATCAAGGCCCGCCGCTTGCAGCCGACACAAGTCCGCACCGGGGAAATCCGGTGGGGCTGGTGCTCGGCTACCCGCCGCGGGCGTTGAACCGCTCCTGAGTCTAGCGCTTCGACCTTCACTCAGCCGAACCGGTTGTCGCGGCGGGCCGCGTCGGACCGGCGTGGTCTTGATCACCCTCGTCGTCGGCCGGTGCGGCGTCGCTGCGGATGTCGATCCGCCAGCCGGTCAGACGGGCGGCAAGCCGGGCGTTCTGGCCCTCCTTGCCGATCGCCAGCGACAGCTGGAAGTCCGGCACCACGACGCGGGCGGTCTTCGCCCGCTCGTCCACCACTCGGACCGATACAACCTTGGCGGGCGACAGCGCATTCCCGACGAAGCGGGCCGGATCCTCCGAGAAGTCGATGATGTCGATCTTCTCACCGGCCAGCTCGCTCATCACGTTGCGCACGCGCGCGCCGACCGGGCCGATGCAGGCGCCCTTGGCGTTGACGCCCGCCACGGTGGACTTGACCGCGATCTTCGTGCGGTGCCCCGGTTCGCGCGCGATGGCGGCGATCTCGACGGTCCCGTCGGCGATCTCCGGCACCTCGAGCGCGAACAGCTTGCGCACCAGGTTGGGGTGCGAGCGCGAGAGCGTGATCTGCGGGCCGCGGTTGCCGCGCGAAACGGTGACCACGTACGCCTTGATCCGGCTGCCGTGCTCGTAGGACTCCCCCGCGACCTGCTCGGCCGACGGCAGCACGCCCTCGGTGTCGCCCACCTGGACCACGACCATGCCGCGGGCGTTGGCGCGGGCGTCGCGCTGGATCACGCCGGCGACGATCTCGCCCTCCTTGGTGGAGAACTCGCCGAAGGTCTTCTCGTGCTCGGCGTCGCGCAGCCGCTGCAGGATGACCTGGCGCGCGGTGGTGGCGGCGATCCGGCCGAACCCCTCCGGGGTGTCGTCCCACTCCTCGTCGACCTGGCCGTCGTGGGTCAGCGTGTGCGCGAGCACGCGGACCAGGCCGCTCTTCTTGTCGATGTCGATGCGGGCGTGCGGCTGGTGCCCCTCGGTGTGCTTGTACGCGGTGAGCAAGGCCGTTTCGATGGCCTCGATCACCGTTTCGAAGGGGATGTCCTTGTCCCGTTCGATCGCCCGCAGCGCGGCGATGTCGACGTTCACTTCGACCCCTTCTCCGTCTCGGCGGCGATCATGCCGGACGCGTCGTCTTCGAGCAGTTTCAGGTCCTCGGCGGGCGGCTGCTTGAACTCGATCTCCACGACCGCCTTCGCCACGTCGGCGTAGCGGACGTCGCGGAACTTGCCGCCTTCGAGGACGCGGGCGGCGTCCGCGCCCGCGTGGCCGACCCGGCCGATGAAGGCCGTGCCGTCGGCCGGGGTGATCTTCACCAGCCGGTACCGCGCGCGCCGCCAGTGCCGGGCCTGGGTGAGCGGGCGGTCGAGCCCCGGTGAAGTGACCTCCAGCGTGTAGGCGCTCGCCAGCACGTGGTCGTTTTCGTCGAGCGCCGCCGACACCTTGCGGCTGACCTCGGCGACCTCGTCCAGCCCGACCCCGTCGTCGGCGTCGACGACGACCTTGACCAGCTGCCGCCGGCCGGCCTGCTGCACCTCGAACGAATCGAGGTCGAAACCCGCGGCGGTGACGGCTTCGGCCACTATCGGCTGGAGCCGGCTGGCGAGTTCTCCTGGCACGTGGGGGTCTCCTTGTTCGGACTGGGTGGTCGGGTCGGTGGTGGACCAGCTTATCCGGTCGCCCGCTCGGGCCGCGCGAGCGGCGGGGGCGGCCGGGGGCCTGGCAGGATGGGCCGACGTGACCGGAAGACCGACCGACCTGACCCGTCGTGCCGCCCTCCGCGCGGGGGCGCTGGCCGTGCTGGCCGTCCCGCTCGCCGCTTGCGGGCCCGGCTACGACGAAACCCCCGACCCGCTGCAGCCGCTGCTGGCCGCCGCCGACGCGGACGCCGCGGCCGCCAAGGCCCTCGCCAAGGGCGACGACGCCGCCGGGCAGCTCGCCGCCGCCCGTGCGGCGCACGCGGCCGCGCTCAAGTCCGAAGTGGACCGCTTGAACCGGCCGAAACCCTCGTCGTCGGCCGCCCCGCCCGCTCCGGCGGCGCTGGGCGACCTCAAGGACCGGCTGGCGGCGGCCCGCAAGCAGGCCGAAGACCTCGTCGGGGGCCTGCCGCGCTACCGCGCCGGGCTGGTCGCCGCGGTGGCGGCGGGCTGCGCGGCGCTGCAGCGCATCGACCCCGCGCTGGGCCCGGGCGAGGACGCGCCGAAGGTGGGTGTCGCACCCGGGGGCGCGGTGCCCGCGGAAGCGGTGGACCCGCTGCAGACCGCGCTGGCCGCCGAGCACGCCGCCGTCTGGGTGTACGGCCTGGTCGGCGCGTTCCTGCCGGCCGACTTCGGCGACGGCGAGAAGAGCGGCGCGGCGGAGCACGCCCTGCGCCGGGACTACCTGCAGACGACGCTGGCGGCGTCGGGGGCGACCCCGGTCGCGCCCGAAGCCGCGTACGTGCCGAAGAACCCGGTGACGGACACGAAGTCGGCGTCCCAGGTCGTCGCGACGGCCGAGGCGGACTGCGCGTCGGCGTGGCTGGCGGTGGTGAACCACACCGACGACGCCGGCTTGCGGACGACGGCGCTGCACGCGCTGGTCGCGGCCTCCCGCCGCGGCACCCCGTGGCGTTCGGAGGCGGGCGAGAAGCCGACGGCGATCGCGATGCCGGGCCAGGCCGGCTAGCTCAGGAGTGGAGGTCCGCCGACAGGCGCAGGGCGTCGTCGGCGATCTTCTCGATCAGGGCCTTGTCGGTGTGCTTCTCGTAGAAGTCGGCGAGCACGATCACCGTGTTCGTGCCGTCGACCTTCGAGGCGTACGCCGAGTTCTTGCCGCTCACGCTCGGGGTTCCGGTGCCGGCGAAGGTCTTGTCGCGCACCAGGTCCGTGACGTTGCCGGTACCGTCCTGCTCGGTCAGCGCCTTGAGCGCCTTGGCCTTCGACGAGTCCGGCATGCCGACCACGACCACCGAGACCAGGGCCTTCTGCCCGCCCGTCTCGGTCGTGTACAGCGCGCGGACCAGCGACTGGCACGGGTTGTCCTGGAAGAACTCCTTGGTCTTGCCGTAGGAGGTCGCCGGGCAGTCGTCCGAGCGCTCCGGGCCGGCGACCTTGGTGAACTGGTAGGCCCCCGTGCTCGGGGACGGCGGCTGCGCGACCGGCTCGTCCGGCGTCGAGTCGTGCCTGATCAGGAACCACAGCAGCCCGGCGACGACGGCGATCGCGACCAGCCCGGCGCCCCTGAGCAGCAGGGACCGGGTGTCGCGCGCCGGCGGCCCCGGCGCCGGGGGGCGGGGCTGCGGGGGCACCGCGCCCAGCGGGGCCGTGTCGGACGGGCCTGGGGTGAAACGAGCACCAACCACGGGGCCATACGGTAGTTCACCGCCCGCGCGGCGTTCACTCGAATGCGTGTAAAACGCGTTCGACGTCGTCAACGGTGTTGTAGAGGTGGAAGCCGACCCGCACCCGGCCGCCGCGGACGCTCGCCGCGATCCCGGCCGAGGCCAGCCGCCCGGGATCGGCGTCGAGCGCCACGATCGCGGTGCCGCGCGGGGTCAGCCCGAGCTTCTCCAGCAGCGCGTCGGCGAGCCCGGTGTTGTGCGCGCGGACCTGCGCCAAGTCCACCCCATCGAGGTACTCCAGCGCCGCCGCGGCGCCGACCTGGGCCAGCCACACCGGCGAGAGGTCGAACGCCCGCGCATCGCCGGCCAGGCGCAGCGGGAGGCCGTAGACGGTGGTCCACGGGTCCTCCCCCGCGTACCAGTTCGCCGCGACCGGCCGGGTGCGCTCGTGCGCGTCCGGCCGCACGTAGAGCCACGCGCTGCCGCGGGGCGAAAGCAGCCACTTGTACCCCGCCGCGACCACCCAGTCGGCCCAGGCGACGTCCAGGGGCAGCCAGCCCACCGCCTGCGTGGCGTCCAGCAGCACCGCCGCCCCGGCGGCCTCGGCCGCCGCGCGCAGGGCCGGGAGGTCGGCGATCCGGCCGTCGGCGGACTGGACGACGCTCACCGCCACGACGTCGTGGCCCTCGACCCGCCCGGCCAGCCGCTCCAGCGGCACTTCGGTCACCGTGACGCCCGGGTTCGCCGCGAACGGGAACGTGACGCTGGTGAAGTCGCCCTCGGCGGCGAGGACGCGGGTGCCGGCGGGCAGGGCCGCGGCGACGTTGGCGATGAGCTGCGAGGCCGACGCCCCGATCGCGACCCGCTCGGCGTCGACGCCGAGCAGCCGCGCGAACCCGGCCCGCGAGCGCGTGACGTACGGGTCGAACTCGCCCGGGCGGGTCGCGCCGGTCCGCCACCGCTCGACCGACTCCGCGACGGCTTCGGCCACCGGCGCGGGCGGGATGCCCACGCTGGGCGTGTTCAGGTAGCCGGGCGGGACGGCGAAGTCGGTTCCGAAGGCACGCATGCCTCCGACTCAAGCAGAAAGGGGCAAGCCGATTACGGCAGCAGCGCGGTGACCTCGGCGTAGGACGGCGGGCTCAGCGGCAGGTCACGGCCGTCGCGCACGGCCAGCGCGGTTTCGGCGGCGGCCGCGAGGGCCATCCGGTACGGCAGCGAGCCGAGGCTGATCCGCGCGACGCCCAGCTCGGCCAAGCCGGCCGCGGTGACCTTCCCGGGCAGGAACAGCAGGTTGAGCGGGAGCCCGGCGGCGACGATCCGCTCGACGTCGGCCGGCTCGGCGAGGCCGGGCACGAACACGCCGTCCGCGCCCGCGCCCGCGTACGCCCGCACCCGCCGCTCGGCTTCGGCGATCGACCGGTCGCCCGCCCAGTGCGTGTCCGTCCGCGCGTTGACGAACAGCCCCGGCACGCGCTCCTTCACGGCCGTGACCAGCGCGCACTGGACGTCGACGGGCGCCGGCGAACCGTCCGCGCGGCCGTCTTCGAGGTTGACGCCGACGGCACCGGCGGCGGCCAGTTCTCCGGCCAGGTCGGCGACGGCGGCCGGGTCCGCGCTGAAGCCGTCGGCGATGTCGACGCTCACCAGCGCGTCCAGCCGGGTCAGCCGGGCGGCGAGGGCGACGGTCGCGGCCCGCGTCGACGGCGCGCCGTCCGGTTCCCCCGCCGCCGCGGACACGCCGAGGCTCGTCGTGCCGAGCGCGCGGAAGCCCTGCGCGGCGAGGAACGCGCCGACGCCGAACTCCCACGCGTTCGGCAGCAGCAGCGGGGACCCGGGGACGTGCAGGGCACGGAATTCGTCCATGCCCCCGAACCTAGGTCCGCGACGCTTCGGCGGGTACCGAAGCGAACGGCGCCAGGATCCCCGGGACCGCCGCCGCCGCGAACTCGAGTCCTTCGCCGGCGTCGGCGTCGAAGATCGAGTAGGCGCCCGTGCCCGCCGCCGTGGTCGCGGTGAAGGTCGCGAGCCCGCGGCGGCGCTGGAACACCGACTGCTTCACGGTCCAGCCGATCACCCCGTCCCGCGCCAGCACCGCCGTGCTGCGCCGGACCGTGCCCGCGCGCAGCACCAGGTAGCGGCCGCGCGCGCCGTGCCCGAGGCCGCGGTGGGCGTCCACGGCGAGCAGGACCGCCACGGGCAGCGCGACGACGGCGAGGGCCCCGCCCAGCACGAGCAGGACGTCGGTGAGCAAGGCGCCGAGCACCAGCAGGGCCAGCACCGGCACCAGCGCGGTCAGCAGGGCCCAGCGCAGCCGGCGGCCACGGGCGGCCCGCGGGTGCGCCACCAGCGGGACGTCCGTGGCGGGCTCGCCCAGCACCCGCGCGGCGACGGCCACGGCCACCGCCCGCGGGGCCGCCGGTAGCAGCGTCTTGGATTCGGTCTTGTCGTCGTCGCGCTTCACGCCGGTGGCGATGGCGTCGACGCGTGCGGCGCCGGCGAGCCGGGCCCCGAGCGGCTCGACGAGCTCGACCCCGCGCAGGCGCCGCTCCTCGAGGGTGACCGACCGGGTCGTCAGCAGGCCGCGGCGGACGCGCAGGGTGCCGCCGGGTTCGCGGTCCAGCCGGTAGTGCCACCACATCTCGGCGAACAGGCCCGCGGCGCCGGCCACGCCGAGGACGACCGCCAGGACCAGCAGGAGCAGGACGCTGGCGGCGAGCGGGAGGTCGCCGAAGCGGTCCAGCAGCCAGTTCAGCAGGCCGCCGCCGGCCCCGAACCAGTCCGCGACCTTGAACAGCGCGCCGAACGCGGACAGGCCGAGCGCCGGCGCGACGAACGAGACCGGCGCGTACCGGATCCAGCGCGGGTCGAGGCTCGCCAGCGAGCCGTCGGTGCGCTCGGTGGCCGGGACGCGGTGCAGCAGCTCGGTGCGCAGCGCTTCGGCGTCCGCCCTGGCCAACGGGCCGAGCGCGATCTCGGCCCGCTGCCCGGTGCCGATGGTCAGCACCGCGACGCCGAACACGCGGTGCAGCGGGTGGGCCGTCAGGTCAACGGTGCGGATCCGTTCGCGCGGCGAGGACTTGCGCGTGTGGGCGAGGAACCGGAACTCGAGCTCCAGCCGCTCGGGCGTGCAGCGGTACCGGGTGAACCGCCAGCGGACGAAGTCGGCGAGCACGCCGGCCCCGACGAAGAGGACGGCCGCCGGGACCGGCCACAGTGACCACGCCCCGATCGCGATCGGGACGCCCGCCGAGACGGCGATCCCCGCCGTGACGAGCGCGGTGACGCCGAGGGTGCGCCGGTCGAGCCGGCGCCACTCGCTCACGTCGCGTCCCCGGGCGTGGCTTCGGTGCGGTCGGTCAGCCGCTCGGCGACGTCCGCGGCGACCTGCGCGTCGAGCCCACGGAGCTTGACCGCGCCGCGCGCCGACGCCGTGGTCACGGTGACCGTGGCGAGCCCGAAGCGCTGCTGCAGCGGCCCGCGCAGCGTGTCGACGGTCTGGACGCGCGAGAGCGGCGCCACCCGCCACTCCTGCCAGAGGAAGCCCGACCGGACGTAGACGGCGGTGCCGGTGATCTCCCAGCGGTGCAGGCCGAACCACCAGACCGGCAGGACCGCGCACCAGGCCACGCCGAGCACCGCGAGCACGGCGGCCGGGCCGAGCAGCCAGCACGCGGCGGGCGGGATCAGCACGCCGAGCAGGGCGAGCACGAGCACGGCCGGGCCGAACACGAGCGCCCACTGCGTGCGCCACCAGCCGATCGCCCGGCGATCGAGCGCGTTGCGCGGCGGCCTCAGCCGCACCACACCGTCAGACACGGATACCCCCGAGGTTGTTTTACAATGCGACCGCATCGTAACGGCGGACGCCGGGTCTTCGCAATGCGATCGCATGACAACGGGAGCGGACGTGCCGAAACAGGTGGATCACGAGCAGCGCCGAGTGCAGATCGCGGAGGCGCTCCAGCGGCTGACCACGAGAGCCGGCCTGGAAGGCGTCAGCCTTCGCCACGTCGCCGCCGAAGCGGGCATGTCCATGGGATCGGTGCAGCACTACTTCAAGACCAAGGACGAAATGCTGCGGTTCGCCCTGGCGCACCGGCACAAGCTGCGCAGCGAGCGGATCACGGCGAAGGTGCTCGCCGAGGGACCGCCGACCCCGCGCTCGATCCTGCGCGCGTGCCTGGTCGAGGTCCTGCCGCGCGACCCGGACAGCGAGGGCGACTTCCTGATGGGCGTCGCGTACTTCATCCGCGCGGTCGCCGACCCGGCGATGTCGAAGGTCTTCGGCGAAGGCATGCCCGAACTGCTGGCGTTCTTCGCCGACCAGGTCCGCCAGGCCCAGGAAGCGGGCGACGTCCCGGCGTGGGCCGACCCCGCGACGGAGGCGGCGATCCTGTGGGCCCTCGCGGACTCGCAGGGCTCGGAAATCCTGATGGGACACCGGACACCGGCCGAGGCAGTGGCCACAGTGGACTACTACCTCGGCCGGCTGTTCACCGGCTGACGCCAGCGAGCCCCCTCGGCTCCCTGGCACCGGCCGGCCCCCGCGGAGCGAAACGCCGTGGAGGACGCCCGCACCGCAGCCCATCGCGCGGCGGCACCGCTGCGGTAGTGCTGCCGCCCCGGCCGCACTTCCGCCGCCATGCGGGCCGCATTCACCTGCGCGGCAACGGCTCCGCCGCTTCCCCGCGGCGGCACCGCTCAGCCACCGCCCGAGACCGCCACGCGAACCCCATCCCGGCAGCGGCACCGCTCTCCCGCGACCGCCGCCGGCCGCATCCACCTCCCGCGGCGGCACCGCATTCACCTGCGCCGCACCGGCTCCGCCGCTTCCCCGCGGCGGTACCGCTCAGCCGCGACCGCCGCCGGCCACATCCACCTCCCGCGGCGGCACCGCATTCACCTGCGCCGCACCGGCTCCGCCGCTTCCCCGCGGCGGTACCGCTCAGCCGCGACCGCCGCCGGCCACATCCGCCTCCCGCGGCGGCACCGCTCAGCCGCCACCCCCACCGCCGCCCGACGCCGCCGAGATCGCCGCCGCGCGGGCCGCGTTCACCTCGCGGATCACCTTGCGCAGGGCCGGAACCGCCGCGCCCGCCTGCTCCTCCAGCTGCGCGATCCGCGCCTTGTGCCGCCGCCGTTCCGCGCGCGGGAGCACCGCGCCCAGCTCGACCGCCGCGGCCAACGCCGTCAGAGCCGCCACCGCCGGGGGCACCTCGCCGGTGCTCCGCAGCGCCGACGCCACCTCGTCGTGCAGCGCGGCCGCCTCGGCGCGGTCGCGGACCTCCGGGCGGCGGCGCGGGAACAACCCCAGCACCCGCGACGTCCGCAGCGTGATCACCCCGGCCGCGTCGAGCTGCGCTTCCAGGGATTCGAGCGTGCCACGGGCGCCGCGGCGGACCCGGGCGCGCCACTTGCGGTGCGGGTCCGCGGCCAGCTCGACGAGCAGGTCGTCGAGCACCAGGTGCCCGGTGCCGCCGGCGCCGGTGACGACCGGGCGGCCGCCGTCGTCGGCGACCAGGCCGCGCAGCACCAGGTCCGTCAGCGCCGCCGCGCGGACCAGCAGCGCCACGCGCTCGCGGTCCGGCAGCCGGTCCCGCCGGGTGTCGCAGGCGAGCAGGTACGCCCGTGCGGGCAGGGAAAGCATCGTCGTTCTCCTCACTGCCGCTTCAGCGCGGGCCAGATGTCCCGCCACGGCGCCGTCCGGCCGTCGTATTCCCACAGCAGTCCGTCGACCACCGTCGTCTCGTGCGCGAAGTACGGCCGCAGCAGGCCGGGGTCGAAGCCCAGGAACAGCACCGCGTCGGCCGTTTCCGGCGGCGGCCCGAAGTACCAGTACCCGCGGTGTCCACTGTAGACACGGTGGATGCCGGACGGCGGACCGTAGAACTCCGTCACCGCCGCGAACGGGTAGATCTCGGCGTACACCGCGGTCCGCGCCCGGACGTCCGCGGGCAGGGCCGCGTACGCCTGCCCGACCGCCTTCGCCAGTTCCTGCTGCGGCAGCTCCCCCTGCGCGAACGTGCTGCCGAGCAGGAACGGCCCGTACGACGTCCGCGCCGTCGCCGGCCACACCGGCAGCGCGGCGAGCGTGACGACGGCCGACACCGCGAACACCGGCCACACCACCGCTTTCCACCACCGGACCAGGTTCCGCCTGCTGAGCTCGGTGGCCGCGGCCGCGAACGGCACCGCGTACAGCCCCATGACGTAGTTGGCTCGGCCGTGCATGACCAGCACGGCCACCGACACCACCAGCGCCGCGACGCCGAGGTACCGGTACGGCCGCAGTTCGGGCGAGCGCAGCAGCCGCCAGACCCCGTAGAGCAGCGCGAGCACGCCGGCCCCGACCCCGGCGCCGAGCAGCGCGTCCCGCGCGAAGCCGCCGTAGCCGGGGAATTCCGCCGCGACGACGTCACTCATGTGGGTGTACGGCCAGCCGTGGGTGGCCTGCCAGACCAGCGTCGGCAGCGTGGCCACGACCGCGATCGCGGCGCCCAGCCAGAGCTTCGGCCGGGTGAGCAGCTCCCGCGGGCCCAGCCACAGCGCGGCGAGCAGCACCGCCGCCCAGAGCGCGGGGATCAGGAACTTCGTCTCCAGCGACACCGCCGTCACGACGCCGGCCCAGACGAGCAGGCCGTCGCGGCGGGTGCGGGTCCAGCGGACCAGCAGCCACGTGACGACCGTCCAGAGGAACGGGTCGAGCACGTAGGTGGCCAGCCAGTGGCTCGCGATGACGATGCCGGAGGTCGCGTAGCACGCGGCCGCCATCACCTGGGCGCCGCGGCCGCCGCCGAACTCGCGGGCGATCAGCGCCGTGACGACCACCCCGGCGGCCGCGGCCAGCGTCATCGGCAGGCGCAGCACGACGAGCGAGTCCGGCGCGAGCCAGTCCATCGCCGCCGCCAGCGCCGGGATGAGCGGTGGCTGGTCGAAATACCCCCAGTCCAGGTGATCTCGACCGGCCACCAGGAAGTAGAGCTCGTCGAACCCGCCGGCGTAGCGCCCGCTGGTCAGCAGCAGCGCGAGCCCGGCCAGTCCCGCGACCACGAGCACCGGGCCCGTGGCGAACGTCGTCTTCGGTCGCGTCAGGACAGTCATCGTTTCTTCCCCCCTTCGCCGTGGTGTCCCCAGTCCACCGGTTCGCCGGGACCCCGCGAAAGCGGACGAGGGTGGTGATCGCGGCGCCGAAGGTTGCGGGCTCCGGGGGCGGCCCGCAACTTTGGTTGTCATCCGGGCGCGGCGGGCTCGCGCGGCGGTTACCGTGACCGCGTGACCACCGCCCGGCGGCCGTTGTGGCCGAGCCGCTCCGACGCCTACTGGCTGTTCTTCGCCGCGTTCGCGTTCGCCGGGCTGAACGCGCTCTTCTTCGCGCTGGGCGACCGGACGTCGGGGGCGCTCGGCCCGGCGGCCGGGCTGGTCCTGCAGGTGGTCTGCGACTGCACGCTGGTGCTGTTGTTCCGGTTCCCGGTCCAGGTGTGCGCGTTCGTCACGGCGGCGGCGTTCGCGATGCTGGCGTCCGACCTGTTCGCGCCCGGTCTGCTGGTGCCGGTCAACCCGCTCGCGCTGCTGACCGTCCCGACGATCGCCCCGGTGATCCTTTCGCAGGCGGCGCGGGTGCTGGACCGGCGGACCGTGCTGTGGGTCGCCGGGATCCTGGCCGTCGTGGCCGCGCGGCCGTGGACACCGAGCTGGGCGGTGACGCCGTTCGGACTGCTCAGCACGGCGCTGCCGGCCCTGGTTTCGCTGTACTTCGAAGCGCGGCGCCAGCTGCTGCAGTCGCTGCGCGACCGCGCGGAACGCGCCGAGCGCGAGCAGCACCTGCTCGCCGAGCAGGCCCGCGCGGAGGAACGGCGGCGCCTCGCGGGCGAGATGCACGACGTCGTCACGCACCGGCTCAGCCTGATGGTGCTGCACGCCGGCGCGCTGGGCGTGACGTCGGCCGAGCCGGCGGTCCGGACGGCGGCGGAGGACATCCGCCGCGAGGGCGCCCAGGCGCTCGACGAGCTGCGCGACCTGGTCGGCGTCCTGCGCAACGGCACGGAGGTCGTGGGCGCCCGGACGCTCAGCCCGGCCGAGCCCGGCGACCCGGCGCGCTTGGTGGAGGAGTCCCGTTCGGTCGGCGTGACGACGGAGCTGCTGGTGGACGGCGACCCGGCCCGGCTGTCCCCGACGGTCGCGCGCACGGCGTTCCGGCTGGTCCAGGAGGCACTGACGAACGTGCGCAAGCACGCACCGGGCGCGTCGGCGACGGTTTCCCTGCACTACCGCGAAGCCGGCCTGGACATCTTGATCACCAACACGGCGGCGGCCCGCCCACCCGACCCGGCCCTGGCCACGAGCGGCTCCGGAGCAGGCCTGGCGGGCCTGCGCCAGCGGGTGGAGCTGGTCGGCGGCCGCTTCGAGGCAGGCCCAGCCCCCGGCGGCGGCTTCCGGGTCGGTGCGATACTGCCCGCCTACGTACCGACGGCGGAAGGCACGCACTGTGATCCCGGTGCTCGTGGTCGATGACGAGCCGATGGTGTGCGCCCACCTGCGCACGATCCTGGGTTCGGCGGGCGACATCGAGGTGGTGGCACAGGCCGCCGACGGCGCGGAAGCGGTCGAGGCCGTGATCCGCCACCGGCCGCGCGTGGTGTTGATGGACCTGCGCATGCCGGGCGTGGACGGTCTCACGGCGATCGCCCGGATCACAGCCATGCCCGACCCGCCCGCGGTGGTGGCGCTGACCACGTTCGATGCGGACACGTACGTCATCCGGGCTTTGCGCGCGGGAGCGGCGGGGTTTTTGGTGAAGTCGACACCGCCGGAGGATCTGATCGGCCTGGTCCGGGTAGCGGCGGACGGTCATACGGTGCTGTCACCGTCGGCGGCGCGTCGGTTGGTGGCGTTGTCTTCGGATGGGCGTGAGCGTGGCGAGGATGCTCGGCGGCGGACTTCGGGGCTCACCGATCGGGAGCGCGATGTGCTGGCGTGCCTGGGTGAGGGACTGTCCAATGCGGACATCGCGGGCCGGTTGCACCTGGCTGAGGCTACGGTGAAGAGTTATGTGTCGCGGATGCTGGTGAAGCTGGAGTGTGCTAACCGGACGCAGGCGGGGTTGCTGGCCCATGAGGCTGGTTTGGTGGTCCGGTAGGGAGTGTTGACTTCGTTGCGGGCGCGGTGGCCGACCTGGTCGATGTGGCTCCTGGCGGTTGCGGGGGTCGGTGCGGCGTTGTCGTGGGTGCGCGCTCGCCGCGGGAACCTCGGCAGTGACGGACCCAGTCGGCGCGGGGACGGGCGCCCGCTGCGATCCCGTCGGTTGCGGTGATCGGCTGACTCGGGGATCGCTGCGGATGCGCGCCCGCGGCGGGAACCTCGGCGATGACGGCGGCCGGTAGGTGCTCTGTCGACTGCGGGCATTGGCGGGCGAGCAGCAGCGGCGGACACTGCTGGGGCGGACAGCACTCGCGGCGGGAGCGGGCAGCACCCGGGCGGACAGTGCTGAGGTGGGAGTGCGGCGGCGGGCATTGCTGGTGGGCGGCTTGGGGCCGACAGCGCTCGGGCGGAATCTGCACGGCCGGCCAACGCTGAGCAGCACCGCTGAAGTCGGCAGCGCCCGGGTGGCAAGCACTGGGGCGAGCAGCGGTGGGCGGGCGCTGCCGGGGCGGACAGCACTCGGGGCGAGCACCGCTGGACCGGGTAGGCACCGGGTGGTCGGGCGGGTAGCACTGGGGCGGGCAGCGCCCGGTGACAGTGCTCAAGCGGGCAGCGCTGCGGCGGGCAGCACCCGAAGACAGTGCTCAAGAAGACAGTACTCAAGCGGGCAGCAGCCGAGGACGACACTCGGCCGGTAGAGCTGGGACGGCAGCGCTCGGGGACACCACTCGGGCGAGTAGCGCCCAAGAACAGTGCTCGGGCGGAGCAGCACCCGCGGACAAGGCTCGGCCGGTAGAACTCGAACGGCAGCGCTCGGGGACACCACTCGGGCGAGTAGCGCTGGGCGGGCAGCGCCCAAGGCCAGTGTTCGGGCGGGTAGCACTGGAGTGGGCAGCGCTCCGGGGCGCTGCTCGGGCGAGTAGCGCTGGGCGGGCGATGGCCGTCGGATGCCGAATGAGTACGGCGTGGGGCCGGGGGTGGAAGGCGATTGGTGGTCGCCGGGGAGTGTTGGCGGAGGCCCGTCGTAGGGGCGTGGGTGTAGGCCCGTAACCAATGGCTGCGGGCCTTTCCCATATGTGGTTGTGTCAGGCTGCGAAGGGCAGTGGCTGATGCAGGTTGTTGCGCCTGGGTTTTCGACGCTTGTCCAGGAACATCGGGGGTAGGAATTCGGGGTGGCCGTCGGTCGCGAGGCGGACCTGCCAACCCGAGCGATGCATCAGGCGGTGATGGTGGGCGCAGAGCAGGACCAGGTTCGCGAGATCGGTCGGGCCGCCGTCGGCCCAGTGGCGGATGTGGTGGCCTTGACAGTGCCGCGGTGGGCGGTGGCAGCCGGGGAAGGCGCAGCCTCGGTCGCGTAAGAACAGGGCTCGGCGGAGGCCGGGTGAGATCAGGCGGCGGGCTCTCCCCAAGTCCAGAGGTTCACTGGCGGCGCCGAGGACGGTGGGGATCAGCTTGCAGTCGCAGGCGTGGATGCGAGCTTCGACCGCGGAGATCAGGCCGGTATCGCCCAGGGTCGCCGAGCCGAGACCGGATTGCAGGTCCGACAGGGAGACGGCGACCAGGACGTGGGCGCGTTCACCGGCCTGCGTCGGCAGCTCTGGGGAGTTGAGCGCGAGGTCGATGGCGTCGGAGAAGGCGTCGCCGTAGCGTTCCTGTGGGGAACGGAAGTCTCCGCCGTCGTCGGCGGTGCGGCGTTCGGCGAGGGCGTCGAGTAGGGCGCTCGCTCGGGTGCCGGTTTCGTCGTCGAAGCGGCCGGTGAGTTCCCAGGTTCCGGTGCGCCTGCGGCGTAACGAGAGTTCGCGGGTCGGGGTTGCGGGCTCGACATCGACCGGCTCGGCGCCGTCGGGGTCGAGGTGGGCCAGGATCCGGGTGCCGAGGGCGGCGACTTGTTTGTGGCCTGCGTCGGCGGCGAAGGCGAGCAGGTCCTGTTCGGCGGTGTCGCGGTGTTCGAGGGGGATGGGGGTGAGGGCGGTGATGATGGTGTCGATCATCGGGGTGCTCAGGGCGCCCGTCAGAGCGGCGACGCCGGTGGCGGGTGCGAGAGCGGGCGGCGAGTCGAGGCTGTGAGCAGAGGTGAGGGCCTGAGCTCGGGCGACCGTCCGCTGGGCAGCCGCATGGGGAATGTCGGCGAGGTGCTCAAGTAACCGGGCAACCGAGCGGTACCCGAACAGTTCCATAACCCCGCGGGATTCGATCTCCACCAGTAGAGTCCCGATTTCCGCCTCGGCAGACCGCACGACGGTGAGCAGCCCACGGAGACGGTCGGCCAAGGCCTCCGCGTCCGCTTGCCACACCGTTTCTCTGTCCACACAACAAGATTACCCGACCATCGACCACATGTTCATCACTCGATCAGGTGGCGATGATCGTTGCGTGGGGAATCGGCGCTGCCGACCACCACAGAAAGGCAACCACCACGAGCGCCGATTTCCCACGCCCCGGCGAAGCCGCATCAGTAAAGCCGACAACTACGGCCACAACATCGGAAAGGCGCACCAAACAGCCCACCCGATCAGCACGAACCAAGCGACGATCCAAACACCCCCAGGAACCCCAGTCCGCTCAGCCAGCGAAGAAGCATCATCCCCCTGAAACCCACGCACCCGGTTCGCCACCAACGCCCCCAGCCCACCGACCTCACTGGTCAGCAACAACCAAGCCTCCGCATACGCAACCCCGTTCTTCACCCAATCCGGAGCCCACCGCAACGCACAAAACACCACCGCACCAACCGTGACGACCACGAGACCGGTGATGACGTCCCGCGTGAACAGCAGGATGAACAACATGGCAACAGCAGTAAGAGCAAGCACCGCAGGCACCAAACCCCGATGCAGCAACGCAGCCGCACCGAGACCGGCCAGCGGAGGCATCGCGTATCCGGCAGCAGTGGCGAGAACACCCGCGAACGGCGACGGGTTCCAATGCCGCGTGGAACCGGACTCGGCACCGGTGATCTCGATGCGAAACACCCCGCCCCCGGTCAAGATGCTCACGAGCGCGTGGCCACCCTCGTGGAAGAGCGTCCCGAGAACGTTCACCCGGTTCAGCAGCAACCGTCTCCCGGTCGTCATGAGCGCGAACGACGTCGCCGACACGGCAGCAGCGAACAGCGCGGTCGTGGCCACCAGAGCCCAGCCCGGCGCGGGCACAGTCTCGTTGAGCACGGCGAACGCGGACGCCATCAGGGAACCGTCCCGGACTACGCCGACGCCGGCGTGTGCTCCGCGTCGTACGCCTCACGCGCGTCCTGCACCGACGACATGTGCACCCGGGCCCACCGATCGAGCATCTCCAGCGGCTCCGACAGGTTCCGCCCCAGCGAAGTCAGCTCGTACTCCACCTTCGGCGGGATCGTCGCGTACGCCGTGCGGGTGAGGATGCCGTCGCGGACCAGGCTGCGCAGCGTCTGCGTCAGGACCTTCTGCGAGATGCCGTCCACGCGGCGGCCGATCTCCGTGAAGCGGAGGGGGCCGTCCTTCAACGCGCCCACGATCAGCACCGTCCACTGGTCGCCGATGCGGTCGAGCAGCTGGCGGGTCGGGCAGTTGCGGTCGTACGGGTCGGGCTGCCACACGGCGTGTCTCCTCACTCTCCCGGAGAGAGTAACACGCGTTTCAGCCGGTGGGAGCCAGCAGCGCTTCGAACAGGACCCGCAGGTGACGGCGTCCGCGCTCCCAGCGGGCTTCCAGCTCCGACTGGTCACGGGTGGCCCAGCTGGCGATGAGGATGCCGCGCACGACGTCCATCGCCGTGTACACCGCGTGCAGGAACTCGTGGTGCTCCGCGTGCTCCGGCAGCAGCGCCTTGCCGAATTCGACCAGGCTGGACGTCGCGATCGGCTCGACCGCGGCCATCTGGCGGCGCAGTTCGGGGTCCGTGCGCGAGGCCACCCACAGCTCCACCGTCGCCGAAAACACCGGGCCCTGGTGCATCTCCCACATCAGCTGCAGCGCGTCGCCGACCGGGTCGGTGGACGCGCGGAGCCGGTCGAGCTCGGCCATCGCGACCTCGGTGCGCTTGGCCGCCAGGTGCCGGATCGCCGACGTCACCAGGTCGGCCTTCGTCGGGAAGTGGTGCACCTGCGCGCCGCGCGTGACGCCGGCGCGGTCGGCGACGCGGGTGGTCGTCGTGCCCGCGTAGCCGTACTCGACGAGGCAGTCGATCGTCGCGTCGAGCAGCCGGACGCGCATCGCCGCGCTGCGCTCCTCCTGCGTGCGGCCGGTCGATCCCCGTCGTGGCGCTGACATGCGCCCACCTTATGGGGCCACCGGCGCCGCCTCGACCAGCCCCGCCACGACCCGCCCGATGAAGCGCCCCAGGAACCACTGGTAGAACCAGCCGGTGCCGGGGATCTTCGCCGTGAACGTCGAGTGCCAGTGGATCTCGGTGCCGCCGTCGCGCGGGGAAAGGTCGACGTAGGCGACGTAGTCCCGCAGCGGCAGGCCGTGCTCCAGCGCGTAGCCGAAGCGGCGGCCCGGCTCCAGCGCGACGACCTTCTCGTACGACTTGACGCCGCCGGTCCGGAACAGCCGGACCGCGCCCAGCCCTTCCGGCTCCTTCTCCCCCTCCCGGACCAGCTCGAACGAGCCCAGCGGCGACCACTCCGGCCAGGTCGCGCCGTCGCGGAGGAGCGCGTACACGGCGTCGGGCGGCGCGGACGTCCGGCCGCGCACGGAAATGCTTTGTACCATTTGGTACGTGTACCATCTGGTACATGATCGGGACAAGCCCGCGCGATCGGCTGCTCGCCGCCGCGATCGACCACATCGCCCACCACGGCGGCGCGGGCAAGAGCCTGCGGGCCCTCGCCGCCGACCTCGGCACCAGCCACCGCATGCTGATCTACCACTTCGGCTCGAAGGAAGGCCTGCTCACGGCGGTGGCGCGCGAAGTCGAAGCCCGGCAGCGCGCGGCGCTCGCCGGTCTCGACCCGGCGGAGTTCTGGCGGCGGCTCACCGACGACGACCTGCGCACCAACGAGAGGCTGTTCTTCCAGCTCTACGGCCAGGCTCTCGGTGGCACCCCGGGCACGACCGGGCTCCTCGACGGCGTCGTCGACGACTGGCTGGCCCCGATCGAAGCGCTGCTCGGGAAGTACGGCGTCCCCGAAGCCGACCGCCCCGCCCACGCCCGGCTCGGCCTCGCCGTCACCCGCGGGCTGCTGCTCGACCTCGTCACGACCGGTGACCGCGAAGCCGTCGACGCCGCGATGGCGCAGTTCCTGGCCAGGTACGAACAACCCGCGTGATACTGGCGCGATGCGCTTGCTCCTGGGGATTTCCGCCGCAGTGCTCACGACGACCGTGCTGACGCCCGTGGCGGCGGCCGCGAGCCCGCCCGTCCGCGAAACGGCGTGGGTCGAAACCGGCACCGACCACGACCACGACGGGAAGATCGACCGCGTCGCCGCCGACATCGCCCGGCCGGCGACCGGCGGACGCGTCCCGGCGATCCTCGACGTCAGCCCGTACTACGCCTGCTGCGGCCGGGGCAACGAGTCGCAGAAGAAGACGTACGCGCCGGACGGCACCCCGGAGCAGTTCCCGCTCTTCTACGACAACTACTTCGTGCCGCGCGGGTACGCCGTGGTGCTCGCCGACGTCGGCGGGACGAACCGCTCGTCGGGGTGCTTCGACGACGTGGCGAACGGCAACGCCGTCGTGAACTGGCTCAACGGCCGCGCGAAGGCCTTCGACGCCCCCGAAGGCGGCCGCCCGGTGAAAGCGGACTGGGCCACCGGGGACGTCGGCGCCATCGGCAAGTCCCAGGACGGCGCCACCGCGATCGGCATGGCCGCGTCCGGGGTCCCCGGGCTGAAGACGATCGTGCCGATCGAAGGGGTCACCGACAACTACGCCCAGCTCGTCGCGAACGGCGCGCCGCTGGCCACGCCCGAGAACACCGGGTCGTCGTTCACCTACAACGAGCGCGCGGCCGAGCTGTGCAAGCCGTTCGAAGCGGACCTCAAGGCGCGGATGGGCACGAACGGCGACTACAACGCCTACTGGCGCAGCGTGAACTACGTACCGGACCCCGGCCGCGCGAGCGTGCTCATCGCGCAGGGGTTCGGGGACAGCGTCGTGGCGCCGAACCAGTTCGCCGCCTACTGGGACGCGCTCGGCCGCGCCGGGGTCCCGCGCAAGGCGTGGCTGAGCCAGGCCGGGCACGTCGACCCGTTCGACCTGCAGCGCGCGCAGTGGGTCGAGACGCTGGGCCGCTGGTTCGACCGCTGGCTGAAGGGCGTCCGCAACGGCGTCGAGCACGAGCCCGCCGTCCACCTCGAGACCACGCCGGATCACTGGACCGACGTCCGGAGCTGGCCGCCCGCGGCCCTGCCGGTGACCGTGTACCCGTCGGCCGGCGGCACGCTCGGGCTCCGCGGCTCGGGCACGGCCACCGTCGTCGACGACCCCGCCGTGGGCCGCGAGGACTGGGCGGCCGGGGTGTCGGCGGCGAAGTTCACCGGCCCTGCGCTGCCCGCCGCGGTGCGGATCGCCGGGTCGCCTTCGGTGACGATCACGGCCTCGTCGGACAAGACCGCCGCGCGGGTCGGCGTCGCGCTCGTCGACTACGGGCCGGCCGACGTCCGCGCCACCGCGAACTACGGGAGCGGGATCAAGAACCTGACGACGAAGTCGTGCTGGGGCGAGAGCCGGCCCGGGGACTCCGCGTGCTTCCTCGACACGGCCACCGACCTCGTGCACGTGGACCACCGGATCGTCGCCGCGGGCTGGGCGGACCTCGGGCACCACGCGTCGCTGCGCCACGGTGAGCCGCTCGTCCCGGGCCGGGCGTACACCATGACGTTCACCCTCAGCGCCCTCGACCACGTCGTCCCGGCCGGGCACCGGCTCGGCCTGCTCCTCGGCGGCACGGACGGGCAGCTGTTCGACCCGGCGCTGCCGGTGCTGGGCGACACGCTGACGTTCGACCTCGCGCGGACGTCGGTCACCGCCGGCCTTACAAAGCCCGAACACTAGGCGGACGCCCTCCGAACACCGCCCGGCCAGAGTTCTCCTCGTACCCGACACGAGGAGACACGATGCGAGGAACCACTTGGACGCGGCTGGCGCTGGCGGGCGCCGGGAGCGCGGCCTGCCTGCTGGTGGCGGCGCCGCTGGCCTCGGCCCAGACGACGTCGCCGGCGCCGGTCGCACCGATCACGCTCAGCCCCGAGGAGTCCCAGCAGGTCTGCTCGGACTGGGTGCCGAAGCTGCAGAAGAAGGCCGACAACCTGAAGAAGCGGATCAACGGCGGCGCCGAGATCAGCGGCTCGGTCGCCAACCTCAAGGCGCGGGCCGCCGACCAGCGCGCCAAGGGCCACACGCAGCGCGCCGACCAGCTCGACCAGCGCGCCACCAAGCGCCAGGGCCGCGTCGGCGAGCTGGACGCGGCCAAGCAGAAGCTCGACGCGTTCGCGTCCGCGCACTGCAAGCCGGCGAAGTGAGGGCGGCGAGGATCGCGGCGGCGGTCGGGGCCGCCGCGCTCATCGCGCTCGGCTGTTCCGGGTGCCGCGACAACCTGATGGGCTCGCCGTCCGACAACGCGCCCGCGTCGTCCGAGCTGAGCGGCGTCGAGTCGACGCTCAACGGCATCGAGTCGGACATGAACAGCGATGGCACGCCCTGACCGGCTAGCGTCTCCCCGTCGGTAACGGCGGAGACGGGAGCAGGTATGGGGTCACCGGGACGCGGCCTCGTCCTCGTGGTCGAGGACGAGGCCGCGATCGCCGAGCTGGCGGCGCTCTACCTCAAGCGCGACGGCTTCGGGGTGCACGTCGAGGCCGACGGCGGGCGGGCCCTCGACGCCGTGCGGCGGTTGAAGCCGGTCGCGATCGTGCTCGACATCGGACTGTCCGGAATGGACGGTATCGAGATCTGCAAGGCGCTGCGCGCGGCCGGGGACTGGACGCCGGTGCTGTTCGTCACCGCCCGCGACGACGAGCTCGACCGCCTGCTGGGCCTGGAGATCGGCGCGGACGACTACCTGACGAAGCCGTTCAGCCCCCGCGAGCTGGCCGCCCGGGTCCGGACGGTGCTGCGGCGCGCGTCGGGGGCGACGCCGGCCGCGGAGACGTTCACCGTCGGCGGCGCCCGGGTCGACGTCACCAGCCGCCGCGCCTGGGCGGGCGAGGCGGAGGTTTCGCTGACGTCCACCGAGTTCGACCTCCTCACGCACCTGCTCCGGCACCCGGGGCAGGTGCTTTCGCGCGACCAGCTGCTCAGCGCCGTCTGGGGCTACGCCGCGGCGGCGGGCGCGCGCACGGTCGACGTCCACGTGGCGCAGCTGCGGGCGAAACTCGGCGCGGCGAGTCCGATCCGGACGGTGCGCGGCATCGGCTACGCGGCGGACCCGGCGTGAGGGGCACGCTGGCCGGCCGGATCACGCTGGTGTGCCTGGGCGTCGCCGGGGTCGCGGTGATCGTCGCCGGGCTGGTCGGCGCCCGGCTGGTGCGGACGACGGCGGACAACGTGCTGCAGTCTTCGCTGTCCGCGCAGGCCGACGTCGTCGCGACGCAGCTCGACGAAACCGGCATCGGCAACCGGCTCGGGGTCGGCAAGGTGGCCGACGTCGTGCGCGGGCAGGGCATTTCGGTGGTGGTGCGCCGCGCGGGCGGCGGCCAGGCGCTCGGCGAGGCGGTCGCGGTGCAGGCCGCGGGCAAGCTGGGGCTGGCGGCGGACCATTCGGGCCGCGTCACGGTCGGCGGCTCGCAGTACCTGGTCGAGACGCGGGTGGTCGGCGCGCGCGGGGCGGCGTTCGCGCTGGTCCTGCCCGCGCGCAACGCCGACGCGACGCAGCGCGCGCTGGTGCGGAACATCGCGCTGGCGCTGGGGATCGGCCTGGTGGTGGCGGCACTGGCGGGCTTCGTGTCGGGCCGGTTGCTGGGCCGTCCCCTGCGGCGGGCGGCGCTCGCGGCGGGCTCGCTCCGGGCGGGACGGCGGGACGTGCGGGTCCCGGTCCAGGGGCCGCGCGAAGTGGCGGAGGTCGCGGGGTCGTTGAACTCGCTGGCCGACGCGCTGGCGGTGAGCGAGGCGCGGCAGCGGGAGTTCCTGCTGTCGGTGTCGCACGAGCTGCGGACGCCCCTGACCGCCGTGACGGGCTTCGCGGAGGCGATCGCGGACGGCGTCGCCACCGGTGACGACGCCGTGCACGCGGGTCGGACGATCCAGCGCGAAGCGTTGCGGCTCGAGCGGCTGGTGACGGACCTGCTGGAACTGGCGAGGCTGGGCGCGGACGAGTTCCGGCTGGACCCGGCTTCGGTGGACCTGGCCGCGCTCGTGCGCGACTGCGCGGAGGTCTGGCAGCTGCGGTGCGCCCGCGAGAACGTCCGGCTGTCGGTGTCGGCACCCGCGGCCCCGGTCGTGGTGGTGGCGGACGCCCGGCGGCTGCGTCAGGTGGTCGACGGACTGGCGGAGAACGCGCTGCGGGTGACGCCGGCCGGGGCGCCGATGGTGTTCGCGCTCTCGGTGTCGGCCGCCGGAGCCGCACTTTCGGTGCGCGACGGCGGGCCGGGACTGGCACCGGAGGACTACCCGGTGGCGTTCGAGCGGGGCGTGCTGAACAAGAGGTACCGGGATCGGCGGCCGGTGGGGTCGGGCATCGGGCTGGCGCTGGTGCACGGTCTCGTCACCCGGATGGGCGGAACGCTGACCGCGGGCCCGGCCCCGGAAGGCGGGGCGGCGTTCACGATCGTTTTCCCGTTGACCACCACGGTTTCTTCTTCGCCGTAACAACCGCGGTGTTCCGGCGACTTTCCAGGCGTCCTCGTCGGAAAAGGTGGAGGCGGAAACCATGAGCGAAACTGGCGGCCCGATCGAACTGGTCGTGCTGACCGAGCGGCCCGCGGTGCGGAACGACACGGCCACCGACCTCGACGTGGTCGTCGAAATCCGCTGCCGGGCCGGGAGTTCCACCCGCGAATCCGGTGACGCGATGCGGATGAACCTGTGCGTGGTGATCGACCGGAGCGCCAGCATGAACGGCCGGAAACTGGAGACCGCGAAACGCAGCTGCCTCGACATCCTGGGCCGCCTCGCCGAACGCGATCTGTTCACCGTGGTGGTTTTCGACGGCCAGGCTGAAGTGGTCACCAATCCGCAGATGGACCGCGCCACGGCGCAGGAGCGGATTCGCGCCGTCGGTTCGCGAGGCAACACCAACCTTTCGCTCGGCTGGTACCTCGGCTTGCTGGAACTGCAGACGCACACCACCGACCGGCACTACAACCGACTGTTCCTGCTGTCGGACGGGCAAGCCAACGCCGGCGAGACCAAGCGGACCACGCTGGCCAGGGAAGCGGCGCAATCCCGGGACCTCGGCATCACGACGTCGACGATCGGGATCGGGGAAGACTTCGCCGAGGACATCCTCGAGACCATCGCCTCCGGCTCGGGTGGCCGGTTCTGGAGCATCAGCGAGTCGCGGCTCGAAGACATCATCGAGGAAGAGTTCAGCGGCGCCCTGAGCACCACGCTCGACCGGCCGAGGATCGAGCTGACCCTGCCCGACGGTGTCGTCCTGGAGCAGGAGCTCAACATCCTGAAGAAGAACGGCAACCGATACCGGATCCGGCCGCTCAAGGGCGAGGACATGTTCAACTTCGCCGTGCGCCTGTCGATCGACCCGAAGGCGCTCGGCAACGAGGGGGCGGAGATCGGCGCGCGGCTTTACGACGCCGACAAGCTCGTGACGAGCGCCACCGCCGCCGTCGAGGTGCTCCCGGTCGAGCAGGCGGCGGCGACCCCGTCCGAACCGCTGGTGCTCAGTGTGGTCAGCCAGTACACGATGACGACGTCGGACGAGGAGATGCTCGACAAACTCGACGCGGGCGACATGAACCTCATGAAGCGCCTCTTGATCGCCGAAGTGGAAGGCATGCGTCACGTAACGGATGCGCTCGAGGCCGAGCAGAACACCGTGCGCGTACGGCATGAGCTGAGGAACCTCACGAACCGGGTGATGGTCTCCGAGGTGTCGATGGAACTCACCGAACTGCTGGAGCCCTTCCTCGCAGACCCCGATGTGACCCGGTTCGTGTCGGTCTGGCGCAAAGGCCTCCGGCAGGAGTACCAGCGCAGTTCGATCCGCGACTGCTCCGTGAGAGACTCCGACGAAGGGATGGTGGTGGACCTCGTGGCCCGCGCCATCACCCTCGGCGGCGAGCTGGCCGCGCGCTACCCGGACGACGCCGAGACCATCGGGCGGCGGGTGGAGGCACTGCGTGAGTACCTGGCAAGGCTCTGAGCCGGGCGCCTGGACCTTCGGCAAAACCCTGCTCACCGGGCACGGGAAGGGCACCGGCGAGTTCGGCACGTCCTACGCGGTCCTGTCCGACCAGCGGATGCTGAACGGCCGGGTCAGCGCGTCGATCACCCTGACCGACCGGCACCAGACCGGGGCCGGCCTGGTCTGCCGGGCCGACACCGCCTGGTCGTTCCTCGCCTTCTACACCGCACCGTCGGGCGACTCGGCGGACTCGACGTTCGCCCGGATCGGCGTGGTCAAGGAGGGCCTGTTCGTGCCGGTGGCCGTCTCGGCCGAGCCGGTGGTGCTCTCGAGGCGGGCGAACCGGTTCTCGCTGGAGTTCTTCTCCGGGCACGTCCGCGGGGAGATCGTCGCGGACGACCGGACCTGCGAGCTGTCCGCGACCGTGCCGCACCTGCCGTTCCCCGGGCTGACCGGGCTGGTCAAGTTCTACCGCGCGACGATGCTGGCGCGGGACTTCTCCGCGACCCTGAGCGACATCCCCTCCCCCAGCCAGGTGGACCCGCCCGCCGAATACGACTTCGACGTCTTCCTGTGTCACTCGTCACCGGACAAGCCGACGGTCACCGAGCTGGCCGGCCGGCTGTCCGGGGCGGGGTTGACCTGCTGGCTGGACTCCGAGCAGATCGCCTTCGGGGACGCGATCACCGACGCGATCGAAAAAGGCCTGTCACGCAGCCGCTTCGTCCTGCCGTGCTTCAGCATCGACCAGCGGGATTCGGGCTGGATGCGCGCGGAGTACCAGGCGATCCTCAACGCCCAGTTCTCCGGAGACGAAACCCGCCGCGTGATCCCCGTCCTGCTCGACGACGTCGACCCGGGTGCCCTGCCGCTCCTGCTGCGGGACCGCAAACGGGTGTCCTACCGGAACAAGGTCGAGTTCGGGGAGTTCGTCCAGTTCCTGCAACGGCGGTGACGGCCGTCTAGGGTGATCACGTGGAGATGCTGCACCTGCGCTACTTCGTCGCGGTCGCCGAGGAGCTGAACTTCTCCGCCGCCGCGCGGAAGCTGCACATGGCCGCCTCGCCGCTGTCCCAGCGGATCAAGGACCTCGAGCACGAGCTCGGGCAGCAGCTGTTCGACCGCAGCACCCACCACGTCACCCTCACCGACGCCGGGACCGCGTTGCTGCCCCTCGCGCGGGACGTTCTCGAGCAGGTCGGCGCCATCCCGTGGAAGCTCGCCGAGGCGACCCGGCCGCAGCGGCGGACCGTTTTCCTCGGGATGCCCGCCGGGGTGCACCCCGATCTGCGGGACCGCGTCAACGCCCTCGCCGGGCGCGTTCGGGAGACCTACGAGCTCAAGCGGTGGCCCGGGACGACCGCCGATCTCGTGCAGGGGGTGCACGAGGGCAAGCTGGCCCTCGCGCTGGCGCGGCTGCCGGTGACCGATCCCGCGCTGGAGCAGCTGCCCGTGATGAGCGAACGGCTCGGGGCCGTCGTGCCCGCCGAGCTGTTCGCCGGGCGGGACTCCGTGAGCCTGGCCGAGCTGACCGACTTCCCGTACGTCGCCCCGCCGGGTGAAATCGTCCCCGCGTATTTCGACCAATTGGACCACCAATTGAGCGAACTCGGCGTCAAGAAACGCATCCGGTTGACCAACACCGGGTACGGCGGGACGTCCGAAATCATTTCCAGCGGCGAGGCGTTCTCCATTTCCATGCTCGACGAGAAGTCGCCGATGCACGGCTACCGGCTCGACAACGTCATCGTGCTGCCCTTCACCGATTTCCGGCCCCAGCTGGACACCGGCCTGCTCTGGCGGCGTGATCGCACCGACGGCGACCTGCGAGAACTCGTCGATGCCGCGAAAGAGATCTTCGCCGAACCCCTCACCAGCTGACAAATGGTATGACCGCTGCGGTCATACCATTGTTCGCATCATGATCATTCCCTTTCAGCGCCCACGCTATTAGCTTCGTAGGTAGAGCGAAACAGCAAGGCGCGAAAGGACGAACGATGAACAGCACCGGACCGCTGGACGGCGTGCGCGTGATCGACCTCTCGACCGTGGTCATGGGCCCGTACGCGGCCCAGATCCTCGGTGACCTGGGCGCCGACGTGATCAAGATCGAGTCCCCCGCGGACACCGTCCGGGTGGGCAGCTACCGGACCACGCCGGGCATGACCGCGCTGAACCTCAACGTGAACCGCAACAAGCGCAGCGTGGCCCTCAACCTCAAGGACGACGCCGAGCGCGAGCAGGCGCTGAAGCTGATCGACACCGCCGACGTGCTGATCACCAACATGCGCCCCGGCGCGCTGAGCCGCCTCGGCCTGAACTACGCCGACGTCGCCGAGCGCAACCCCCGCCTGGTCTACGCCCACGCGCAGGGCTTCCGCGGCGACTCCCCGCAGGCCGGCAACGCCGCCTACGACGAGACCGTGCAGGCCTCTTCCGGCCTGGTCGACGTCGCCAACCGCGCATTGGGCAAGCCGGTCTACCTGCCGACGATCATCGGCGACAAGGTGTCGTCGCTGACCATCGCCTACAGCGTGCTCGCCGCGCTGGTCCACCGCGACAAGACCGGCGAGGGCCAGCAGATCGAGATCCCGATGACCGACACGCTGCTCGCGTTCAACCTGGTCGAGCACCTCGCCGGGCACACCTACGAGCCGGCCGAGGGCCCCACCGGGTTCGGCCTGTCGATGACGAAGGGCCACGCCGCGGTCCACACCAAGGACGGCCTCGCCTGCGTCATCCCCTACAACCCGAAGAACTTCCGCGACTTCTTCGCCGCGGCCGGACGCCCCGAGCTGGCGGCGGACGCGCGCGTGAACGGCGACGCCATCGACCGCGCCGACAACGAGTGGCTGACCGAGCAGATCGCCGCGTGCGCGCCGGCGCTGACCACCGAGGAGTGGGCCGAGGTCTGCGCGAAGCACAGCATCCCGATGGCGCCGGTGCTCGAACTGGACCGCGCGCACGAGGACGCCTACGTCCGCGACGGCCACCTGCTCGACACCGTCGAGCACCCGAGCGAGGGCACCATCCGCACGGTCGGCATCCCGGTGAAGTTCTCCGCGACGCCCGGCTCGATCCGCCGCCTGGCCCCGCTGGCCGGCCAGGACACCGCCGAAGTCCTCGCCGAACTGGTCTAGACCAACGCAACTTTCCCTACGAAAGTGGCGTCAAGGAAGTGTGAAGTCATGAGTGAAGTACGCACCGAGCGGATCGGCGGCACCCTGCTGATCACGATCGACCGGCCCCAGGCCCGCAACGCGGTGAACGCCGCCGTCGCGGCCGGGCTGGCCGCGGCCCTCGACGAGCTGGAAGCCGACCCCGCGCTGCGGGCCGGTGTCCTGACCGGCGCCGAGAACACCTTCAGCGCCGGCATGGACCTCAAGGCCGCGCTCAAGGGCGAGTCCCCGGAGATCCCGGGACGCGGGTTCGGCGGCCTGACCGAAGCCGAGCTGGGCAAGCCCCTGATCGCCGCCGTCGAAGGGTTCGCGATGGGCGGCGGGTTCGAACTCGCGCTGGGCTGCGACCTGATCGTCGCCGCCGAAGACGCGAAGTTCGGCCTCCCCGAGGTCAAGCGCGGCCTGATCGCCGCCGGTGGCGGCGTCATCCGGCTGCCGAAGCGGATCCCGCACCACCTCGCGATGGAGTTCCTCCTCACCGGCGAGCCGGTCACCGGCCGCCGCGCCGGCGAGCTGGGCCTGGTCAACCGCGTGACGCCGGCCGGTGACGCCGCCGCCGTCGCACTCCAGCTGGCCGAGAAGCTGGCGGAGAACGCACCCCTGGCGCTCGCCGCCGTGAAGAAGATCGTGCGTGCCGCGGATCCCGCGGCCGTGCAGCGGGAAGAAATCAAGAAGCTGATGCAGTCCGCCGACGTCCGCGAGGGCATGACCGCCTTCGCCGAGCGCCGCGCTCCGAAGTGGACAGGCGAATAAGATGAAGATCGACGAAGTCCGCAGGCACGTGACCACTCCCCTGACCGCCCCGGCGTTCGCGCCCGTGGTCCCGAGGTTCACGAACCGCGAGTACCTGAACATCGTCTACCGCACCGACGCCGACGCCCTGCGCGCCGTCGTGCCGGAGCCGCTGAAGGTCGAAGAACCGTTGGTGCGCTTCGAAGTCATGAAGATGGGCGACGTCTCCGGCTACGGCCCCTACACCGAGTCCGGCCAGGCGATCGAGGTCAGCTTCGACGGCGAGCGCGGCGAGTACCTGCACGCGATGTACCTCGACAACTTCCCGGCGACGGCGTCCGGGCGCGAGGTCAGCGCGTACCCGAAGACGGTCGGCAGCCCGAAGCTCTATGTCGACAACGGTGTTCTCGTGGGCACGCTGGACTACGGGACGCTCCGGGTGGCCACCGCGACCATGGGCTACAAGCACAACGAGCTGGACGCCCGCGAGGCCGAACGCCAGATCACCGTCCCGACGTTCATGCTCAAGACGATCCCGGGCTACGACGGCGCGCCGCGCGTGCAGGAACTGGTCCGCACCGAGATCACCGACGTCGTGGTCAAGGAGGCCTACACCGGCCCCGCGCGGCTGCAGCTGTTCCAGCACGTCCTGGCGCCGCTGGCCGACCTGCCGGTGCTGGAGGTCGTCTCCGCCAGCCACATCCTCACCGACCTGACGCTCGCCCCGGTCAAGCCGGTCTTCGACTACCTCAGCTGAAGGGGAGCACAGCATGAATGACACAGTCGTGAAGAACGCGGCAGTCATCGGTGCCGGCACGATCGGCCTGTCCTGGACGGCGCTGTTCGCCCACCACGGCCTGACCGTCCGGGTCACCGACCCCCGCCCGGATCTCGCGGACGCCGTCGCCGAAGCGCTGAAGACGTTCGCACCGCACCTGGGCACCACCGCCGCCGAGCTGGCGAGCCGGGTGAGCATCGCCGAAAGCGTCACTGAATCAGTGAAAGCGGCGGACGTCGTGCAGGAGAACGGGCCGGAGAACGTCGAGTTCAAGAAGGACCTGTTCAAGCAGCTCGTCGAGGAAGCTCCGCAGCACGCGCTGTTGCTGAGTTCGTCGAGCGCCATCCCCTCGACCGCGTTCACCGAGGAGATCGACGGCAGCCGGGTCCTCATCGGACACCCGTTCAACCCGCCGCACCTGATCCCGCTGGTCGAGGTCGTCCCCGGCGAGCGCACCAGCGACGAGTCGGTCGAGCGGGCCGTCGAGTTCTACACCTCCCTCGGCCGGACGCCGGTCGTGGAACGCAAGGAGATGCCCGGCTTCGTGGGAAACCGGCTGCAGAACGCGCTCAGCCGCGAGGCGATCTACCTCGTCGAGCAGGGTGTCGTGACACCGGAAGAGCTCGACAAAGTCATCACGAACTCGCTCGGCATCCGCTGGGCCACGGTCGGGCCGTTCCTCGGCTCGCACCTCGGCGGCGGCCCCGGCGGCTACCGGCACATGGCCGAGCACATCGGCAAGTCCATGAAGAAGATGTGGGCCGGGCTGGGCACCCCCAGCCAGAGCCCCGAAGAGCAGGAACGGCTGATCGAAGCCGTCGAAACCGCTTACGGCTCCTCCACGTACTCGGACCTGGCCGAGACGCGCGACCGCAAGCAGCTCGCCGTTTTGCACGCAGTGGAGGAGAACTGACATGGAACCGCTGAAGGACAAGCTGACCGCCGACTTCTACGACTTCGAGGCGCTGCTCGCCGACGACGAGCGCAAGCTGCTCGTGAAGGCGCGCGAGTTCATGACGAACGACGTCAAGCCGCTGGTGAACGAGAACTGGGAAGCCGGCACCTTCCCGGAGGAACTCATCGGCATGTTCCGCGAAAGCGGTCTCGCCGGCCTGCCGTACGAGGGCTACGGCGAGCACAAGCCCGCCGTCAGCCATCTGCTCACCGGCATGATGGCGATGGAGATGAGCCGCACGGACGCGTCCGTGGCGACGTTCTTCGGTGTCCACAACGGACTCGCGATGTACTCGATCTTCAGCGGTGGCAGCCAGGAACAGCGCGACCGCTGGCTACCCGAGATGGCGGCGATGGACAAGATCGGCGCGTTCGCGATGACCGAGCCGCTCGGCGGGTCCGACGTGGCCGGTGGCATGCGCACCACGGCCAAGCGGACCGGAGACACCTGGATCCTCAACGGCGCCAAGAAGTGGATCGGCAACGCGACCTTCGCCGACTACGTCGTCGTGTGGGCCCGCGACCTGGACGACAACCACGTCAAGGGGTTCGTCGTCGAGAAGGGCATGCCGGGCTTCGTGCCGGAGAAGATCCAGGGCAAGACGGCGTTCCGGATCGTCGAGAACGCCGAGATCACCCTGACCGACGTCCGCGTGCCGGAGGCGAACCGCCTGCAGGGCATCGATTCCTTCCGCGACGTCGCCGAGATCCTGCGCGCCACCCGCGGCGGGGTCGCCTGGCAGGCGCTGGGCGTGATGATCGGCGCCTACGAAGCCGCGCTGGCCTACTCGCAGGAGCGCAAGCAGTTCGGCCGCCCGATCGCGCGGTTCCAGCTGGTGCAGGACCTGCTCGTGAAGAGCCTCGGCAACATCACCGCGTCGTGGGGCATGCTCGTGCAGCTCGCCCGCCTGCAGGACGCCGGGATCTTCAAGGACGAGCAGTCGTCGCTGGCCAAGGCGTTCGTCACTTCGCGGATGCGCGAGGTCGTCGCCTGGAGCCGGGAGATCTTCGGCGGCAACGGGATCGTGCTCGAATACGACGTCGCGCGGTTCTTCGCCGACGCCGAAGCGATCTACTCGTTCGAGGGCACGCGCGAGATGAACACCCTGATCGTCGGGAAGGCGATCACGGGGCAGTCCGCGTTCGTGTGACGGGCTAGTTCACGCAGCCGGCGGCCGTACTGGTCGCCGGCTGCTTGCTGTCCGGCGTCCGGGTGCTGGTCGCCGCGACCGGCTTGACGCCGCCGGTCGTGTCGTCGCCCGAGGCCTGCACCGCGGGCGTGCTGATCGCCGTGCGCACGAACTGCTGGACCTGCGCCGGGTCGACCTTCACCGCGTCGCCGTCGGACGGCGTCTGCAGCGACAGGCTCTGCACCGGGATGGTGGCGAACGCGATCGCGCCCGAGGTCATCCCCCGCAGCTGCTGCGCGAAGCTCAGCACGTCCCAGCCCTTGTCCAGCACCACGGCGCCCTGCACCGCGCCGACCAGCGAGTTCAGCTTCGAGACATCGGTGAAGGTGCCCGCGTTCAGCACCTTCTTCGCCATCCCGGACAGGAACGCCTGCTGCCGCGCGATCCGGTCCAGGTCGCCGTTGGCCAGGCCGTGGCGCTGCCGGACGAACGCGAGCGCCTGCGCCCCGGACAGCGTCTGCGGCCCGGCCGCGAAGTCCGCGCCCGAGTAGCTGTCGTGCACCGGCGCCTTGAGGCAGACCTCGACGCCGCCGACCGCCTGCGACAGCGCGTCGAATCCGGCGAGGTTGATCGCCGCGTAGTGGTTGATGGTCAGCCCGGTGAACTTCTCGACGGTCTGGATCGCCGTCTTCGCGCCCGCCGCGTTCGCCGCGACCTCCAGCTGCGCGCCGCTCAGGCCTTCGGCGCGCAGGCCGGACATCGAGGCGTTCTTGCCGCGGCTGTACGCCGAGTTGATCTTGTGCTTGCCGTACCCGCCCGCGATGTCCACATAGGAGTCGCGCGGGAGGGAGATGGCGGTGGCCGCCGCGCCGCCCGCCGGGATGTGCACGACGATCATCGTGTCGGTGGTGTCGCCGCCGTCGTCGCCGCTGCCGGCGTGCAACGCGTCGAGCACGTTCTGCGGCAACGGGTTGCCGTACGCGTCCGTGCGCGCGTCGATCCCGACGAGCAGGATGTTCTGGGCCACTTTGAGCGGTTCGCCGGGAATCGCGTCTTGCTCGTCGATCTGCGCCGAGGGCGGGATGACGTCCGCGGTGACTATGCCCGCGTCCAGCTTGCTCAGCTGCGTCCACGCGTACCCGGTGGCGGCGAGCACCAGCGTCGACACGACGCCGATGGCCACGCGCCCTCCGATGCGGCGCCCCCGGGACGACAGCAGCACGACACTTCCCCTTGCTTCCCTCGGGTGGATCCCCTCCTTCGAGGATCACCGGGTTAGCTGGGAATCACCTGAGAAAATTGTAGGAAGGTCGTGACGCTGCCCGATCGGCCGAGCCGGTTCGGGCCGATCGGCCGGTTTTCGCTACGGACCGCACCGGCGCGCGCACGGGAAAGTGCTGTGGCGCCGGCCACAGCGGCCGGCTCAGCGGGGCATGCGGCGCCAGATCGCGCGCGGCAGGAGGCGCATCGCGAAGAACACCGGGCGGAGCACGCCCGGCACCCACACGACGCCGCGGCCCCGGCGCAACGCCGCCGCCGTCGCCTCCGCCACCTGGTCCGGGGTGCTCGAGAACGGTGCCGGCGCCATGCCGTCGGTCATCCGGCCGACCACGAAGCCCGGGCGGACCAGCAGCAGGCGGACCCCCGAGCCGTGCAGGGCGTCGGCGAGGCCGCTCGCGAAGCCGTCGAGACCGGCCTTCGCCGAGCCGTAGACGTAGTTCGCGCGGCGCACGCGGATCCCGGCCACCGACGAGAACACCACCAGCGTGCCGTGGCCCTGGGCGCGCAGCAGGTTCGCGGCGTGGGTCAGCACGCCGACCTGGGCGACGTAGTCGGTGTGCACGACCGCCGCGGCGTGGGCGGCGTCGGTTTCCGCGCGGGACTGGTCGCCGAGGATGCCGAAGGCGAGCACCACCGTCTCCAGGGGCCCGTGCTCGGCCGTCACCTTCTCCAGGAAGGGGCCGTGCGCGGCGAGGTCGTCGGCGTCGAAGTCCGCGGTCTCGACGGTTTCGGCGCCGGCCTCGCGCAGCGCGGCGACCTCCGCGGTCAGGTCCGCGCCCGGCCGCGCGGCCAGCACGAACCGCCGGGTGTCCCCGCTGACCAGGCGTTTCGCCAGGGCCAGCCCGATTTCACTGCGTCCGCCCAGCAGCAGCACCGTTCCGCTCACCGCACAGCCTCTCTTTCGGGGGTTCCGGGTGGCGGAGCCCCCGGCCCGGGGCAGAGCCCCGGTTTCGGCACAGTCTTGCAGCCCGGGTGCGCTAGCGTGCCCGGGTGGGTCGCACTCCGGACTTCGAGACGCTCGTCGCGCGGCACCGCCGGGAGATCCAGGTGCACTGTTACCGGATGCTCGGCTCGCTGAGTGACGCCGAGGACCTGGCGCAGGAGACGTTCCTGCGGGCGTGGAAGGCGCGCGACGGCTTCGAAGGCCGGGCGAGCGCGCGCACGTGGCTGTACCGGATCGCGACGAACGCGTGCCTCGACGTCCTCGCCCGGCGGCCCCGGCGGGTGCTGCCCGATCAGCTCGGGCCGGCCGGGGAGCCGAACGGGCCGATCGCGGCCGCCGACCTGCCGTGGCTCGAGCCGTACCCGGACCGGCTGCTCGACGGGGCCGGGCCGGACGACGCCGTCGTCGACCGGGAGACCATCGAGCTCGCCTACCTGGCCGCGCTCCAGCACCTGCCGCCGCGGCAGCGGGCGGCGCTCGTCCTGCGCGACGTGCTCGGCTGGCCGGCGAAGGAGACGGCGGCGGCGCTGGAGACGAGCGTGGCTTCGGCGAACAGCGCGCTCCAGCGGGCGCGGACGACGTTGCGTGAGCGGCTGCCCGCGCACCGTGCCGAGTGGACGGCCGGCGACCCGACGGCCGAGGAAGCCGCGCTGCTCAAGCGGTTCATCGCCGCGTACGAGAACGGCGACCCCGCCGCGGTCGCGCGACTGCTGCGCGAAGACGCCCAGGCGATCATGCCGCCGTACACGCTTTGGTTCGACAACCGCGCGTCGATCATCCGGGCGCTGTCGCTCTCGATGGACCCGGCGTCGCCGCACTGCGTCGGGCGGTTCCGGATGCGGCCGGTCCGCGCCAACCGCCGGCCGGCCGTGGCCACCTACCTGCGGCGGCCGGGCGAAGACGGCTTCCGGTGGTTCGGGGTCAGCGTGCTGACGGTCGAAGACGGGCTGATCACGGCGATGGCCGCGTTCGAGTCGGTGCCGGCCGCCGCCTGGGACCTGCCCGAAACGTGGCCGGGTGAGCACGCGTCGTGGTGAACGCGATCCCGGTGCGCAGCGAATAGCGACCCGAACGCGGACGTGAAAAACCCGGGCGGGTGATTCGCACAGGAATCACCCGCCCGGGCACGCACACTCCCGGATCCATTTTCTTCCGGATTCGGTGTTATTGCTCGAGGCCGCCGGGAGAGGTCACCGGGCGGCGGTCAGGCCACTCGGTGCCGCTGCGGCGCGGTGCGCGCCAGCCGGCGTCGGTCCTCGGCGGTGGTCCCGCCGAAAACACCGTGGTCGAGCCCGTTGTCGAGCGCGTAGCCGAGGCATTCGGCGCGCACCGGGCAGCGTGCGCACACGGCCTTGGCCTGCACTGTCTGCCGGGCGCCGGGGCCTACCGCGGAGATCGGGAAGAACAGTTCCGGGTCCTCGTCCTTGCAGGCCGCGAGTTCCGCCCAGCCCGTCATCGTGGCTTCCATTTCCTTCAGTCACCTCCTTCGGTTCTTCTGTTTCCCATTGTCATCGCGCGTCAACCGACTTGACCGCCGCGGACGCGCGAGCATATCCGCATCGGTCAAGGGGTTTTGGCTTCGGTCCCCGGCTCACCCTCCGGGCAACCAAGACTGCAACACATGAGAGTACGCCCTTCTTCCCGGGATCTCGATGTCGATCACGTCACCCGATCGGCGCGGCCGCGCCCCGCGCGACCCGGCCGCTCCGGCGGCGGCGGGTGCCGGCCACCGCCTCGGTCAGCAGCTGCGGCCGACCGGTCTCTTCCTTGCACCACACGGCTTTCCACCCCAGGCACGGCCGAAACACGGCCGACCGGCCCGTGCGGTGCCGTCGTCGGCGGCGCCCCGGCTCCCGGCGGGGGCGCGGCGACCGGAATCCGCCGTTCGCGGACCCGGCCGGCGCCGATCGGCGCCCGGGCGCGCGGACGTCCGCACCGGGTTTTCGATCACGTCTCGGTGGGTCATCGAACCCGGGTACCCGACTTGTCCGTCGTCATTCGTCACGAGGTGTCACCAAGGAGAAGCGCGCCATTACTCCTACCGGGGAGTCTTGATCGAATCGTTACACGTAGCGGTCACCTCGGCGCACCTGTCCTTGTGGAGGCGAGGGGTGGTGAGGGGTCCGTGGGCGGTCACGACGATTTCGACGCGTTCTTCCGCGCCGACTTCGCGCCGCTGGTGGCGTTCCTCTGCAAGGCCGGGTTCGAGGTCGAGACCGCGCGGGACGCGGCCGCCGAAGCGATGGTCCACGCGCTGGAGGCTTGGCCGACCCTCGACGACCCGCGCGCGTGGGTCCGCCGGGTCGCGGGGCGGCTGCTCGACGGCGTGGGGGACGCGCGGGCGGACTGGACGCTGGCGGGCGATCCGCGGGACGACGACGAGCTCACCGTGCTGGTCGACCAGCACGCCGGGCTCATCGAGCTGCTCGCGTCGCTGCCCGGCAGGCAGCGGATGGTCCTGGCGTGGTCCCTCGACGGGTTCTCCCCGGCGCAGATCGCGGAGGCCCTGCGGATCGCACCGGCGACCGTCCGGTCCACCCTCCGGCACGTGCGGGAGCGCCTCCGGCGCCTCCGGGTCGCCCGACCCGGTGACCAGCGGGACAGGGAAAGGTGAGCACCATGCCGGCAACCGAGTACGGGGACCGGGCGATCACCGAGCTGCTGCGGGAGTCCAACACCGCGCTGCACGACTCGCTGCGGGCCGGCCTCGACGTGGAGGGCACTCTGCTGCGGGTGCGCAGCAGGGTGCTCGTCCGGGAGATCGCCGCGGCGCAGCCCGCCGACGCGTTCCCGTCGCACTGGCGACGGCACGACGAGCCGGTCGCGGACGCGATCGCCGGCGACGACGCCGCGACCGCCCGGCTGCTGGCCACCATCCGCCCGCTGGTGGTGCGCTACTGCCGGGCCCGCGTCGGGCGCCACGAGCGTTCGTTCGCTTCGGCCGACGACGTCGCGCAGGAGGTGTGCCTCGCCGTGCTCACCGCGCTGCCCTCCTACCGCGACCAGGGCCGGCCGTTCCTCGCGTTCGTCTACGGCATCGCCCAGCACAAGGTGGCCGACGCCCACCGCGCCGCGGCGCGCAACCGCACCGACCCGGTCCCCGAGATCCCGGACGGGGTCAGCGAAGCCGTCGGCCCCGAGCAGCGGGCGCTGCGGTTCGAGCTGAACGAGCGGCTGGCCAAGCTGCTGGACGTGCTCCCGGCGAAGCAGCGCGAAATCGTCGTGCTGCGGATCGTGGTCGGGCTGTCGGCGGAGGAGACGGCCGCCGCGGTCGGCTCGACCCCCGGCGCCGTCCGCGTCGCCCAGCACCGCGCGCTCGGGCGCCTCCGGAGACTCCTGGGCGACGAGGACTGACTCAGCGCCGCACCCGCTCCAGGACGAACTCCGCCAGCGCCGCCGCCGGACCGGCCATCGACTCCCTGGCCAGCAGCATGAACTCGATGTCGCCGGGTTCGGGCAGGCCGTCGAGCTCGATGAGGTCGGCCGGGACGAGGCTGCGCGCGTGCAGGGTGACGCCGAGCCCGGCCGCCGCCGCGGCGCGCAGGCCGGTCAGGCTCGACGTCTGGCACGCCGCGCGCCATTCGAGGCCGGCGCGTTCGAGGCACTCCACCGCCAGCTGCCGCGTGATCGACGGCATCGGGTACTGCACCAGCGGCACCGGCTCACCGGGCTCCAGCACCGTGGCCGCCGAGCCGATCCAGACCAGCGGCTCCCGCCAGAGCAGCCGCCCGTGGTGCGCGCCCGGGCGGCGCTTGCCCAGCACCAGGTCCAGTTGCCCGGCGCGCAGCCGCTGCGCGAGGACGTCCGAGAGTTCGACCGTCAGCTCGACGTCCACCAGCGGGTGGCTGCGGCGCAGCCGGTGCAGGATCTCCGGCAGCTCGCCGAGCGCGAAGTCCTCGGACACGCCGAACCGGACGCGGCCGCGCAGTTCGGCGCCGCGGAAGTGCCGCTCCGCGCGTTCTTCGGTGTCGACGACCGTCTGCGCGAACCCCAGCATCGCCTGCCCGCGCGCGGTGAGCTCGACGGTGTGGGTGTCGCGGGCGAACAGCAGCCCGCCCGAGTCGCGCTCGAGCCGCCGGACGTGCTGGCTGACGGTCGGCTGCCCGACGCCCAGCCGCCGCGCGGCCGCGGTGAAGCTGCGCGTCTCGGCGACGGCGAGGAAGGAGCGGCACAGGCGCGGGTCCAGCACCGGGGCACTTTATCGCGATTCGCGATGACAGTCAGTCCGGTCATCGGGGTTCACAATGAACGCGGAGCCGCTGACAATGACTGTGGAAGGAGATCCATGTCTCGGTTGCGTCTCGACCCGTTCGTCCTCGCCATCCTCGCCACCGTCGGCGTCGCCACCCTGTTTCCCGCTTCGGGCGCGGTGGCCGCCGGTTTCGGCACCGCCACGACGATCGCCGTCGGGCTGCTGTTCTTCCTGTACGGCGCCCGGCTGTCCACGCAGGAAGCCCTCGACGGGCTGCGGCACTGGCGGCTGCACGCGGTCGTGCTCGGCGCGACGTTCGTGCTGTTCCCGCTGCTCGGCCTGGCGCTGTTCGCGCTGCCGTCGTCCGTGCTGCCCGCCCAGCTGGCCGCCGGGGTGCTGTTCCTCGCGGTGCTGCCCTCGACCGTGCAGTCGTCGATCGCGTTCACCTCGATCGCCCGCGGCAACGTCGCGGCGGCGATCTGCAGCGCGTCGCTGTCCAACCTGGCCGGGATCGTGCTCACGCCGCTGCTGGTGGCGCTGCTGCTCGCGGGCGACGGCGCCGGCGTCGACGGTTCGGCCGTGCTCGGGATCGTGCTGCAGCTGCTGGCGCCGTTCGTGGCGGGCCAGCTGGCGCGGCGCTGGATCGGCGGCTGGATCTCCGCGCACGCGGCGCCGCTGAAGCTGGTCGACCGCGGGTCGATCCTGCTGGTGGTCTACACGGCGTTCAGCGCGGGCATGGTCGAAGGCATCTGGCACCGGCTCGACCTCGGTCACCTGCTGGTGCTGGTGGCGGTGTGCGGAGTGCTGCTGGCGGTCGTGCTGGCCGCGACCGGCTGGGGCGCCCGGCTGCTGGGGTTCGCCCGCGCGGACCGGATCACCATCGTGTTCTGCGGGTCGAAGAAGAGCCTGGCGAGCGGCCTGCCGATGGCGACGGTGCTGTTCGGGCACACGCAGGTGGGGCTGATCGTGCTGCCGCTGATGCTGTTCCACCAGATCCAGCTGATCGTCTGCGCGACGCTCGCTCGGCGCTACGCCGCCTCGGTCAGGCGGGAACTCGTGCCCGCCTGACCGATGAGTTCCGCCGGCCCCGCTCGTCGGTACCGGTGTCACCCACCGGAAGGCGGCACCCATGGCCCAGGTCCTGTTCCACATCACGATGTCCCTCGACGGCTTCGTCGCCGGCCCCGCCGACGACATGTCCTGGCTCCGCGGTTTGCCCGCCGGCCCGAACCCGGTCGTCGAGCGGTTGCTGGGCGAGATCGGCGCGGTCGTCATGGGACACAACACGTACGCCCCGGCGACGACGGCGGAGGGCGAGGTCTACGGCGGGCGCGTCCGGGTCCCGGTCTTCGTGGTGACCCGCGACGACCCGGCTTCGGCCGAGCCGGGGTTCACCTTCGAGCCGGACCTGCGGACGGCGGTCGCTTCGGCGTCCTCGGCGGCGGGCAACGGTTGTGTCGCGGTGCTGGGCCCGACGACGGCCCGCCGCTGCCTGGAGGCGGGCCTGCTCGACGAGGTCCTGGTCCACGTGGCCCCGATCCTCCTCGGCGACGGGGTCCGGCTCTTCGACCACCCGGGCGGCACGCAGATCCGCCTGCAGCCGGTGGAGTTGAGCACGGCCGGGGATTTCGGGACGTTCCGGTACCGGTTCGCGTCCGTTGTGGACAGTCGGGCGTAACGGCGGCGGCCGGCGGAGCGATCCCGGTGGCGACGTTCCCAGGGGAGGATCCACCATGGCACTTCAGGTTCGAACCGCACTCGCCGCACTGGGCGGCGCGCTCGTGGTCACCGCGGGCGCGGTCGCCTTCGCGGGCGCGTCCGCCGCCGTCGGCCCGGCACCGGCCCCGATCGTCCAGGCGGCGCAAGCCACCTGCGTGACCGACGGCAACGGCTTCTGCACGGTCACCCACACCCTCGGCAAGGTGCCGGAGGCGGTCGTGGTGTCGGCGAACACGCCCGGGCCCTTCAACGCGTTCATGCTCAACACGGTGCAGGGCTCGTTCACGGCGACCACGTTCCAGGTGCGGGCGATGTTCACCCAGACCGCACCGAAGACGTTCGGCCAGATCTGGTTCACCTACGCGGCTTACGGCGTGGAGGCGGCTCCGCCGACCACACCCACCACGACCGCCAAGCCGCCCACCACGACCGCTACGACCCCACCGCCGACCACGACGCCCGCCACCGAACCTCCGCCGACCACCACCACCGGCGGCGGCGGCAGCTAGCGGAATCCGCGGTCTTGGCTTTGCTCCGCAACGACTTCCGTCACCGCGGGCGTGGCGAAGGCTTGTCCCGCAGTTCCTCCGCCAGTATCGCGTCGACGCGCGAGCCCGCTCGGAAGAGGGCTCGCGCGGCGGCGCGGAGCACGAAACCGAGTGCGCACAGCAGGACCAGCACGAGGCCGATGACCACGGAGTTCGCCACGAGCGCCTCCCGGTACTGGTGCGCGAGGAAGCCCAGGCCCGCCCCCGCCGTGAACGCGTCCAGCAGCGCCAGCCGGCACGCCCGGCGGTCGGGCGGGGTGGCTGCCGCCATCGGTCCCTCCCGCCGTTCCGTTCAGCGGTGACGCCCTTGCAACCTAGACGAGCGTGCGCCGGTCGGCGGCCACTTCAACCTGTTTGGCCTACCGGATCTGCCCGGATGGCCGCTGTGATAACTTGAAGCGAACTGAGACTTCTGTGCGGAAGCAAATCCGCGTGCCGGGGTCAGGGGGCGGTAGCTCAGTTGGTTAGAGCAGGGGACTCATAATCCCTTGGCCGCGGGTTCGAGCCCCGCCCGCCCCACCATTTCCCCACTGCGCCGAACCGTCCACTCCGGACTCCTCAGCGCACCCGGTCGTAGACCACCGCCGTCTCCCCCAGCTCACCCGCCTCGTGGTGGGTCAGCCGCCACTTCGACGCGGGCAGGCCGTCGTCGAACAGCCGCGGCCCGCCGCCCGCGATTTCGGGGCAGACCATCAGGTACAGCCGGTCCAGCGCGTCCGCCTCGAGCAGCGCCTTGATGACGCTCGCGCTGCTGTTGACCAGGATCTCGCCCGACCCCGACGCCTTGAGCTCGGCGACGACGTCCGCGGCCGGCGCGTTCACCAGCCGGGTGCGCTCCCACGGGACCTCGGTCAGCGTGGTCGAAAAGACCACCTTCTCCACGTCCACCAGCCACTTCGCGTAGCCGCGGTCGCGCGGGTCGGCGTTCTCGTCCGCGGCCACCGTCGGCCAGAAGCCGAGGAAGCCCTCGGCGTTGCGGCGGCCGAGCACCGCCGTCGTCGCGCCTTCCCAGATGCGGGTGAGGTGGCGGCGCGCGACGTCGGTCATCGCGTACGTGACGATCGCGCCCATGTCGGCGGGCCCGGCGGGGCCGTGGTAGCGGCCGTCGAGGGTGATGCTCAGGTTCGCGGTCACCTTGCGGTCGGTCATGGCGGTCAGCCCTTCTCGATGAGTACTGCGGTGAGGTTGTCGAGGACCTGGCCCCAGCCGGTTTCGATGCCGGCGATGGCGGACAGGGCCTCGGTGGTCGTGGCGGTGATGCGCAGGCCGAGGCGCAGCCGGGTGCCCTCGGGGACTTCGGTGAACGTCAGGTCGTAGTGGCCGGTGAACGAGGCCGGGCCCGGCACCGCGAGGTCGAACGCCAGGTGCCCGGGTTCGTCCGCGGCGTGGACCTTCCCTTCGGAGCGGTATTCGCCGTCGGCGTCGCGGTAGGCGATCACGGCCCGCCCGCCCGGCCGCGGCTCGATGCCGCAGTCGGTGAGCGTCAACGGTGCCGGGACCCACCACGACGCCAGCAGGTCCGGGTCGGTCCAGTACCGCCAGACGGTCTCGCGTGACACGGGCAGCATGCGGTCGAACGCGAACTCGCGCCCGTCCGCCCAGCGGTCCCGGCCGGCGACCGCCGAGTCCGCCTCGATGGCCGCCCGGTAGCGCGCGACGACGCCCCGCTCACCCGCGTGGCCCGCGGTGGCCTCGGCCAGCTCCCGCAGCCGGCCCGCGAAGGCGGCGAGCGGCTCCGCCTCGAGGGCGTAGACGCGGCGCTGCCCCAGCGGGAAGACGGCGACGAGACCGGCCCGGGCGAGGGTCTGCAGGTGCTTCGTGGTCTGCGGTTGCCGCAGCCCGGTCAGCTCGGCGAGCTCGCCGACCGAGCGGGGGCGCTCGGCCAGGAGTTCGACGATGCGCCACCGCGCGGCGTCCCCGAGTGCTGCTGCGATCCCGTCCATGCAGCAGAGTATTCACCAATCAGAATATTCATGTCAAGGAATATCTTGGTCGGGTAGCCAGCGCAGCCCGTAGGCGTACCCGAGCTGCGGCGCGGCGAAGTCCTGCGCGACCTCGCCGGCGCCGTCGAGGTCCAGCGGCGCGCCCGGCTGCGGCGGGTCGGCGAGCACCGAGGGCGCGACGCGGTCCAGGCGCCACACCGACCGCGGCGGCCGGTCCGGGTCGAAGCGCACGCGGACCGTGAACGACTCGCACGTCACCAGCGGCACGAACGTGTAGGACGACCGGATCGGGCGGCCGTCCTGGACCCGCAGGACCAGCGAATACGTGTGGCTGTCGCCGCGGGACAGCGGCCGCGGCAGGTCGAGCAGCCAGCGGAAGTGCCGCTGGCCCTCCCGGCTCCGGTCGCTGATCCGGACGCCGTGCTGGGCGTCGGCGGCGACGTGCCGCTCGCCGTCCAGGCCGTCGTCCGTGCGGGGCACGGTGAACTGCGCGGAGATCCGGCGGAGCCCGTCCTGGGTCGCCACGATCACGCGTTCCTCGATCAGCTCCGGCTCGGCGGTGTCCAGCCGCAGCAGTGCCTTGAGCCGTTTGACGAACCAGCCCCGGTCCGGATCGGGCGCGCCTTCGCCGGGCTGCGAGCCGGCCTGGATTTCGGCGGCGAGCCGGACGAAGGCGCGGTCGATGCGGCGCCGCGCCGTGCGTTCGGAGACCCGGAGGCGCTCGGCGAGGATGGTGACCCGGTCGCTGAGCCGGGCGTGCTGCGTTCCGGTGGCGATGCCGAGCGCGACGTTCACCGCCAGCCGGTCGGCTTCCGGGAAATCCGCGATCGCGGCCGAAATCATTTCACGGAGAACTCGCCGCGCGTCGCGGTCGCTCGCCGTCCGGTGGATTTCACACCAGCCCGAGACGAGCGGCCCGAGCCGGCTCCGCAGCCGATCGGCTTCCAATCCCCAGCCGCGCCGCAAAGTGGTGAGTTCCCGGAGCAAACCGTCCTCGTGTGCCATGGGAATTCGATTGTGGCACGCGGACTTCCGGGCGATCGGGCGTACTCGATGCGCCGATCAGGTGATTCCGGGTTGGCCAGTGCCTGGCCATTTCCGCTGTGATTCGGCCTGCGCGCGGCCCTTTCCGGTTCGCCGCCTGTCCGACCATTTTCCCGTCGACGACATCGGGAGGACGGGTTGCTCGACAGCACCGACGTCGCGGGGGTCCGCCGGCTGGCCCGCGACGGCCTGCTCGCCGGCTCGGCCGCGGGCGCGACGCCCGGCGTCCGTGCCCGGCTGCGTGGCGCGGTCTACAGCGTGGCGTGGCCGCTGGTGTTCACGCGGATCACCAAGCCGCTGGAACGCCGCCGGCGGCACCCGGACTGCGCGCGCGGCCTCGAGTGGCTGCGCCCCGACTGCCTCGACCGCTTCCACGACGACGTCGAGGCGGTGGTGGAGCACGCGCTGCGGCGCGCGACCGACCCGATCGAGAACCTCGAAGGCTGGCTGGCCACCCGCCTCAACCCGGCGACGGTCGACGCCCACCGGCGCCGGCGCGGCGAAATCGGGGCCCTGCAACGCCCTCGCCTCCCGTCCTGGCTGGGCGACGCCCTCGCCGGCGACGCCTGGTTGTGCGACCTGGCGGTGCAGGTCCTGACCTGGGCCGGCGTCCCGACGACGGCGGGCGCCGAGCTGTGGCCCCTGGACGCGTGGGCCGCGCGGCGCGCCGAGGTGACCGGCGAGGCGGTGGCCGACCGCGACACGATCGACCGCGAAGTGCGGAAGGTGCTGACGGCGATGCGCTCCCACCCGAAGTGGTACGCCGAGCACGTCGAGCGGCCGCTGGGCCACAAGCGCGCCCCGGTGGCCCCGATGCCGGCGGACAACGCGGCGGAGCTGCCGGCGCTGGAGCTGGTCGGCCCGGACGAGATCGAGGACGCGCAGCTGGTGGAACTGGCCGAGCGCGCACTGGCGGCGATCGAGACCCGCCTGGCCCGCGGCGACCCCCCGAAGGAGGTGGTCACGGCCGTGCTCCGCGTGCTGTTCGGCGCGGCGGGAGTGGGCGACTCCACCCGCGACGACTGGCTGGCGACCGCACTCGCGGACCGGGAGCGGCTGGACGGGATCGTGGCGACGGTGCTGGCCATCCTGGACCGCTGAGCGCGATCGGCCGCACGGCCCGGGTCGACTGCGGCTCGGGTCGGCTGCGCGGCCCGGATCGGCTGCGTGGTCCGGGGCGGCTGTCCGGCGCAGGTCGGCTGCGCGGTCCGGGGCGGCCGCGCGGCACAAGTCGCCTGCCCGACGCAGGTCGGCCGCTCGGCGCAAGTCGCCCGCCCGACACAGATCGCCTGCGCGGCGCAAGTCGCCCGCCCGACACAGATCGCCTGCTCGGTGCAAATCGCCTGCCCGACGCAGGTCGACTGCTCGGTGCAAATCGCCTGCCCGACGCAGGTCGACTGCTCGGTGCAAATCGCCTGCCCGACGCAGGTCGGCTGCCCGGCCAGGGTCGATTGCGCGGCGCGAGTCGACCGCCCGACGCGAGTCGCCTGCTCGACGCACCTCGACTGCGCGGTGCAAGTCGCCTGGCCGGCCCAGGTCGGCCGCCCAGCGCAAGTCCCCCGCCCGACGCAGGTCGACTGCCCGACGCAAATCGGCCGCACGGCGCGGGTCCGCCTGCGCGGCGCAGGTCGGCCGCACAGCGCAAGTCGCCTGCCCGGCCCAGGTCGCCCGCCCGACGCAAGTCGGCTGCCAGCGCGGGCCAGCTGTGCGGCGCACGCCGGATCGGGCCGAGCCGACCGCACGGCGGGAGACCGAACCCGGGCACCTAAGCCGACTTGGGCGGGGCCGTCGGGCCGAGCTCGGTCAGCCAGCTCCGGCGCGCCTCGAACACGCGCGTCAGCACCTCGGGTGGGCAGCCCGCGGCCTCGACTCGCCGGTGGGCGGCGGTCAGTTCGGCCAGCAGGAGCGCGCGGATCGCCGCACGGGCGGGGTCCGGGATTCTTCTGAGCGGGGCCGTTTCGGTCACCCCGGCCTCCTCTCCACCGCCCCGGCACACCACCGGCGGCCCAGACTTGACCTGACGGACACGTCAGCGCCACCACGCCGGTCGAGGTACCGGGAGCTGCAGCGGGCAACCCGCGTGGCGGCCCGTCCAGCACTCCGCCAGCCAGCTCGTCAGGGCCACCGGCCCGAGCAGGCTGTCCTCCCACACCGGCGTCAGCTCGCCTGCCCGGCGCAGGACCGCTTCGGCCGTGCCGCAGAACGACACGATCGCCGCGATCGCCGCGTCGGCTCGCTCTTCCGGCCAGGTGACCGCGGCTCTCGGGAGCCGGGCCGGGATGGCCAAGCCCGTGGCGATGGTGCATTCGCGCGCCAGCTGCAGGGCGAGGTCGAACTCGACGGATTCGGCGTGGCGCTGCCGGGCTCGCCACCGGGGCGAAGCCGCGGCCGCGAACAGTCCGGCCAGCCGGGCGGCGGCCAGCCCGTCCCACACCGTCAGGAGCACCGCGCGTCTGTCCGCCGGGGAGGCGACGGCGAGCTCGTGGGTGACGGCGCTGAGCCAGGCACACGGATCCTTGACTTGACGATCGACGACGACAGTCACGGCAGCCAGTTTCCCACCGGGGGCCCGCGATGAACCCGAGATGATCATGGTTCACCCGAGGACCACCCGGACGGTGGCGAACCGTTGAGCGGCCCTGTAACTCCATCGGGCACTCCACGTGACCGAATCGTCACCGCTGTGCGACCATGTCGGCGCTCAGTGCCGAGCACGCCCCTCCCGACCGCCCTCCGCGAAAGGCCGCCACCGAGTGATCAAGATCAGCAAGAGCCGGGCCGGCACCCAGCGCGTCACCTTCAGTCTCCCGCTCGCCGCACCGCCCGGACGGGTGAGCGTCGTGGGATCGTTCAACGACTGGACGCCCGGCCGCCACCACCTCACCCCGCGCTCCAACGGCCGCCGCTCGGCGTCGGTGGACGTCACCCCCGGCACAGTGCTGCACTTCCGCTACCTCGGGGAGGACGGCCACTGGTTCGACGACCCCGACCTGGCCGACCGCGCCGACGGCAACTGCGTCTGCACGACCGCCTGACGCCGCACGCCCGGGCGCGCCACCGCCGGACCGGCTTCAGCGGCTACGCGACACTCGGATTCCGCCAACCGGGCCGCACCTCACAGCTGCCGCGAATGAGTCATTCGCGGCACCCAGACAGCCGCCCGCGTACGGGGAGCTTCAGGACCGGCGGCGCCGCTTGCCCGCGCCGCCGCCGGTGCGCCGGGCCGGCTTCGGGGGCGACGGCTTCCGCACCGGACGCTTGCGCTCAGCCGACGCCGGATCCGCAGCAGGAGCCGGAGCGCGGCCGCGCGTGCTGTTGACCGTGCGGCCGCGGACGATGCCGATGAACTGCTCCATCAGGTCGGTCGTCTCGTCCTCCAGCCACGACAGCGCCACGCTCGACTGCGGCGCGTCCGCGAGCGGCCGGTAGGTCAGGTCGCGGCGGTGGTGCAGGCGAGCCAGCGACTGCGGAACGACGAGCACCCCGACGCCGGCCGCCACGAGCTCGATCGCGTCCGCCGTCGTCTCCGGGCGCGAAACCGCGGGGCGGCCCGGCAAGGAAGACCACTCCAACGTGTCGTCCAGGGGATGCAGCACCACGTCGTCGGCCAAGTCCACGGTGGACACTTCGTCCGCCGCCGCGATCAGGTGTTCCTTGGCCACCACGACCACGGTCGTCTCGGTGTAGAGCGGGATCGCGTGCAGGCCCTCGCGGTCGATCGGCGAGCGCAGCAGCGCCGCGTCCGCTTCGCGCGCGCGGAGCAGGGCCGTCGCGTCCGCCGCGGCCACCGGGACCAGGGTCAACGGGACCGCCGGCACGCGCTCGGCCCAGGTCCGCACCCACTTGGCGGGGGTCGCTCCGGGAACGTAGGCGAGGCGGAACGAGGTCACCGGGTCAGGTTACCGGGCACCCGGCTGGCTACCCTGGACGGCATGACGTCGCACAAAACCGCCCAGACCATGAAGCCCGCGACGGCGGCGAAGAAACTGGGCGTGTACCTCGAAGCCACCCCCGCGGAGTTCCAGGAGGGTGTCGTCTCCCGCGACGAACTGAACGCGCTGCAGGCCGACCCGCCCGAATGGCTGCAGGAGCTGCGCCGGAACGGGCCGCACCCGCGGCCGGTCGTCGCGGCGAAGCTGGGCGTCTCCATCGGCGGCCTCACGCGCGGCGGCATCACCGAAGCGCTCACCACCGACGAGATCGACGCGCTGAAGGCGGACAGCCCCGACTGGCTGGTGCGGGAACGCGCCACGCAGGCCGAAGTGCGCAAGGAAACCGTGCGGGTGAAGGAGAAGAACCGCTGACCACCCAGGCGGAGGCGGCGCGCCTCGACGCGGACGACGAGCTGGCGGCCTTCCGCGAGCGGTTCGTCCCGATCACCGATCCCGGCGTCGTCGCCTACCTGGACGGCAATTCGCTCGGCCGTCCCCTGCGCGCCACCGCGGACCGGCTGCAGCAGCTCGTCGCCGAAGAGTGGGGCGGCCGGCTGATCCGGTCGTGGGAAGAGCGCTGGCTGGCGCTGCCCGAAGCGATCGGGGACGAACTCGGCCGCGTCGCGATCGGCGCCGCGCCCGGCCAGACGATCGTCGCCGACTCGACGTCCGTGTGCCTCTACAAGGTGCTGCGCGCGGCCGTCGCGCTGCGGCCGGGGCGCGACGAGATCGTCACGGACACCGCGAACTTCCCCACCGACCGGTTCCTGGTCGAGAGCGTCGCCGCCGAACTCGGGCGCACGGTCCGGTGGATCGAGGCCGGCGACGTCGGCCCCGAAGACGTCGCGGCGGTGACCGGGCCGCGCACCGCGGCGGTCGTGCTGTCCCATGTGGACTACCGCTCGGCCGCGATCGCCGACCTGGCCGCCATCACGCGGCTGGTGCACGAACGCGGCGCCCTCACCGTCTGGGACCTCTGCCACAGCGTCGGCTCGATCCCGGTGGCGCTCGACGCGGCGGGCGCCGACTTCGCCGTCGGCTGCACGTACAAGTTCCTCAACGCGGGGCCCGGCGCGCCCGCGTTCCTCTACGTCAACGCCCGCCACCAAGCGGAGTTCGGCCAGCCGATCACCGGCTGGATGGGCGCGGCCGACACGTTCGGCATGGCCGCGGAGTACGTCCCCGCGCCGGGGATCCGCCGGGCGCTGTCCGGCACGCCGCCGGTGCTCGGCATGGTCGGCGTCCAGGAAGGCGTCGCGCTGCTGGCCGAGGCGGGCATCGACCGCGTGCGCGCCAAGGCCGTGGCGCTGGGCCGGTGGGTGCTCGCCCTCGCCGACGAGTGGCTGGTCCCGCTCGGGTTCGAGGTCGCCTCGCCCCGCGACGACGACCGCCGCGGCGGTCACGTCACCCTCCGCCACCCCGACGCCGAGCGGCTGTCCCGCGTGCTGATCGAAAACGGCGTGCTGATCGACTTCCGCCGTCCCGACGGCATCCGCGTGGGGCTGAGCCCGCTCACGACCGGCTTCACCGAAGTCCGGGCGGCGCTGGCCCGGATCCGGGAGCTCGCCGGCTGACGTGAACGACTCGTTCACCGCGTCCGGCGAGGTGAACGACTCGTTCATGACAGCGCGAGCCGCCCCACTCGTCCGGCCAAATAGTAGCCATGGCTACTATAGCCATGTACATTATCTGGCATGAGCACTCCCGGGCACCTGGTCTGGCGCCTCTCCATGAAGTGGCGGGTGGCGGTCGACCGCGCGCTCGCCCCGGTCGGCCTGACCCACGCCCAGTACGTCTTCCTGGCCTCGCTGCTCGACCTGCAGCGCGAACAGGCGCCGAGCCAGCGGGAACTGGCCGACCACACCGGTCTCGAAGCCCTCTACGTCTCCAAGCTCGCCCGGACCCTCGACGCCGACGGCCTGATCGAGCGCACCCGCGACCCCGCCGACACCCGGAGCGTCCGGCTGGCCCTCACCGTGCGCGGGCACGAAGTGGTCGAGCCGGCGATCGCCACCGTCGGCGCGCTGCTCGACCGCATGCTCGCGCCGCTCGGCGGCCGCCGCGGCGACCGCACCGAGGCGCTGACCCGGGAGCTCACCCTGCTGCTCGACACCCCGCTCGAAGGGACCTGAAATGCCCGTCCTCCACCACGAAGAAACCGGCAGCGGCACCCCGGTCGTCTTCCTCCACGGCAACCCCGGCTCGGCGCACGGCTGGCGCCACGTCCTCCCCCACGTCGGCCCCGGGCGGCTGCTCACGCCCGACCTCATCGGCATGGGCCGCTCCCCCAAGCCCGACCTCGCCTACACCTTCGCCGACCACGCCCGGTACCTCGACGCCTGGTTCGACGAGCTCGGCCTCGACGACGTCGTCCTCGTCGGCCACGACTGGGGCGGCGCCCTCGCCTTCGACCACGCCGCCCGCCACCCCGGCCGGGTCCGCGGGCTCGCGTTCTTCGAAACGATCGTGAAGCCGATGGCGTGGGACGACCTGTCCCCGCAGGCGGCCGAGCGCTCCCGCAGGATCCGCACGCCCGGCGTCGGCGAAGACCTGGTGCTGACGCAGGACCTCTTCATCCGGCAGGCGTTCACCGGCGGCGTCCGCACGCCGGTCGGCGCCGACGACCTCGCGGCCTACCTCGCTCCGTTCCCGACGCCGGAGAGCCGCCGCCCGGTCCTCGCCTGGGCCCGTCAGCTGCCGCTCGGCGGGGAGCCGGCCGAGCTCGTCGAGCGCGTCGAGGCCTACGACCGGTGGCTCGCCGGCAGCGTGGACGTCCCCAAGCTGCTGCTCACCTTCGAAGGCTCGCCCACCCTGCTCATCGGTAACGAGATGGCGCGGTGGTGCACCGAGAACATCGCGGCGCTGGACGTCGTCGCGGGCGGCGAGGCCGGGCACCACGCCCAGGAGGACCGGCCCAAGGAGATCGCCACCGAGCTCTCGGCGTGGCTCGACCGGCGCGGCCTCCGCTGAGCGTCAGGTGTGCCGCAGCGGCCGCGCCGCCTCGACGCCGAGCACGCGGGTCGCCACCCAGGCCAGCGAATCCGCCGTGCGGGCCGGGGTGTCCGACGGCTGCATGACGTGGCTGAGAACCGCGCGCACGACCAGGTCGATCACCACGTCGGCCTGGTCGTCGGTGAGCGGCAGCCGGTACGGCCGCACGCGCGCGGCGAGCAGGACCTTCGCGCGGGCGAGCAGCGCGCCCGCGTCGGTGGTCAGCAGCGGGAGGAGCTCCGGGGCGGCGCCGTGGGACGCCGACACGATCGCCCGCAGCAGGACGTTGTCCTCGGCGAGTTCGAGCACCGAGCGGACGGCCTCGTAGAACGCCTCGACGAGGTCGTCCGGGTGGTGTTCGAAAGCGGCGTCGACGACCGTGAGGAACCGGTCGAGCTCGTGCGCGACCATCGCCTCGGCCAGGGCGGCCTTGGAGCCGATTTCGTTGTACACGGTCTGGCGGCTGACCCCGACCAGCTCGGCCAGCCGGGCCATGGTGACCGACGGCCAGCCGGACCGCGCGGTCAGCTCGATGGCCGCGCTGATGATCGGCCGCCGGTGCTGACCACCGTCGGGCGGCGCCGGAGGTGCCCCGCTCATGATCGTCATTCTAGGCCGTGCCCGCGAAGGCGAGCGCCTCAGCCCAGGGCGCGCGGGTGGCGATCCGCCTGCGGTGCTTCATGATCTCGCGCGGGCGGTCGACGGTCAGGGCGCCGACGAGCCGGTCGCCGCGGCGGTAGAGGGTGGTGTCCCCCGCGGTCACGACCTCGTCGGCGTGCGGCGTGCCGACGAACTGGATCCGGTGGCCGTACCAGTCGGACCAGAAGTACGGCACGGCTGCGAGGGGCCGCGCCGACGCCGGGTCGAGCGCGTGCCGGGCGGCGGCCGCGCCCTGCTCGGCCGCGTTGGTCCAGTGTTCCGGCCGCAGGAGGCCGTCGAACAGCGGGTTCGCGACGTGCGCGACGTCGCCGGCCGCGTAGACCCCCGGTGGCCCGGCGGCCAGGGTCGCGTCGCACACGACGCCGCGGTCGCGCTCGTGCAGGAGCAGCCCGCTGCCCGCGAGCCAGCCGGTGGCCGGGACGGCGCCGATGCCGGCGACCACGAGGTCCGCGGGCAGCACGTCGCCGCCGGCCAGGTGCACGCCGCTGCCGGTGACGGCGGTGACCTCGGCGCCGAGCCGCAGCTCGGTGCCGGCCTCCTGGTGCAGCTCCGCCAGCATCGCCCCGGCGGTCTCCCCGACCGCGCGGACGAGCGGGACGGCGGCCGCTTCCACGATCGTCACCGGCAGGCCCCGGGCGCGGGCGGCGGACGCGACCTCCGAGCCGATGAACCCGGCGCCGACCACGACGGTCCGCGCGCCCCGGTCGAGCGCGGCGCGCACCGCGACGGCGTCTTCGGCGGTGCGCAGCGTGCGGGCGCCGGGCAGGGTGCGGGCGGTGGCGCCAGTGGCGATGACCAGGGCGTCGTAGCGGACGCCCGCGCCCGCGACGGTCACTTCGCGCGCATCGGTGTCGAGTCCCTCGGCCGGCGCGCCCAGCATCAGCTCGACCCCGAGTTCTTCGCGGAGCACCGCCTCGGCGTGGAACGGCTCGACCACCCGCGGGCCGTCCGCCGCGAGGAAGGCCTTGGACAACGGCGGCCGGTCGTAGGGTAGGTGCTCCTCGGCGCCGATCAGCACGGTCCGGCCGCGGTACCCGGTGCGGCGCGCGGCTTCCACGGCACGCAGCCCGGCCAGCGACGCGCCCACGACGACGAGGGTCATGTCAGCTTCAAGGCCAGCACGGGGCAGGCGTCCACGGCGGCGGCAAGATCCTGCCGGTGCTCCTCGCCCGGCTGCTCGTCGAGCACGACGACGGTGCCGTCCGCACCGACCTCGAAGAAGTCGGGCGCCATCGCTTCGCACATGCCCAGGCCGTCGCACTTCCCGCGGTCCGCTTCGATCCGCATCACGCACCCACCCGGCCCGGCGCGACGAAGTCGACCTTCTCGCGGACGCCGCAGTCGGGGCAGCACCAGGAGTCCGGGATAGCGGACCACGGCGTGCCGGCCGGGAACCCTTCGCGCGGATCGCCGAGCTGCTCGTCGTAGACGTACCCGCAGCCCGGGCACATGCCGCCTTCGCTCGCGTCGCCGTGGGTGTCCGCCGGCGCGGTTTCGGCGGCCGTGACCCGGGTTCCGTACCGGGCAAGGATCTTCTCGCGCTTCGACGGCTGGATGTTGGCGCGGGAGACGTCCCCCTCGAAGTGCGCGAGCACCCGCGGGTCCATCACCCGCCGCCACACCGGCGGGACGAGCGCCAGCACGATCATCCCGGCGTACCCGGTGGGCAGCACCGGCGATTCGGCGAAGTCGCGCAGGGTCTGGTAGCGCCGCGTCGGGTTGGCGTGGTGGTCGCTGTGCCGCTGCAGGTGGTAGAGCAGGACGTTGGTGGCGATGTTGTTGGAGTTCCAGCTGTGGCTGGGATCCACGCGCTCGTAGCGGCGCTTCCCCGCCACGCCGACCCGCCGGCGCAGCATCCCGTAGTGCTCCATGTAGTTGACGACCTCCAGCAGCGAAAACCCGACGACGGCCTGGATCACCAGGTACGGCAGGATCCCCACGCCGAGCCACGCGATCATCGCCGCCCACAGCACCGCGGACATCAGCCACGCGTTGAGGACGTCGTTGCCGAGCCGGAAGGGGTGCTTGTCCCGGCGGGCGTAGCGCTTGCGCTCCAGGCGCCACGCCGACTTCAGCGAACCGAAGACCGTGCGCGGCCAGAAGCGGTAGAAGCTCTCGCCGAGGCGGCTGCTCGCCGGGTCCTCCGGGGTGGCCACGCGGACGTGGTGGCCGCGGTTGTGCTCGATGTAGAAGTGGCCGTAGAAGCTTTGCGCCAGCGCGATCTTCGACAGCCAGCGCTCGTGGCTCTCCTTCTTGTGGCCCAGCTCGTGCGCGGTGTTGATGCCGATGCCGCCGATGCAGCCGATGGAGACGGCCAGCCCGATCTTGTCGACGACGGTGAGGCCGCCGTGCGCGACCAGCCAGAACGCGGCGACGAAGCCGACGTACTGGATCGGGAGGAACGCGAAGGTGATCCAGCGGTAGTACCGGTCCTGCTCCAGCCGCTCGAGGACGTCGTCGGGCGGGTTGCTCCGGTCCAGGCCGGCGGCCAGGTCGACGAGCGGGACGATCACCAGGATCACGACCGGGCCGATCCAGAACCAGGCGCTCCAGCCGGTCGCCGCGTGCAGCCCGATGGCGAGGAACGCCAGCGACGGCACGACCAGGCCGATCAGCCACAGGTACCGCTTGCGGTCTCGCCACAGCTCGGTCGACCCGGCGGGGACGGTTCCGGTCACTTCGCTCATCACGCCTCCTCGAGTGATTTACGAAACCGTACGTGATGTAAAGCTGGTTTGACAAGCACTGCTTCTTTGTCAAACCAGTCTTGCCTGCCCCGGTAAACTGGCCGGCGGGTGAAGAGCAGTGGCGGATGAACCGCGACCGGTGGTCGTGCCGGACTTCCGGGGCAGGCAGGCGCTCGACGCGTGGCTGTCCGGGCACGACGCGGGTTTGACGCTGCAGGGACCCGATCCGGACAGTCCCCACCCCTTGCTGAACGGCTTGGTCGTCGCCCAGCTGCCGGCCGCCGGTACCCGGCTCGACCGGTGGGGCGCGGTGACCGTGTGGGTGGCCGGCGGCGGCGACCCCAGCGGCGTCCGCGAGCCCCGGCGGCCGCTGCCGGAGGTCCGGGAAGAACCCGGCTGCGGCGAGCACTGACGCGGGTTCCCGCGACACGCCGTGACGGCGTCCTGTGGTCAAGATCATCAAGTGTGCCGCGACGGCCTCCGCCGGGTACGCGCGGGCATTACCGCCGCCCCTTCTTTCCCGCAACGTGAACACCCCGTCCGCCGCATCGGCCGAATTCACATTCACCCGTTCGGCCCAGCGTGCAAGCCGCCGAAAACCGTCGCGGGTCCGTTACCAGAGGAAATGGCGGTAACCACCCCGATGCACTCGGTAAACACCGTTCAACGCTGGTCGGACAAGCGTCCGCCAGCCGGGCCAGCACCACCGGCCCTCAGTGGTTCGTGGTAAAAAACGGACCCTGATCGATTCCGCGGCAACACGGAGAGTGAGGCGAAGACGGGTGAGGGCCGCCGCTGTGTCCCATCGTCGTGTCCGCCTCCTCCTCCGGGTCCCCTTTCCTCGCCGACCGTCACTCAGGAGTTCGTGAACCGCCGTGCTGAACAAAGACGCCAAGGACGAGTCGGACAAGCCGTACGACAAGTCGATCCGCAAAAGGCTGACCAGGACCGTTCTCATTCCCAGCGTGACCCTGCTGGTGCTGTGGATCGCGGTCTCTTCGTACTTCCTCTTCAACGGCGTTTACGTCCGGCTGGTCGCCGCTTCGGTGCGTGAGGTGTCCATCCCCGCGGCCACCGCGCTGGCCGAATTCCAGAAGGAACGCCAAAGCGCGCTGCAGTACCTGGACGACCCGGCCCTCGGCCCGGCCCGGCTGCAGGCGCAGCAGAAGGTCACCGACGAGAAGCTCGACACGCTGAAGGACGCGTTCGCCGCGACCATCTCCACCGCGCCGGACGAGATCGCGACCAAGGTCAACGCGCTGAAGTCCCAGTTCGACCAGCTGCCCGTGCTGCGCTCGCAGGTCAGCTTCCGCAGCATCGACCGCGCGCAGGTCAACAGCTACTACAACGGCGTGATGGACACGGCGTCCAACCTGTTCGACACCCAGGCCCGGATCGTGCCGGACGCCGAAGCCGCGACCGGCGGCATCACCGCGACCTCGGTGTTCCGCGCCGGTGACGCGATGTCGCGCGAGACTTCGCTGGTGTCGACGGCCTTCTCGGCCGGCACCTTCGCCCCCGACGACTTCGCCCAGTTCGCGCAGCTGTCCGGGACCTACCGCGCGCAGCTGGCGCAGATCGAGCCGTTCCTCGACGCGGGCGTCCGCGACCGCTATCGGGCGCTGGCCAAGAGCGCCGCGTGGCAGCAGCTGGCCACCGCCGAGCAGGCGATCGTCAAGCACGGCCCGTGGTCGCCCAGCGAGCAGAACTCCGTGCCGGTGTCCGAAACGGACTGGCTGAACGCGACCACCCAGGTCGCCCAGGGCCTCAACGACCTCGCGATCACCCAGGCGGACAAGGTTTCCGCGGCCGCGATCGACTCCGGTGACGCCCAGCTGCGCAACGTCATCATCGGGTCGATCCTGGCTCTGCTCGCGTCACTGGCGGCGATCATCGTCGCGGTGCGGGTGTCCCGCTCGCTCGTCGACCGCGCGCTGATGACGCGCCTCGCGCGGCTGCGCAACGACTCGCTCGACCTCGCCCGCAACCGGCTGCCGAACATCGTGGAGCGGCTGAAGAACGGCGAATCGGTCGACCTCAAGGAAGAGCTGCCGCAGCTCGACCACGGCCGCGACGAGATCGGCCAGGTGGCGGAGGCGTTCAACACCGCCCAGCTGACCGCCGTCAACGCCGCGGCGAGCGAGGCGAAGGCCCGCAGCGGCGTGCACAACGTGTTCCTCGGCATCGCGCACCGCAACCAGGTGCTGGTCCACCAGCAGCTGCAGATCCTCGACGAGATGGAAGCGCGCGAGGACGACTCGACGCAGCTGGCGTCGCTGTTCCAGCTCGACCACCTCGCCGCCCGCGCGCGGCGCACCACCGAGAACCTGATCATCCTCGGCGGCAAGCAGCCCGGCCGCCGCTGGCGCAAGCCGGTCGCGCTGATGGAGGTCCTGCGCGCGGCCGTCTCGGAAACCGAGCAGTACGCGCGGGTCCAGGTGGAGCAGGTCGCCGACGTCGCCATCGTCGGCGCCGCGGTGGCCGACACCATCCACCTCGTCGCCGAGCTCGTCGACAACGCGACGTCGTTCTCCCCGCCCGGTTCGCCGGTCGAGGTGACCAGCCGCATGGTCGCGCGCGGCGTCGTCGTCGACGTGTCGGACCAGGGGCTCGGCATGAAGGACGGCGTCCGCGAGTGGGCGAACTCGATGATGGCCGAGGCCCCCGAGTTCGACGCGATGGCGCTGCGGGCCGACTCCAGCCTCGGCCTCTTCGTGGTCGCGCGCCTGGCGGCCCGGCTCGGCATCACCGTCACCTTCGACCCGTCCCGCTACGGCGGCCTGCGCGCCACCGTCCTCATCCCGGTCCAGCACCTGGCGGGCCAGGACAGCGCCGGCGGCGACGAGCCCGGCAGCTCCCCGGCGGAAACGACCGCGGTCCTGGCCCCGGTGGGCGCCCCCGCCGCGCGGGCCGCAGAAAGCTCACCCGGTTCGATGGACTCACCCAGCTCGTTCACCGGCCAGATCCCGATGAAGCGGGAGACCAAGCCGAGGCCGTACCCGGTGCGGGCGCTCACCCCGCCCGAAGCGCTGCCCTCCGTGCCGGCCGCGGCGCCGGAACCGGAGCCGGTGCCCGCCGCGGAGCCGGCCGCCGCGCAGCGCCCGACCGACGACCGGCCGCGGCTGCCCCGGCGCGAGCCCCAGCAGAACCTCGTCGCCCAGCTCGAAGCCGAACCGGACAACGGCGACGACGACGTCGTGACGCCGGGCGAAGGCACCGCGCGCACGCTGGCGGCGTTCCACAAGGGCACCCGCCGCGGCCGCGGGCCGGACGAAGCCTAGTTCCCGACCACACACCGGAAAGTCCACACAGGAAAGTCAGGGTCTGACGTCGAATGAACGAGTACGGGAACCCCAAACCCGATCTCAACTGGCTGCTCGACGACGTGGTGAGCCGCGTGGTCGGCGCGCAGAACGCCATCGTGCTGTCCGCCGACGGGCTGCTCATCGGCAAGTCGGCAGGCATGAGCAAGGACGACTCGGACCAGCTGTCGGCCATCGCCTCCAGCTTGCAGAGCCTCGCCAAGGGGGTGAGCAAGCAGTTCAACCGCGGCCCGGTGCTGCAGAACATGATCGAGATGGAACGCGGTTACCTGTTCGTCTCGGCGGCGGGCCAGGGTGCCTGCCTCGCCGTGCTGGCCGCGGACAGCGTCGACGTCGAGATGATCGCCTACGAGATGAGCCGGCTGGTGAAGCGCGTCGGCGACTACATGGCGTCCGCGCCGCGTGAAGCGGCGCACGTCCTGCGGGAGGCCACGTGAGCGCGGAAGACGGCTGGTACGACGAGGCCGCCGGACCACTGGTCCGGCCGTACACGATCACGAGCGGCCGGACGCCGGCCGACACCGCGCGGCTGGACCTGTCCACGCAGGTGATGACGCTGCGCTCGGAGCAGGAGCCGGTCGGGCTGGGCCCGGAGCACGTGGCGATCGTGCAGCTGTGCCGCCACCCGGTTTCGATCGCCGAGATCGCCGTCTACGTGAAGATCCCGCTCGGGGTCGTGCGCGTGCTCGTCGGCGACCTGATCGAACGCGGCCTCGTGATCACGCGCTCCCCCACCCACCACCCGGCGCAGTCGCCGGACCTCGAAACTCTCCAGGCGGTTCTCGATGGCCTCATCAAGTACTGACGGCACCGGGGCCGACCTGGTCCCCACGCCGGTCAAGATCATCGTCGCCGGCGGGTTCGGCGCCGGGAAGACCACGATGGTCGGTTCGGTCAGCGAGATCCCGCCGCTGACGACCGAAGAGGTGCTCACCGAGGCGAGCGCCGGCATCGACGACCTGTCCGGCGTGGAGCGGAAGACGACCACGACGGTCGCGCTCGACTTCGGCCGGATCACCATCTCGCCGCGGCACGTGCTGTACCTGTTCGGGACGCCGGGGCAGGCGCGTTTCTGGTTCATGTGGGACGACCTGGCGCGCGGGGCGATCGGGACGGTCGTGCTGGTCGACACCCGGCGGCTGGAGACCAGCTTCGCCGCGATCGACTTCTTCGAGCGCCGGAAGATCCCGTTCGTCGTCGCGGTGAACTGCTTCGACAACGCGCCGCGCTACACCGCCGACGAGATCCGCGAGGCCCTCGTGGTCCCGGATCGAGTGCCGATCGTCATGTGTGATGCGCGTGACAGGGATTCCAGCAAGCTCGCGCTGATCCGGTTGGTGAAGCACGCGATGACGGTGGTGCCCGCGCGGGTCTGAGACCTGCGCGTTGTCCGCTTCGTGTCCGGTCAGGACTCGCCGGTGTCCGATGTGTCCCTCCGTGTCCACCCCGGACACCGGCGTACCCACATGGCCCAATTGGTTGCACCACCCGGGTGCAGCTTTTTAGTTGAGCAAGCATCCAACTGATAGCATCCGCTCGTGACCGATCGAATGCCGGACTTTCCTGAATATATAAGGGAAAACTACCCCGCATCGGGTCGGCTGTCCGGTGACTTTCTGTGCGGGCTTTGGGCTACGGCCTGTGAAGCGCTCGGGGTTCCGCTGGAACAGTCCGTGCGGACCACGCGGATGCTGCGCGCCGCGCTGCCCCGCTGGGCGCACGAGCGGATCGGGCCGGCGCCCGTCCACCCGTCCTATGTGGCGGCCGACGGCTTCCCGGCCGAGATGTCGGTGAACTGGTCCGGCGGTCACCCCGAACTGCGCGTGCTGTTCGACAGCCTCGGCCACGACGTCGTCTGGCCCGGGGACGGCGATCCCGTCACCGGCAGGCTGGACCGCGTCCACGAGACGTTCACCCCGCGGACGGGCCGCCCGTCCCCCGCGCCGGTGTGGCACTCGATCGCCTGGCGCCCGCCGTCGCGGGTCGTCCACAAGACGTACTTCGGCCTCTACGCCTGGCCGCCCGCCCACCGCGAGGGCGCCGTCACCGAGGCCATGGAGCGGCTCGGCATGGGCGCGGCCTGGGACGACGCCCGCCGCCGGGTCGAAACCGTCGACGGGGTGCGGGAAATCGAGTTCTTCGCGGTGGACCTGGGCGACGAGGCCGAAGCCCGGGTCAAGATCTACTACCGCAACCACGGTGCCGGCCTCGCCGAGGTCAACGACGTCGCTTCGGTGGCGCTGAGCCACGACGCCGAAGCCGCGGCGGCCGCGTACCGCACCCTCGCGGGCGACCGGCTCGACGCGGGTGAAGCCGCGCTGAGCTGCTTGGCTTTCCGGTCCGGGGCGGACCGGGCCGCGGAGGCCACGACGTACCTGCGGCTGCCCGATCTCACGTCCGGTGACGAAGAAGCCGTCGAGCGCACGGCGGAACTGCTGCACCGCGAAGGCGTCGACCCCGGCCGGTTCCGCCTCCTCACCGCCGCGCTGGCGCCGGGCCCGCTCTCCGAGACGCGCGTGCTGGAGCTGGTGAGCTACCGCACCGCGGGTCGCCGCGGCGACGTGACCACGTACTTCCGGTTCCCCGTCTACGACCGGGCGCTCGCGCCCGTCGACCTCGGATAGCGGTCCCCGGAAGGATGATCTCCCGCAGCACCACGGTAAGGAGCCGATCGTGACCCAGCAGGACGTCGAGCGCATCGCCCGCCACAACGAGCAGCGGCAACGGGAATACGAGTCCTCGGAACTGATCCGCCTGCTGAGCGACGAGACCACGTCGCCGGAGACCAGGAAAGCGGTGCTCACGTACCTGCAGCCGTGGTCGAACGCCTTCCAGCGGATGATCAGCGCGCGGGTCAGCTTCGAGAGCGACCCGGAGCTGCGGGCGCTCGCGCTGGAGCACCAGCAGGAAGAGGTCGGCCACGACAAGATCCTGGCTCGCAGCCGCGCGGAGGACCGGCAGCTGGTCTGGGACCCGGTCATCGAGATGGGCGCTTCCTGGTTCGTCGACCAGTTCGCGATCCTGCCCGGCGTGCAGCGCGCGGTGCTGGCGCACCTGGCCCTCGAAGCCGGCAGCCTCGTGTTCAGCCAGGCGGGCACCCGCGCGTTCCCCGAGGACGAATACTTCGAGCTGCACGACGAAGCCGACGTCGAGCACCTCGAGATGGGCTACGAACTCCTGCGGCAGCGCGGGGACTGGACCGAGGAGTCGGTGCTCGCGGTCCTCGACCGGGCGTGGCAGGTGATCGGCGTGGTTTCCGACCGCATCGCCGAGTGCGCCCGCCGCGATACGGTGGCGGCATGACCACACCTGAACCCGCCGACGCGGCCCGCGCGATCGCCGCCGAAGCCGCCGACGCCTACCGGGAAGCGTTGGGAGAGCGCCTGATCGGCGCGTACCTCCTGGGAAGCCTTTCCTACGGCGGCTATTCCGCGGCGGCCAGCGACATCGACCTGGCCCTCGTCCTCACCGACGTCCCCGAGGACGACCAGGTGGCCCCGGTGACGGCGGCGCTGCAGGAGCGGAGTCCGCTGCACCGCAAGCTGTCGGTGTTCTGGGCCTCCCTCCCGGCCCTGCGCGAAGGCCGCGACGACGGCCGCTTCCCGGCCCAGGACCGCTTGCAGCTGGCCGACCACGGCGTCCTGCTGACCGGCGAGGACGTCCTCGCCGAGGTCGCCCGTCCGGCGGCTTCGGAGATGTTGCTGGAGAGCGCCCGCTTCGCGATCGCGGTCCTGGCGACCGACGAGGTGGCGGCCGAGTTCCGCGAGCCCCGCCGCCTGCTGGCCGACAAGGTGTGGTTCACGAAGGCGGTGCTGTTCCCGGTCCGCTTCCTGTATTCGGCAACACTCCCGACGGGTCGCGCGGCGAACAACGACGAGGCCATCGAGTGGTTCCTGTCCCAACCGGACACCCCGGCGGCGTCGCTGGTGAAGCTGGCGGAACGGGTGCGGGCCGGGCACCCGCTCGAGGCGGAGGAGGCGCGGCCCGAGTTGCTCGCGGGACTGGTTCCGTTGTACCGCCACTACATCGAGGCGGAGGCCAAGCGCCTGCGCGAGACCGACGCTCCGGCCGAGGTCGTGACGGCGTTCGAGAACTGGGGCGAACGCCTGGGCTGACGACGCCGGTGCCGTGCCGTCCACATCGGACGGCACGGCACCGGTCCGCTCGGTGGCCACAACGGTGTGACCGAGGTGTCGACGTCGATCCCGCGGCCGGGTTCGATGAACTGTCGCGTTCCGCGCGGCCAGCCGTCGCGCTGCGCGAAACTCGAACGCGAGAGTCGAGAACCGCGTAGGGCACGGTCGCAGTTCCCGACGCGGTCCGCGGCACCGGAGGATCGTTCGCGAGCACACCCGGAACTCCGTTACGGGAAACGGGATACTTCCCCCTCATGCCTGCGGCGTCGGCACCTGCGGATTCCGCGCCGCCCAGGCGGCCACCTGTGAACGCGAGTCGAAGCCCAATTTCCGCAGGATCCGGTTCACGTGGCCTTCCGCCGTCCGGCGGGAAATCACCAGCCGGTCCGCGATCTCCTGGTTGGACCGGCCGTCCGCGATCAGGGTCACCACTTCCCCTTCCCGGTCGGTCAACGGCGTCGGCTGCGAAGCCGCCACCACCTCCGGCCGGGCCGGGCCCAGATCCCCCAGCGCGTAAGCGATCGCCTCCGGCAAGCCGAACTCACGCCCCCGCCGGAACGCCACCTCGAACGAGCCGTCACCCAGTGCGCGTCGGGTCCGCTTCTCACACTCTCCGTGCGGGGCGCCGAAGTACCGGGAACCGAACATCGGGAACCCGACCGCCTGCCAGATCGGCTGCGCCGACCCCAGCATGACCGCCGCCGGCTCCCAGCGTTCCCGCGCGGCTTCGGTCCACGCCAGCGCCTCGATCGCCAGGACGATGCCGAGCAGGTCGTGGAACGTGCTCTTCACCCGCAGGCAGTCCCGCCCGCGTTCGGCCGCCCGGTCCAGCTCACCGCGGCCCAGCGCGACCAGGGCCTGGGCGTAGATCGCGTACGCGTGCGCCCACTGCTCGCCGTGGGCGACGCCGGTGGCGCACGCCTCCTCGCACAGGCGGCCCGCGCGGTCGAGGTCGCCGAGGAAGATGGACGCGATGGCCAGTTCGATGCCCGCCAGCATCACGTTGCTGTTGAGCTCGCCGAGCTGCCGGTAGCGGGCCTGCGCCTCCTCGAACAGCGTCTTCGCGTCGCCGACGTCGTCCCCCACCAGCAGGTTGCAGCCGAGCCGGTGCGTCGCGTACGCCAGCGCGACCTCGTCGCCGGTCCGCTTCGCGTAGGCGCGGCACTCCTCCAGCATCGCGATCGCCGCCGCGTTGTCGCCCTGCAGCGTCGCGACGTACCCGTTGACGCACAACGCTTTCGCCCGTTCCGCGTCCGGTTCGGCGGCGAGGGCGAGCGCGCGGTCGAGCCAGTGGCGGCCTTCACCGAACACCCCGCAGCCGGCCCAGTAGAACCAGAGCGTCGAGGCCAGCCGGAGGCCGGTGCCGAGCTCGCCGGGTTCGGTCAGGCTGTAGTCGAGCGCGGCCCGCAGGTTCGCGTGCTCCAGGCGGGTCCGCCGGAAGATGTCCGCCTGCTCCGGGCCGAACCACGCCCGTTCGCTCCGCTCGGCGACGTCGAGGTAGTGGTCGCGCATCCGCCGCAGCACCACCGCCGTCTCGCCCGACTCGGTCAGCTTGTCGCGGCCGAACTGCCGCAGCGGTTCCAGCAGCCGGAACCGCTGCCGGTCGCCGTCGGCCTCGCGGATCAGCACCGACTTCTCCACCAGGCCGGCGAGCCGGTTCCGCAGCTCCCCGGCGGGCAGGCCGTCGCCGGCGCAGACGCGCTCGGCCGCCGCCAGGTCGAAGCCGCCCACGAACACCGACGCGCGCGCCCACAGGTGCCGTTCGGCCGGGCGGCACAACGCGAAGCTCCATTCGACGGCGGCCCGCAACGTCTGGTGCCGCGGCTCGCCGCCGCGCTTCACCGTGCCGGGCAGGCGGAAGCAGTCGCCCAGCCCGCTTTCCAGCTCCGCCAGCGTCAGCACCCGCAGCCGGACCGCGGCCAGCTCGATGGCCAGCGGGATCCCGGCCAGCAGGCGGCAGATCGCGCTGACGCGCTCCTGGTTCTCTTCCGTGACGGCGAACTCCGGGTCGACCGCGGCGGCGCGCTCGGCGAACAGCGTCAGCGCCGGGTAGCGCAGCCACGCCCCGCCGGCCAGCGGGCGGCCCGGTTCCGGCACCGGCAGCGGCGAGACCGGCCACAGGTGCTCGCCGGCCAGCGCGAGCCGTTCCCGGCTCGTCGCGAGCAGCCGGAGCCCGGGCGCGGCCCGCAGCAGGTCGTGCGCCAGCGCGGCGCAGGCGTCGAGGAGGTGCTCGCAGTTGTCCAGGACGACCAGCGTCCGGCGCTCCCGCAGGTGCTCGGCGAGCACGGCCGCCGGGCTCCGGCCGGTTTCGTCGTGCACGCGCAGCGCCTCGAGCACCGTGTGCGCCACGAGCGCGGGGTCCTGCAGCCCGGCGAGTTCGACCAGCCAGACACCGTCGGGGAACGCGCGGGACAGCCCGGCGGCGGTCTGCACGGCCAGCCGCGTCTTCCCGACCCCGCCCACGCCGGTCAGCGTGACCAGCCGCGCCCGCGTCAGCAGGTGCTTGACCTCGGCCACGTCGGCCTTGCGTCCCACGAAACTCGTGGTGTCCGCGGGGAGGTTGCCCCTCTCGCACCCTGTGCCCACTCGTGAACCGTAGGAGGGCCTCACGTGCCGGTCAATGCGAGGGGGTGCGCGTCCCTCGGAGGTTGCAACGCCCGGGCGTCAGGCGTCCGGGATCCCGTACAACGTCGGCGCGTCCCCGCCGTGCATCGCGGCCAGGCTCGTCCGGCAGGCCTGGCGGACGTCGCGGTTCGCCGCCGAACCGGCCTGGCCGCAGCGCGGGCAGAACAGGTGCACCGCGCCCGGCGGGGTCTCGTCGACGGCGACGTCGACCGGGCATTCGCAGCGGCGGCACCAGCGGTGCCCGGTGGCGACCAGGACGTGCAGCGGATCGCCGACGCACTGGTGCGTCCAGCACCGGTGGACGTAGCAGGTGCTGCGCATGTGCGGGTTGAGGCCGTGCTCCTCGGCGGTGTCCTCGGCGGCGAGGATCGCGGAGAGCCGCCGGTCGGGGAGGTCGGCGTAGCGGTCGCGGCCGCGGGAGGAGGGGGCCGGCCGCGCCTCCGGGACGTCCGAGGGGGTGACGACCCGGAGGAGGGGACGCGACCGGCCGTGCACCATGGGTTCCGAACCTCCTGCGGACTTCTGCGGCACGTCCGAGACTGCTCCGTACGGCCGCGCACCACACCCGTACAAGTACCCGACTCCATACCTGTCCCGGATCACCCAGCGCACCCGCGGGACTACTTCACGCAGTCGCGGCGGGCATGTGCCGCGACGCCGTGCTCGCCCGGATCCACCGCGGGCACGAGCTGCTCCGCGCCTCCGTGGCCGAGCCGCTGCGGACACGGCTGTGCGCGGCGGTCGCCGACCTGCACAACCTGGCCGCCTGGACAAACTTCGACAGCGGGCACGTCGGCGCCGCCCACCACGACCTCGACCTGGCGCTGAGCCTGGCCGAGCACTGCGGGCAGGACGACCTGGCCGCCAACCTCCGCTACCGGCGCGGCCGCATCCACCTGCACCACGGCGCCGCGGACGAGGCGCTGGCCCAGTTCCAGCACGGCAGGCTGGCGGCGCGGCGGTCCGGGTCGGCGCCGGCGGCGAGCATCCTCAGCGCGAACCAGGCGTGGGCGTACGCCGAAAAGGGCGACGAGCAGCTCGTGCTCGACCTGCTCGGCCGGGCCGGCGAGGAGTTCGCGGCGGCGGGCCGCCGGACTGGGCGCGGTTCTTCACCGAGACCGACGTGTCGGCGATGGCCGGCACGGTGCACACCGAGCTCGCCGTGCGCGTCCGCCCCCGCCGCTCCCGGGCCGCGATCGCCGCGCTGACCGGCGTGATCGCCCGCTACGGCCCCGACATGGCGCGCAGCCGCTCCTTCTGCCTGGCCATGCTGGCGCTGGACCACCTGATCGAGGGCGAGCTGGAGCGCGGCGCGGAGATCGGCACCGAAGCGGTCGACACGGCCGAGACGCTCAAGTCCGTCCGCACCAAGGACCGCCTGCGGCCGCTCAAGCTGGAGGCGGACAAGCACCGCGACCACGCGGACGTGCGCGCGCTGGCCGACCACATCACGGCGTTCGCGGTGAGCTCGACGCACATCTAGCGCAGGGTCAGCGGGGTTTCGGACTCGACGCGGGTCAGCTTTTCCGGGTTGCGCACGTAGTAGAGGCCGCTGATGCGCCCGCCCTCGACCCGCACGGCCATGACGCCGTCGAGCTCGCCGTCGAGGCGCAGGGTGAGGCCCGGGTTGCCGTTGACGACGGTGGCCTCGGTGGTGAGCGCGGCGGCGTTCCTGGCGAGGCCGCCGAGAACCAGCCGCGCGAGCCGGTCGGCCCCGGTGATCGGCCGCGGCACGGCCTGCTTGACGCCGCCGCCGTCGCTCATCAGCACGACGTCCGGCGCGAGGACGTCGAGAAGTCCTTGCAGGTCACGGCTTTCCAGCGCGCGCTGGAACGACTCGAGCACCGCCCGGGTCTCCCGCGCGGAGACGGTCTCGCGCGGGCGCCGGGCGTCGACGTGGCGCCGCGCGCGGTGCGCGATCTGCCGGACGGCGGCCGGGGTCTTGCCGACGGCGGCCGCGATTTCGTCGTACCCGAAGTCGAAGACCTCGCGCAGCACGAAGACCGCGCGCTCGGTCGGCGCCAGCGTTTCGAGGACGAGCATGAGCGCCATGGACACGCTCTCGGCGAGCTCTACGTTTTCAGCGACGTCCGGTGTGGTGAGCAGCGGTTCCGGGAGCCACGGGCCGACGTAGGCCTCTTTGCGGCGTTTCAGGGTGCGCAGCCGGTTGAGCGCCAGGCGGGTGGTGATCCGGACCAGGTAGGCGCGCTCCTCGCGCACCCCGGCCGGGTCGACGTCCACCCACCGCAGCCAGGTTTCCTGCAGGACGTCCTCAGCGTCGGCGGCGGACCCGAGCATCTCGTAGGCGACGGTGAAGAGCAGGTTCCGGTGGGCGACGAAGGTGTCGGTGGCGTTCATGGGCGTCTCCTTTTCCCGGCCGCGGTCAGGCCGCGAACCGCCCCCAGGCGACGAACGCGGCCACGGCGAGGTAGGCGAGGTTGAGGACCACCAGGTTCGCGCTGCCGTGCCGGACGTGGGTGATCATCGCACCGATCATCAGCAGCACCCAGCAGACGGCGGTGACGGGCACGAGCACGGGCGCGACCCCGGTCAGCGCGGGCAGCACCAGCCCGGCGGCGGCGAGCAGTTCGAGCACCCCGAGCCCCTTGACGAACCAGGGCTGGGCATCGGCCGTCCATTCCCCGCCCCTCGCGGCGGCCAGCTTGGCTTGGGGCACGAACGCCTTGCTGACACCCCCGGCGAGCGCGACGAGGGCGAGCGTTCCGGCGGCGATCCACAGCGCCAGGTCCATGACAGTCTCCTTCTTCGGCTGGTTCGGCCTCAAGACACCGCGGAGGCGGCCGCTGTGACAGAGCATGACGTGGATCACTTGTTCTCTGTACCTACTAGTATGTACGGTGCTCGGCATGAAGCTCCGCCACACCCCCGCCGCCACCGCCGCCCCCGCCGACGCGGTCACCGGCAACGCGTGGATCACGCCACTGGCCACCCCCGAAGGCGCGTCACGCACGCAGGTCGACCGGGTGCACTTCGCCCCGGGCGCCCGCACCCGCTGGCACCGCCACCCGCTCGGCCAGGTCCTGGTCGTGACGGAAGGGATGGGCCACGTCCAAAGCCGCGGCGCAGAGCCCCAGCTGATCCGCCCGGGCGACACGGTCCGCGTGTCCCCGGGCGAGTGGCACTGGCACGGCGCCACCGACACGACACCCCTGACCCACCTGGCGATCGAGGAACTCCCGGCGGACGGCACCGCGACCGAACTCGGCTCGTTCCCGGACCCCGGCGAGCTCCCCGTCGCGACCCGCGCACTGGTGCTGGAGCAGCACCTCCCGGAACCCCGCGTGATCGACCACTTCGAGATCCGCCGCATCTCGATCGCCCCCGGCGGCGGCACGGGGCTGCACGTCCACAATGGACCGGTGTTCGGCAGCATCGAGAAGGGTTCGGCGGTGTACCAGATCGAGGGCGAACCCCCGATGCTGCTGACTCGCGGCGACGTCTTCTACGAGCCCGAAGCGAAGCGGATCGCACGGTTCGACGCGCAGGGCGAGGGAGTCACGTTCGTGGCCCACTTCCCCGCCGGCCCCGGCGAAACCCCGCGCCTGGACACGGTGACTACTTGACCGGCAGGTAGGCGGCGACGTCGGCGAGCGCGTCCAGGGTGCCCTGGTCGACGTGCCCGGCGGCGACGTCCGCCTCGGCGACCACCATCCCGTTGCCGTCGGCGCGGGACTCGTAGTGCAGCCCGGTCATCCGCAGTCCCGCGATCCCGAGAACGGCCGCGATGTCCAGCGGCCGAACGTCACCACTGCCCTGCACGGCCTCGACCGCCTCGAAGTCCTTCGCCTGCTTCTTCGAGCGGAAACCCACCCGCACCACCGAAACCACCGCGGCATTGCGGTGCCCGTCGCCGACGGCCAGCACCATCCGGTCCAGCGACGTGCACGGCGTCCGCGTCAGGAAATCGCGCACCTTGTCCGTCGCGGCCGCGACGCAATCCCCTTCCCGCTCGAGGCGCCGCACTTCCCGCTTGAGCTCCTTGAACTTCAGGCGGCTCCAGGCTTCCTTCGCTTTCCCCCGCTTCGCCGACTCCCGCGCCTCGGCCCGCCGCGTCTTGAGCGAACGCCCCGGCAGCGAGTCGACGACGTCCCCGGCAGCGTTCCCGGCCAGCGCCTCCAAGGCGGCACCACCTCCGCCGGCCGCCCCACCGAACGCTCCGACACCCCCGGCCCCACCCGCAACGGCCAGCGCGGCCACGGCCGCGACCACCACCCCTTTCCCCTTCCCCCCACCGGCCTTGATGAAGATCCGGCGCCTGTCCTTCGTGATCCAGCGACCCTGTTCCGCCACGCAAGCTCCCCTCGTCGCACCGCGTCAACGCACCGCCGGCAGGGGAAGTTGCCCACCGGACCACAATGGACGGCAACTGTCCCTGATCTGTCCAGTCCGCCACTGGTCACTTCCCGCCGGCTCCCCGTCCGCGAGCCCGAAGAGCTGCTCCGCGTGGCCGTGGGTGATCTTCTCCCGGTCTTCGGGCGCGAGGGCCAGTCCGTCGAGGAACTCCCGCGAGGCCGAGGAAGGGGTAGTCGGCCGACCAGATCACCCGGTCGAGGCCCACCTCGGCGCGGATGAAGCCGAACTGGGGGCGGTGGAACATGCCGCTGGGGTGACCCGGACGTTCGAGCGGTAGACCTCGGTGATCGTCCGGGACAGACCGGTGTCGCCCGATGAGAGGACGTCGTCCAGGCGGCTGAGGAAGAAGGGGATCGAGGCGCTCACGCAGGCCTCGTAGGGACTGCTCGCGGTCGCGGCCGCCGGCATCAGCCAGAACAGGGCGCCGGCGCCGTCGTGGGGCGCGGTCCAGCACGTCGCGATCGCGGTGCGATCCGGTGAAGACCCCGGCCCGCTCACGAACTCCGGTGGGTGCGGTAACCACGATCACGGAGGAGGACTCTCCTCGATGAGGAACCGAAGTAAACTCTACCGAACCGTATACTTCGGGAGGATGCCGTGGCCCGACGCGGAGCGGCGCTGCGCGAGCACATCCTCGATACTGCGAAAGCGGCGTTCCTGGAGGACGGCTTCGAGCGGACCTCGATGGACGCGATCGCCGCGCGGGCGGAACGTCGAAGCGTTCCCTGTACGCGCACTTCCCCGCCGAGTACTCGGCGCAGCCGGCGGAAGCGGTCGTGCGGTATTGCGAGCGCTTCATCCAGCTGTTGCGGTGGTCCTCGGCAGCCCGGACGCTCCGCCTCGGCATCGGAAGCCGAGGCGGCGGACGAGCTGCTCGGCCTCGTCACCCACCCGGCCCTGCCCAGGCCGCTGTTCGGCATCGATCCGGTGGTGGACGAGGTGCCGGAGAAGACCCGCTCGGCGGAGGACGTCGACCTCGACCGGATCAGGCACCTGGTCCGCACGGTGATGCCGCGACCGGCTGGACTCGGACAGCACGGACGCGCTCGTCACCTTGCGTACGACACCGACCGCCGCGAGGCCTCGCGCGATGGCCGCGATCGGGCCCGGTGCCCAGGCGACCCGGTCACTTCCCGGACGGCTCGGCCAGTTCGCGGGCGCGTTCCCGGGTCTCGTCGTTCATCGGGAAGAAGCACTCGATGCGCAGTTCCTGCAGCGTGACGTCCTGCGGCGTGCCCAGCGTCGTCACCGTGGAGAAGTAGTCGAACCGCCGTCCGTCGCGCTCGTACCGGATCGGCACGATCGGCAGGACCGGGGCCGTCGCGTCCACCACGCGCAGGTGCGACGGCACGCCCGGGTAGTCCAGGACTTCGTCGAGGATCTCCTGCGCCCGCTCGTCGAGGACGCCGCCGATCGCCTCTCGCCGGGCGCGCCGCACCAGGGCCTCGGCGACCTCCGGCCAGTTCGTCACCTGGCGGCGCACGCCGTCCGGGTGGAACATCCGGCGGAGCACGTTCGCCGCCCCCGGCGGGCTCTTCGGCTGCCCCTTCTGGAGGAAGGCGAAGAACCGCCGGGCGGCGGTGTTGGTGTGCCGGATGTCCCAGCCGCGGTCCATCACCAGCGCGGGGAACGGCTCCTGGTGCAGGAGGATGGTCCGCAGCGCTTCCCGCACGGCGACCAGGGACGGTGCGTCCCATGCGGACTCCGGGTATTCGGGCGAGAAGCCGGCGCTGAGCAGCAGCGTGTTGCGCTCCCGCAACGGAACGTCGAGGACCTCCGCGAGCTTCAGCACCATGGCGCGGCTCGGGTTCGCCCGTCCCGTCTCGACGAAACTCAGGTGGCGCACCGACACGGCGGCCTCGGCGGCCAGCGCCAGCTGGCTCAGCCGCCGGACACCGCGCCAGTGTTTCAGCAGGGGACCCACCTCAGGCACCCGTCGAGTATCCCGTCTTCCACGCGTGGGGCCGCACGGCGTCCTCCAGCGGCGGCTTGGCGAGGCCGGCGCTGTAGTTCGTCATCGCCGAGATCGCCACGCCGGTGAGCACCTCGAAGACCTGCGCTTCGGTGAAGCCCGCCGCCTTGAACGCCCGTACCTCCGCGTCGTCGACGTGGCCCCGCTTCTCGATCAGCGACCGGGTGAACGCCGACAGCGCCGCCATCCGCTCGTTCGGCGGCACTTCGCCCCGGCGGATCGCCTCGACCACGGCCGGCTCGACGCCGTCCTGGATCGACTCGAGCGTGTGGAACGCCACCGCCCACTCACTGCGGTTCGCGACCGCGTTGGACAGCAGCAGGACCTGCCGCTCGTCCGCGCCGAACGTGCCCCCACCCCGGAAGTGACCGAAGGCGGAGAAGAAGGTGTTGATCAGCGCCGGTGAGTTCGCCATGAGCCCCGCGCCGGCGGGAACGAAACCGAAAGCGCTTTCGAGTGCCTCGAGCGCCTCTTTCGCGGCTTCGTCGGCGGTGTCAGCGGTGTGGATCTGGTGACGGGTCATGGCTTGAAGTCTGCGGCCTCCCGTGCGCCGAACCAATTCCCTCCGAGGTAAACATCGCCGAACTTCGCCGAGGCACGTCACTCACCGCCTTCGGCAATCGGCTCCCGTGCTTCGCGCCGGACAAACCGGGCAGGGCCGCCGTACTCGGCCCTGCGGGCGTCGGACCTCGTCGTACCCCGGCGGGACCGGCACCGTCATGGTCCACTGTGGACAAGAGGAGCCGGCAGCCACCAGGCACGTGCCAGGCCTCGGGTGATCGCGCCGGAACGGACACCGCGGTACGGGCGCTGAGTGCCATTCGCGTAACGGCCGGCCTTCGGCCGGTTCGATTTCGGCAGGATGGCTACTCTGCCCGCGGTTGAGTCCCCAGCCGATCACCAGCGCGTGAACCCGTCACGTCGAACGCGCCGGCCTTCCTCCACGCACCCCCCGGTGCGAGACAGAACGGTGCCCATGACCTCACCATCCGATCCCGCGGCCGAAGGACACCACCCGCTGGTGGGCCAACCTCACAGCGACGACGAAGAGGGCACGGTCGCCGAGGCCGAAGCCGAAGCCGCGCAGATCAGCACTCGCGAACAACCGCTGGGCGGAATCGGCAAGCGGCTCGACCGCCGATCACCGTTCTTCATCGGCATGACCGCCGCCGCCGGGGTCGCCGTGACCTACGGGCTGATCCAGCTCCTCGCCGGCGCCGAGCAGATCCTCGTCCTGGTCGGGCTCGCGCTGTTCCTCGCCATCGGCGCCGAACCGGCCGTCTCGTGGCTGGTGACCCGCCGCTTTCCGCGCTGGCTCGCCGTCACCACCGTCTTCGTCGTCGCCTTCGGGGCCGTAGGCGGATTCCTCGCCGCCGCGATCCCCGTCATCGTCGAACAAGCCACCGCGCTGGTCCAGCAGGCCCCGGAGTACCTCCGCGAAGCTCAGGACCACAACACCTTCCTCGGCCGCCTCAACGAACGCTTCCACCTGCAGCAAGCGATCGAGTCGTCCTTCAGTTCCGGCGGTGCCCTCACCAGCGGTGTCCTGGGCGCCGGGAAAGCCGTCTTCAACATCGTGACCGACACGCTGATCGTGATCGTCCTCACCATCTACTTCGTGGCCGACCTGCCCCGCATCCGCGCCACGATGTACCGGCTCATCCCGCACTCCCGCCGGCCGCGGGCGATCCTCATCGGCGACGACATCTTCGCGAAAGTCGGCGGCTACGTCCTGGGCAACCTGGCCGTCTCGGTGATCGCCGGCGTACTCACACTCATCTGGCTGCTGATCTTCGGCGTCCCCTACGCCGCACTGCTGGCGATCGCCGTCGCGGTGCTCGACCTCATCCCGGTGGTCGGATCCGTGATCGGCGGCGTCCTGGTGAGCCTCGTCGCCCTGACCGTTTCGCTGCCGGTGTGCCTGGCCACGGTGGGGTTCTTCGTCGTCTACCGGCTCGTCGAGGACTACCTGCTGGTGCCGAAGATCATCGGGAACGTGCTCAAAGTGCCCGCGCTGATCACCGTCGTCGCCGTCCTGCTCGGTGGCGCGCTGCTCGGCGTCATCGGCGCGCTGGTCGCCATCCCCGTCGCCGCGGCGATCCTCCTGCTGGTCAAAGAGGTGCTCTACCCCCGACTCGACCAAGCGTGACCCGCCCATTGCGAGCTGCCTCGGGGACGTGGTGCCGGAACCACGTGGTCAGGCCGGCGTCCACCTCACGAGCCGGCGGCAGCTGAGGTGCGGGCTCGAGGCCGGGCTCGTCGGCGAGCGGATGCGCCAGTCCGGGGATCGACAGCAGCTGGGACCGTTCACCCATCGCACCGACGAGGTCCGACGCGTCGGCGCGCAACGCCGGGTGGTCCAGCTCGCCGCTGACGACCAGCAGCGGGGCGCGACCGGCGACGGCACCCGCCTTGGCGACGAAGTCGAGGCTGTCGACGACCTCCTCGGACTCGGCGTCGTACCGGTAGTCGCCGGGGAAGAGGCCGACGACGGACCGCATCCGGATGGCGGCGTTCACGATCGCGCCGGCGAAGACCGGGATCTCGGTATCGGCAAGGACCCGCAGCGCGACGGCCCCGCCCAGCGAGCCGCCGAGCACGCCGATCGGGCCGTCGTCGACCGGCAGCTGCGCCCGGATCGACTCCAGCGCGGCCGGGAACTCCTCGGTCGCCTGCACCACGATCGGGTACAGCGCGGCCATCAGGACGTCCTTGCGGAGCAGCTCCAAACCGGCGTCCATGCTGCCGTCCACCATGCGCGCCCCGCACATCGGCAGGCCGAGGTGCACCCGCCACGCGGGCAGCTCGTTCATCGGCAATGCGGCGGCGAACGCGGCGTCCGACCGCGGCGCGTCCAGCATGTGCCAAGTGACGATCAGCGAAGTGGCGCCTTCGTCGGCCGGCGCCAGGGCCGTGAACGGCACGCCGGCGGCCACGCCCATGATCGGTGGATGCATGCGGCCACCGTAGGTCGACGGCCACGTACCGGGAATCGTTTACGCCACCAGCGGAACCAGGACTTCGCCGTCGACGCGGACCGGCTCGCCCGCCGCGGGCTGGGCGAGGGCCAGGTCCGGAACGTTCTGGTCGCCGCGCGGGAAACCGTGGCCGACGCCGTCGAACACGGCGACTCCCCCGGCGGCCTGATCCGGCTCCGCGCCACCCAGCGTTCACGACCGAGGTCGGCGTCCACCCACCGCGACCGGCGCGGTCGACCGGTTCCGGTCCGGTGGCCGTCGATCACCGTTGCTGCTGCCCGTGCCGAAGATCAGTGGTTTCACCGAGCTCGTCGGGTGCCGGGCATCGCCCCCGCGGTCGGCCGTCGCCAGGACGGCGTTGACGACACGATCGGCGGGTGGCCTGATCGCGAGGCCCGGATGCCGGGAAGAACACGGCGAGGGGGTCCGTGTGGGCGAACGCTGGCCCACCACCATCAACGTGCACGTTTGCTCGTCACCGAGGCGACGATGAGCCGGGGTACTCGCGGGGCAGTGCGTTCGGTGAAACGGGAGGCCCGATCGTGAACCGTTTCTCCCGCTTCGCGGCCGATTTCGATGTGCAGCTCAGTGACCGGCGCGGAGTTCGGTGTTGACGCGCCGGGCTTCGTGGAGCTGGTCTTCGAGGCTGATGATGCGGCAGGCGGCGTCGATGGCGGTGCCCTGATCGACCAGTTCCCGTACGCGGGCGGCCAACCGCAGCTGGGACCGCGAGTAGCGGCGGTGCCCGCCGGCGGAGCGCTGCGGCGTGATCAGCCCGGCTTCGTCGAGGCTGCGCAGAAAACTTTGGGTGGTGCCGAGCATGTCCGCCGCCCGGCCCATGGTGTAGGCCGGGTAGTGCTCGTCGTCGAACTTGTCGGCCGCGCCGGGCGTGGCCGGTCCTTGCTGGTCAGGAATCATTCCACCTCCGCATCACAAAGGACCCCGGGTGCCGCGAACGGCACCCGGGGTCCTCAAGGGTTGGGTTTCACCATTGTCAACCGGCGCGACCGCCGGCTTCCTGCACCCGCGTCCGACCGAAAACCGGATTACGCGGGGATCGCTGACTCGTGACCGAGCACCACCTCCGAACTCGATGGAACTACGGCACCCGCGCGGCACTACGCGGCCGCTGCGGGCGATCCAATGATGGCTCCGTTCCCTTCTTTCCTCGGTGTTCCACTTTCTCGGTACTGCAACTTCAGGTACTGCAACTTCACTTGCCACGGACGTCACCGCCAGAACCCTTCCACTGATCGGTCCCAGCACGCTGACGCCGCTGGTCACTGCCCGGAGCCCCGTTCACTGATCGGCTCCGGCCACCTGACCGGTCCTGCCACTGCACTTGCACAACAACTACCGATACTGCTGATCTTCACGGGCGCACGCACTCCACCCGCGTCCTGCAACTACTGCGTCCCAGAGGCCGGTACTACCTGATCAAACCTTCTTCACAACCCGGCCCCGGGTTACTGCTTCCGGTCACCAGCCGAAACCTTGTTCCGTGATCGGCTCCGCGCTGCCTGACCGCCTTGTATCACCTCGCGGGTAGTTACGTCCTCTCCCGCGCCTGCTTGACGTTGTCTCTCTCGCTACGAGAAGAACACTACACACACCCGCCACCCAATGTCTACCTCAGCCACCACAGATTTTCTGGCGCGCCCCGAAGCGGCAGCGAAGGAAGAGGGACGACCGTGAGTGACGAGGCTGTCCAAGATCCACTCGGGCAGGCCGGGGCCTACGCGGCGGCGGAGCTGCTCGGGCAGTTGGCGCAGTTCGATCCGCACAGTGCGGTGAACCAGCCGGCCGCATCCCCGGCCTGCCGGCTCTGCGGCCGCCTCGGCGCCTCACCAGACATGGATCGGCAGAAAGGAGGTGCGGCCGGCGAGGGTGGCGTCGGACGGAGCGACTCCTGACGAAGATTCCCCACCGGCCGGCTGCGGCCGCCGAAGCGGAACAGCGTGCGCTGGAGGAACAGATCACGATCTCCTCCGCACCCAGGCGCGAGGCACAACGCTGCTCGCGGACCAGGACGCGGCCGCCGATCGGCTTCCGGCAGTCCAAGCCGCGCTCCGGGTGACCGAGCCGGCCGGCGGTCACGACGGCCCGCACACCCGCCCGGGCCCGGGTTGCCGCAGCGCAGCCGACTCCGCGCGGGTGACCGATGAGGCGATCGAGGAAGTGCTCGGCAACTCCGAGGCGGAACGCGAGAAAGGTGGCGGGCATCGTCGCGCAGTTCCGGCGGGCCGCGCCGGTGCCGCCGAGGACACCCCACGCCGGCCGGAGCCCGAGTGCTGATCATCGCCAGGTCCTCGCCGGCGGACACGGCGAGCCGGGCCACGTCCCCTGCGCGCCCTCGCCGCGAGGTGGCCTTCGGGACGCCCGCCTGCCCGGTCACCATCGCCGGCGACCAGGCGCGGCCCCAGGACCACGTCTTCCGGGCAGTACCGCGACCTCCACGAGAAGGTCACGCCCCACGTCGCCATCCTCGGTACCGAGCTCGCGACGATCGCGATCCTCGTCGCCGAGACCCGGGTCGAGGAAATCCACCTCTTCGACGGCGACGAGCTCCAGCAGCACAACGCGTTCTGCACTCCGGGCGCGCTGTCCATGGCGGAGTCGGCCGAAGCCCACAGCAGGGTCGGCTACTCGGCGTCCACCAACTCGAAGCCCGGCGACGACCAGCGGCGACGCGAAGAAGGTGATCGTGACCGCACTCGGGGAGCGCGGGATCCCCTTCGCCGACTGCGGCGTGGGCCGCTACCGGTCGACGACGTGCCGCCGGGCAGATCCGGATCACCACCAGCACCCCGGAGCGCCGGGAGCCTGCCGGCACACACGTACCGTTCTCCGACGGAGAGCCGATTCTGGGCGGCGTCATCCACATCGGCCTCGCGTGCGCCACCGGGATCTCGTTCTCCGCGGGTAAGCCGACGACCGGAGCCTTCGAGCAGAAGCCGGTCAGATTCGGCTTCGTCGTCCAGAATCCGCAACGTCACATCCTCGGCGTGCCCCACCCATCGACCCCCACCCGAGCGCACATCGCTCGTCACCGAACACCGTGCCCACCGCCCCGCCTTGACCGATCGTCAAGGCGGACATCGAATCCCCAGCTCCGGGTAGCAAAAAAGCCCAGGTCGTCGACCTGGGCTTTGCTCCCCCGCTTGGACTCGAACCAAGAACCCTCCGGTTAACAGCCGAATGCTCTGCCAGTTGAGCTACAGGGGAATGTTGCTCACTTCCGGTGCCGGTCTCTCCGACCGACAAGAGAAACCTTAGCCCATGCCCCGACCCCGTCTCACACCACCCCCCACTTGGCGCAACCGCCACCGGCGGCGCGGTTTTCCTGGACAATGGACAGTCGGACGACCTATCGACGGAAGGCGTGGACGCGGATGAAGAAGTTCCTGCTGGGGGCAGGCCTGGGGTACGTACTGGGCGCCAAGGCAGGCCGGGGGCGGTACGAGCAGCTCGTGCGCACCTACCGCCGGGTCGTCGATCACCCCATGGTGCAAGGGGCCGCCGGGGTGGCGCGCGCCAAGATCAGCGAGAAGGTGCGGCGCTGACCTGGGCCACGAAGAACACGCGGCGGAACTCGAACCACGTGGTCCCGTCCGCGCGGGTGGGATAGGCCGACGCCAGGAGCGGACCCAGTTCCGCGCGGAACCGGCCCCATTCGTCGTCCGCCAGAGCTGCGCGGATGGGGCGCAACGCCGTGCCGGTGATCCATTCCAGCACGGGGTTCTCGCCCCGCAGCGGCTGCGCGTACGTCGTCTCCCAGGCGTCGACGGTGCAGCCCGCGTCGGTCAGGAGGTTCGCGTATTCGAGGGGGCTCGAGACGGCGTCGTCTTCGCGCAGGACGACCTCGGCCAGGCGTGACGACCAGGCCGGGGACGCCGCCAGTTCCCGCGTCAGCGCGTGCGAGGGCGCGTTGAAGTTGCCCGGCACCTGAACCGCCAAGTAAGCGCCCGCAGGCAGCGACTCGGCCCACCGGCGAAGCAACGAAGAGTGGTCCGGCACCCACTGCAGCACGGCGTTCGACACCACGACGTCGGTGTCCGGCGCCGGCGTCCAGTCGCGGACGTCGAGCACCCGGGCGTCCAGGCCTCGGGCGCGGGCGGCGGTCACCATTTCGGGTGAACTATCACCGCATTCCAGGGCTGCGTCGGGCCAGCGTTCCCGCAACGAGATGGTCAGGTTGCCCGGGCCGCACCCGAGGTCGACCACCCGGCGCGGCGCAGGAGCGCCGACGCGCGAGACGAGGTCGTAGAACGGCCGGGCCCGCAGGTCGGCGTAGTCGAGGTACTTCGCGGGATCCCACACAGTCGCCTCCAGCAAACAGTACGCTTGTACTGAGTACGAGCGTACTGCTATTCGGTGGGGTTGACCAGCTTCGCGGCGGCCTGCTCGGCGATGGCCTCGACCACTGCGGCGTCGGTGCCGGGGTCCGGGCGGACCTGCAGGACCGCGCCGTCGCGGCCGGGGATCTTGCGCTGGACGAACCACGCTCCCCCGGACCCGATCTCCTGCCGGTGCCGCGAGCGGATCGAACCTTCGACGCGCTGGTAGGCCTCGCGCGGCACCTTGCCCGGCTCGGCCAGCCGGAAGCGGACCGGCGGCCGGTCAGCCAGCACGACGGCCGCCCCCGCCGTGCGCACCTCGGCCGACTCGGTCAGGGTGAACACGCCGTCGGACCAGGCCGCCTTGGCGACCAGGTGCCAGCCGACGCGCCGCGCGCCGTCGCCGTCCGGGATCCACAGGCCCAGCGCCGTCACGACCAGGTAGCCGCCGCCCTCCACCGGAGCGCTGTCGACGACGTCTTCGCCCGGGTCCAGGGCACCGGTGAAGTCCGGCGGTGTGCGGTCGCCCAGCAACCGGCGCAGGAAGCTCATCTCAGCCCCACGCGCCGGCGGCCGCCTGCTCGCCCAGCGACTTCTTGTACTGCTCCAGCGCGACGAGGTCGCCGAACAGCGCCCGGTAGTCGTCCGGCGCTTCGACCGGCGAGAGCCGCTGCAGCTTGCCCTTGATCTCCGCGATCTGCCGCCCGACGAGGCTCTCCTGCACCCGCGCGAGGATCGACGAGATGTACCGCGAGTCGACTTCGTCCTTGGCCTGCAACGGTTCCACGGCCAGCTCCGAGAGCACCCGCCGCACCGTCCCTTCCGGACAGTGCGGGGCCGCCGCGTCCAGCAGCGCCGGGCCGGTCAGCCCGGAACCCGCGCCGCCGGCCTTCAACACCGCCTCGTGGACCGCCATGTACACCGGGTGCGTGAACGCCTCCAGCGGCAGGGCGTCGTACTCGGGCCCGGCGATCGCGGGCTGCTGCAGCGCCGCCTTCAGCGCCTCGCGCTGGACGGCGAACCGCGGGTCCTTCGGCGCCGGGCGCGCCAGGTCCTGCTTCGGCGCGGCCGGGGCGGCCTGCTGAGCGCCGCGCGCGGGCTGGCGCAGGGGCGCACCACCGCGCTTGTCGGTCGCGCCCGCGCTGCCGCGCACCCGGTTGACCACCTGGGCGACGTCCTGCCAGCCCACCCACCAGGCGAGCTTCGACGCGTAGCCGTCGCGGGCCGCGCGGTCCTTGATCGACGCGACCATCGGCACCGTCTTCTGCAGCGCCGCGACCTGGCCGTCGACCGAGTCGAGGTCGTAGTTCTTGAGCGTGCTGCGGATGACGAACTCGAACAGCGGGGTGCGCCGCGCGACCAGGTCCTTCACCGCGCTGTCGCCCTTGGCCAGGCGCAGCTCGCACGGGTCCATGCCGTCCGGCGCGACCGCGATGTACGTCTGGCCGGCGAACGTCTGGTCGCCCTCGAACGCCTTCAACGCGGCCTTCTGGCCCGCTTCGTCGCCGTCGAAGGTGAAGATGACTTCGCCGCGGAAGGCGTCGTCGTCCATCATCAGCCGGCGGAGCACCTTCATGTGGTCTTCGCCGAACGCCGTGCCGGATGACGCGACCGCGGTCGGCACGCCGGCCGCGTGCATCGCCATCACGTCGGTGTAGCCCTCGACGACGACCACCTGGTGCCGCTTCGCGATCTCGCGCTTGGCCAGGTCGAGGCCGAACATGACCTGGGACTTCTTGTAGATCGGCGACTCGGCGGTGTTGAGGTACTTCGCCGAGATCCGGTCGTCGTCGAACAGCCGCCGCGCGCCGAAGCCGACGACCTCGTTGCCGACGTCGCGGATCGGCCAGACCAGGCGCCGGTGGAAGCGGTCCATCGGGCCGCGCTGGCCCTCCTTGGACAGCCCCGCCGTCAGCAGCTCCTTGACCTCGAACCCGCGCGTGAGCAGGTGCTTCGTGAGCTTGTCCCAGCCGCCGGGGGCGTACCCGCAGCCGAACGTCTTCGCCGCGGCGGCGTCGAACCCGCGCTCGGACAGGAAGTCCCGCGCGGCGCGCGCCTCGTCGGTGACCAGCTGTTCGGCGTAGAACTCCTGCGCGGCCCGGTGCGCCTCGATCAGCCGGCTGCGGCTGCCGCGGTCGCGCTGGATCGTCGCGCCACCGCCTTCGTAGGTGAGCCGGAGGCCGACCCGGTCGGCCAGGCGCTCGACGGCCTCCACGAAGGTGATGAGGTCGATCTTCTGGACGAACTTGATCACGTCGCCGCCCTCGCCACAGCCGAAGCAGTGGAAGGTGCCGTGCGTCGGGCGGACGTTGAACGACGGGGTCTTCTCGTTGTGGAACGGGCAGAGGCCCTTCAGGCTTCCGCCACCGGCGCGGCGCAGCGCCACGTACTCCCCGACGACCTCGTCGATCCGGTTCCGCTCGCGCACCTCCGCGATGTCGCTCTCCCGAATCCGTCCTGCCACGTCATCCACTCTAGTCGTGCCGGTTGCGGCACACTCGGGGCATGGCCTCCACGCCCACCGCCCAGGACACCCTCGCCGCGGAGTTCGCTGCGCACCGCGATCACTTGATCGGGGTCGCCTACCGGCTGACCGGCACGCGCGCCGACGCCGAGGACGCGGTCCAGGAGTCCTGGCTGCGGCTGGCCGGGCTCGACGACGCCGGCCGCGCCGCCATCCGCGAGCTGCGGGGCTGGCTGACCACCGTCGTCGGCCGGATCTGCCTCGACCGGCTGAAGTCGGCCGCCGCGCAGCGGGAGCGCTACGTCGGCAACTGGCTCCCGGAGCCGGTCGTCACGCCGTTCGGGCAGGCCGTCAGCGAGGACCCCCTCGACATCGCGGTCCGCGACGACGGGCTGCGGATGGCCGCGCTGGTCGTGCTCGACAAGCTGACCCCGGAGCAGCGCGTCGCCTTCGTCCTGCACGACGCCTTCTCGGTGCCGTTCGCCGAGATCGCGGACGCGCTCGGCGTCTCGGTCGAGGCCGCGCGCCAGCACGCGTCCCGCGGCCGCAAGGCCCTCGCCGACGCCGACCCGGCGCCGCGCGTGCCGCTGGACGACCAGGCGAAGATCCTCGAGAAGTTCGTCATCGCCCTGCAGGCCGGCGACATCCGGGCGATGACCGAGCTGCTGGCCCCGGACGTCGTGCTCATCGGCGACTCGAACGGCAAGGGCCGCACCGCCCGCCAGCTCATCCTCGGCCCGGACAAGATCGCCCGGTTCTTCGTCGGCCTCACCCGCAAGTACGCGCCGGGGATGGCCGAACGCGGCGCTCCGGTGCTGGTCAACGGCGACCTGGGGATGTACCTGCCGCCGATGCCGGGTCGCGACGGCTTCCTCGCGCTCGACGAGCACGTGCAGTCGGTCAGCATCCGCGACGGGAAGATCGTGGCCATCTACGACGTGGTCAACCCGGACAAGCTGGCCCGCATCACGCGTCCCGCCGCCGCGCACGAATGATCCCCGCGGCCAGCAGGAGGACGGCGAAGGCGCCGAAGTAGGCCAAGGCCCAGCCCGGGGGCAGCGGCGAGTCGGACAGCACCGCGGCGTTGCCCCCGTCGCGGCCGGCGTTCGCCTCGCCGGAACCGCTCAGGAACTTCGCGACGGCGTTCAGCGGCAGCCACCGGTGGATCGCCTGCCCGGCCCGCGGGATCAGCTGGACGACGTTCTCCGCCATCAGCGGGTAGGCGACGAGCACGGCGACCGCACCGGCGGTGTGGCGCACGAGCAGGCCGACGCCGACCCCGCAGACCGCGGCCAGCGCGAACACCGGGCCGGTGCCGGCGACGATCGTCCAGTCCGCGACGCTGTCCAGCGCCAGGTCGGCGTCCGGGGCGAGCACCCGCGCGACCAGCCAGGCCGTGAACGCGGCCGCTTCGCCGATCCCGAACGCGTACCCGGCGACGAGCGCGGCCTTGGCCACCAGCACCGGCGTCCGGCGGGGTACCGCCTGGAAGGTGCCGTGGATCGTGCCGGAGTGGTATTCGCTCGTCACCGCGAGCGCGCCCAGGACCAGCACGGAGACCAGCGCGAGCTGGTGGCCGAACTGGGTGCTCGCGACGGTGGGCGGCAGCCGCGACTCGGTGGCGGTGAGCGCCGTGAGCGCGGCCGGGAAGGCCAGCGCGACGAGCGCGAAGAGGCCGCACACCCAGGGCGTGGCGATGCTGAAGAGCTTGATGCGTTCACTGGCGACGAGGTGCATGCGGGAACGGTCCCGCGGCGGACCCCGGCGGCGCGTCCGACCGGGGTCCGATTCCCGGTATCCTACGGGAGCGGGATGCGGCAGGCGGCACCCGAGGTGAAGCCCTGGTCGACGATGCCGAGCGCGCTGTTCATCCGGGCGCGGGAGTTCTCCAGCGCGATCTGGTAGGTCAGTTCGACGACGCCTTCGCGGCCGAATTCGCGCTCGAGCTCGGCGACCTGCTCGTCGGTCACCGTCACCTGCGCCGCGGACATCGCGTCGGCGTAGGCGATCGCGAGCCGCTCCTGGTGGCTGAACGCGGGCGACGTCGCGTAGTCGTCGATCTGCTTGAGCCGTTCGATGTCCAGGCCGTCGTGCTTCTGCAGCATCGTGCCGAAGTCGACGCACCACGAGCAGCCGATGCGGGTCGCGACCCGGTAGACGGCGAGTTCGCGGACGTTCACCGGCAGCTTCTTGGACGCGCGCTCCACCAGCAGTTCGTGTGTCATGTTCGCGCGCAGCAGGCCGGGGTGGTGAGCGACGACCGCCATCGGCTCGGGCACGGCGCCGTAGCGGCGGCCGGCGATCCGGTAGAACAGCTTGAGGACCGGCCCGGCTTCGGTGGTCTTCTTCGCGGTGATGCGCGGCATGTCCGTTCTCCTTCGTCTCGGTCACGAGGGGGACGAGACGGCTTCGGAAGACGTGACAACGGGCGAGGTGAGCCAGGCCACGGCCATGACCGCGGCGGCGCCGGCGAACACCGCGGTCAGGCCCGGCGCGGCCAGCCCGCCGGTCGTGGCCAGCGCCAGCCAGCCGAACACCGCGGCGCCGGCCAGGCCGCCGGCCTGCCGCGCGAAGGTCAGCGAGCCCAGTGTGACGCCCAGCAGTGCGCGGTCCGCCCGCGTCTGGCCCAGCACCGTGTAAGCGGACGTGCAGACGGCGAACGCGGCGCCGGTCGCGAACAGCCCCGGGACCAGCAGCCACGGCGCACCGTTCAACGCGGCCGCGACGGCGATCGCGGCGAGGCCCACCACGCCGAGCAGGCAGCCGAAGCGGCCCCACGCCGTCATTTCCGGGTGCCGCCGCGCCAGTGCGGCGAAGGACGCGGAGAGCGTGAGCTGCCCGGCGGTCATCGCGACGAGCAGCAGCCCGGTACCGGCCGCCCCGGCCCCGAGCGAGGCGACCAGCGCCACGTAGGTGAAGGTGCCGTAGAGCGCGGCGCCCGCCAGGCCGTTGACCACCACCGCGCGCTTGAGAACGGCGTCCGCGAAGACCTTCGGGGAGATCAACGGGCTCGCCGCGCGACGCTGCCTGCGGACGAACGAGAAACCGGCTCCGACGGCGGCCACGACCAGCAGCGGTGTCCACAGTGGACTCCGAGCGAGCCCTTCGAACGTGCCGAGCGCGACCACCGCGGAGCCCGCGACGGCCAGCAGCGCACTGCCTGGTACGTCGAACTTCTCCCTGGTGCCACGGGATTTCGCGGGCAGCCCACGCCACCCGAGCAGGAGGGTGGGCACGCACAGCGGCAGGTTGACCAGGAAGATCCACCGCCAGCCGGGACCGGCCGCGAGCAGCCCGCCCAGCGGCGGCCCGCCCAGGGTCGCGGCCGCGAAGACGGCGGTCTGCCAGCCCTGGCGGCGCAGCAGCTCGTCGCGTTCGAACAGCTCGCCGAGCGCGCTCATCGCCGTGACGATCAGGCCGCTCCCGCCCAGCCCCTGCAGCGTGCGGGCGGCGATCAGCGACCCGACGTCGGGTGCGGCGGCGCACCACGCGGACGCGGCGGCGAACACGAGGACCGACACGGCGAAGGACGTCCGGCGGCCGTGGAGGTCGCCGAGCCTGCCGTGCAGCGGCGTCGCGACGGTGACCGTCAGCAGGCCGGCGGCGGTCACCGCGACGAGGCCGGTGCGCGCGTGCAGGTCGGCGCCGATCGAAGGCAGGGCCGCGGTGACGATCAGGCCGTCGAGCTGGGCCATGGCCATGCCGAGCAAGAGGCCGGCGAACGCGAGGTTCCGAGATGCGTGCATAAAGCACACGTTATAACGTGCCTTGTGCACACATCAAGCGACGGCGGCCCCGCCCTCTTCCGCCTGGTCCGCCACTGGGCCCGCCAGTGGGCGCCGGACGTCGTCGAGCGCTTCGCCGCCGACGCGCCGCCGACGTGGACGGTGCCGAACCTCTTCGTCATCCAGGCGGTCGACGGCGCGGCGGCCGACGAGGTCACCGTCGCGGACGTGGCCCGCCAGCTGGGCATCGACCGCTCGGTGGCCAGCCGGATGACGACCGAAGCGGCCCGCGACGGCTTCGTGACGCGCTCGACGTCGACCCGCGACGCGCGCCGCGCGGTGCTGACGCTGACCGACGAGGCCAGGGCGTTCCTCGCGGCGTCTCAGGCCCACCAGCGCCAGGCGTTCGAGGCGCTGGTGGGGCACTGGCCGGCCGAGGACCGCGACCGGTTCGCGGGCTACCTGAGCCGGCTCGCGGGCGAGGTCCTCGGCTGAGACCGGCCACCGTCTTGTGATCACGGCGCGAAGCGGCTTGGGTGGGCGGGTATGGACCCGGCTCACCCGACAGTGCTCCCGCGGATGGTGGTGCGCGACGTCGTCGCCACCGTCGCGTTCCTGCGCACGGTGTTCGGCGCCACCGGCGAGACCGAGAGCGGGCGGCGGGCGATGGTCCGCGCCCCCTTCGGCGACGTCTTCCAGATCGCCCAGCGCCGCAGCTGACCTTGTAACGCGGTGCCGGTCGCGCGGCGACTCCGTGGCGTAGTCCGCCTGCGAAGGAGCCCCGTGAACCCGGAATTCGGGCCGTACCTCATCGAACGGCCGATCGCGCGCGGCGGCATGGGCGAGGTCCTGCGCGCCCGCGACACCCGGCTGGACCGGGTCGTGGCGCTGAAGGTGCTGCCGCCCCACCTCGCCGCCGACGAGGAGTACCGCGAACGCTTCCGCCGCGAAGCGCACGCCGCGGCCCGGCTGCGCGAGCCGCACATCGTGCCGATTCACTCGTTCGGGGAAATCGACGGCCGCCTCTACCTGGACATGCAGCTCGTCGAAGGCGAAGACCTGGCGACCCGGCTGAGCACGCGCGGGCCGATGGACCCGGCCGAAGCCGTCGACGTCGTCGGCCAGATCGCCCAGGCCCTCACCGCCGCGCACGCCGAAGGCCTGGTCCACCGGGACGTCAAGCCGTCGAACATCCTCCTGACCAGCACCGGTTTCGCCTACCTGGTGGACTTCGGGATCGCGCGGTCGCAGGAGTCGGCGACCGGCCTGACCGGCGCGGGCGCGGCGATCGGCACGCTCGACTACATGGCGCCCGAGCGGTTCACCGGCGCCCGGCCCGACCAGCGCGTCGACGTCTACGCGCTGGCGTGCGTGCTCCACCAGTGCCTGACCGCCACCAAGCCGTTCGCCGCGACGACGGCCGCGTCCCTGCTCCACGCCCACCTGAACCAGGCGCCGCCGCGGCCGAGCCTGCTGCGCACGGGCATCCCCGCGGCGCTGGACGGCGTCGTGGCCCGGGGCATGGCGAAGAGCGTGGACGACCGGTACCCGACCACCGCGGCGCTCGCGGCGGGTGCACGCGCCGCCCTCGGCCCGCCGCGCGAATCCGCTCCCCCGCCCGCGGTGACCCGGGCCTTCACGAGGGTCGGACCGGAGGTCGCGCCGCGGAGCCGGACCGGGCTGCTGGTCGCGCTCACGATCGTCACGGTCCTGCTGCTCGGCGGGGCCGGCGCGGTGATCGCGCTGCCCGCCCTGCTCGCACGGACCCCGGCCGGGACCCCGACGTCGGCGCCGCTCGCCGCACCGGTTCCGGTGCCGGTCCGCACGACCACGCCGGCCGCGGAGACGACCGTGCCGGTCGCGGTGACCACGGCCGGTCCGAGCCGGCCCGCACCGGGTGATCTCGCCGGGTTCGTCGTCCACTACTACAGACTGCTGCCGGACACCGACGCCGGCTGGGCGCTGATCGGGCCGAACCTGCGGCTGCGGACGCGCGACAGCTACGACAAGTTCTGGAGCAGGTTCAGCGGCGCCGAAGTCGTCGGGACGCCCGCGGTCGAGGGCAGCACGGTGACCGCGCGGATCCGGCTGCACTACCGCGACGGCCGCCCGGCCACCACCGAAACGCACGTCCTCGGGCTCGCCATGCGCGACGGCGAGCTCTGCGTCGACTCCGACACCCCCGCCAAGAGCCGGTGAGCTACTCGCCCGTACTGCCGTCGACCGACTCGCGGATGAGATCGGCGTGGCCGTTGTGGCGGCTGTACTCCTCGATCATGTGCACGAGGATCCAGCGCAGGGTCGGGGTGCCGCCGTCGCGCAGCGAGCGCCGGGCCCGCCGCGCCAGGTCGCCGTTCGCCTCCCGCACCGCCGCCCGCGACCGCTCGACCGCTTCCTCCCACAGCAGGCGAAGCTGCTCCGGGGTGTCGTCCGCGGCGGAATCCCAGTCCCAGTCCGGGGTCGCCGCCCAGTCGACCGCGTCGAACGGCGGCATCCGGTCGTGGTCGGACCACACGAACGAGAACCAGTTGTCCTCCACGTAGGCGAGGTGCTTGAGCAGTCCGCCGAGGGTCATCGTGGACGGCGGCACCGTGGCGCGCAGACCGGCCGCGTCCAGGCCGGCGCACTTCCAGGCCAGCGTCGCGCGGTGGAAGTCGAGGAAACCGAGGAGGGTAGCGGCTTCGTCGCTGTCGTAGGGCGGTTCGGGCCGGCCCTGGTCGTCCACAGAGATCACGGACGCCGACTCTACCGAAATTGTCGGACCCCTCCGCTAGGTTCCGGTCATGGCTCAATTCGTACTGGTTCCGGGCGCCTGGCTCGGTTCGTGGGCGTGGGACGAGGTGGTCCCGCGCCTGCGCGAGGCCGGCCACGGCGCCCACGCGGTGACCCTGTCCGGCCTGGCCGAGCGGCGTGACGCGCCGGTCGGCGGGCAAACGCACGTCCAGGACATCGTCGACGTCGTCTCGCGCAACGACTTGCGGGAGGTCGTGGTGGTGGGGCACAGCTATTCGGGGATCCCGGCCGGCCAAGCGGCCGAACGGATCGGCGACCGGCTGAAACGGGTGGTGTTCGTGGACTCGAACGTGCCCGCCGACGGCGAGTCCTTCACTTCCCACTGGTCCGCCGAGCGCGTCGCCGAACTCACCGCGCGGGGGTTCTGGCCGGCCTTGACGGCGGAAGACTATGCGGAGCAAGGGCTTTCCGGCGAGGCGATCGCCCGGATCGTCGGCGGCTCGACCCCGCACCCCGCGGCGTCGCTGACCGATCCGGCCGTGCTGTCCCGTCCGCTCGGCGAACTCCCGGCGACGTACCTCAAGTGCCTCCTCGACGGGGACACGCCGAGCCCGGACGTCGTCTCACTGCTGGAGAGCGACCGGTGGGAGCTCGTGGAGCTCGACACCGGTCACTGGCCGATGTTCTCGCAACCCGAAGAGCTGGCCCGGATCCTGCTGGCGGCGGCTTCGTGAGGAGTCACGGCGTCAGCGGGCGCACGTCCCAGACCCACACGCCGCCGACGAACTCGGCGGGCTTGCGCAGCAGCAGTTCCACTGTGGACTTGAGGGCTTCCTGGTTCTGCCGCGGGCCGACCACGAGCACGTCGGCCTTCCAGTAGCGCAGGTCGTCCAAGGCCTGGGTGCGGTCCGCTTCGGTGACGTTCGCGGCCTGGCCGGTGCGCTCGACCTCCGCGAACAGGTCCGACGTCGGCCGCGGGACGGCGCCGTACCGGCCGCGGCGGTCGTCCGCCGACGTCGGGCCGACGAAGTAGCCCTCCGGCATCGGGTACCCGAGGCCGGCGTCGACCTGCCAGTGCAGCGGTTCGGCCTCACCGGTGCTCGGCAGCGGCACGGGCACCAGCGAGCCGCCGGGGGCGATGTACTGGCGCCAGATGCCATCGGCGAAGAAGGGCGGTGAAAGCGGGCGCTGGTGCGTCACCAGTTCCGTCGGCGCGATCGGGAGGAGCACGGCGATGACGGCGCCGACCCAGAGCATCTTCAACGGGAAGCGAGGTTTGTCTTCGAGCGGGTCCGGCAGCTCGGCCGCCGCCGTCCAGACGCGGTGCGTCGCGATCGCGAGGAGCCCGCCGACCAGGGGGATGCAGCCCATCGCGAGCCGGGACTCGATCAGCGAGTCCAGCAGCGGCAGCTGACCCAGCCACTTCCACAGCCCCGGGACGCCCGTGTCCTGGTGCGCCACCGTGATCTCGACACCGAGGGAAAGGAAGGCCATCACGTACATCGTGATCGCGAGCGCTCGCGAAACGACGTCGCGCCAGAGCCAGATCGTGAGCACGACCATGAGCACGACCAGCGGCCAGCCGAAGAACGCGTTCTCCTCGGTGCGGTTCATCGACACGTCCGCGGCGGCCTCCGGCGTGCCGGCGATCGACTGCGTCGCGAAGCGCGTGAGCGCCGCGGTGTCGTTGCCCGCCGCACCGTGCAGCAGCGAATGGAAGCTGTACGGGCCGAAGAACTGCCAGTACAGCGGAAATCCGGCGATGAGCAGCGCGACCAAGGCACCGATGCCGACACCCTTGCCCAGCGGCGCCAGCATGCCGCGGATTTCCGCGCGGCGCGGGATGAGGTAGCAGATCGCGAAGACGACGAAGGTGAGCGCGAAGATCGCCAGCGGCTCCTCGCCCAGCAGGATCTGCCACGCGACGAGGACGCCGAGCACGATGCCGTTGCGCACCGGGCGTTCGCCGTGCGCGATCTGGATGGTCTTGAGCGCGATGAACGGCATCACGAACAGCACGACGAAGTTCGGGTGAGCGTTGCCGTGCGAGATCATCGGCGGGGCGAAGCCGCAGAAGGCACCGCCGATCGCGGCCGCCGTCCGGTTCGGCACCAGGTGGCGCGAAAACACCCAGTACCAGCCGAACGCGGTGCCGGCGAGGCCCGCGGTCAGCACGATGGCCCAGGTGAGCGTCGCGCCGAAGGTCAGCGTGATGGGCGCGAGCGGGATGTTCAGGCCGAACATCGCCGCGTTGGCCGCCATGTTCACGCCGAGCGGGTAGTTCTGCAGGTCGGTGGTGAACGGGTTCTGGAAGTGCAGCACGGACTTCGCGACGACCGTGGAGTACCACTCCCACTGGCTCTGGTCGGACGCGCCGTTCCAGAGGTAGCCGCGGTCGAGGTCGAACCACAGCCCGTTGTAGAGGAGGATCGTGAAGAGCAGGAAGCCGGCGCCGATCGCGGTGTCCTGCCACGCCCAGCGTCTCGGGCCGGTGGGTGCTTCGGGGGCGGGCGGGACGAGCTCGGGGACGGCTTCGGACTTCAAGCTCACGGTTCGACCACCCTGGCGAAGAAGTAGAGGGCACCCGTGGCGGCGTGCCGGACCAGCAGCAGGAACGGCCGGTCCACCGCGACGGCGACCGGTTCGTCGATGATCATCGAGGTGAGCCGCATCGTCAGCGCGGTCGCCGCGGCCCCCTCGAAGCCTTGTTCGTCGACGCGCAGCACGGCCTGGTGCAGCACCTCGGAGACGGTGAGCCGCGGGTCCGGAGAAAGCCCGGAAAGATCGGCTTCGTCGCTGAACATGGTGTGCACGCCGAGCCCGCGCAGCACACCGGTCAGCGAGCTGGGCACGTCGAGTGAAACTTTCGGGAGCGCGAGCTCCACCGGCTTGAAGCGGATCTCACCGAGCAGGCTCGCGAGCTTCGCTTGGTCGAGCGCGGCTTCGGCGTCGGCGAGGTCGCCGTCGGGCAGCAGCACGACGGCCTGCAGCCCACCGCCGGCGACCAGCTGCACGGCTTGCCAGCCGTTCGCGTGCGCGTAGCCGAGGCTCTCGCTGAGCCACATGGTCGGCACGTCGCGGGTGCCGGAGGGCGCGTGGAAGGACGCGTCGGCGGTGTTGGCCTCACGGAACGGCAGCCGCCAGGCGGCCTTCAGGTACAGCGCGTTGACCAGCACGGCGGCGACGTCCCGATCGATCGACCCGGGCGGCAGCAGCTGCGGGATCAGCCCCCGCGTGGTCCGCCCGACATCGTCGTTGATGAGCGCCCGCGCGGCCTCGGGCTCCTTTTCGAAGGGCGCACCGGCCACAGCGGCCCCGGGCCACCCGGCAAGCTCGGCCTTGAAGGAGTCCTCGAGCGGCAACCGGTCATCGGCCCACAGCGTGTTGGCGACGGCCAGTTCGGGCTGCTCACCACGCTCTTCCCCGAGCTGAGCGGCCTCCCGCAGCAACCCGGCCTGCTCACCGACGTCCCCGAGCAAGCCGACAAGCTCTTCCCTGGTCCGCCCCCGCGCGGCGATCGCGGCGAGGGTGAGCGCACTGGCCACCGAATAAGGCGAGAAACAGCTGTTCCCGCCCTCGGCACCGAGGGCCCGGTGAACGGCGAGGGCGAACCGGAGGTGGCTGTCCGTGGCCATGCGGGCGAGACTACCGGACCGGGTAACCCCACCGGGCCCCCACGCAGAACTCCGACCACCGGTGACAAATCCCCCACGGGCCGACGCGGAGCCGGGTGCTAGTGCCGCTCCCCCGAATGCCGGGCCGGGGTAACCGCCGGTGAGCGGAAGACCGGCGCACGCTCGGGACCCGCGCAGGTGATCCCGGCGCAGACGTGAGGCCGACCGGCCCGCGCGTGACCTCGGCGCCGAGCCCGTCCACCGCCGCGTACGTGATCTCGGGCGCCGACCCGCCGGGCCTGACCGGCGACCACCGCCCGCGCACCCGCCCGCCGGAGCTCAACTCAAGCTGCCGGGCAGACCGGCCCACCCCGGCCAGACCGCCTGCCTCGGCGGCCGGCCGCGGGCCAAGCGCAGGGCTCGCGGGAGTGGTCCTCGCCGCGAGTCGCGGACTCGCGACGACAAGACCGGCATGAGCCAGAGCCGACTCGCGCTCAAGGAGGCAGCGCCCACCGGAGAAGGCGGCTCCCACCCAGGGAAGCGGCTCGCGTTGCAGACAACCCACGCCTAGGGAGGCGGCTCACGCCAGAAGGCAGCCCGCGCCGAGGGAGGCAACTTCAGCGCGGGGAGGCCGCTGGCGCATAGGGAGGCAACTCGCACCCAGGCGAGCGGCTCGCGCCAGAAGACAGCCCGCACCCAGAGGGGTCACTTCAGCGCGGGGAAGCCGCTGGCGCATAGGGAGGCAACTCGCACCCAGGGGTGCGGCCCGCGCCAGCACCTCGCCTAAAGCGACCACTGCAGCATCCGGCCGGCAAGCGCGCCCAGGAGCCCGCCCGCGGCGGCCGCACCCAGCCCACCGCAATACCCGGCAGGCCGGCCTGCGCGCCCGCGCCCAGCACCGCGTTCGAAGCGACCGCCGCAGCATCAGGCCGCAAGCGCGCCCAAGAGCCCGCCCGCAACCGCCGCACCCAGCCCACCGCACCATCCGGCACGGCCCGCGCGCCCGCGCCCAAGAGCCCGCCCGCAACGGCCGCACCCAGCCCACCGCACCATCCGGCCGGCCTGCGCCCAGGAACCCGCCCGAAGCGACCGCACCCCGGTCCGCCGCAGCAGCGGCCCAGCCGGGCGCGCCGCGAACCGCCCCAGCGCCCCACTCCACTCAGCGGTGCAAGCGGGTCACGTGCCACGAGTACCACACGTGGGCCTGCGCGTCCGTCAGCGAAGCGACCTGGTCGATCACCACCCTCAGCAACCCCGCATCGTCCTTCGCCGCGTTCCAAGCCGGTACGAACAACGGATCCAAAGATTCCGGCGCCCGCCGAGCCAGGGCGTGCACCAGCTCAGCCAGCAATTCGCGCTGCCCCTCCTGCATCGCCAGCCTCCGGCGGTCGCTCATCACGTACCGCAGCGCCAGCGCCTTCAGCAGCGCCACCTCCGCCGCCACCTGCTCCGGGACCGCCAGGCGGGCGTCATAACCGGTCAGCGGGCTCGTGCCGAACGCCGCTCGGGTGCCCGTGACCGCCGCCGTCGTGAAGCGGCCCACCAGTTCGCTCGTCAGTCTCTTCAGCGCCACTTGGGCGCCCGGCGATCCGTCCGGTTCCGCTTCGGCCAGCGCCGCCACCGCCGGAAGCGCGAGCAACTCCGTCGCCGCGTTCTCCAATGTGGACACCGACTGGGCCGAGAAGTGCTTGGCCGCCGCCTCCGCCACCGCCGCTCGCTCGTCCGGGTGGGCCAGTACGCGCAGTTTGATGCGCCCGGCCAGGACGCCGTCCTCGACGTCGTGGACCGAGTACGCCACGTCGTCCGCCCAGTCCATGATCTGGGCCTCCAGGCACGTGCGTTCCTCCGGCGCGCCCTCGCGGAACCACGCGAACACCGCCGCGTCGTCCGGGTACACGCCGTACTTCGCCTTGCCCGGCTTCCGCGGCCACGGGTACTTCGTCGTCGCGTCCAGGCACGCGCGGGTCAGGTTGAGGCCCCCCGGACCGCCGTCCGGGCCGAGGAGCTTGGGCTCCAGGCGGGTCAGGATGCGGATCGTCTGCGCGTTGCCCTCGAAGCCGCCGCACGCCGCCGCGACCTGGTCGAGTGCGCGCTCGCCGTTGTGGCCGAACGGCGGGTGGCCGATGTCGTGCGCCAGCCCCGCCGTGTCCACCAGGTCCGGGTCCGCGCCCAGCTCCTCGGCGATGCCGCGGCCGATCTGCGCGACCTCCAGTGAATGCGTCAGCCGGGTGCGCGGGACGCCGGTGACCTCGGCGCCCTCCCCCGGCCCGACCACCTGGGTCTTGCCGGCGAGCCGCCGCAACGCGGCCGAGTGCAGCACCCGGGCCCGGTCGCGGGAAAACGCGCTGCGTCCGTCCGCCCGTGCGCCGGGCAGCACCGCGCCCTTCGCCGGCTCCGGCAGCAGGCGGGCGGTGTCGTGTTCGGTGTAACCCACCCGGCCAGCTTAAGCGGGCGCACCGACAAAAAGCTCACCCCAGGAACGTGGCGAACAGGTCGTCGGCCGGTGTCTTCGTCAGCCGGTAGTAGAGCAGCGCGCCGGTCTCCCGGACGATGTACCGCACCTGGGTGACGCGCTCCTGCACGATCGGCCCGCTGTGCGTCGGCGCCGTCCACGCGTCCAGGCCCAGGTCGCCGGCCATCGTCCGGGCCCGGAACGAATGCCACGGGTCGCTGACGAGCACCGCCGTGTGCCAGTCGCGGGCTTCGACCTGCTGGGCGACCGCGCGCAGGCTCCGCAGCGTGTCGCTCCCCTCGCCGACGGCGAGTGTCGCCGACGACGGCACGCCGTGGCGGGTCAGCCAGAGCTGGCCGGCCCGCGCCTCGGTGAAGTTGTCCTCGGCCTTCTTGCCGCCCGCGGTGACGATCGTCTTCGCGACGCCCGCGTCGTAGAGCTGCTTGGCCTTGACCAGCCGGGCCGCGTAGATGTCCGACGGCCGGCCGTTGTACTGGGCCGCACCGAGCACCACGATGACGTCGGCGGGCGTCCGGTCGTTTTCGCGGGCGACCTGCCACACCCGGAACGCCGTACCGCCGACGAGCGCGACCACCACGAGCACGACGCCGAAGGCGATCCGGCGCGCCCAGTTCGCGAGCGACGGTTTGGTGCGTTCAGCGGTACCCACCCGCCCCATCTTGTCAGAACGCCGCCGCCCGCTCAGAGCCAGCCGCGCTCCTCGGCGACGCGGACGGCCTCGGCCCGGGTCCGCGCGCCCGTCTTGCCGATCGCGGCGGACAAGTGGTTGCGCACGGTGCCCTCCGACAGGTGCAGGGCGCGCGCCACGTCGGCCACCGTGCTGCCGTCCCTGGCCTCCCGCAGCACGTCCAGCTCGCGTCCGGTGAGCGGGCTCGCCCCGGTGGCGAGGGATTCCGCGGCCAGCGCGGGGTCCACCACTCGCAGTCCACTGTGGACTCGCCGGACGGCTTCGACGAGCTGCTCGGGCGGGGCGTCCTTGACGACGAACCCGGCCGCGCCCGCCGCCATCGCGCGGGCCAGGTAGCCGGGCCTGCCGAACGTCGTGCAGATGATCACCCGGCACGACGGGAGCGCGGCCCGCAGGTCGGCCGCGGCTTCGAGACCGTCCTTGCCCGGCATCTGCACGTCCAGCAGGGCGACGTCGGGTTTCGCCTCGCGGGCGGCGGCGACGACCTCGTCGCCCGAGCCGACCTGCCCGACCACCTCGATGTCGCTTTCGAGCCCGAGCACGGTGGCCAGCGCCCCGCGCACCATGGCCTGGTCGTCGGCCAGCAGCACCCGGATCAAGCGAATCCTCCCGCGGGTTCGGCGCGCACGGCCGGGGCGGCCGCGCGCGGTTCTGCGTGCGGGATCTCCGCCCGCACCAGCAATCCTCCCCCGGGCCGGACCGATGTCCGCAACGCGCCCCCCACCGCGGCGAGCCGCTCCGAGAGCCCGCGCAGGCCGTTGCCCGCGACGACCTCGGTGGCCCGGCCGTCGTCCTCGACCTCCAGCCAGGTGTTGCCCAGCCGCACCGTCACCTGCTTGGCTCCGGAGTGCCGCAGGACGTTCGTGACCGCTTCGCGCAGCACGTACCCGAAGGTGTTCTGGAGCTCCGGCCGCACGTTGTCGACGGCGTGCGGCAGGTCGGCGTCGATCTCCGCGGCCCGCAGCGCCGCCCGCGCGCCGGCGAGCTCCGCCGAGAGCGACACTTCGCGGTATTCCGAAACGGTCGCGCGGACGTCGGAGAGCGCGCTGCGCGTGAGGCTCTCGATCTCGCGGATCTCCTCGACCGTGCGCGGGATGTCGCCGGAGCTCTCCAGCACCCGCCGGGCCAGCCCCGCCTTGACGGTGATCGTGGTGAGGCTGTGCCCGAGCAGGTCGTGCAGGTCGCGGGCGACGCGCTGGCGCTCGTTCGCCACCGCGAGCGTGGCGATCTCCTCGTTGGCCCGCTCCAGCCGCCGCACCGCGCGGACGAGGTTGGCCATGAAGAACATCGCCAGCGTCACCGAACCGACCGTGATGAGGTCGCCGTAGTCGGCCAGGAACCGGCCCTCGAGCAGCAGCACGAGGGCGCCGGCGGCCAGCGCGCCGACGTCCAGGAGCACCGACCAGGCGGCCGGGAGCAGGAACACCAGCACCGCCGTGCCGTAGAGCAGGACGAACGCGCTCGCGCTGGTCGTCGCCAGCGTCGCGACCCCCAGCACGTTCATCGTGATCCCGAAGGCCAGCTTCACCCGGCGCTCCCGCTGGAAGAAGAACGGGAAGATCGCGTAGCACAACGCGTACGTGTAGATCAGCACGCCGGTGAGCACGGCCTCGACCGAAACGCCGGGCTCGGCCAGCAGACCCCGCGTGACCGGGAGGAGGAACGGCAGCAGGAACACCACCGACATGACCGACCACCGCAGGCCCTTCGGACCGCCGCGGCGCCCGGCGTCGGGCAGCGGGTCCTCCCACCACGATTCCTTGTTGTCCAGCCCGAACTTGCGCTTCGCCATCGCCGTTCCTCGTTCTTCCGGCCCTCAGACGCGGGCGCTGTCCTTACGGTAACGCCTGATCACGAGCGCTCCGAGCACGACCGCCCACGCCCCGAGCACGCCGGCCGCGGTCGGCAGGGACACCACCATGTCGCTGGTCACCGCGGGTCGCGCCACCTGCAGCACCCAGTACGTCGGCATGATCTGGGCGACGTCGTGCATCCAGCCCGGCATCGACTCGATCGGGATCCACAGGCCGCCGAGGAAACCCATGCCGAGGGTGACGATCATGTTGACCGGCTGCATCGAATCGGGCGTGCCGAACTGGCCGAGCAGCAGCCCGAGCAGCACCAGCGGGATCGTGCCGAGCCAGACGCCGGCGAAGATCCGGACCCAGCCCGCGGCGTCGAGGTGCACGCCCTCGACCGTCACGGCCAGCAGCGGCACCAGGACCAGCGCGGGCAGCCCCACGAGCATCCCGGAGATGCCCTTGCCCGCCAGGTAACCGGTGCCGGTCAGCGGCGTCAGGCGCAACTGGCGCTGCCAGCCGGCGGCGCGTTCGAGCGCGAGCCGGGCGCCGCTGTTCGTGGCCGCGGCGAACGTCCCGAACGTCATCATGTTGATCATGATCACGGCGGCGATCGCAACGTGGTCCGGCGCGTCCGCCTTCGTGAAGACGTTGGCCTGCAACAGGAACATCAGCACCGGGAAGGCGACGACGAAGATCAGGAACCGCGGCGCCCGGAAGTTGCGGCGGATCTCGGTGACCAGGTAGGTGGCGTTCATCGGACGGGCTCCGCGGTCTCGTCGGCGGTCAGGGAAAGGAAGGCGCCTTCGAGGCCGACGGCCCCGATCTCGACGTCGTGCACGGCCGGGACGGCGGCCTTGAGCGCCCAGAGCGTCTCGTCGGAGTCGGCGCTGGAGATCGCGACGCGGTCGCCGCGCAGCTCGAACTCCTTGACGCCGGGCAGCGCGGCGATCAGCGCCTCGGTGGCGCCCGGGACGGCGGCGCGCAGGGTGCGGCCGCCGGCGAGCGCGCGGACCTCGGCGACGCTGCCGTCGGCGACGATCCGGCCGCGGCGCATCAGCACCACCCGGTCGGCGAACTCTTCGGCTTCTTCGAGGTAGTGCGTCGCGAACACGACCGTGCGGCCGGACTCGGTGAACGCGTACATCGACTGCCAGAACTCGCGCCGCGTCCCGACGTCCATCGCGGCCGTCGGCTCGTCGAGGATCAGCAGGTCGGGGTTGCTGACCAGGGCGACGGCGAAGCGCACGCGCTGCTTCTGCCCGCCGGACAGCTTGTTCGCGCGGCGGCCGGCCAGCTCTTCGACGCCGGCGGCGCGCAGGGCTTCGGCCACCGGCAGCGGGCGGCGGTGGAGGGCCGCGACCATGCCGACGGTCTCGGCGACGGTCAGGTCGTCCATCAGGGCGCCGCCCTGCAGCATCGCGCCGATCAGCCCGGCGCGGACGGCGTCGATCGGCTTGCGCCCGAACACGCGCACTTCGCCGGCGCCGGGGCTGGTCAGGCCGAGGACCATGTCGACGGTGGTGGACTTGCCGGCGCCGTTCGGGCCGAGCAGGGCGACCACTTCGCCCGGGGCGATCGTCAGGTCGAGGCCGTCGACCGCGTGGACGTCGCCGTAGTGCTTCCGCAGGCCGGTGAGGTGGACCGCGGCCCCCGCCGCCACCGCCTGGATGTCTGTTTCTCGCATGCCCCCAGGCTGCCGCCCGGCGGGCCCGGGACCCCAGACCGTGCGTCACGACCTCGCCGTGACAGGTGTCAGGGGTGCCCGGGCCCGGGCGGGTTCAGCAGCCGATGAGGCGGGCCGCCAGGTAGGACTCGAGCTTGTCGATCGCGACGCGCTCCTGCGACATCGAGTCGCGCTCGCGCACGGTCACGGCCTGGTCCTCGAGCGAGTCGAAGTCGACCGTGACGCAGTACGGCGTGCCGATCTCGTCCTGGCGGCGGTAGCGGCGGCCGATCGCCTGCGCGTCGTCGAAGTCGACGTTCCAGTGCTTGCGCAGGGTCGCGGCGACGTCCTTCGCCTTCGGGGTCAGGTCGGCGTTGCGAGACAGCGGGAGCACCGCGACCTTGAACGGCGAAAGCCGCGGGTCGAGCTTGAGCACCACACGGGTGTCGGTGCCGCCCTTGGCGTTCGGCACCTGCTCCTCGTGGTAGGCGTCGACCATGAAGGCCATCATCGACCGGCCGACACCGGCCGCCGGCTCGATCACGAACGGCCGGTAGCGCTGCCCCGACGCCTGGTCGAAGAACGACAGGTCCTGACCCGAGTGGTTCGAGTGCGTCGTCAGGTCGAAGTCGGTGCGGTTGGCGATGCCCTCGAGCTCGCCCCACTCCTGGCCCGCGTTGAACGCGAAGCGGTACTCGATGTCGACGGTCCGCTTCGCGTAGTGCGAGAGCTTTTCCTTCGGGTGCTCGAAGTGGCGCAGGTTCTCGGCCTTGATGCCGAGGTCGGTGTACCACTTCGTGCGCTCGTCGATCCAGTACTGGTGCCAGCGCTCGTCCTCGCCCGGCTCGACGAAGAACTCCATCTCCATCTGCTCGAACTCGCGCGTGCGGAAGATGAAGTTGCCCGGCGTGATCTCGTTGCGGAAGGACTTGCCGATCTGGCCGATGCCGAACGGCGGCTTCTTCCGCGACGTCGTCTGGACGTTGGAGAAGTTCACGAAGATGCCCTGCGCGGTCTCCGGGCGGAGGTAGTGCAGGCCCTCCTCCGACTCGACCGGGCCGAGGTAGGTCTTCAGCATCATGTTGAAGTCCCGCGGCTCGGTGTACTTGCCGCGGGTGCCGCAGTTGGGGCAGGGCACGTCGGACAGGTCGTCCTCGGTGGTCTCCTTGCCGCTGCGCGCGGTGTACTCCTCGGCGAGCTGGTCGGCGCGGAACCGCTTGTGGCAGGACAGGCACTCGATCAGCGGGTCGGTGAAGACGTTGACGTGCCCCGAAGCCACCCACACCTGGCGCGGCAGGATCACCGAGGAGTCGAGGCCGACGACGTCTTCACGGCCCTGGACGACGGTCTTCCACCACTGGCGCTTGATGTTGTCCTTCAGCTCGACCCCGAGCGGGCCGTAGTCCCACGCCGAGCGGGTACCGCCGTAGATGTCCCCGCTGGGGAAGACGAAACCACGGTTCTTGCACAGGCGGACTACGGTCTCAATGGTGTTCGTGGGCACTCCACGCTCCGGAAGCATGCGGGGACGGTTATCGGACTAGAACGTCCAGGGTATCCGCCGGGGCCCAGCGGTTATCGCGCAGGCTACGGCCGCGACACCAGCGACGCCGTCACGACGCGGTTGTCCTCGTAGCCCTCGGTCCCGCCGACGTATTCGCCACCGCAGGTGACCAGCAGCAGCTTGTGCGGGCCATCGGGGTCGAAGAGCTGCTCGGAGCGCCCGGCGAGGTCGGTCTTGTGGACGGTCTCGACGGCGTCGACCCGGTAGACCCAGGCGCCGCCGGCGGTGTCGGTGAGCTTGACCTCCTGGCCCCGCTCGACCTGCCAGAGTTCCATGAACGGGCCCTTCTTGCCCTTCCAGTTCACGTGCCCGGAGAGCAGGGCGACGCCGTGGTCGGCGCCCAGTTCGGCGCCCCACCAGGCGGCTTCGTCGAGGCCCTCGGGGATCTTGAGCGCGCCGTTCGCGTCGAGGTCCTCCTGGACGAGCTTCGCGGTGCCGCCGCCGGGCAGGCTCAGGTGCACCGGGTCGCGGCCGGAGTCCTTCTGTTCGGCGGGCTGGTTCGTCGCGGCGGGCGTCCCGGTGCCGTTCGCGACCGCGGGTTCATCCTTTCCGGTGAAGATGAGCAGGGTGGCGACCAGCGCGGCGACGACGAAAGCGCCGGCAACGCCGACGATCCACCAGCGGCCGGAGCCCTTCTTCCGCTCCGCCGGGTTCTGCTCCTGCATGGGGTCTGGCTCCTTCGCTCGGGTGACTCGGCGAAGGAACACATGCGGCGGCGGGTGCGGGAGGTTGCACCGGGATCGCGGCTCGACGCGGTTCGGCCCGGCCCGGCTTGGCCCGGCTCGGGCGCGGCTCCGCTCGGGCATGGCTCGGCCCGGCTTGGCCCGGCTCGACTCGGGCTCGGCCCGGCCCGGCTTGGCTTGGCCCGGCTCGACTCGGTTCGGCTCGGCCCGGCTCGGCCCGGCTTGCCCGGCTTGCCCGGCTTGCCCGGCTCGACTCGACTCGGCCCGGCTGGCCCGGCTGGCCCGGCTGGCCCGGCCGGCTCGACCCGGCTTGGCCCGGCCCGGCTTGGCCCGGCCCGGTTCGACTCGACCCGGCCCGACTCGGCTTCGTGGAGCGGGGTCGGCATGGCTCAATACGGCCTGGCTCGGGCGCGGCCGGGGCTCGGGTCCGACGGGGGACCACCGACGGGCGGGGTCCACCGACGGGCGGGCCGGCGGCCGCGAGCAAGCCTGCGTGAGCCACCGCGGCCCGGCCGACCGCACGACTCGGGCGCAGGCCGCGGGCGGGATGCGGTGAGCGACCCGGCTCGGGGTCAGCCGGGCGGGCGGGTCACCAGGTTCGCCGTGACCAGGCGGTTCTCGTCGTAGCCCTCGGTGCCGCCCACGTAGTCGCCGCCGCAGGTGACCAGGACCAGGCGGTGGGGGCCGCTCTGGTTGAACCAGCTCTGGGCCTGCTGCGGGAGCGCTTCCTTCGCAAGCGTCACCACCTGGTCGACGCGGTAGACCCAGCGGCCGCCGCGGGCGTCGACGATGCTGACCTCGTCGCCGGCGCGGGTGCGCCACAGCTCGTCGAACGGGCCGCGCTGCCCCTCCCAGTTGACGTGGCCCGACAGCAGCGCCGTGCCGCGGTCCGCGCCCAGCTTCGCGCCCCACCAGGCCGCGTCCCCGAGGCCGCGGGGAATCGGCAGCACGCCCGTGTCGGTCAGTTCCGTGCGGACCAGCCGCGCGGTCGCGCCGTCGGGGAGCCGGACCGTGCCCGGGCGCTGCTGGGCCGCCGATTCGCTGTCCGCGGGCAGCACCGCCGGTGCCGCGTTCTCCCCCGGCAGCGAGCCGGGCGGCGGGGCCGCCAGCGGGGCTGCCGTCGGGGGCAGCCAGGTCAGCAGGACGATCCCGGCCGCGAAAGCGGCCACGGCCAGCGCGGCCGCGACGGCGGCCAGCGCGGTGCGGAGCACCTAGTCCGTCCCGGTTTTGCGCCGCCGCCCGAGCAGCAGCGCGACCGCCGCGAAGAACACGCCGCCGAAGAGCAGGCCGATGCCGAGCGGGACGCGGGAGCCGTCGCCGTCGGTCGCGGGGGCCGCCGCGCCGAGGTAGCCGGCCGGGACCTGCGTCGGGACCGCCGCCTGCGACGCGCTCGTGCCGCCCGCCTGGTTGCCCGCCTTCGCGACGAACCCCTTGGGGACCGAGCAGCTGACGCCGCCGAGCACGATGTTCGTCACGACGTCCTGCACCGCGGCGCCCTGCGCGTCCTTGACGTGGGTGGTGATCTCGACGCGCCAGCCGGCGACGGCTGTGAAGTCGCCGCCCCGCCAGCCGTCCTGCCGGATCAGCTGGTCGAACGCGCCGACGCGGGTCAGCTTGAGGTCGGAGACCGTGGTGGCCTTGTCCGCGTTCGCGATGTCGCCGGGCGGCCCGAGCCGCAGGTTGGCCAGCTGGAGGCCGGCATTGCCGCCGGGCACCGGGACGATGCCGAGCGCCCCGTCGGCTTGGCGCACCCACAGCCGTGCGACGGACGTGGTGGCGGTGAGCTTGGCGGGGCCGGTGCAGTCCACGGCCGACTTCGCGCCTTCGAGCACGAGCACGGTGTTGTCGACCGCCTTCGCCGCGCCCTGCCAGACGTCGCGCAGCGCGTAGTTCGTCTCCGCGACGGCCGTGGGCACCGTGGTGGCCTGCAGCGCGGCGACGACGTTGTGGTCGCGGCTCGCGACACCCGGCGGGTACGGGTTCTGTGACGCGCTGTAGCGGCCCAGGTCGATCTGGTAGTGCCCGCCGAAGGTTGCGCGCTCGCCGTCGTCCTTCGGGACGGTGACGCGGTCCGTGCCGAGCTTCGACTGACCTGGCAGCAACGGCGAGCGCTGCGTCTCCGTGATGAGGGCGCCGCCGCGCTGACCTTCCCCGCCGATCCGGACCGACGCGATGTTCGCGAACGAGACCGGCCCGGACTTCTCGTCGACAGCCTGCGTCTGAGCCCCGGCCAAACCCACTCCGACCAGCGGGAACACGACAGCCGTCAGCGCTGCTGCCTTGGTTGCGAAACGGGTCATGTCTCCCCACTGGTGTGCTTGGGCGCGGCGCCGGCTGTGCGAGAAGCGGCAAAACGCTCCGCGACAACCTTGCACCGTCGGCCACTACATGCGAAGCCGAAGAGCCAATATCCCACGAACTCACCCGAACGGGGTAATACGACCAGCCGTACTTCGCAGCTCGGCGCCGGGGCGGGGCTCCCGTCCGGGGGAACACTAGGATGGGCGGCGCCGTTATCGGCAATGACTACGGAATTCATGGTCCGGACGGGCAGGGTGGAGGCGGGCATGGCGACGGTGACCGGGAGTGGCGCCCAGCCGGGCCTCGCGGACTGCGCACCGGCGGCCGAGCCGGTGCACCCGTCACCATCGGTGCTGACGGACGCGGGCGACCTGCTCCGCGCGCTGGCCGCGCCGGTGCGGATCGCGATCGTCCTGCAGCTGCGGGCCGCCGACCGGTGCGTGCACGAGCTGGTGGACGCCCTCGACGTCGCGCAGCCGCTGATCAGCCAGCACCTGCGGGTGCTGAAGACGGCCGGGGTGGTGCAGGGCGAACGCCGCGGCCGCGAGGTGGTCTACCGGCTCGCCGACGACCACCTGGCGCACATCGTGGTCGACGCCGTGGCCCACGTGCAGGAAGGAAAGTGATGAACCCCGCCGCGCCGCGCAGCCAAGCCCCGGTGCCCGGGCGCCGATCGACCCGGCAGCGAGCCGCGGTGGTCGAGCTGCTGAGCACCGTCGACGACTTCCGCTCCGCCCAGGAACTGCATGACGAGCTGCGCAAACGCGGCGACGGCATCGGCCTGACGACGGTGTACCGCACCCTGCAGTCGTTGTCGGAGGCCGGCGAGATCGACGTGCTGCGCACCGACTCCGGCGAAGCGATCTACCGCCGCTGCTCGGCGCACCACCACCATCACCTGGTCTGCCGCCTGTGCGGCCGGACGGTGGAGGTCGAGGGCCCGGCGGTCGAGCGCTGGGCGGAGAAGATCGCGGCGGAGCACGGGTTTTCGGAGATCTCGCACACGGTGGAGATCACCGGCACCTGCGCGGAGCACTAGCCCGGTCACGGGTCGCCCGGGCGCGGACCCGCACGACGCGGTGGGCCGGCGCCGGTGCACTGGCGGTGGCACGTTCGCCGGGCGGCCGGGTCGCGTTGCGAGGCCGCGTCACGCTCGTGGGGCGGTCGGCCAAGCTACGTCGTCGATGGCCAGCCAAGGAGCCGCGGCCAGCTCGGTCGGGGTCAGTCCCGCGATCGCCCTCGCTTCGCGGTGCAGGTGGGATTGGTCGGCGTAACCACTTCGCGCGGCGACCGTCGCCGCGGTGTGGCCGGTGGCCAAGAGGTGGGCCGCGTGGTCGAAGCGCACCAGCTGGGCCGCTCTCTTCGGCGTCAGCCCCAGCTGGGACCCGAAGCGGGACCACAGGCGCTTGCGGCTCCAGCCGAGCTCTTCGGCCAGGCCGTCGACCCGGACCCGCCCCCGGGCGGCGAGGGTCCGGCGCCAAGCCTGGACGACCTCCGGCTCGACGTGCGGGCGGGTCGCCAGCCGGCGGGCGAGGACGTCCGACGCGACGGCGAAGCGTTCGTCCCAGGACGGGGCGGCGCGCAGCCTCTCCTCGACTCGCTCGGCGTCGCGTCCCCAGACCTCCTCGAGGGTGGCCACGGCGCCCGTCAGCTCCGTCGAAACGCCGAGCAGCGCGGACGCGACCACCGGGGAGAGCCGGATCTGGAGGCACGTGCCCTCCTGGCCGCCGGTTCGGATGGCGCCGGGGAGGAGGCCGGCGACGAAGCTGCCGCGCCGGCGTGTGCCGCCGGCTTCGCGGACGATGCCGCCCGTTTCGCTCAGGTCGAGGAACAGCGTGACGGACGGGTGCGCGACCATCGCGATCCCGACGTCCGCGCGGATCCGCTGGCGGAACCCCGCCATCACGACGCCCGGCAGCCGCGTGGCCGGGCGCGGGACGGCGACCTCCACGTCCGCCCACTTCCAGCCGGTCGGCAGCACGTACGCAGCTTAGGCCGGGGCGGCGTCGGCCGTCGCGAAGTGCAGAAGCAGTTCGCTAGTCGGTTTCGGGGCCTCGAAGAGCGGGATGTGCCCGACGCCGGGGAGCAGTTCGACGCGCGCGCCCGGCACCGCCTCGTACTGGTGCGCCGACCGCGGGTCCCAGCGGGGGTCCGCCGCGCCGAACACCACCAGCACGGGCCGGCCGAGGCCGGCGAGGCGCTCGGGGACGCTCCGTTCGGCGACGTACGCGGAATAGTCGCGCAGGATCCGCCGGAACGTGCGGTAGCCGATGTTCTTCAGATCGGCGACGGCGTCGTCCGGGACGTCCACCGGGCGGGCGGTCGTCGCGCGGATTCCCTTGCGGATCACCGCGTCCGACCGCCGTGCCCACAGCAGCGGGCCGAACGGCGGGGCCACCAGGGCGCGGATCACCCACGGCTGCGGCAGCAGCGCGTCGAGGCTCGGGCCGGTGCTGACCAGCGCCAGCGACCGCACCAGGTCGGGGCGTTGTTCCGCCAGCGCCGTCGCGACGTAGCCGCCGCTGGAGTGCCCGGCCACGGTGACCTGCGCCGGCCCGAGGTCGTCGAGCAGCGCGGCCACGCGAGCGGCCTGCCCGGGCACGGCGTACGACGCCGCGGGCGGCGACTGGCCGCACCCCGGGAGGTCGACCCGGATGACGTGGTGGCGGGCGGCGAGGATCCTGGCGACCGGACCCCAGGACGCGCCCGAAGCACCCGATCCGTGGATGAGCAGCAGGGGTGGCGCCTGCTTCGGACCGTCGTGGACGACGTGCATCCCGTGCGTACTGCCGTGAACTCCCATGTGCCGGAATCTAAGCCGCCGCCGGCCGTCCGTCTTGGACGAATGTCAGTACTCGTAAGGATCCTTGGGGGCCGGGACCGTCGCCAGCGAGGACGGGGTCAAGTCGGGGGTGTAGCTGTTCGCCTTCGTGGCCGTGCCGGGGACCACCTGGCCGGTCACCCGGATCCACGCGTCGCTCGCCAGGCGGTCCGCTTCGCCGCCGCGGAGGCGGACCGTCACCGGGAACGCGTCGGCCGCGCAGCAGCTGATCACCAGGCGGGCCAGCAGGGTTCCGCCGTCGGCGTGGACGACGAACCCGGTCAGGGAGACGGTGCGGCCGTTCAGGGTGCCTGCCGCGTCCCAGCCCGCGCGGCTGACGAACTCGTTGACCGCCAACGGAACCGGATCGCCGGCCGGGAGTGGCGGGAACGACGCCGCGTTGGCCGCCGCCGCGCTCGCCGGGACCCTGGACTCCGTGCGGATCACCGAATCGGCGCCGAGGGCCGGGGGTGCGACCAGGAACACCGCCAGGACCGGGACCAGCAGGAGCCACGCCGGGCGGGCCGAGTGGGCGTGGCCGTGACCGTCGTCCGGGGAACCCGGCTCGACGACGGCCGGGTGCGCCTCGCCGTCGGGGCGGGAGGTGCGGACGGACAGCAGGTCGCGCACGATCGCCACCGCGCCCAGCAGCACCATCACCGCGCCGCCCGTGATGATCCAGGGTTGCTGCGCAGGCTTCACGTACCTCAAGTAGTCGCCGTTCAGCGCGATCTTGATCAGCGCTCCGCCCAGCAGGAGCAGCAGGATGTTCTGCGTCTCGCGCTTCACGCCACCCCCACCAGAACCCCGGCCACGACCGCGCAGGCCGTGGCCACCACGAACGTCGCCGGGGCGAAGCGGATCGCGAACGAGCGGCCGAACGTGCCTGCCTGCAAGGCGAACAGCTTGACGTCCACCGCCGGGCCGACGACCAGGAACACCAGCTTCGGCAGCAGCGGCAACGCCGTCAGGGACGCCGCCACGAACGCGTCCGCCTCGCTGCACAGCGCCAGCACCACCGCGAGCACCGCCATTACCAGCACACCGAGCACGAGCTGCTCGCCCAGTACGCCGAACCACTTCGCCGGCACCAGCACGTTCAGCGCCGACGAGATCAGCGCGCCCAGCACGAGGAAGCCGCCGGCCTCCACCAGGTCCGTGCGGGCCGTTTCGGCGAACACCCGCCACCGCTGCCCCGGCGCCACTTCGGGGAGGCGGCGCAGCGCGCGGGCGGTGATCCATTCGAGCTTGCCCCAGCGGGCCCACAGCCAGCCCATCACCATCGCCGTCGCCAGCGAGCCGGCGAAGCGGGCCAGCACCATCTCCGGCTTGCCGGGGAACGCGACCGCGGTGGCCACCAGCACCACCGGGTTCACCGCCGGCGCCGCCAGCAGGAACGTCAGCGCCGCGGCCGGTGCCACGCCCTGTCCCATCAGCCGGCGGGCCACCGGCACCGACGCGCACTCACAACCCGGCAGCGCGACCCCGGCCAGCCCGGCCACGCCGACCGCCGCACCGGGCCGGCGGGGCAGCACCTTCTCCAGCACACGAGCGGGCACGAACGCCGCGATGGCCCCGCTGATCAGCACGCCCAGCACCAGGAACGGCAGCGCCTGCACGCACACGGCGACGAACACGGTCGAGCCGGTGCGCAACGCGGGCACGTCGAACAGCTGCTGCAGCCAGCCCTGGCCGAGGATCGCGACCAGCAGGATCGCGCACAGCACCTCGACCGAGCTGATCCGGAAGCGGCGCGTGCGCCGGCCGGGCTCGGTGCCGGAAGTGGAAACGATGTTCACGACGACGATGATGCCAGTGCCCACCGACACGAAATGACCCGCACAGGTCACGAACGGTCGGATCCGGTCCGTTTCCGACCGGAATCCGCCGTTCGCGGCGGAATCTCCACCCCTTGTGGGTTACCCGGCGGACCCGATACCCGGCAATTCCGTCCGCAGCTGCGACGCCGTCGACACGACCAGCATCAGCAACGTCCCCAGCGCCGCGGCGTCCAGGCCCGCGGCCGGGAACGCGTACCGCAGCGTGACGTCGACCCCGGAGTCGGTGTGCCCGACGCCGAGCGTCCCGAACAACCCCTGCCCCGCCCGCTCGGCGACCGCGACCGACAGCCCGGGCCCGTCCGCCAGGTCCCAGCCAACCACGCAGGTCAGCGAGAGCACGGTGAGCCCCTCGCCGAGCCGGGTCGCCTGGATGACGCACGGGACGTCGCCGTGGGAGAACGTCAGCGCGCCGTCGTCGTCGACGCGCACCTCGAGGTAGCGCTCGAGCGCTTCCTTCGCCTGCGTCAGCAGTTCCGCGGTCTCCGCCGCTTCGGTCGCGCTCACGAGGAAGCCGCCTGGTCCACGGCGCCGCCGAAACGCCTGTCCCGCTTCGCGAACTCCAGGCAGGCGCGCCACAGGTGCGTCCGGTCGAAGTCCGGGAACAGCGTGTCCTGGTAGACCATCTCGGCGTACGCGGACTGCCACAGCAGGAAGTTCGACGTCCGCTGCTCCCCCGACGGCCGCAGGAACAGGTCCACGTCGGGCATGTCCGGCTGGTACAGGTACTTGCCGATGGTCTTCTCGGTGACCTTGCCGGGGTCGAGCTTGCCGTCGGCGACGTCGCGCGCGATCCGCTGCATCGCGTCGCCCAGCTCGGCCCGGCCGCCGTAGTTGACGCACATCGTCATGTTCAGCGCCGTGTTGTGCTTGGTCTTCTCCTCGGCCGCCTGCAGCTCCTTGATCACCGAAGCCCACAGCTTGGGACGGCGGCCCGCCCACCGGATGCGCACGCCGATCGAGCCGAGGTAGTCGACCTGGCGGCGGATGGTGTCGCGGTTGAAGCCCATCAGGAACCGCACCTCTTCGGGGCTGCGCTTCCAGTTCTCCGTCGAGAACGCGTACACCGAAAGCCACTTGACGCCGATTTCGACCGCGCCGGCGGCGACGTCGATCATCACCGCCTCACCGCGCTTGTGGCCTTCGATCCGCGGCAGCCCGCGCTGGTTGGCCCAGCGGCCGTTGCCGTCCATGACCAGCGCGACGTGCTTCGGCACCAGCTCGCGGGGGATTTCCGGCGGCTTGGCGCCGGTCGGGTGCGGATCGGGGGCCCGCAGCTCATACCGCGACGCCTTGTTCTCGCGTCCCCTGCGCAGCACTGCGAGCCTCCCTGACTGGGTGAAACCGATCAGCCCGACCTTACTGCCCGGGCACCACCTATCCCTCGGGGGTCCGGGTGGCGAAGCCCCCGGCTCGGGGCGAAGCCCCGGACGTCATCGGGGTCTCCCGGGCACGTCGCTCGACGAGGGGAAGGGACCGGAGCTGGCGCTCCAGGTGCCACTGCAGGTGCGCCGCGACCAGGCCGCTCGCGTCGCGGCGGGTGCCGGGCAGGGTCGACTCGGCCATCGTCCACTCGCCGTGCAGCAGGGCCGTGAGCAGGTCCAGGACCTCGGGCGCGGGGTGCACGGACCCCGGGACGCGGCAGTCCTGGCACATCGACCCGCCCGCGGGGACGCTGAACGCGACGTGCGGGCCCGGCAGGCCGCAGCGGGCGCACTCGGTGAGCGCGGGCGCCCAGCCGGCGTAGGACATCGCGCGGAGGAAGAACGCGTCGAGCACGAGGGACGCGTCGCGCTCGCCCGCGGCGAGGGACCGCAGCGCGCCGCAGACGAGGAGGTAGAGCTTGAGCACCGGCTCGCCCTCTTCGGCCGAGAGCCGGTCCGCGGTTTCGGCGATCGCGCTGGCCGCGGTGTAGCGCTGGTAGTCGGCGACCAGCGGCAGCTGGAACGCGTCGACGGTCTCGACCTGGGTGATGACGTCGAGCGTGCGCCCGGTGTAGAACTGCACGTCGACGTGGCCGAACGGCTCCAGCCGGGCCCCGAAGCGGGACGAAGTCCGCCGCACGCCCTTCGCGACGGCCCGGACCTTGCCGTGCCGCCGGGTCAGCAGGGTGACGATCCGGTCGGCTTCACCCAGCTTGTGCGTGCGCAACACCACCCCGGTGTCGCGGTAGAGGTTCACCACCCCGACATCGTCCCACTTCCGGGCGATGGCGGGGTGGTGCGCCCCGCGAGAATCAGCAGTAGTAGCCCGTGCAGTACGTGGCGGCGGTCGTGAGCGCGACGATCCAGACGATGATCGCGATCACGCAGCCGAGGCCGCCGACGATGGTGGCGATCAGGCAGAGCGTCTTGGTCGTCCGCGAGGCCTGCTCGGCCATCGCGTAGTTGCCCTGCATCTTGTACGTCTGGACCTCGTTCGACTTCATGATCGCGAAGATCGCGAGGATCCAGAACAGGAAGATGCAGCCGATGGCCCAGCCCTTGTAGTCCTTGATCTGGTTGATGTCGCCGCCACCGCCGGGCATGCCGTAGCCGGGGGCGCCGAACCCACCGGTGGGCGGCTGGCCGTACGGCGCGGGCTGGCCATAGGGCGCGGGCTGCCCGTACGGGGCGGGCTGGCCGTAGGGCGCGGGCGTAGCGCCGGACGGCGGGCCGTAACCCGGCTGCTGCGGCTGCTGGCCGTAGGGCTGCTGCTGGCCGTAGGGATCGGTCATGAACTTGTACCCCAACTACTCGTGATTTTCCGCCGGGTCACCCCGTCGGTGGTGCGGGAAAAGCTAGTGCCGGCCGAACTGCCCCGGGTCGATCTTGCGGGTCTGCTCGGTCTCGTCCTGGTTCTCGGGACGCAGCATCTGGGTGCGCTCGGCCTGCTCGTCGAAGGCGGACGCGCCGCCGGTGTCCGGGCGCAGCATCTGGGTGCGCTCGGCCTGCTCGTCGAACGGGGACCCGCCGGGCGGCGGCGCGAGCGGCTGGCCCGGCTGCGGGAAACCACCGGAGGGCGGCTGCGGCTGGCCGAAACCGCCCGGCGCCGGCTGGTCGAACGCGCCCGGGGCGGGCTGCTGCGGGAAACCACCGGACTGCGGCGGCTGCCCGAACCCGCCCGGCTGCGGCTGGCCGAAACCGCCCGGCGCCGACGGCGGCTGCTCGAAACCACCGGAGGGCGGCTGCGGCTGGCCGAAACCACCGGGCGCGGACTGCGGCTGCTGCGGGAAACCGCCGGGCGCCTGCTGGCCGAACTGGCCGGCCGGCGGGTAACCACCCGCGAACGGCTGGGCGCCCGGTCCGAAGGGCGAGGGAGCGGCGGCGTCGTCGGCCCGGACGACGACGGTGCCGACGATCTTGTCGGCAAGCGTCTGGGACTTGTCGTCCCACAGCGGCCAAAGCCAGCCGACGTAGCAGATGATGTTGTCGACGAAGTGGGCGAGGTCGCGCACGAACGCCATGGCCGGACCGACCGGCTGTCCGTTGTCCTCGCGGACCAGCTTGACCTTGGCGATCCGCTTGCCCACCGACTGGCCGGTGTTGCCCTGCTGGATCCACCGGTTGTAGATGGTCCAGCCGAGCCAGGCGAGCGACCCGATCACGGCCAGGAGCGAGCCGGCGTCCCCGCCGGCGAAGGACAGCGGGATGACGATCAGGTACAGCACGTAGATGGGCCCGAAGTCGATGAGCCAGCCGATCGCGCGCTGGCCCCAGTCCGCGTAGTTCCGCGGGGCGCCGAAGGGGGTACCCGGCTGGCCGTACGGCGCGGGCTGACCGAACGGCGACGGCTGGCCGTACGGCGTCGGTCCCGGCTGTCCGAACGGCTGCTGGCCCCCGGGCTGCTGCCCGAAGGACTGCTGGCCGTAGGGATCGGTCATTGGGTCTTCCCCTCGCTGGTCACTTCCCCGACGCGCGGAAACGGATCCGCCCTCATCGGTCCGGTCCGCGGGAGCGTACTCGCTCCGGTCGCGGCCGCGCCTCCCAGGCATCGGCTGTCCGGGTGACCCGCGCGCCGGTCCGACGCGGCGGGCGGAGCACCGGTTCCCCGGCGCGCCGGATTCAGACGCGCAGCGCCGTGAACGGCGCGAACGGCAGGTTGCGGATGACGAACCAGACGACGAACACGAGGGAAAACACCAGTGGTGTCCAGCGCCAGTGCAGCCAGCTGTCCATCGCCCGGCCGCGCAGCCGCCCGAGGGTCCACGTGGCCGTGCTCCACACGAACAGCAGCACGACCACGAACGACACGGCGTTGTAGTGCAGCGCCGCCGGGATGTCCCCGTGCATCAGGCTGTACGCCATCCGCATGCCGCCGCAGCCGGGGCAGTCGATGCCGAACAGCGCCTTGGTCGGGCAGACGGGCAGGAACCCGCCGGGGGTGGTCGGGTCGCCGGCCCAGACGACCGCGCAGCACACGCCGAGCCCGGCCACGAGGGCCAGCGGCGGCGCGAGCGCGCGCAGCTTGGCCTTCGCGCCCCGCGCCGGGATTCCCGTGTAGACGGTCGTCGCGATCACGGCGTGTACCGGTCCGCGTTCGCGCCGACGACCACGATCATCACCACGATGAACGCGATGTAGAGCAGCAGGAGGATCCCGGTCGTGATCGCCGACCACATCGCCCACTTGCGGGCGTCGTCGGCCGCCTTCCGCGCCTCGGCGTGCATGCCTTGGAACCACAGCGAACTGACCTGGCTGGACTTCACGATCGAGACGATGCCGAGCGGCAGGCAGCAAAGCACCGTGCTCAGGATCGCCCAGACCATGTTGTTGTCCGGCGGTGGCCCGTAGTTCGGCGGCGGGTAGCCGTAGCCGTAGCCATAGCCGGGCGGCGGCCCGCCCGGGGGCGGGTACGGCGGCGGGTACTGGTCGGTCACCGGGATCCTCCTGCTGTTCGGCTACGTCAGTATGACGTCGTGCCCGCGCCGAACGTGAAGACGCCCGCGATCATCAGGATGATCCACAGCACGAGCCACACGACACCGACGACCGCGGAGATGATCGCCCACTTCTTGGCGGAGTCGGCGGCTTCCTGCGCGGCGGCGGTCTGGCCCTGCGCCCAGAGCCCGTTCACCTTCGCGGCCTGCACGATCGACACGACGCCGAACGGGAGGCAGCAGAGGATGGTGGTGAGGATGGCCCACACCAGGTTGTTGCTCGGGGGCGGGCCCGGCTGGTACCCGCCCGGCTGGCCGCCGGGGTAGTTCGGCTGCCCGCCGGGCTGGTCGCCGGGGTAGTTGGGCATGCCCTGGCTGTCGGTCATTTCGGTCGGTCCCCTTCGTCGTGCTCCATGGACGACCACTGGTTCAGCGGCCGCCCCGACCGGCCGCGGTGTGGTCGAGGTGCGAACTGTAGGGGGCCGGATCGGCGCGCGCCCCGGGATTCGTGCCGTCGCGACCGAATCGAGACCAGGAATTCCCGCGGGCGTCCCACCCGCCGGTCAGAAGCCCAGCCGGCGCAGCTGACGGGGGTCGCGCTGCCAGTCCTTGGCCACCTTGATGTGCAGGTCGAGGTACACCTTGGAGCCGAGCAGCCGCTCGATGTGCTTGCGGGCGGTGGCACCGACCTCGCGCAGGCGCTCGCCCTTGTGCCCGAGGATGATGCCCTTCTGGCTGGGCCGTTCCACGTACAGGAACGCGTGCACGTCGATGAGGTCGTCGCGGCCTTCGCGCGGCAGCATCTCTTCGACGGTGACGGCGATCGAGTGCGGCAGCTCGTCGCGGACGCCTTCCAGCGCCGCCTCGCGGATCAGCTCGGCGACCAGGGTCTGCTCGGGTTCGTCGGTGAGCTCGCCGCCCGGGTAGAGCTGGGGGCCTTCGGGCAGCCGCTCGACGAGCAGCTTCGCCAGCGTGTCGACCTGGAAACCGTCCACTGCGGACACCGGCACCAGCTCGGCGAAGTCCATCACTTGCTGCAGGGCAAGCAACTGTTCGGCGACCTGCTGGGGCTGCACGAGGTCGGTCTTCGTGACGATGCCGACGACCGGGGTGCGCTTCGCGATCTTCTGCAGCTCGGCGGCGATGAACTTGTCGCCGGGGCCGATCTTCTCGTTCGCCGGCACGCAGAGGCCGACGACGTCCACTTCGGACCACGTCGCGTGCACGATGTCGTTGAGCCGCTCGCCGAGCAGGGTACGGGGGCGGTGCAGGCCGGGCGTGTCGATGAGGACGAGCTGGGCGTCCTCGCGGTGGACGATGCCGCGGATGGCGTGCCGGGTGGTCTGGGGCTTGCTGGAGGTGATCGCGACCTTCGTGCCGACGAGGGCGTTGGTCAGCGTCGACTTGCCCGCGTTGGGGCGGCCGACGAAGCAGGCGAAGCCGGAGCGGTGTTCGGTCATCGGCTGAGCACCTGGAGCACTTCGCCGCTGGGGTCGGCGAGGATGATCGGCGCGGTCGCGGCGATGTCGCGGACCGCGTGCACGGACGCTTCCTTGAGCAGGCCTTCACCGGTGACGACGGCGGCGGCCTCGATGCCCTCGGCGCCGCTGGACAGCGCGGCGGCGACCGCGGCCTGGAGCGCGGTGAGCTTGAACGACGGCTGGTCGACCGTGCCGGCGGTGTAGGTGCGGCCGTCGGTGTCGCGGATCGCGGCGCCCTCGGCGGCCTGGATCCGCGCGCGCGAAGACCGGGCCAGCGTGACGAGTTTCTGGTCCTCGGCCTCGAGGTCAGGCATGTTCGACGCTCCTGTCGCGTTCGTCGGGGTGGGGTACGCGCGTGCGGCGACGGGTGGTCCGGTCGCCCGGGTCCGTCATCGCGTCGGCGTCGGCCGGGTGCACCACGACGGAGGTGATCCGCATGCGGCCGCGCCGGTCCTTGCCCCCTTCGGCGAACAGCCGAAGGCCGGCGACCTCGGCTTCGGCCCCCGGCAGCGGGACCCTACCCAGTCGTTCCGCGAGCAGGCCGCCCACGGTCTCCACGTCGTGGTCTTCGAGGTCGATGCCGAAGAGTTCGCCCAGGTCGTCGACGCCCATCCGGGAGGACACCCGGACGGCGCCGCCGTCGAGCTCCTCGACCTCGGGGCGCTCGTCGGCGTCCGACTCGTCGGTGATCTCGCCGACGATCTCCTCGAGAACGTCTTCGATGGTGAGCAGGCCGGCGGTGCCGCCGTACTCGTCGACGGCGATCGCCATGTGGTTGTGCGAGCGCTGCATTTCCTTGAGCAGCTCGTCGAGGCGCTTCGAGTCCGGGACGAAGGACGCTTCGTTCATCAGCGTGCTGACGATGGTGCTGGCGCCGTCCGGGTCCATGTACGCCGCCATCAGGTCCTTGATGTTGACGACGCCGACGATGTCGTCGACCGACTCGTCGATCACCGGCAGGCGGGTGAAGCCGGTGCGCAGCGCCAGCGCCAGTGCCTGCCGGACGGTCTTGGTGCGCTCGATCCAGACGATTTCGGTGCGCGGCACCATGACTTCGCGGGCGACGGTGTCGCCCAGCTCGAACACCGAGTGGATCATCTCGCGCTCGGAGTCCTCGACGACACCGCGTTCCTGGGCGAGGTCGACGAGTTCGCGCAGCTCGACTTCGGAGGTGAACGGGCCTTCGCGGAAGCCCTGGCCGGGCGTGATGGCGTTACCGATGAGGATCAGCAGCCGGGACAGCGGGCCGAGGACGGAGCCGAGCACGCGGACGGGCCCGGCGACGTAGCGGCCGATGCGGTAGGGGTGCTGGCGGCCGAGGGTGCGGGGGCCGACGCCGATGAGGACGTAGCTGACCACGACCATGACGACGGCGGCGACGAGCACGGCCAGGCCGAGCGGGGCCAGGCGGGTGCCGACGAACACCGTGACGAGCACGGTCGCGGTGAGCTCGCAGCCGAGGCGGAGCAGGAGCAGCAGGTTGATGTGCCGCCGTCGTTCGGCGACGACCGCCGAGAGGTGGCGGGCGCCGGGCAGCCCGAGCCGGGCGAGGCCGTCGGCCCGGGCCTGCGAGACGGTGCTGATGGCGGCGTCGGCCGCCGCGAAGACGCCCGCCAGGAGGACGAGCGCGATCGCGAAGAGGAGCTGGACCATGACCGGCGGCTAGGGTCTCGCGCCGGGGGTCCGGTGACGGCGGCCCGGCCTCGTGGTGCCGGGCACTACGGCGTTTCCCCGGCCGGCGGCTCGGTCGCGTCGAGGCCGGCGATGCCGAGGACGCGGTCGTCGGTGTTGCGCTGGGCGTTCTGCTTGTCCAGTGCGGCGACGGCGTCCTGGTACTCGCCGAGGATCCGCTTCTGGAGGGCGAACATCTCGCGCTCCTCGGCGGGTTCGGCGTGGTCGTAGCCGAGCAGGTGCAGGCAGCCGTGCACGGTGAGCAGGTGCAGCTCGTCGATCAGGGCGTGGCCCGCGGTCTTGGCCTGGTCCTTGGCGAACGCCGGGCAGAGCACGATGTCCCCGAGCAGCGCCGGCGACGCGTCGGGCGCGTCGGGGCGGCGGCTGGAGTCGAGCTCGTCCATGGGGAAGGCCATGACGTCGGTGGGGCCGGGGAGGTCCATCCAGCGTTCGTGGAGGTCTTCCATCACGTCGAGGGTGACGAGGAGGATGGACAGCTCGGCGAGCGGGCTGACCTCCATCTTGTCGAGGGCGTAGCGGGCGGCGGAGACGATGGACGTCTCGTCGACGTTGACGCCGGATTCGTTGGCGATCTCGATGCTCAACGCCGGTTGCCCTTCCAGCCGTTGCCCTGCTGTCCCTGCGCGTCCTGCACGGCCTGCCACTTCTCGTAGGCGTCGACGATGCTCGCGACGAGCCGGTGCCGGACGACGTCCTGGCTGGTCAGTTCGGCGAAGTGGAGGTCATCGACGCCGGTGAGGATGTCGCGCACGACCCGCAGGCCGCTGCGCTGCCCGCTGGGCAGGTCGACCTGGGTGATGTCGCCGGTGACGACGATCTTGGAGCCGAAACCGAGCCGGGTGAGGAACATCTTCATCTGCTCGGGCGTGGTGTTCTGCGCCTCGTCGAGGATGATGAAGGCGTCGTTGAGGGTGCGGCCGCGCATGTACGCGAGCGGCGCGATCTCGATCGTGCCGGCCTGCATGAGCCGCGGGATGGACTCGGGTTCGACCATGTCGTGCAGCGCGTCGTAGAGCGGCCGCAGGTAGGGGTCGATCTTCTCGTTGAGGGTGCCCGGCAGGTACCCGAGCCGCTCACCGGCCTCGACGGCGGGCCGGGTCAGCACGATCCGCGTGACCTGCTTGGCCTGCAGCGCCTGCACGGCCTTGGCCATCGCCAGGTAGGTCTTGCCGGTACCGGCGGGCCCGATCCCGAAGACGACGGTGTGCTTGTCGATGGCATCGACGTACCGCTTCTGGTTCAGCGTCTTGGGCCGGATGGTCTTCCCACGCCGGGAAACGATGTTGAGACTCAGCACCTCGACCGGCGACGCATCCCCGGAGGACAACATCCCGATCGTGCGACGCACGGTGTCGGGCCCGACCTGCTGCCCCCCACCGGCGAGCTGCACGAGCTCGGCGAAAACACGCTCGGCGAACGCGACGTCGGCCGGGCTCCCGGTCAGCGTGACCTCGTTACCCCGAACGTGCACGTCAGCGGCGAGAAGCTCTTCGGCGACCCGCAGGTTTTCATCCCGAGACCCGAGCAGGCTCAGCGCGGCAGCGTCGGGAATGGGGAACCGGGACTGCGCAGCCTGAACAGCGGAATCCTCGGCCTTCGCGACGTCCCCAGGGACGTCCGGACGGGCGGCTCCACCCGGTACGGTTCCGGCCACGTGGCCTCAGGCCTGCTTTCTCGGTGAGTACGACTGGACCCCACCGATGCTACTGGCACCCCCCGACAAGACGCAGGCCGGTTTAACTACCAGCACCGAACAGCCCGAGCGGCTCCCCACCGAGCACATGGGCATGCACGTGGAAGACGGTCTGCCCGGCATCACCATCGGTGTTGAAGACCACCCGGTACCCACTCTCGAGCACACCTTCGAGCTCGGCAACGCGACGAGCGGTCAACGCAACGTCAGCAAGCAACTGCGGCTCGGCGGCAGCCAACTCCCCCAGGTTCCGATACCGCTTCTTGGGCACGACGAGCACGTGAACCCGAGCCTGAGGCCGAATATCCCGGAAAGCGAAGGTGGTCTCATCCTGATAGACGACATCAGCAGGGATCTCACCAGCAATGATCCGCTCGAAGAGCGTCTCGTCGGCATCACTCATGAGCAGACCCTACCGACCCCGCCCATCGAAACCGGCACGGAGCGCAACTCGCGGGGGTCCGGAGCTCGCCCCACACACCAGCCCCGAACGGAACTCGCGGAGGTCCGGAGCTCGCCCCACACACCAGCCCCGAACGGAACTCGCGGAGGTCCGGAGCTCGCCCCACACACCAGCCCCGAACGGAACTCACAGCGGTCCGGAGCTCGCCCCACACACCAGCCCCGAACGGAACTCACAGCGGTCCGGAGCTCGCCCCACACACCAGCCCCGAACGGAACTCACAGCGGTCCGGAGCTCGCCCCACACACCAGCCCCGAACG